>JAJYCL010000028.1 GCA_021778415.1 bacterium | reverse complement strand
GATGCTCCTTTTGCCGGTCGGCTCGATGCGGCCGTTGCGTTGCGAACGCACCGAGCCGCGAGCGCCCTCGCGATGCGGGCCCAGCTCACCGGCGGCACGGTGGGTTCTATGGCCGCCACACGGATAAACGGAAGCGCAAGCGGGAGTCTCCAGACGCTCGCCATCGATCCGGTCGTTGCCGATTTTCCGTGGGGAAATTTCGTTGGACGGGGCCTCTCGCAAAATGGCCAATTGCTTCTCGCCGGTCGGGCGCATGCCAATCTGGCGGCATTTCCCCTGCCCTTGGGCTCGCCGACGATGACTGGACAATCGGACGGTCCGGTGACTCTCGCCTTGGATAGCCGGGGGCTCGGGGTCTGGGTTCCGGAGGCGCGGTTGCAAGGCGTTGCCGTCGACGGAGTTCCTGTGACGGGCATATCCGGTCACGTCGAGTTTGTTCATGGTGCAACGGTCGTCGATCGGCTTTTTGCCTCTGCCGGGGGTGGTAGCGTGAGTCTGCTCGGAGGAGCTTCAGGCGGTCCGATATCCTTTGCTGCTCGGGGAATCGATCTGGCAAGCCTGGGACGTTTGCGACCCGGGGATGCGACCGGACGCGTGACCGCCTTCGGAACGGTCGATTCGGCCAATCCGCAAAATGCCGATTTCACTGCGTCCTTGAGTAATGGTCGCGTCGGTGGATACGCGGTTGCCGGAAGTGCCGCAGTAGGGTTGCGGGGCACGACGTTGAGCGTTGCCCATGGTCTTGGACGGATCGATGGGCTCCCCGCGGCGTTTGCCGGCCGGGTGTGGAGTCTCGGGCAACCGTCCCCGAGTTACGACCTGACGACGCATGTTCCGGCTGCTGATCTCGCGACGGTCGTACACGCATTCGGGGTGCGCACGAATGCGCTTTCGGGAACGTTTCGGTCGGATTTTCATGTGACCGGACGGGGGCCTCGCGCGCTGGTCGATGGACCGGTCGATATTCCCATCTCGTTGGTTCTCGGGCAGTCCGTCCATGACGCGCGGGCGACACTGATTGCCGACCCTCAGGGAGTCACCGTCACCGACGGAACGCTTCGTGTCGGTACGACGAACGCGCAATTTTTTGCCCTTTCGCATAGGGACGTCAGCGCGCTAGCGGTGGTTGCTCATACGGCACACCTCGCGGATTTCAACGATCTTTTCGATACCGGCGATACGTTTGGCGGCAACGGCTCACTTGATGTCGCCTTGCTGTCAACGCAACATCGCATTTCAAGCGACGGCGTCATCGATATTCATCACCTGCAGTTTCGTCGATTTCCGTTCGGGCATACTGCGGCCAAATGGACCTCGTCGCACGATACGGTCGATGGCACGCTTGCCGTCCATGGGCGTCATGGACAATTTGCCGTTCAGGGTTCGTTGAGCGTTGCGCCGACGGCGCGGCTGGAGCGTCTTTTAGCCTCGGCCCGGTACGATGCAACGCTTACGGCGAAGGACTTGGATCTTTCCTTATACCGTACGCTTGTCGGTGCGGCGTCTGTTCCGCTGCTGGGTTCGCTGGATGGAAAGGTGACGGCTCACGGACGTTTGCCGAATCTTCAGCTACAGGCAAATGCGGTGTTACATCGCGGGTCGTTTGGAGCCACGCCCATCGACCAACTTTCGGTTGGTTTGTCGGATTCCGGCGATCGCTTTACCTTGAGTAACGCAACCTTGAGCGCGGTAGGACTGCAGGCGACGGCCGGCGGTAGCTTCGGATGGCAACCGACGTCGCCGCTTGCTCTTACCGTCGCGGTTCACGCCGCGCAGATTCACGATGTCATCGCTCGTTCGTCGCACCGCGTTTTGCCCATCTCGGGCTCCGTCGATTCGACGGTTCTCATCCGAGGAACAACGGCGAAACCCACATTCACCGGAGCAGTGGATGCGAAGAATCTCGATGTCTATGGCGTTGTCTTGCCGTCCCTCGTGGGATCGGGGAAACTGGTCGGCTCGAAACTCCAAGTCCAAGATGTTGAAGCAAATTTCGGCACCTCGGGTATGGTCACATTGGCGGGGAGCCTGCCGTTGCGTCTTTGGCCCTTCTCCATCGGCGGCGCAACTGATCGGCTGTCGTTCGATCTGGCCGTCGATAAACTTCACGCCAAGGTCTTCGCTCCGCTTTTAGGATCGAAAACAACGCTCGGGGGCCAGCTCAATGGGCGAATCGGTCTCTCCGGCTTGGTGGGCTCGCCCCAGGCAATCGGCCACATTTCCCTCAGCGATGGGAGCTACGCCGGGCCATACAACGCAACGAGCATCGGTCAGATCGGAGCCGGTCTGCTCTTTTCAGGGACGAAGATTTCCATTTCGTCGCTTCACGCAATGGTCGGCGGCGGGGTTGTTCGTGGTGACGGAATCGTAGATCTCGCCGCGGGCCTCAATGATCCGAAACGAATGCCGTACAGCGCCCACCTTCGCGGGCAAGGGGCTCGTCTGGATATACCCGGCGTCGGTCGGGGGGCACTCGATTTCAACGTGGCTCTCACCCACGCTGCCTCTTCGAAAGCGTTGCTCTCGGGCGATATCGCGATCAGCAATGCCGCGGTTCCGTTTGCGGCATTTCTTGTTCCGGCGGTCGCGACAACGGGAGCTCGCGCGTTTGATTTGGCCTTTGATCTCGCTCTTCGGGCCGGACAGAACGTTCGTGTCGTAGGAAGCGGGTACGGCGCCGGCCTCGATATCGCCGGAACGGGCTCGGTTGCGTTGCGCGGGACGCTGGCACAACCGACACTCGAGGGATCGTTTGTCGCCTCGGGGGGGACGCTGACGTACCTTGACCGAGCGTTTAGCGTCGTTCGCGCCCGGGTGGCCTTTCATCCCGACCGCGGCTTGGTTCCAAATCTCACGGCCTCGGCGCAGACGCGGGTCACGGAGTCGAGTTCTGCGGGCTCAGCCTTCGGAGCGACGGAGATCACCGTGGCCGTTTCCGGTCCCATCGATCATCTCACTGTCGATTTACAGTCCAACCCGCCCGGGTATTCCCGGGATCAGTTATTGGCAATGCTGACCCCGCTCGGCGGGCTTGCCGGCGTCGGCGGCTCCTCGGCGAGTCTGCGCGGCGGGGGCGGGACGACGATTGGTCAGGAAGCCTTTAACCTTGTCAACGCGCAATTTACCTCGGCTCTCCTGGGGCCGCTAGGGAATGCCCTCGGAAAATCCCTCGGCCTTGGGAATGTCGGGCTCTCGTTCGATTATTTTGGCAATTTGGCGGTTTCGGTGAATCGGCCGCTTTCGCACGGCTTTTCCTTAAGCTATAGCTCGACATTCGGGCTGGTGAGTCTTCAGACGCTGGGCATTGAGTATGCCCCAAAGCCCTCGACGATTGCACAGCTGGCGTTCTATACCCAAACGGTCGCCCCATCGGTCTCGGCCGGCCTTCGCCCCGTCTTTTTCGCCTCGAATGGGTCGCTTTCAATCCCCTTGCAATCGGGGTCGGGCTTTAGTTTTACCCTCCGCCGGCTCTTTGGATGGCGCCGAAGTAGCAAGGAGCAACCCCCCACAACGCGAACAGGGCCCGCCGGGATGTAACGCCGAGAGCACCTCGCGCGTTCACCTTTCGGTGCCCTCGACGCACCGATGCACGCATAGGGAAGACACGATTTCATGACGGTTAACCAAGCGCGCGCACGTCGCGCACTTCTGGTGAGTGCGGGTTTCGTACTCGCAATTATCTGCCTCATCGTTTCATTCGCGCAGCCGGTACGCTCGGCTGATGTACCGCGAATTGTTTCGGTCGATATCTCGGGGAATCTTCACGTTCCGACTCAGACGATTATGGACGTGATCCAAGTTCGTCCCGGTCAACCGTACGAACCCGCGGTTATTCAGAGCGATCTGGCGCGAATCAACGCGCTGGGATATTTCGCTGCCGTTCCCGCCCCGCTGATTCGCCCACGTGGGAATGGCGTCGCCATCACCTACCGCGTGATCGAAAACCCGGTCGTGACGAAAATCACGTTTGTCGGAAACAAAAAGGTGCCGAGCGATACGCTTGCAGCCCTTATGGATACGACGGTCGGCCAGGTCTTTAATACCGATACGTTTCGTCAGGATCTTCAAAAGATCAATTCCTATTACGAGCGGATCGGATACCAAGGCCAGCTCCCATCGCATATTACGAATCTTTCCATCGACCCTAAAACGGGCGTGGTCACGATCGACGTAATCGAGGGTCTCACCGTCGCCAAAGTATTACTTTCCGGAACGTACATTTTGCCGCAGGCAAAAATTTTGGCGGCGATATCGGTGAAGCCCGGCGTCGAGTATTCCGATTCGATGCGCGATAAGGATTACGAAGCCCTTAACAAGCTCTACGAAAAAGCCGGTTTGTACATCGGCAATTTCGAAGGCGGGATCAAGCAAGATACGATCAACCAAAAAGCCGGTACCGCAGATGTGCAGTACACGATCGACGTTGCACGCGTTGCGGTCGTACAGATCACCGGCAACGAGCGAACGAAAGACGATGTCATCCGTCGCCAGTTGCAACTGCAACCGGGATCGCTATTAACCAAAGATGGAATCAAACGCGATTACGAGCGTCTCAACAACCTGGGCTTCTTCTCGAAAGTCGAGCCGGATGTCAAACCCGGTCCGGATCCCAAGCGCCCCGATCTCGTCGCCGTCGTTTGGCACGTAACCGAGCAGAAGACCGCGCAGGCGCAAGTCGGCGTAGGGTATCAAGGCGGCATTACCGGCCAAGGGCTGTACGGAACACTGGGGTACTCGGACAACAATTTGCATGGAACGGGAAACAATCTGCAGTTGCAGCTGCAACGCGGATCACGTACCTATACCACGCAGTTGTCAGCCTCGATTCCCTACTTCGGCAAGACGAAAAAATCGCAGCTCTATAGTCTTGGAGCCTCGATCTTCGCCAATGGTTCGACGTACTTCTATCCGATCTATCAGGTTGGCAACGGCGGCGGCATCCCGTCAATCAACCAGCCCACGTCGTCGATTCCGGTGACGCTCGTCTCGACGGGATCGCAAATCGGCGGAAGTTATGCGACTGCGCAATCGCAATCCACGGGCATTTCGTTGCAAGTCGGTCGACGCCTGAATTATTTCACGCAGTTGTCGATTGGCACGAGTCTTTCGTCGATTAAATCTTCGACGACTGTCCCGTCACCATACTACTTCCAGTCGGCTCAACCCAACGTCGTCGTTGGTCCAACGCCGGGGCCGCTCTCGAATATCAATCCGACGAGTGGCGCGACATCGTTTGGTATCGCGGCTACGTCCATTGCTAATACGAATACCGGCCTTCCGTATAATCTTTATACGGTAACGCTGGGAAGCTCGACGAACACGTTGAACGATTACTTCGACCCAACGAAGGGCCATACGATCAATTTCGGTGAGACGATCTCAAGTCCGTCGATTGGCTCGAACTTCAACTTTACGCAGACGCAGCTTGATGCAACGCGTTTCTTCCCGGTGTTGAAAAACTCGACGCTCGGGTTGCATTTCCAGGGGAGACTCTCGACGGGTGTCCTTCCCTATAGTGCGCTTTACACGTTCTCCGATCAACAATTACGCGGTTACAACAGCGTGTTTTATGGAACCGATACGGGATTGTTCCAAGCCGAGATTCGTAAACCGCTCACCGCTGATCGCAAATTCCAAATAGCCGTGTTTTTCGATCAAGGTGCGTACCGCATCCGAGGAGCCTCGCCGCTTTTGGATCCCAATACGAATCGTATCCTCAGCTATCCGGGTAACTGGAACTACAACTATGACTACGGTGCCGGGCTACGCTTCTCAATTCCTCAGCTACTTGGTAATCAAGTTATCCGACTCGATTTCGCCAAGGGAGCAGACGGAACGCATACTAGCTTTGGCATCGGCCAAAGCTTCTAACCTCGTCAAACGTAAGGACAGTATGAAACTTCGCTTTCTTCGCTTCGGACTCGCACTTTTTGTTGCCACTGCATTGCTGGCACCGCATGCAATTGCGGCAGATCTCACCGATATCGGCTTCATCGATCAGGCCCAAGTCGGAAGCCTGCCGGCATTCGTTGATGCAAATCGGAAACTTGCTCAATTCAAGCAAGGATTGGATGCACAGTTTGCGGCGCGTATTAAGGCGGCAAAATCTGATTCCGAACGCCAAACAATTTCACTTGAGTTTCAGCAGAAATTCAATGATCGCCAGCAGGAGCTCGTAGGGCCGATTTTCGCCCGTGCTCAGCTTGCAATCGCCAACGTGAGTGCAACGAAGAAGCTCTCGATCGTCGTCGATAAGCGCATCATCGTTTATGGTGGTGTCGATATCACGAAAGATGTTATCGGGCTTCTGCAGGGAGGGCAGGCCATTGCTCAGCCTTCGGCAACGCCGCCACCATCGGAAATCGGCTTCGTGGATCAGAGCGCGATTGATAATCTTCCAAAAGTTCAAAAAGCGAATGCGGACTTCCAAAAATTCGTGAACGATACGCAAAAAGTGTATCAACAACGATTTGCGGCGGCCAAAGACGATGCGGCCAAAAAAGCCGTAGCTGCCGACTATGACAAAGTCATAAAGGCAAAGCAAAAAGAAATGGTCCAGCCGGTGTTGGACGGGCTCAAAGCCGCAAATGCCAGTATCGCTCAAAAGAAAAATCTTTTGCTGATCATCGATCAAGGCGATGTGGTCTATGGTGGAACGAACATCACTCAAGATGTCCAAAACGAGCTCGGCAAGTAGCACTTTGATCCGTCGTATTTCGGGCTTGGCGTTGGCTGTGCTTGTCGCGGGATGTTCCCACGTCAATGTCAACGCGCCAAATATCAAGGGCATTGGGTATGTCGACGTCGCGCAAGCGGCCAAGCACGACCCAATGTACCCTCAGGTGCAGGCTCTTGATCAGTCGTTGTCCGCGCTGAATTTTGCGGCTCGAACGACTGCTCATTTGACTGCTGCCCAAATCGAAACCCAAATCAACAAGCTAAACGCCCAGCTTACGGCCGCTCAAGCACAAACACAAAAATATATAAGCGGTAAGCAAAATCAGTATTTGCACGAGGAATCGATCGCAATCGGCCAGGCACTTGCGGCAGCAGGCGTTCCTAACGCCGCAAATATCGCCAACTCCCTCGCAGCGTCGGCTTCCGGAAAACAACAAGCGGCCTATATGCAAGCCGGACAAGATCTGCAAGCCTATCGTAACGATGTGATGGCGCAAGATAGCGCGACGATGAAAGCAACGATGGATCAGTTGCGAAAAGAAATTAGTAGTAAGCTGCAAGCAAAAAGCGAGGAACTCGCTCAACGCGAATCGAGTTTATCGCTGAAAGAATCGTCTGAGGACGCGGGCGAGCGACTTGCGCTTCAAACGCGAATGGCCAACCTCGCGCTCGATAACGCCGCGCGTAAAGACATACAGGCGAAACTAAAGGCAATCGACGCGCGGGAAGCTGCGAATCTTACTGCGTTGAGAAAAGCCGATTCACAAGAGTTTGATGCTTATAGAAAAACGTTGCTTTCGACGATGAATCAGCGCATGGCTCGAGAGTCGGCGGCGATGCAACAAGCGACAGCGGCGAAATTGCAAAGCCGTCAATCGCAAGTGGTCGCAAACCTGAAAAACATGGCGCCGGCGACGTTGCCGGCGAATCTATCCGATGCAACTAAACAGCGTTTAGCATCGATTCAATCGGAGTTCTCCGATAAGTTTAACGCCGATGCTCAGGCCGCAATGGATGCCTTTAATAAAACAAAAACGGACATTCAAGTCGAGTACGCCGCACTAAAAAACGGCGGCGATCTTGGCTCGGCCGATGCCGCCAAACAATTACTCACCGTCCAGCAACAGCGCCAAGATCTCTATGCGAAAATTGTCGCCCGAGTGACGCAAACCGCGCAAAAAATTGCGAAGGATCGCGGCCTGAGTGTCGCCATTGCAGATCCATCCGCAACCCCAGGGGGCTATGATTTGACCCCCGATGTCACCAAAGCCATCGAAAGCCTACACGAGTGAAAAAGCAAGCCCTATTTCTCGCCCTTAGTGCCGCCCTTCTCGCAGGGTGCTCGAATAGCAGCCCAATTGGGATTGTCGATGTCGATCGCATTACCCAAAATTGGCCGGTCTATCAAAACGATCAGCAGAACCTTTTTCTGGACGAACAGAAAATTCAGTCATCGAAAGTCTCTGCCGATCAAAAACGTCGGCAGGCTTTCGCCTTGGAGCAAAAGTACGGCGCGATAACCTTGGCGTTAACAAACCAGCTTCAGGATGCCGCTAAGAAAGTTGCTGCCGCGCGTGGCCTTAAACTCGCCGTAACACGACAGGGTGTCGGCTACGGTGGGACAGATACTACTGACGACGTCGAGAAAGAACTCGGAATTACCGAGAAGTCGACGCCGACTCCGTCCCCGTAGAGCAGAGTACCCCGAGCGTGCTCGGAACACTCGCAGAATGTGCACAGCGCGTCGCCGGCGAGATTGTCGGTGACGCGTCGTTCGTTGTCTCTTCGATTTCGTCAATTGACGATGCTCATTCGCAAACGATGACGTTTGCGACCGATGCCAAGTATTTGGCGGCGGCGATGGCCTCCGATGCCGGCGCGATCTTAGTTGAGCGTTCCGCGCTGGGCGGCGACATCACGACGACAAAGCCGTTGTTGGTTGTCGAGTCCGCTCGCTCGGCTCTCGCGACATTGTTAGCGTTGGCACGACCTCCGCGTTTGCGCGGACCGTATCGTGATGTGCACGCCTCGATTGACGCAACGGCGAGCGTCGCCGACGATGTGTACGTCGGACCGCATGCAAGTATTGGGCCCGGTGCGACCATTGCAGCCGGAGTAACGATCGAAGCGGGTGCCTACGTTGGCCCTCGGGTTACTATTGGCAACGATTCTTGGTTACAACCGCGTTCGACCGTCATGGAAGACTGCGTTCTTGGCGCGCGAGTCGTTCTCGCGCCCGGATCGGTGATCGGAAGCGAAGGCTTTGGCTGGTCGATTGTCGATGGCCGACTCGAGCGGATTCCGCAGGTTGGCAATGTACGTTTGGATGACGATGTTGAAATCGGCGCTAACACCTGCGTTGATCGGGCGCAAACGGGAAGCACCGTCATCGGCGAGGGAACGAAGGTCGATAACTTGGTGCAAATCGGGCACAATTGCCGACTAGGACGACACAATGCCTTTGCTGCACAGACCGGAATGGCCGGTTCGACGATCATCGGCGACTATGTGCAAGTTGGCGGGCAAGCTAGTTTTAAGGGACACATCACCGTCGGATCCCGCGTAACCATTGCCGGCGCGTCGCAAATTTGGGGCGATATTCCCGACGGCGCGTTCGTTTCCGGCGCTCCTGCGCGGGATCATCGTGAGCGGCTGCGTTTTGAAGTCGCGCTCCGAAAAATTCCGAAGCTTTTCGATCGCGTGACGGCCCTCGAGCGTGCAAAAGATGCGCGGACGAATGAATAGACGTACGCTATCGAGTGAGCTGACGATTGCCGGAATCGGGTTACATTCCGGTGTCGAGGCAACCGTTGTTTTGCGCCCGGCAGTTGCCGGAACCGGATTGGTGTTCGAGCTCGGTGACGAGCACGTTCCGGCGACGGCCGAGAATGTCGTCGAAACCTCGCGGGCAACGGTTATAGGTCGTGGAGCAGCCTCGGTTTCAACCGTTGAACATCTCTTGTCGGCGTTATACGCATTCGGCGTTTCTGATCTCCACATCAACGTTCATGGCCCGGAGATCCCCGTTTTAGATGGCAGCGCACGGGAGTATGTCGCCTTGCTTGAGCAAGTGGGAGTGCGCGATCTTGGCGAACCCGCACCCACGATCGTCCCCTCGACTGCGCATTTCTTCGCCGACGGAGACCGCCTGGTCGTCATTCTCCCCGCTGACGCGTTGCGGATCCGTTTTGTAGCGGATTTCCCCGCTCCGATAGGAGCGCAGTATCTCGATTTTCTTTGCGACGCGCAGCGATATGCCGGCGAGATCGCGGCGGCGCGAACCTTTGGCTATCTTGCCGAGGTTGAAGCGCTCAAGGCGCGCGGTTTGGCGCTGGGGGGCAGTCTTGATAATGCGCTGGTCTTCGATGCCGATGGCCCGATGCAGCCGTTGCAATGGCCAAATGAAGTGGTGCGGCACAAAATTCTCGATCTGTTGGGCGATTTTGCCTTGTTAGGAGCGCGATTGCAGGCCCAAGTGATCGCCGTGAAATCAGGTCATGCGTTGCACTCTCGAGTAACAAAAGCATTGCGCGACCATTACGTTCTTGGAGTAGGGAGCATTTAAGTTATGCCACAGCTCGATATTCGGCAGATAATGGATATCATGCCACATCGCTATCCTTTTTTGCTCGTAGATCGAATCGAGACATACGAAGCGATGAATTTTGCGACCGGTTTTAAAAATATCACCTTTAATGAGCCGTATTTTACCGGGCATTTTCCGACCAACCCGGTCTTTCCCGGCGTGCTCATGATCGAAGCTTTAGCGCAACTAGGCGGCTGCATCGTTCTTGCGCCAGGTGAGTTTGCGGTAAAAACACCGTATCTCGCGGGCATCGATAAGGCCCGTTTTCGTCGCCCCGTCGTTCCAGGAGATCGTTTTTCCATGCACGTGCGCCTCGTGCGTCATCGGAGGAATATCGGCTTTGTGAGCGCGGAAGCAAACGTCGACGGCGAGTTTGCATGTTCTGCAGAACTTATGTTCTCAATTGTGAGCGATACGTCATATTTCCGTGCCGACGCGAGCGTGTTGCACGCATGATCCACGCGACGGCGATCGTTCACCCCAATGCAAACGTCGGCAGATCGGTCGAGGTTGGCCCTTATTGCATCGTTGGAGAGCACGTAACCATCGGTGCGGGCACGATCCTTCAGGCTCACGTCGTAGTCAATGGTTGGACCGAAATCGGCGAAAATTGCGAAATTTATCCGTTCGCGACGATTGGAGCTTCGAGCCAAGATAAGAAATACAAGGGCGAGCAAGCATTCACGAAAATCGGTAACAGAACAGTCATTCGCGAATACTCGTCAATTCAACGTGCCACCGGCGAGGGAGAATACACCACCGTAGGCGACGATTGTTTGTTTCTTGCATACACCCACATCGCCCATAATTGCATTGTTGGGAATGGTGTCGTCATGTCCAATCTTGCACAACTTGCCGGCCACGTCGAGGTCGGCGATAACGCCGTCATCGGTGGAATGGCTGGAATCCACCAATTTGTGCGTATTGGAAAATATGTCATGATCGGCGGAGCGTCAAAAGTAACGAAGGATGTCCCGCCATTTTTTCTCGTTGAGGGAGCGCCTCCACGCCCCTACGGACTCAATAGTGTCGGCTTGCGACGTGGTGAATTTAGTTCGGAGCAACGCGATGAGATCAAACGATTCTATAAAATTCTATATGATCCGCAGAACAACGTTTCGCAAGCGCTCGAAGCAATGAGAGCGATTGTGACGACAACATGCGGTCATGATTTAATCTCATTTATCGAGGCGTCGCAGCGCGGCGTGATCAAGTGACGTGCGTTATTTTTTCTCGACAGGGGAACCATCCGGCGAACTCGTTGCCGTAACGTTGGCCAAAGAACTCCTTCGGATCGATCCTGACGCACAGTTCGAGGGAATCGGCGCGCAACGAATGCGCGATGCGAATTTTTCAGTGCCGATCGATCACACGGGTTGGGCATCGATGGGGCCTTTGGCCGCCATTCCGCGCATCCCAAAGCTTCTCACGACGATGTGGTCGCTCGCCAAGCGGCTAGCGCAATCGCCGCCGGATCTTTTGGTGCTTGTCGATTTTGGTGCTTTTAATATGCGTTTGGCGGCGCAGTTGCGCGAAAAATACCACTATGCGGGGCCTATTTTGTATGTCTTTCCGCCCGGCGCGTGGTTGGATCGACCGAAGCAGGCAAAACTGGTGGCGGAATTAACGACGCCGTGCCCAGGCTATCTGCATCAAGCAAATTTCTATGCACGCTTAGGTCTGCCGGTGCTCTTCCACGGACATCCGCTTTCCGGTTCGTACGAACTTCGCGCCGAGCGGGCGACTCCGCCCGCAGATGCCGGAGTCGTCGCGTTGCTTCCGGGAAGTCGTCGTGCCGAAATTCGTGCGCATCTTCCGCGCTTACTCGGCGCCGTTCGACGCCTGCGCATGAATCGACCCAAGCTTCACGCGATCGTCGGCGCCGCGAATGAACAGGCGCGTCGTGATATCGAAGTGGCAATTGCACGCAGCGGGCTCCAAGAAATGACGATTGTCGATGGTGGTCGTGCAGCGCTTGAGAAGGCCGATGCGGCCTGGGTCGCGTCGGGGACGGCGGTTCTTGAAGCGAGTCTCTTGGGTGTGCCCTCGGTCAGTTTGTATGTCCTTTCGCGTCTTTTGGTTCGACACGCGCGGCGCGTCTATTCCGGGCGCTTTATCGCGCTTCCAAATCTGATTCTCGAACGTGAAGTTGTCAAAGAACTTTTACAGGACGATGCAACGCCGCAGGCGCTCGCTGCAGAGATGGAGAGCGTTCTGCGCAGCCCCTCGAAGACGCGTCAGGATATGCAAGAGCTGCACGGTAAACTTGGTAAAGAAAATTCTGCGGCGCACATTGCAGCAGAAGCGTTTCGTCTGGCAAAAGGCGCATGATCCGCCTCTACCATACATCCGATCTTCACGACCATCGAGGATTTGCTGGTCGCCTTGCATCGCTTCGTGAAGCCGCACCGGGATTTCTTTTTGACTGCGGCGATTCATTGCGAGGCAGTCAAACCGTCTATCGCCGTAGCGAGCCGATCATCGATGAAATCGATGTTGCAAAGTACGATGTGCAAGCAATCGGTAATCGCGAATTCCACTATCTTTTCCCACTCCTAACGGCGCGTGCGAACAAGATGCGGTATCCTCTCCTTTGTAGCAATCTCATCGATACTAAAGGGCGCACGCTTCCCTTTGCTCGTTCGTTAGTTTTCGACCACGATGATGCGCGTATTCATGTCTTAGGGTTATTGATTATGCAGTATCCGGAAAGGAGCGCATGGGAACGCGTTTTCGGATGGCGATTTTTGCAGCCGTGGGATGTCGTTGGCGACTACGCGTCGCGTCTAGTCGATCGCGATGTGCTCATCGTGCTTTCGCATTTGGGATTACGTCTCGATCGTAAGCTCGCTCAAGCCGTTGGGCGAACGACTTTGATTCTTGGTGGCCATAGCCACGATACGCTCTTTGAACCTGAAATTGTCAATGGAGTTCCAATTGTTCACGCCGGCCCCTATGGGCAATATGTTTCGCAAACCGAGTTGCGCCGCGATCCGGCGACGAATCGTTTTCTGATAGAAAAATTCGCATTGTTGCCGTTACTTGGCGCGCCGTAATGCGAATTCTTTTTGTCTCTAATGGAAATGGCGAGGCCGCAATTGTCGAGCGCTTAGCCAAAGAGGTTCTTGCGCTTTATCCGAATGCGCAATGCGAACAATTGGCATTAGTTGGAATCCCTCCCGATAACACGGCGACGTTACCCGTTGGGCCGCAGCGCCAATTGCCGAGCGGCGGGCTGATCGCAATGGGAAATTTTAGAAATATCGTGCGCGATCTTCGCGCGGGATTACTTGGGTTGACGTTTGCGCAACGTGCGTTCCTACGCAAGTCTGGACGATCCTATCAAGCCGTTGTGGCGGTTGGTGATACGTATGCGCTCCTTATGGCATTGCAAGCAGGCTCGCCGACGATCTATGTCGGCACCGCAAAAAGCGTCTATGTTGCGCCGTATGGCCCTGGCGAACGGACGATCCTTCGTAAGGCAGTAAGCGTCTTCGTTCGCGACGGTGCAACCGCCGATGATCTGCGTGCCAAGGGCGTGGCGTGTGAGTCCCCGGGGAATAGTATCGCCGATTTGTATGATCCGGATGACGCGCGTCCACCCTACGCGGGAACTCCGCGCATTCTCATGTTGCCCGGAAGTCGAGAAGATGCGTATGATCGTTGCGTTGACTTAGTACAGATTGTACGCCGAATAGCTCCGGATGAACCGAACCTTTCAGGTGTTCTCTCATTGGCTCCCGGCTTATCTCAGGAACGATTCGTGCGCACGCTGGAAACCGCAGGCTTTACGGTGCTCCAAGATGATCGGGATCCGCATATTCCATTTCGCATCGCGTTATCGGCATCGTCCGTCATTACCGGTTGGCGCGGCCCGTTGGGTGCGGCGATTACCCAGGCAACGATCGTGCTTGGGCAGGCCGGTACGGCGAACGAAGCCGCCGCTGCCGCAGGGATTCCGATTCTTGCCTATGATTCCGATGAGCACGGCTGGTATCGAACGCGGCAACGGGGCCTTCTTGGCGACGCCGTAGCAATCTTAACGGGACCCTTCGAACGAGCTGCCGAGCAAATGAAGGCCATCTTGCGAAACCCGGATCAACGTGATCGTATGTCGCAGATCGGTCGTCAACGCATGGGTGGACGAGGAGCAAGCAAGGTGATTGCGCATCGCATCGTCGAGATAGCCCAGCGATGATACGGATACTCCCGATTGCCGTCGCGATTCCATTTGCAGCGCTTCCCGTTTTCGCATCATTTATTATGCTTATGGGTATTCCGGTTCCGGGCGTTTCGTTGATTCCGCCGGGCGTCGCTATTTTTCTGCTTGTTCTCATGGGATGCGAAGCCGTCTATGGCGTGCTCCTCTTATTGCGGGTGAAAGGGGAGAAAAATCCCCTCGTTGTCCCGTTATTGCTATGGTTAGGAAGTGGACTTCTTGCCGCGCTGTTCGGATTTGATCCACGAGGCGGGCTGTTGTTCTTAGGAATTTTCGGTCTTGGTATCATTTGGCATACAGGCGTCGAACGATTTTATGACCGTCCCCAGGTGGCAAAAGCGCTTCTTTGGACGCTAGTTGTGACCTCGACAATTGCGTCGCTCCTGGCCATCGTGTTCGTCCTGAGCAAGCATCCGAACGCTCTCTATATCATCGCTCATGGGCGTGCTGTCGGCACGTTCGTTCTGCCTGGTGAACTTGCGGGATATCTTTTGATGCTTTTGCCGTTGGGGTGCGGAATCGCCGTGACGACGCAGCAGTCGCTCTTGCGCATCCTGGCCTGGATAAGCGTTTGCGTCGGTTCGATTGCCTTCGCGATGACGTTCTCACGAACAGCGTTCGTGGCGATGGGCGTTGAGCTCGCGGTGGCAGGGTTTTTGCTGTTACGTGGGCGACGACGCATCGCCGCTCTTCTGGGCTTGATCCTTGCGATGGGGATAACATTTATTGTTTTTAATGCGCATCACGATCCGAGTGAAAATTTCACTCGTCCGCCGATTTGGCAAGCGGCATTGAGCATGATTGAACGGTTTCCGTTGACAGGGGTAGGCCCGTTTAACTTTGGTCCGGTCTATCAACTCGTTCGTGCACCGGATGCCGACGCCGCGGCGTATCACGCACACTCCATTTATCTGACGCTCTTGGCGGAAACCGGCATAGTCGGATTTTGCGCATTTCTCTTTGTGTGGAAGCGGTTCGCTTCGGACGTCTATGCTGCGTATATTCGTGCCACGCCACGCGCGCGACTTCTCGGCGTTGCGTGTATCGCGGCGTTTGCAGGTACGCTATCGCAGGGGCTCATCGACACGGTTTCAATCGTCCTGTTCGGCCTTTGGCTTCCGTTCATGGGGCTAACGATAGCGATGCTTCGTCACGGACTCGTGGAGTCGGTCGCGTGAATCGCACGAGTGCATGCGTTTTTGTCGTGCTCGCATTCATCGGCTGTAATCCCAAGCCGGAACGATCACCGATGGCGGTATCACCAAGCCCTACGGCGAGTGCGACCGGCGGCGTTCCGCCGCTGCATTTCGTGGGAAAAGGGACCGCGGATCGCCCGATTCATATCGTACAAACGCGGGGAAGCCGCACACTTTATGAAATTTTTGCGCGCTCCTTGGAAGGCACACAGGTCGCCGGTGCGGCGACATCGCGCCTTCATAATGCGCGTATTATCTTTCACGACGGGCACGGGGGACGATTGATCGCCGTTGCGCCGACCGCCATAGTGGATCAGCTCAAGGATGAAATCGAGCTCGAAGGGCATGTTCATACGGTGAGTTCGACGGGCCTTGTGCTCGATTGCGATACGCTGATCGTGAATCGCGGAACTGACCACCTGCGCGGCGAAGGGCACGTTGTGATGACTGATCCTAAAGGATTGCACGCCACCGGGAATCGTGTAGATTCGAATTTGAGTTTTACAAAGGTTCGCTTGCAATGAGTGTACAGCGCATCGTCATCGATCATCTGCTCAAGCGGTATGGCGAACGGACCGTCGTAGACGGGGTGAGCGCCGACGTTCATACCGGAGAAGTCGTTGGTTTGCTCGGCCCAAACGGCGCCGGCAAGACGACGACATTCTACATGGTCGTCGGTCTCGTCAAGCCCGATGGTGGGCGAGTATTGCTTGAGGGAAGCGATGGCGAAATCGATCTCTCCGGCGCCCCGATGTATCGGCGAGCGAGAAGCGGCCTCGGGTATTTGGCCCAGGAAAACTCGATTTTTCGTAAGCTCTCCGTCGGCGATAATATTCGTCTCATTTGGGAACAGCACGGTGTCTCGCGAGCCGAGCAAGATCGGCGATTGCCCGAACTTTTAGGCGAATTCGGGTTGGCGAATTTCGTCAACGCGCGCGGTGATTCGTTGTCTGGCGGCGAGCGTCGCCGCGTCGAAATTGCCCGGGCTTTAGCCACGGATCCGGCATTTCTCTTGCTTGATGAACCGTTTACCGGGATTGATCCGATTGCCGTCGCGGATATTCAAGCGTTGATTCGTCAATTGCGAGATCGGGGTATCGGCGTTCTCATCACGGATCACCAAGTGCGCGAGACGTTGGCGATCGTCGATCGAGCCTACATTCTCAATAAGGGCAGAATTGAAGTTGCCGGAACGGCTCAAGAGGTGATGGAGTCTCCGATTGCCAGGACATTCTATTTAGGTGAAGGTTTCCGCCTGTGACCCGTTCGCTACGCTTAGGGATCCTTGATCGCTATGTGATTTCCGAACTTTCCGGGCCGTTTCTTGTCGGCTTGCTCGCGTTCACATCGTTGTTGGCAGCCAATGAGATACTCAACATCGGGAAACTCATCACAAACGATCATGCGCCGCTCTGGGCGGCGATAGAAATTTTTCTCTGGTCGCTCCCATCGACCACCGTTTTGGTCATTCCGATGGCGATGCTTTTGGGCACCTTGCTTATGCTCCAGCGACTGTCGGGCGAATCCGAGATTATTGCCATGAAAGCCGGCGGTATCGCGTTGATGCGCATCGTGCTACCGATCCTTGCCTGCGGCTTGGTGATGTCATTCGTCACGTTAGCAATGCAAGAATGGGTGCAGCCATTTGCCCAAGATCAAAGCACCGAAATTGAAAATACCGTTATCAAGCATGTCTCGGCGTTTAATCGCGACCTTACCGTAACGGCTCCGCTACCAGGCGGGGGGCGTCAAATTTCCGTCGCTACCGGATACGATACGACATCGCAAGCGCTATTGAACGTTACGCTGATTCAATACGATAAGGCAAACGCTCCGACCCTCGTTGCATTTGCAAACAAAGCCGATTTCGAGGCGAATCAGTGGAATCTCACCGACGTTTCGACCTACCGCTTTAATTCCGATGGAACGGTTACGCAGCAGCCGCATACGCCGAGTCTTGTTGTCGCGCTCGGCGAGACCCCTTCAGGCATCATGCAGCGCATCAAGCATGACGATCCGGAGCAGATGAGCCGGTCGCAAATTGCTCAAATTATAGCGTCGGGACAACTTACCGAGAACCAAATACGTAAATACGTTATGACCTACCAGGAGAAGCTGGCGCGGCCATTTGCTTGTTTTGTCTTCGCGTTGTTGGCAGTGCCGTTCGGTATGCGGCAGACGCGCGGTGGCGGAAATGCGAGTCTGGGTTTCGGCCTTGCAATCGGCATCGTCTTTATCTATTACGTCGTCGCCACGATCTGTTCATACTTTGGAGAAGCGCTGCTACCGACGGCGATGTTCTGGGCATGGGTGCCTAATTTATTGTTCTCGTTTTTTGGTTTGCAACGCGTTCGAATGGCGGCAATGACATAATGTTAGATACGATGCGTGGCCTGGGGATCGTTCTTTTTATCGCCGCTCTCGCTGGGGCGATCGCCTATGCCGGGGATCGCGTCGGACACCAAGTCGGACGCAAGCGCCTCACCTTATTCAAGATCCGTCCAAAATATACGTCAACGATTATCGCTGTCGGCACCGGCGTCGTAATTGCACTCGCGGTAACGATCGGTGCAATTCTCGCTTCGCAGCAAGTCCAAACGGCGTTTTTCCATATGAATGAAATTAACAGCCGTATCGAAGCGCTGCAATCTCGGGAAACCGAATTGCAGCAAAAGCTCAATAACGGGCATTTGGTGGTTGCGACGGGGCAATTGATGGTCCCGTTTCCGGCCGTTATTCCCAAAGGATCGTCGGAATCGACGGGCTACGAAGTGACGGCCGATTTTCTTCACAAAGCGGCGTCGTACGTCAACTCGATTTATACGCAATTGGATCTCAAGCCATTCATCGAACCCAAAAATCAGGCTGCGTTGCTTGGCCCAAATGTTCGTAAAGCGGTTGCCTTCGCCAAAAATGATGATGTGTTGCTCCTCGCGACGTCGTATCAGAATCTCTACGAAAAAGATCGGATTCATTTTCAGATTCAGTATGTTCCGGACCGCCTCGTGTATCGTAAAGGGACGTTTTTGAATGCGTTGACGATTCCAGCCGGAAAAAATGTGAACATGAATCTTGCGGTGCAGCAGTTGGAAGCAAAGATTGCGCGACAGGCAATTGCGCCGCAGAAAACGCAAGGATTGCCAATTCCGTTGGAAGGCTTGGCGCTCCCCGAGTACCTGGGGAGCAACGTACAAGCCCTCTCATTTCTTCCGACGCTCGATAAGATGCAGAGCATGGTCACCTCGGGAAAAGGGACCTATATTCTCGCTGCATTTGCCGCCTATGATGTCTACCCGCACACATTTGGTATCCCGGTTGTCTTGACGCTACAACGCTCCGCGACACTGCAATGACCGAGTGTATTCTGGGAATCGATCCTGGAACACGAAAGACCGGACTCGCCGTTCTTCGCATCGAGGATGGCTCGATCGTCGAGCGATGCATCGCTGCAACCCATGAGATCGATGCGGTCGTCGCCCGCTTGCGCAGCACCTGGGAGATTACGCTGGTGGCCATGGGAAGCGGAACAAATAGTACGTTGCTCCGTGAGCTCCCGGCCCTCGCCGGGGCCGACATCCACATGGTCGATGAGCATGAAACGAGCCTGCGGGCTCGGGAGCTCTATTTTGCCGAGAATCCCCCGACGGGGTGGCGGCGGCTGATCCCTCTGGGACTGCAGACACCGCCCGTTCCGGTCGACGATTATGCGGCTGTTCTCATTGCTCGTCGCTTATTGTGAGTAAAGCTGGTGAAAAAGGCGCAGGCAAGCGGTAGTAATCGGGGTAGGCTCGGGATATACTAGAAGGCCGAAGGAACGAAGCAACGCCATGATTTCCCGTCGCACGCTCGCCGCTGTTCTCGTCGCTGTCATTGCCCTCTGCGGCGGACAGCCATTAGCTGCTGCACCGAGCCTCCAAGATGCGATCTCCATCGGTCTCTTTGGTCAGTCGATTCGGCCGGCCTCTCCGTTCGCGGTCCCGCCTTCCTCGCTCTTCGGATTGCGTTCATCGCGTGTTTTTGACCGGGACGCGCCGACGCGTTTTCTCCGTGGTCACTCGGAGGTTTCGTTCGCGCTCGCTCGTGTCGCCTTCGGTTACTCGATGGCGCCCCCGCCGCTCCGTAGCCGCCCGCTGATCGTCCGCCTGACGCTTCTCGGCAACACGTCTCCGGTCCCCAAGGCGCTTGCGGCAGTCATACCATCCGTCGATCTTGGCAGCCAGCCTCATCTTCTGACCGTGGATTCTAGCGCCGGAGGTGCCTATACGCCCGGATTTGTCGATGTCACCGCGGCGAAAGCGGCGCTCCCCTGGAGTTCAGCATTGATTAACCGCCCCTCCCCGGTGGCGATCTCTGTGCCGTTTCATGGTGCGCAGTTGAATCTGCACCTGTTGGGGCAGTCCTCGCGTTCGTCGACAGGGCAAAACTTGCGTGTGGGATCGCTGCTCAACCTTCATGCTTTACGCGCAAATATTCATCTCGATGTTCAAAGCGACTATCAGCGCATCACGTCGCTGACGCCGCAGTCGCTCACGACATTGCCATTAAATAACCCATCATTTCTTACTCCGGGCGCCGTCGATTTTCAGCAACAGAGTGTCGGCGCAACGCTGGCTCTTCCGCTCCATCGCGGGTTTTCTCTCGGTGTCGGCTATGGGCAAACCCATTTATTCGGGAGTTATGGCGGCGGAATTCCATTCGGTCTTGATGCACGCAACAATACCTACCTTGGTAATGTGACCTACCGATTGCCGCATTCGAGCAGTGCGATTACACTATCCGCGAAGCGGACGTTCTATCAGGATAACGTGTTGCCGACCTTGTCGTTGCCGCAATCCGGGAACGACGTCAACCTGACCATCAAGTTTTAGCATGCCGTCGAACATGTTGCGAGCCGCACTTGCTGCGACGCTCGGCCTTTCGTGTGCACTTCTCGCATTGGTGCAATGCAGTTCCGATGCAATGGCGACTCGGTTCGTTCCGCACAAGGGCATCGCTTTTCTTTCGCATAGCATGGCGCGAGACATTGAATCGCGGATCTTTGCCATCGATCCCGCACCATTTTTAGCAGAAGACCTCAGTCGAGATGCGTTGGCCTCGAATCATCTCGAAACTGCTGAGCGAATTGCGATACGTATGCCCCCGACATCGTGGCGTAACGAATTACTTATGCAAATTGAGGATCGTCGAGGTCATGTGCAGCTTGCATCGGAGTTTGCACTAGCGGCACCGGATCCGGTGGCAATAGCAACCTTCGCAACGCGGCTGGCTCGCCAGAATCCCGAGCGCGGCTATGCGTATCTCCAGAGCGCAATCGCGCGGATCCGTTCCCTCGGCGCTCATCCCGATCTCCTTGCCTTGCAAGAATGGCAGAGCGGCGTCATCGCTGCGACGGCGAGTTTGGGCGCGAAAGGCCATGCGCGAACACGCTGGACGGAGCTGGCCCTAGCTTGCTATGAGCGGGCCGCGCGTATTTCGCCCTATTCGCAAACCTATCTCCTGGCTGCGGGAACTCAGGCTTGGCTGAATGGGCAACCGACGCTTTCTCGTCGATACTTTGCGCGGGCCCTAGCCATCGATCCTCAATCCGTCAATGCGTTGGCAGGCCTGGGCGTGGTTGCCGTCGCACTCGGCCATCGAGCTGAAGCGCAAAACTACTTACGGCGTGCCCGTGCGATCGATCCATCGGCATCCTTCGTTCGGACGCTGGAGCATCTCGTTCATTGAAAGTTGCCATTGATGCGCAACTCGCCGTTGGGACGGCGACTGGCATCGGAGAATATGTGCAGGGCCTATCCGCCGCGCTTCGTCTTGCCGGTATGGATGTTGTTGAGCTTTCCGATCCGACGGTCGATCCTTGGCGATTTGATCGGCGGGTCTATTGGGACCAGATTCTCCTTCCTCAACGCGCGCGTGCCTCGGGTGCCGATCTCTTGCATTGTGCATCGGGAACCATGCCGCTGTCCAAAAGTATGCCGACGATGGTTACCGTTTTTGATGTGGCCTGGTTGCGCGTTCAATCTCATACTCGTCCGTACGCTCGCTATTATTTCGGGCGCTTTGCGTCGCAACGTTATCGTACCGCCGATCGCATCGTCGTCATCTCGCGATTTTCGCAAAAAGAACTCATCGAGGTTCTTGATCTTAGCGATCGCGAAGCGGATCGCATTGCGATTGTCTATCCGGGGGTCAGTTCGGAGTTTATTGAATTGGCGCGCAAGCCGACTGCCGAAAAAACGATTCTTGTCGTGGGAACAATTGAGAAGCGCAAAAATCTCGCACTCATCATCCGTGCATTGAAACATATCCCCGACGCTCGAATTATTGCCGTTGGGCCGTTTACTCCTTACGTCGACGAGTGCATGAGTCTCGCCAACGAACTCGGCGTGCTTGATCGCGTCGATATTCGTGGCTATGCACCGCGCGCCGATGTTCTCGGTTTATATGCAACATGTGATGTCGTGTGTGTCCCCTCGTACTACGAAGGCTTCGGATATGCTGCAGCGCAGGCGCTGTGCGCGGGAACTCCACTGATTTCTTCGGATGCGGGCTCACTTGCCGAAGTAATTGGCGGTAATGCACCAACAATACATCCGGATGCCGATGATCTTTGGATCGATGCGATTCGCGACGCGCTAAAGAATCCGGATGCTTGGGAGCATCGAGCGAGTCTCGTGCGTGCAAGTGCACAAGATCGTTACAGTTGGGATGCAAGTGCCCGAGCGATGGCCGACGTCTACGCCACCGTTGCTACGGGCTAGCGCCGACGCTAATAGATCGGCGAGCCGGGTAGGCCGGGCGCTACACTTCCATCATCGGGCGCAAAGATTAATCGTACCGGATAGCTCGATCCGCCTTCGGGAATTGTTCGAATCGAGACGCGAATGAATCCGTGAGCGGGAACGACGTATTGGCGCACCTTGTACCGCGAAAACGCCGGAACTTGATGAGATTGCACGAGCACGCCATCAATGACGTATGTTCCCGTCGCACGCCCACCGCGAGGATTCTCATAGAGGGCAATGGCTTGCGGTTCGTTCGATGGGTTTTGAATCGTTACATGAAACGTTTGCAACACGCCATAGTCACCTGCGAGAGCGCGGCCGACTGAAAGATTGGGAAGTGGAATGAGGCCGACGGGGAGTTCGAGATAAGGATCGTCGACCGACCATGAGGTTTCATAATGAAAATCCGGAATGGGATAGACGCCGCGGGCATGGGCGTGAATTCCATCGAGTTGCGTAAGGGATGTGAGGGCTTCATCGGGGCTGGCATCGAGCGCCTGTGCAAAGAGCGTGAGATTCACGCGTCCGCCTTCCATGACGCGGAGTTGCATGAGATTACAAACGATGGATCCCGGTGATAATTGTTGTTCGACTAGTTCGACGCTACCGTTTCCCGGGATTTGAACGACTCGTCCCTCGCCGCGCGCAAGATGGACGAGGAAATCTTTTGTCGCTTGATGACCGACAGCCATCTCATTGGCGTCGGGGCCCGCTCTGCCTTCGATGAATTGCACGAGCGTTGGTTCGGCCGACGTGTTCACTGCACGCAGAACGATGCGCCTTCCCGGCTGCCCCGGTGGGTTGTAATGAAAGTAGAGAAAACGTGAAGGTCGCCGGGCGTCGAGCGTCGTCGCAAAAAGTATTCCATTGTGCAAAAGTCGTTCGGGAAAATCACTGATCATCAATGAATGTGCGGGAAGTTGCGGTGTGGCAAGATTCTCAACGGCAATGCGAACCGTTCCCTGCACATCAAAATAGGCTTCGCCTTGCAACATCACGGGTAAGGTTGTCGAGAGCGTGTGATCTTGAGCCAGCGCATCGCGAAGATGGAGATCGTCGGCCGAGACGATAACTTGCGCTCCCGGCTGTAGGACGAGTTTGCGCTCAACTGCGGCGAGAATTTGTTCGCGAAGAAAATCGAGCGAGGCCGGATCTCCGGTAAGTCTCACCCGCACGTAGTCCGGTATGGTGCCCGCGAAAAGAGCGACGCGGACGGAGAGAAGAGCCGAAATGCCTCGCGCATCCGTGATCGTGACGGTGGTGCTTCCCGGTGTCTTGCCAACGACGGTGAGCGTTTGGCCTGAAGGATCGACCGATGCCGAGAGGATCGTTGGATCGGCAATCGCGATCGTTACCGCACCGTAGGCACCATTGATCTGGACGTTGATCGATTGTCCGACGGGAACTTGGGTTGAATTCGGCTGGAGCATCACCGGCGGCGGCGTTGGCGTCGGCGTCGGCATTGCCGTCGGGCTCGGCAACGGACTCGGCGCCTGCGATGGGAGCACGGACGGTGTGGCCAAAGGCGTCGCCGACGGCGTCGGCGATGGTACGACTTGCGCGCTGGCCAGCCCGGCAAGCGCAAAGGCCGCTACCGGGAAGAGCAACGCGAAAATCAGGCTACGCGGAGCGGAGTTCGGTCGGTTTAGAGACGGCACTGGCAAGTAATGTTTTATATCCAACGCTAGGAAAAAGAACGGTGATGAGGTCTTTCTCGGCGCGTTCGACAGTGCCTTGCCCAAATTTCGCATGCTGAACGACGTCGGCGATGCGGTAGGGGCCGGTGGGACGGGAATCGCCAACGAGCGCGGCCTTTTCGTTTGCGCCGGCAGCTCGAAGAGCATCGCCTTGCGATCTCGCCTTTAGGCAGTTATCGCAAGCACCGCAGTTGAGCGGACTAAAATCTTCTCCGAAATAGTTGAGGATGAAGCGCCTTCGGCACGAACGCGTCTCGGCATACTGCAACATCATCGCTAATTTCGATTGATCGTAGGTTTTTTTCGTATCGTAATTGGCGAGCGAAAGAACTAATTCGCGATTCTTTCGTACGGCCTCGGTGAGTCCGTACGCCGATTTCCCCGACGTTTCAATGTATCCCGATTTTTTGAGTAGCGCCAAGATCACTTTGAGCTTGGTCAGCGGTAACTGTAAGATTCGGCGAAGATCGACCATCGTAACGCCGCCGCTTTGTTCACCGAAGACTTCAATGGTTCCAAAGACACGTTGCACTTCTTCGACATCGGGATATTTGCCGGTAAGAAAATAATTCTGAACGCGGGTATCGCTCATGCGATAGAGCAAAATGCAACGTGAGGCAAGCCCGTCGCGTCCGGACCGCCCCGCTTCCTGTGTGTAGGCTTCGATCGAGCCCGGGAGATCGTAATGGACGACAAAACGAATATTCGGTTTGTCGATCCCAAGCCCGAACGCATTGGTCGCGACGACGGCACGAATCTCTTCGTTCATAAACAGCTCGTGAACGCGCGTACGATCGTGCTTGTGAAGTTTTGAATGATACACTTCGCAGGGAACGCCGAGTTCCGCCGACAGAAACGCCTGGACTTCCAGGGCGTTCTTGATCGTCGCTGTGTAGACGATGCCGGTCCCTTTGAGCGCATCTTTCCCGCTGAAAAGCGAGGCAAGCAGCTTGAGTTTATCGCCCGTTTTATCCCCTCGTCGAGCTTCATAGACGAGGTTCGGGCGATCGAATCCACGCACGATCGGTTTAACGTTATCGATGCCTAACTGGTGCAGAATATCATCGCGAACGGCCGGGGTGGCCGTGGCGGTAAGCGCCAGGATTGTCGGGTTGCCCAGTCGCTTGACGACATTGCCGAGTGCGAGGTAGGCGGGTCGAAAATCATGTCCCCACTGGCTAATGCAGTGGGCCTCGTCGACGACAAACAGGGGAACTTTCAGCGTTCGCAACGTCGCCAGAAACCACTCGTCCTCAAGGCGCTCGGGGGTGACGTAGACGATCTTGATGTCGCCCTGCCGCAGGCGGGCGATCGCCGCGTGCTCTTGGTCCTCGCTTAACGTCGAGTTGAAGGCTAGAACGTTGGTGATCCCATGCTCGCCGAGCATGTCGATTTGATCTTTCATCAGGGCGATGAGCGGGCTCACGACGACGGTCGTGCCCTCGAGCAAGAGTGCCGGGAGTTGGTAGGTCAGCGACTTGCCGGCCCCGGTGGCCAAGATCGCAAGGGTGTTCTCGCCACCGAGGACGCGACGGAGCACTTCCTCTTGTCCCGGTTGAAATGACGAGAAGCCGAACTTCTCACGAAGCGCAGCGAGCAGATCCACGGCGGTTCCTTCCTCCAAATGTCGACGTACCGCAACAATCATAGGACGTCATGGTAAAGATACCCTGAGGCAGGCGCACTCAAACGCGGCTTCGTACTTCTCCGGGCTGTGTCTCTCTACCGTACCTGGCGCCCCAAGTCATTTACCGATCTTGTCGGACAAGATGCCGTGGTCACCACCCTGAGCCATGCCCTCGAATCGGGTAAGGTCGCCCATGCGTATCTTTTTTCCGGACCGCGCGGCTCTGGCAAGACGTCGGCCGCCAAGATTATGGCGCGCTGTCTGAACTGTATCGGCGGCCCGACGGCATCGCCTGATAATACGTGCGAGTTGTGCCTTTCGATGTTGGAGGGGAGCGCGCTCGATGTTTTGGAAATCGACGCTGCGAGTAATCGTGGCATCGATGAAATTCGCGCCTTACGGGATGCTGTAAAATTCGCGCCGTCGGTAATGCGCAAAAAAGTCTACATCATCGATGAAGCGCACATGCTCACCAAAGAAGGCGCAAACGCGTTCTTGAAAACGCTGGAAGAGCCCCCGGCGCACGCGGTGTTCATCTTGGCGACGACGGAACCGGAGAAACTTCCCGTTACGATTCTTTCGCGTTGCCAGCGCTATGCGTTTCGCCGCATTGCCATCCCCACCATGATCGAACGCATGCGCACAATTGCCGCTGCCGAAGGCATCGCCATCGATGACGATTCTTTGGCGGCAATCGCGTATCGAGCCGATGGCGGCCTTCGCGATGCGCTAACGATGCTCGAACAGGCCGCAGCGTTCGGCCAAGGCGATATCTCGTTGGCGACGTTGGATTTGGCCTTCGGAGCCACGTCGCGAAATTATGCGAACAGTGTGCTTCAGGCGTGCATCGACCGCGATGCTGCGGCAGCCCTTGGTGCCATCGAAGAAGCGAGTGATGCGGGAGCCGATCTGCACGTCCTCGCACGTGCTCTCGTCGCCGAGTTCCGGAACTTGCTGGTTGCGCAAATCGATCCGGCATTATTGGCGCGCGATCTCGCCCCGGAAGATGCGAAACGCTCGGCGCAACGCGCTCCCGAAATGTCGCAGATGATGATTCTTCGCGCTCTACGACTGCTTCCTGATGCGTTGGCGGCAACGCGAACGTCGGGGAATCCTCGTTTGGAAATTGAGACGGCGTTGCTGCGGCTCATCTTTAGCGATGCACCCACTGTTCAGGCGGAGCCACAGGCGCAGCCGGCGACGGCACCGGTGCCGAGTCCGCGCGTTGCACCCGCTCCTCCGCAATCGCGTGCCAAGCCGCCCGAGCGTCCCCCAGCAAAAGTTCCCGCGCCGATACCGGCGTCGGGCGGTGCCGAGGATACCGGAAAAGAGCTTACACTGCAACGCGTTCGCGCAGCGTGGTCGCATATTCGAGCGAAAGCGGAGGCGACGCATCCACCGTTACGCATTGCTCTCTCTCGCGCCGTCGTCGATGCAATCGATGGGACGGTCGTCACGTTACGCATGCCCGACGCATGGGCAACGGAAGTCCTCACCGAGCATCTCGCAGCGCTGACCGAAGCTGTTGCCGATGTCCTGGGAGTCGCGCTCACGATTCGGACGACATTGGAAGCTGCGGCTCCGCGTTCCAAGGCGACCGCAGCGCCGGGTCCGGCCGAAGCGTCCGAACCGAACGACGAAAATTTTGACCCTGATGCATTGTTTCAATACGCTCAAGAACGGATCCGCGAATCATGAATCAAGCGCAACTGATGGCGCAAGTCAAAAAAATGCAAACCGAGATGGCTCGCGCCCAAGAAGAATTGGCCGCGACAACCGTTACGGGAAGCGCAGCCGGCGGCCAGGTCACCATTGAAATGACCTGCGATCAACGCGTGACACGAGTCAAGCTCGCAGCCGATGTCGTCGATCCGACGGATGTTGAAACGTTGGAAGATGTGTTACTCGTGGCATTTAACGATGCCATCGAGAAAGCGTCGGAAGCGTCGCAGAAGCGGATGTCATCGGTGACCGGCGGTATGCACATTCCCGGCTTGATGTAGGTGTCGGGCACGCTTGCGCAGCCGGTGGCTGCGCTGATCAACGAGTTCTCGAAGCTTCCGACCATCGGTCCGAAAACTGCGGCACGACTGGTTTTTCATCTCTTGAATCGCCCTCGCCACGAAGCGCAAGCGTTGGCCGATGCGATTATGGCGATGAAAGACAAGGTTCGGTTTTGCACCAGTTGTTTTTCGCTTACGGAAAACGACCCGTGCGCGATTTGTTCTGACGATCGCCGAGATGCCCAGACATTTTGCGTCGTCGCCGAAGCAAAAGATATTTTCGCAATCGAACGGGCGGATATCTATCGCGGCCGCTATCACGTCCTCTGCGGTTTAATATCACCGATGGATGGCGTTGGCCCGGCCGATCTGCGCGTCAAAGAGCTCCTCGAGCGAATCGGACGCGAACGTCCAACGGAAATCATTATCGCGACAAACCCAAATGCCGAAGGTGAAGCAACGGCCATGTATCTTTCACGCTTGCTCACGCCGCTTGGGCCTCGCATCACGCGATTGGCAAGTGGGCTCCCGATCGGCGGCGATCTTGATTACGCCGACGAGGTGACGATCGCCCGCGCCCTAGAAGGCCGCCGGACCATGGATCATTAGGCGCGATGCCTTATTCCGTCGTTCCTACGAAGGTGAACCCCACGGCGTTAATCACGCCTTCGTTGATAGCGGCGCGTTCTGCAACCTCGCCATCGGGGTCGGCTAGCTCCACGCAACAATACACTTCGCGATGAATATAGCCATCAAACAACGAGAGCAACGATCGCTCCATAGTTAGACCATCAAGATAATGGGATCTTTCTTCGTGCCATTGTAAAAACAATGCGTCGGCATTTTGAGGCAACGTTCTTTCCTCTTCGCGATGGAGCTCTGCTCGGCGCGAGTACAGCCAACGGGCCGTTCGTCGATCCATCGTCTCTCGGGCGCAATCATACACAATGACTTTCCCCTCGGGTGCCAAGTGTCGAGCGAGTCCGAACAATGCGGCATCGACGTCGGCGACTTTGTGCAGCGTCCTGTCAAGGAGAACGATATCAAAGGTGTGGTCTGCTGCAAATTCTCGGTGGGCCAGAGGTACAACCTCATGTCCGGCTCGCCCGAGTGCATCGGATATGCGAGAACACGACGCGTCGCAAAGGATGCGCGACGGCTGATGGATATGCGAAAGAACGTGAGAAATGAATTCCATCGCGCCGGAGCGTACACAATTCCCGGGTACTCCGTCCAGCGATTTAAGAGAAGTTAAGATTCTAACGACTTGATTTAACGCGGCTTTTTTGCCGGTGTTACCGATGGTGCACGATTAGTACGGGACGATGACCGTAAAGCCGGTTGGCGTCGTTGCGGCGGCCAGTATGATGTCTTGGTCGACTTTTCCGATACGAATGTGGAGGGACACGAACGCATTGCCGCCGTGCATTCCGGGTTCGCTGCTAAACGTCAGATCTGCATTGTGCAGCGTGGCATGCGCGAAAAGCGGATCATACAGTGGTGACGATTCGAGCGCCAGATCCTCAAGGTGCCCATAGTGCGCCGTAAAGGAACGAACATCGGTGAGAGGATCATCGTGAATCGTGGGCGGATCGCCCGGAGTTGCGTAGGAGTATCCGGTGAGCGTTCCTTTGCTTGCGTCGTACCGTTCAGCCCAGAAGAGCGGAACGTGATTGGCAGTTTCTGTAAAAAAATCGACTTCGTGTCCGTCGCCGTTAAAATGATGAAAAATATCGATCGTTGGAACGAAGACGGACCACGCGCTAGCCGAACGAGCGTGAAGCCGATCGGTGACGGTTCGCATGTGCGTAAAATTGCCCGCTGCGGTTGTCGTCTGTACCGTGAGACTGAGTCCAAGTCGAAGCACACCGATGCTAATGAGTGCGATCATCGCACCAATCGCACTAGCAAGCAGAACGTCTAAAAGCGACGAGCCTCGTTCAGCAGAACTCCGCACAGCGATGAAGTATCCCCGAAAGCATACACGTCGGACGTTAGTTATCTCGGGATGAGCAGAATGCGATCATCACGCTGAATAACGCCCGTCTTCACAACATCGCAGTACACGCCCATGACGTTTTCTCGTTTCCGAGCGAGTACGCGCAAGAGCTGCGGGTCGTGCTCACCGCCTTGCTGATGGTAGGTTACGGCGACGCATCGTTTGATCGTCGCAACAACGTCGAGGATGCACGCACCGATCTGGAGTCGACGGCCAAGCAGGGCTTCTTCACGGTCGGGGCATGCGTCAGAAGCCTCGGCAAAAATATTCGGCCGGAAACGTTCGTATCCGGGATCATATCCTAGGTGAGCGGCCAGTTGCGCGAGCCAGCGATCCGTTATGAGCGAGACGCTTCCGTCGTCGAAAAAGCGAGCTCCGTGAGCGATGGTCGTTTCCACGCCCCGGTCGCGCGCGAGTGCCATTGCTTCTTCCTCGGACGTGGCATAGTGAAGCTCGTCGTGTTCCTTTCCACGATAGGGTTTCGATCTGCGAGCATGTTCAGAGGCGACGATGAGGGCTTTGCGGCGGTCGCCTTCTAGCCCGTCGGATTCAACCGCGCACGAAAGAAGATCTTGGGGAGCCAGCGATTTAATGGGATACCGCCGGAGCGCTACAATTGTACCGATCATTTCCTACGCATTTCCCTAGGACCGGCTTACGCTCCCACAGAACCGCGGCCCTATGGATACTCCCCCGTTGACGTATGCTCTTCGGCCTCTTGGCATCGGAGAAATGCTGGACCGCGCCGTTACGATGTACGTGAAAAATGCCGTTATTTTCACGGCGCTGATCCTCGTTGTTTTTGCGCCGATTGCGGCGGTGCAGTCTTTGAATGCGTCAACGCAGGTCGATCAATTTACGACGTCACTTTCGATCTTGCAGCACATCGGGGATGCAAAGAAATCCTCACCTTCTCCGCAACAAACGAATGACTTGAAAAAAATTGAAGCGCAACAGCCTACGGTCTTGCTCATTGCAGGGATTGTGTTCTTGTTAGCGCTTTTTCTCTCGCCCGTTGGGACCGGGGCGATTGCCGTTGGCGTTCATCGATTGTATCGGGGAGAACCGCTAAAATTCGGCGACTGCTTTATGGCCGGCTTACGGCGCCTACCGGCAATGATCGGCATTGGATTTATTGCGTTTTTCGCTCTCCTCATTTGGTATATCGCCACGATTCTCATTGCGGTTGTCGTTGCGATTCCTGGCGCGATGCTCATAAAAAGCGCATTGCCATTGGCAATCGTTTTTTTTGTCCTCGCTGGAATTGCCATCCTCGCTGCATTTCTCTTCTTGATCGTTCTTATTCTTGCGTTTGGTTTTGCCTATATCGCGTTGCTGGTAGAGAAAGCAACCGTTGGCGCGGCTATCGGATCCGGCTTTAAGCGCATCATAAACCGTAAAGAAATTTGGCGCTCGTTACTGTTCGCACTGGCAATCGCCGGCGTTCAGATTGGCGGATCCTCAGTGATTGCAATGATCGCGTTACTCATGTTGCTCGTACTTCACTCGGCAATTCTCTATATTATTGTTGCTGCAATTATTAACGCGGTGCTTTCCTCGTTCGTAACGATTTTTGTGGTGATTTACTATTTCGATGTGAGGATTCGCCTCGAAGGCACGAACGGGATATTTCCGGTCGCGCCTGCGGCCGTCGCAATATAAGATATCGTGCTGTCCGTCGTCGCATTTGCCTTGGCCTCGGTTCTTCACGCTTCGCCACATCCTCGGATGCGGGCCGATGAGGCGCATCCCAGCTCAACGACTGCCGCGACCAGTCTGCGTTTACGCACTCTTCGAGCGCATCCGTTTCCACCGCCGCGTTTCGACCCGCAGGTTCTGGCAGTACGAGAACTGAGCAACACTTTGCGCTATCCCCGGACCACGCAGATCGCCCATGTGCAAAAGAGTTGGTGGCAACGGCTTTGGGATATGGCGTGGCGCGCATGGTCGAAGCTCTTGAAGGCACTCTTTGCACGGACAAAGCTGGGGCCAGGCTTCGAGCATTCGCTTGGCGATCTGTTGATTGCCGTCGTCATCGTGCTCGTTCTCGGATTGTCGCTCAAGCTCGTCCTTTCTGCACGCGCCCAACCCCAACGGCGAGACGATGTCCGAGCGCTGAGCTTGGCGCGCGATGCGCGTGACCTCTTTGGTCGAGCCTGTCAAGCTGCGACAGCAGGCGAACGAGGCGTCGCTTCGCATTTGGCGTTTCTTGCGGTGATTGTCGCCCTCGATCTTGGCGGTATTGTAAGCGATGAGGCGAGCGCAACGGTTGGCGACGTGCGTAGGCGATTGGCGCAGACACAACCTGGCCTCCTCGGATCGTATGATCTCGTCGCGCGAGCCTTTACAACTTCTGCGTACGCCGAAAGCCCGGTTGATGAACCGATGTGGGATGCGGCACGACGATCCTGCGCGCAAATTCTTGGGGTGCCATCCGTATGAAACGCGTACGCGGCGATGTCGTTGTCTTAGTTCTCTGCTTGATCGTGCTAATCGTGGCGTTGATTGCTCGGCAAAAAAATACTCCCGTACCATCGTTCTATTCGACCTATGATACGAGGGCGAATGGCTATCGTGCACTCTTTGAAGTGCTCTCACAAGAGGGGAAGAAACCGGTTCGCTTTGAACGCCGTCTCGAGTTTCTTCCGAAATCCGCCGGTACACTGTTTATTAGTTCGTACGAGAGCGATGTTATCGCCGGCGTCTCGTTCCATCCCCTGAACGCAAAGGATATCATTTCACTCAAGCGCTTTGTGCAGCGCGGCGGCCGGCTTGTCGTCGCCGATCCCGTCAATGGCGGCAAAGAAGATTCCGTCATCGGCCTACCGGCAAGCCATCCTATTCCGCAAATTTCCTATGTACGACCGGCGATAGATTTCCCGCTTGTGGATGGCGTCCACTCCGTGGTGGCGCCGGTTTCGGCCGTTTTCGGACGGAATAATCCCAAGGTGCTTCCGATTCTTGCGACGGAACGCGGATACGTCGGCATCGAATATGCGTACGGCCGGGGTGAGGTGATTGCGCTTACCGCTCCGAAAATTTTCTCGAATGCGTGGCTCGCGCACGTCGATAATGCGCGGCTTGCCTATAATCTCTTAACAACGCATGGGCCGCTGTACATCGATGAACGTGTTCATGGATATGCGCAAGATACCACCATGTGGCAGGTGCTTCCGCAAGCGGTTCGCTTTTCGATAGCTCTGTTGTGCTTCATGGTTGTGTTGTGGCTGATCGGCGGAAACATTCGCTTCGCTCCGCCTTTCGATGTGGAGGTGCCGGACGAGCGCGATTCCGGAGCCTATCTCACCAGCTTTAGCGCGCTCATTCGACGCGCCGGAGCATCGGCATTAACGATTCGCTCCTATGTCGAAGATGCTCATCGCCGCGTATCCCGGCAACGGGCAACCTCGGGTCCCGTTTTGGCTCTTCTTGCGGATCTCGATCGACTCACGAACGTGGCGCGACCCACGGAGGCGCAGATTCTCCGCGTCGCAAATCTTCACGCCCGACTACGGAAGGAACTTACATGACCGACGCGCACGCTTTTGCTACGCGAATTCGCTCCGAGGTGGATCGATACGTTGTCGATGCCGAGGCATCGACGCACGCACTCCTCATCGCTTTACTCGCCCGCGGTCATGCGCTCATTGAAGGCGTTCCCGGCACCGGAAAGACACTGTTGGTGCGCGTGTTTGCCGCGCTCTTAGGGTTAGAGTATCGGCGAATACAATTTACGCCGGACCTTATGCCTTCGGATATTGTCGGAACGACCGTCTTTAATCCACAGTCGGCGGCATTTTCGGTGCGTTCCGGGCCGATCGTTGCGAACGTCGTCCTCGCCGACGAAATCAATCGGACGCCTGCAAAAACGCAGGCCGCACTTCTGGAAGCGATGGAAGAGGGCCGTGTGACGATCGACGGGACATCGCTGCAGTTGCCCGCACCGTTTTTCGTCTGCGCGACGCAAAATCCGGTGGAGTATGAAGGCACGTACCCGCTTCCCGAAGCGCAATTAGATCGCTTTTTTGTGAAAGTCGCCGCTTCATATCCAACTCGAGACGCCGAGCTTTTGCTCTTGCGTCGCGTAGCCGAGGGCTTTGATCCTCGCTCGTTGGAAAGTATTGTTGCGATTACCACCTCGGCCGATGTACTCGCTGCGCAAAAAGCGATTCACGATATTCACGTCGCCGAATCCGTTCGCGGCTATATCTACGATATTGTGGCAGCTACGCGATCGCATAGCCGCTTGACACTCGGGGCCTCGCCGCGCGCATCCGTTGCGTTGATGATTGCAGCACAGGCGAATGCGGCGATCGAAGGGCGCACATTTGCAAGTCCCGATGATGTCAAACGCGTGGCGTCGCTTGTTCTCGGCCATCGACTCATCGTTATCCCCGAAGCCGAAATCGAAGGTTTCCGTAGCGTCGATATATTGAGCGATATTCTCAAGAGCATTCCTGTTCCACGTGAATAAATTTCGTTTGCCGGGATGGTTTTCAAATCGCAGTTACGCCAGTCTTGGTCTTGCGGCGATTTTGCTTGCCGCGTCGCCTGCCGTAGGCTTTCTCGCGTTATTCGGAATGCTTGTCTTTGCGGCGTGGGGTATTCTATGCATCGTCGATCTCGTCGTGGGCCCGAAACGTGATTTTCTGCGCGCCACGCGATTGCGGCCCGAGCGACTGGCGTTGCGAATGCGTGCCGAGTTGGTCTACGAGATTGAGAATCGGAGTGGATGGGACGTTCGCGTCGGACTTCTGGAGACGCCGGTCCGTACGCTTCGTTTGGTAGAGGACGAAGTTTGCGCTTCCGTTCCGGCTCGTAGCGTTGCTCGCACTCAGAGAGCGGTTTTTCCCGTGGCGCGGGGCCGTGATGAGTTTGGCGATCTCTATTTTTGGTTTGAAAATCGCATCGGCATGATCCGTCGTCGCGTACGTGTCTCGGCTGTCTCTCCATTTCGCGTCTACCCGGATCTCTCGGCCGTGGAGCGTTATCGCACCTTACATGTGCGCAATCGCGTGATCGAAGCGGGTTTACGGCGCATGCGCTTGCGCGGGCAAGGGACGGAATTTGAATCGCTGCGGGATTATACCGTTGGAGACGCATTCCGCAGCATCGATTGGAAAGCAACGGCGCGGCGAATGAAGCTGATGGTCACGCAGCATGAGGTCGAACGAAGCCAGAATATTGTCTTGTTGCTTGATGCCGGACGACTGATGACCGCACGTATCGATGAACAGAGGAAATTCGATTACGCGATTGGTGCGGCCCTGAGTCTTGCGGCCATTGCCGGCCTAGCCAATGATCGCATCGGGGCCATGGCCTTTGCCGCTGATGTGATGTATGCAGCCGCACCGAGCCAGGCGGCACCATCGCGTCGCGCGATGAGCGATGCACTGTGCGATATCGAGCCGCGCTTCGAGGAAGCAAATTATACACGCGCGTTTAGTGCGTTGCGACAGTATCTCAAAAAACGTAGTTTAATCGTGTTTTTTACCGACGCCATCGATCCAATTGCACAGAGCGATCTGCTTTTAGAAATTGCCACGCTTGCGCGTCGTAATCTCGTCGTGGTTGTTTTTATGAATGACGGGGCTGTACGAAGCGCCCTGGATCAACCGGTCAAATCGGCATTGGATGCGGCCCGTGTCGGCGTCGCGCTCGATCTTGCTCATGAACGGTCCGTCGCGACTGCTCGCCTTGCCAGAGCGGGCGTCCATACCATCGATGTTCCGGCAAAAGCGATGTCGATGGCGCTCATCGACGAGTATCTAAAAATTAAGGGGCGAGGCGCTTTATAGACGACGTTCGTCCGACAAAGCCAAAATACGCCAGCAATCCGACCGCCGTGATAAGTCCAAAGGCTATGCGAATTTCCGGTGGAAGGCGTAGCGGAGAGAAAAATCCTTCGATGGTTCCGGCGACAAGCAGCATGCTGGCTACTCCGGCAAAGAGTACACCGGCCCGCGCCGCATTCGCTTTGATCGCATCGCGTCGCCGCAATCGTCCTGGTGCAACAATGGCCGCGCCTAAAAGCAAGCCGGCCGCTCCGGCGAGTTGAATCGCCGTAAGTTCGATAAATCCATGTGGAGCAACCGTTGCCCAAAAATCGTATCCGAATCCGGCATGCGTAAAG
>JAJYCL010000053.1 GCA_021778415.1 bacterium | reverse complement strand
TGCAAAACTCGTTCCCGGCGTGAGTTGCCCCTTATATGGCAGAATCGGAATAGAACTCCACCAACCCGTTTGTTCGGAAAATTCGTCGTTATTCACGTTTTCCGAAAATGCATTGGACGTTGGAAATGCCTGATTCGGATTTCCGCCGAACTGAACGCTGTACCAATCGTACCCGCTTGTTCCAAAAATGGGCCTATTGCTGGGGCTCTCCGGATACTCGGTTGGCTGAAATGGCGTTACACCATCGCCATAGGGTGCCGGATTGGTGAGATGCCCCGGATCCATCCATTCTTGCGTAACCATAAGATTCGTTGCCGCGGCACGGCCGACGGCTATGAACGGAGCGGCGCTCAGATGAAAAAATTTACTAAAGAGCGGTTGTATTTTTGCGCAGGCGACGACTTCGATCTGTAGCGGTGTGAAATCGAGCTTTGCCGTAGAACTCGTCCCGCCGCCGACGACGAGCCCCGCTGCGTCGGCTTCCACATTTTCCAAGTACGCATTATTCCGAGGTGAGATATCGACGAGCGTGTAGGTGAACGCGCAATCGCCGCCATTGGGTTGTCCGCAATTTTCTTGGTAGGCAGCGAGCAAGGCATTCATACGAGCTTCGATATCGCCCTGATTCGGCGTCGAAACGCGCGCCATGAGGGCAACATCATTGGTGTAACGCGCAACGGCATTGATATAATTTTGGCGCAACGATGCGTAAACGCTCGCGCACGTGGTCGGCGCTCCGGTTCCTGCGGTGCAACCTCCGTCGCCGTGAATAGCAAGAACCATGCCGTCAAGTAAACGTCGAATGCGAAACTCTTCAACAGCGGAGGCATGCAAGAGCATGATCTCTTGGTTCCATTGCGTTGCTTGAACCGAGAGTAATCCTTGCGCGGCTGCATCTGCGGCGCTTTGCGCGCGGATTTGACTGTACATAATGCCGCTATAATTCAAGACGAAAAAGAGCATGAGCAACAGTGAGAGCGTTCCCATTGTCCATATCGGCAGAGTCTGACCACGCTGCGCCTGCATCATGGACATCCTTGCAGCGGATACATCGGGTAAAGTCCGGGCTTCACGTGCCCTGGAGAATATCCGCCGTTGAGAACGCGATCCCATCCGTAGATCACGGCGAACGGGCTTGCGGAGTTCATCGGATCGTAGATATCGTTCCCCGAGGGAATGGATGGTATGGTTGCCGGGAGCGCGCCGGTCGTTAGCAAGGTGGCGTAAATTTGCTGATGACAGAGCATACCGTAGAACGTCGAGCCTTTGGTCACGCCGTTGGTGCCCGATGAATAGTTATCGGAATCGAGAAGCTCGCCGACTCCGAGTGAAAGATACTGATCGGAGTTGCATTGATTTGCCGATGCAAAATTATTCACGTCGCAATACTCGACATAATGCCACCCGATATAGTATGGCGGAACGTTTTGATCGTCGGTGTAGAGAGAGTTTTGCATCGTCGAGTACGTGGCTCCGGAATTGGGATCGTAGCCGTCGACGTTCATATCGTGATTCGCCGTCCAATCTCGCCCTTCAACCGCTCCCGCCGAGACCGGCATCACGTTGAATCCGCCGATATTGAGTAACCCGGTGACGAAGCTCGAATAGGAAGCCTGCAAATGCTCCGGTCGAATCGTCGATACGCCGCCGTATCGTGAATTTTGGTTGGCGTAGTTGTAATCGACGGGCTCTTGGATAGGGTCCGGCGGAGCGGGCGAAAAGACGACCTTGCGCATATCGACGCCGGGAAATGGTGCCGAAAGAACGGTGGGGTTCGTGCCGCCGAGCGCATAATCGTGCGCCGCCATATACACGGCGCCATCGGTTGCAACTTGGTAATATCCGGCCAGTCCGATTTGTAAGCCGCCGAACATAAGCAAGAGTGCCGTGCTCAAGATGAACGCAGTTTCGATCATCGCGGTTCCGCGTATGCGTGCTGCGTGCTGCATCTTAGGGCGGACTATACGGCGGATTGGCCTGCAAATTAGTAAGCGAGGAGCCGGCATTCGTCATGTTGTTGCCGATGGCATCGGCAAGCGCGGTTAACCCCATAATCATGCCGATCGAAAGGAGCGAGAGCACCATCGCATATTCGACCAACGTCACGCCGGTTTCATCTTCGAGGAGCCGCCGTAGCACGGTGATCATTGCGTGATCACCACAGGCTCGACGACGAAGACGACATCGGTTTGACTGTTTTGATAGCGCACGGAACGAAAGAGCCGCCCGATAATCGGCAGATCGCCGAGAAGCGGGATCTTATCGATGTCGCGTTGCTGCACGTGTTGCAACAGGCCTCCCATCACAATCCCTTGTCCGCTCTTGGTGACGATTTCGGTTCTGAGTTTGCTCTCTTTGAGGGCGGGAACCAGCGTTCCGAAAAGCGTGACGGCGTTTTGAAAATCCAGCGACGAAACATCGGGCGCGATGATCGAATCGACGGAGCCGTTCGCTTGAATTTTCGGTGTAACCTCAAGTTTTACGCCATATTCTTTAAAGACGACTGACGTTTGGCTGGGTCCGGAAACAAAGAGATACGGAATTTCCCCGCCGACAAGAAACGTCGCCTTCTTTCCGGGAACGGTGACGAGATCCGGGTTTGAGAGCAGACGTGCGTGGCCGGTGCGGGTGAGTAAATCGATGGTGGGAGCTAATGCCGAGAGCCGAAAGAACGCGCCAAGTTTTAATGCACCGCCGAGCCCTTGCGATGCCGGACCTTCGATAATCGGAAAATTCGGATCGCCGAAGCTGTATTGCGGCGCACCCGCTTGATAGGGAACGGGCGATGCACTTTGCAGGCGCGATCCAAGTTGCGAGAGCCCCGTCTTATCGATTTCAAGAACATAGACTTTGACATCGATTTGCGACGTGGTATCAACGACGAGTCGGTCGATCACTTTGCCCGTTGCGGAGAGATAGATTCCGGCCATGCCGCCGGCACGCGCCATGACCATCTGCTCTTGCGTTTGATCGTGCACCTGGCCGCTGACGATGATATCGCCTTTGTCGTCGCCATCGATGCGTAAATCGTGGACGCCGGGGAGTTTTGCAAGCGTTGCGCCGAGCATGCCCAACGGGTGCTTCACGACAACGGCGTTGACGATCGTGCGATTAATTTTTTTGGCGTACGGCACGAAACGATTGATAATATCGCTGACGCGAGAAAACGCATTGTTATCATCGACGTTCCCACGGACGACAACGGCGCGATCAAAAGCAACCACGGTAATATGCGGTTCCGAAATGGCGCTTCGGACCATTTCGGCGAGATCATCGAGCACTTGCGGAGTGACCGTCAATTCGTAGGTGACTCGCGTTCCGCCATACCACACGAAAATCGACGTGTGGCCGGGACCTTTCGCGTTGATGACCACTTCGTTCGTTCCGATCGGAACGGCGGCGACGATCGTTTTATCGCCGACGGCAACTTGGGTGAGCCCAGGTGTCGTCAAAACGAGTGAGTGTCCGCTCTGCAGCGTGATGAGGCGAGGCGCCTCGGCGTGCACCGGTAAGGCCAATGCAAAAAGTAGCGAGCCTAAAAACAAAAATGAGCGGATACGCATACCGGCGATGAACACTCCCAGAGCACGTGGACACAAACTAGGGCGACCGCCAATAAGCACGGGCGGATGAATGAAAGTATCGCACGGGAAGTTCGGGTCGTGGGGTTAATCATTGTATTGGATCGGTAAAGAAAAGAAAAGGAGGCTACAACCCGGTCGTTCGCGAGGTATGCTGTGCCCTGGTTCTAACAAGGGGGCGCGTTTTGTCTTTCTCCGGGAAATTTTGCGTTTTTCTTACCCTCCTGCTCAGTATGAGCACGGCGGCATTTGCGCGTCCCGCGGCAAGCACGCCCGTCGAATATCTCGGTGCTCGTCTCGGCTATTCGGTGACCGAAAGCCACGCCGCCGGAACGGTGACGTTGCAGCGTCCGGGTGCCGTCATCATCCTGCGCCCTGGAACCTATCTCTATACCGTCAACGGTCGCCCCGAAGTGGCTGCGACACCGCCGGAGGCGCGCAACGGGCTCGTCTATATCGACGCCCGTCTCGCCGCCGAGTTGGGGCGCATTGCTGCCGCGACCGCGTCACGAGCGCCGGCTCCGTTACCTCGCCTTTCGCCCATGGCCGTCGTCGGAAAGCTCAGCCTTGCCGTCGGCGCCGTCCCAGGGCAGACGCAGATCCGCATCTCCGGCACCGGCCCCGTCGGAACGAACGTGTCGATCACCCTACTCGGAGAAATCTCCGCCGATCTTCCGACCGTCGAATTGAGTCATCACGAGGTGGTCATCGGTTCCGATGGCACCTTCACACTGATTTCGTCTACCGCTCCGCTCTATATCCAAGGCACGCGCGTCGTTGTCGATGCACGTGCGGGTGTCGGCGTCGTTCCGGCCTCGGCCAGCATTGTGCTCGGCCAGCCAAATCCAGCTGTCGTGTCGCCCGTCGACATGCTCTCGTCGGGTCAATAACTCGATGAGCTCTTCCACCTCGATCACGCAAGGAGAACCCATGGTCGCCACTCTGAAAAATTTGCTTCGCAACGAAGACGGAGCAACGCTTGTCGAATACGGACTCATCGTCGCCTTAATCGCGGTTGTCGCGATTGCTGCGGTTAAATTGCTCGGCCAGAACGCAAGTTCGGCGCTGAACAATGCAGCGACGAACATCGCGCCAGCCGCTGGCGGCTAAGGTTCGCATAGCGGATCTTTGCGTGCGCAGCGTCGTTCGCTTGGCACTCGACGAGCGGGGAGGGACGCTCGTTGAGTATGCCATCATCGTTGCACTCGTAGCGGCGGTCGCGGTAGCGGCCGTTGTGCATTTTGGAAAGAACGTCTCGGGGCTGTTGCACTCGGGCGGTGCGGTTCCATAGCGACGTGACGATGGCGTATGGTGGCGACGTCCTCATCGGAGGGGCCTGTTGTCTTGCAGTCTTCACCGATCTGCGATACGCAAAGATCCCGAACTGGCTGGTCATTTCTCTTGCCGCGCTTGGCTTGGCGTGGCGAGCAACGACCGGCTGGGGTTCGCTTGCATCCGCGCTCTTGGGGATGCTCTGCGTGCTCGTCGTTCTTGTTCCGTTGTTCGCCGTCGGTTGGTTCGGCGGAGGCGACGTAAAATTCATGGCCGCTATTGGTGCCGTACTCGGGTTCCCGGGATGGATACCCTTCGTGCTGCTGACCTTGGCAAGTGGCGGTCTGCTCTCGCTCATTTTTGCTGCGTGCGCCGGCCAACTTCGAACGGCACTTGCGGCAGTCGCCCACATGTTCCAACTTGCCGTGTACGCACAAACTCCTGTTGCAGCGGCAAAAACACGCGTCCACGTTCCGTATGCGTTGGCCATCGCGGCGGGATATTTGCTCTCACTCGTGTGGCGCCACGGCGCGCCGCTCTGACGGAAATCACTTATGAATCGAAATCGTATCATCCTCATCATCGCCGCCGTGCTCGCGCTCGGAACGGGCTTATTGATGTTTAATTATCTCTCGTCGGTGAATCGCAGTGCGCAAACGGCGCCTCCGCGCACGGTCGTCGTTGCCGCGCAAGCGATTCCCGCTCGAGCAAAAATTACGCTCTCGATGCTCGGCACGGTGAGCCGCCCCGCCGATAGCGTTGATCCCGACGCACTGCTCTCGCCAAAAGCCGCCGTCGGAGCGATAGCGCTGATCGATATTCCCGTCGGATCGCCGGTGACGCATTCGAAAATTTCTCACGGTGCCGTGAATGCGCTTCCCGTTGCGTTGCACGAAGGGATGCGAGCCGTCAGTATTTCCGTCGATCTTGTCAAAAGCGTCTCGGGTCTCATCGCCGCTGGAGATCGTGTCGATGTCATCGAGATTCCACCGCTCGGCGATAGCGGCATGCCGGAAGCGGCGACGATTTTGCGTGGAATCCGCGTCTTAGCGGTGGGAGCGCAGATGGAAAGCGCAACGGCAACGCCCGCGCCCAATGCTGCACCCGCAAGAACGGTAACTCTCGAAGTGACGCCGCAGCAAGCCGATTTGTTGGCCAATGCGGATGTCAATACGACGCTGCGATTGGCCTTGCGTGCTCCGGGAGAATCGGTCAATTCGTTGCCTCCCGAAGCGATGCTCTTTCCCACAAAGCAGAAGCCGCCCGCGATTGCTAACGCGCCCAAGAAAGTGCCCTCGCAACATCCCGGAGTGATCGTCGTGAACGCCGATACGGTCGAGCACTAAGCGATGTCGGCGACGATCTTCGTCATTGTCGGCGCCAAAGGTGGCGTCGGTTCCACGGCGCTCACGCACGAACTCGCGCAGGCGCTCGCAAAGCGTCGACCGATTACCGTCGTCGATGCCGATTTTTCGGCCAGGCGTTCCATCGCGGTGCTCTTTAACGCGATTAAACCGCTGGATGCGGCGCGTGTGCCGGAGGGAAATCTTTCCGTCGCTGCCGCCGCACCCAATATCACCGTGCTGGAAATGGCGCCGAACATTCATGCATCGTTCACGTTAAAACCGCCGCAGGTCGAGGCTGTCCTCACCTCGCTCAATCAATCGGGGAGCTCGATCATCCTCGATGCTCCGCAGCCGTTTGCCGCCGCAGTACGCGCCTTTATCGTGCGCGCAACGCGCTTTATTCTCCTGACCGAACCGTCGTTGCTCGGTGCCACCGGTGCGCGCGCGATGTTAGCCGAGATGTCGAAATTCGGCATACCGCTATCGTCGGTCGTCCTTGTCACGAACCAACGCGATGCCAAACCGGAACTTTCGCGGAGTGATGTCGAGCGCGCCCTAGGCATTCCGCAACTCGTCGATATCCCGCCGAAAACAGATCGTCGCTACAGTAAGGCCATCGATCAGCTCGTCGATTATATGGCGGGGATCAATCCGATCAATCCGCTCGAGCTCCAACCTTCTGCCGCAACCCCGATCGGCGATCGTCGTTTCACGAATATGACGCGGCGCCCAACCGGTGAGGTTGGCCCCGATGCCGATGATGCGCGCGTCGGAAGTTCTATTAACGCCGAAGCTCGCGATACGATGAAAGCTTCGGTACACGCCGAGTTGGCAAAGCGCATTGATATCGCAAACGCCGCCGGCGTCGTCGATCAATTGCGGATGGAAAAACTTCGCACCCAAGTAACCGATATCGTCGCCGAACTCGTTGGCGAAGGATCCGATCTCGGTTCGGCTGAGGATATTGCTCGTCTGCGTCAGGAGATTATCGACGAAGCGTTAGGTTTCGGGCCGCTCGAGGATCTCTTACGGGACTCGGATGTCACGGAGATCATGGTGAATTCGTGGCGGAGTATCTACGCCGAGCGGCGCGGTCGTTTGGAACTCACGAATAAGCACTTTAACGACGACCGACAATTACGCTTGGTTATTGAGCGCATGATCGCGCCGATCGGTCGGCGCATCGATGAATCGACGCCGATGGTCGATGCGCGTTTGGCCGATGGTTCGCGCGTCAACGCGATTATTGAGCCGCTCTCCTTAGATGGACCGGCGCTCACGATTCGACGCTTCGGATCGGACCGACTCACCGGACAGGCTCTTGTAAATTATGGCGCAATCGCGCCTCAGATGCTCGATTTTCTGCGCGCCTGCGTGGAAGCTCGCTTGAACATCATTATTTCCGGTGGTACGGGTTCCGGAAAAACAACCTTTCTCAATGTGCTGTCGTCGTTTTTGCCGGAAGGCGAGCGGATCGTCACCATTGAGGACGCAGCGGAACTCATGCTCAATCAACGTCACGTCGTGCGTCTTGAGGCGCGCCCGCCCAATTTGGAGGGGCGAGGCGAAATCAGGATTCGCGATTTAGTGCGGAATACGCTGCGTATGCGTCCCGATCGCATTATTGTCGGCGAGTGCCGCGGCGGTGAGGCCTTGGACATGCTGCAAGCAATGAATACGGGCCACGACGGATCGCTCACGACCGTTCACGCAAACACACCGCGCGATTGCGTTTCACGCATCGAGACGATGGTGATGATGGCGGGTTTTGATTTGCCGATCAAAGCCATTCGCGAGCAAATTTCCGGTGCTGTCGATATGATCGTGCAAACCTCCCGCATGCGCGACGGGAGTCGTAAAATCGTCTCGATTACCGAAGTCGTCGGTATGGAAGGCGACGTGGTCACCACGCAAGAGATCGTGCGCTTTGATCAACGCGGCCTCAATAAAGAAGGGAAGGTAGCCGGCGACTTCTTGTATACGTCGGTCCAACCCAATTGTCTGCAACGTTTTGAAGAGTATGGCGTCAATTTCGATGTCCGAGCGCTCTCCGAACTTGGTGCTCGCAACGTCGCGTGGTGATGAGCCTCACTCCGTATGTTATTTTCCTTGGCGTCGCGGGAGTCGTTGCGCTTGTCTTTGTTTCCCTTTGGGAACGTATTGTCGAACTGCTTTCTCCGCTCACGGCAGGGTACCGTCGTGATCTGGAGCGCGCCGGTATACAAGTAAAAGCCGAAGAACTCGTCTTTGGCATTATCGGATTCGCGGTGATCATGTGGGGTGCGATCTTGCTGCTCACGCACCCGAACCCGCTCATCGGTGCTGCAGAATTGCTGGGTTGCGGCGTTCTCGCGTTTTATTCCGCCAGTGTCTGGGTCCAAGGACGCATTAAAAGCGGCTTC
>JAJYCL010000052.1 GCA_021778415.1 bacterium | reverse complement strand
CAACGCAAACCCGACACCGACCGGATTGACCGGTCGAGGTGGTGGTCGACGACGTGAGCGATCGTTGAATCATTGCGTCGTAGAGTACCAGGGCGGACGTCGGCCGGTCAAGTGGTTGGGATTGCAATGCGCCATGATCACTAATAGATCGCTGGGTGGCCGAATGTTGAAGGGGCCTTAATAACGATCTTTTTGTTGAAATCGGAATAAATATACACACCGCCAGAGGTAATGTATCGAACCGGAAGGTTCTTTGCGAGATCGATATCGACAAGAATCGGCCTTCCGTGATCAAAGAAGCTAAATCGGCGCAATCGATGATTTTGGAACACGATGGAGCCCTTGTCGATGAACGGCGATGTCGAGTGCTTGAGCGCTAAAACTTTTGCAAACATAGAATGTCTAGCTTCCATGGTGATGTTTCCGATGGGGGTCTTTTTTGACCAATGAACCAAGGAAGGATCGTAACCGTCTATAAGTGTCCAGGCTTTGTTCCCGATAAAAATCGACTCTAAGACGTTGCCTGGTCTTGACAGCTCGGTAGTCCGAACGGAGGCGCTATCTTCGGGAAACGCATATTTGACGACGGATTGTCCGAGCCCAGTATTTAGCGTGATAACCACGTATTGCACCGTTTTCGCATAGTTCTCGAACGCACAAAGGACCTCGGCTCTTGGACTTTTCGCGCATGGATTCACATGAGGCGAGGCGGGAAGCGCGGAATTCGCGCTTGGGACGTAACCGAACATCAGAATGAAGGCGAGGAGTCCTAGGAAATGCACAGTTTTTCGCATCACTACCCCCTGTATAGCGCTCTATCATTCGGCGCCGGACCGCCTGCTCCGGCAGAAAACGGCCCGGCTCGTTTCATGCTCGCGATATCGAGTCGTATCGCGGCGCAGTCATTGTCAATCTCGTATTGATGTCGCCATAGGTGGTACTTCGGCCCGGTACAGGTGACCGAGGTTGACATCTGCGCTCTGGCGCGTATGCTTAGGGGAGATTCCTCGTTAGGTGAGGCGTCTGCACGGAGATATGCCGCTGCCCGGAAAGGTCGAGAGACCCCAACGGGTTGACCAGACTTCGCCGAATCAAGGCGGAATCTAACGCGGCTGAGGCCTTATGAGGACCTCTACGTCGTGCAGTGCTAAAGCTCGACATTGAGGTGAATCCAGCGGCCCGCCGCGCGGATTTTCTTGTAACTGTCGAGCGTCCTCGGGGAGGCCGACGGTTTTTTTGTTTGCATGACGGACCATGACGAAGGAGGCAAGATGAGCACGAATGCGCCAGCGATGAAAGTCGCCCGACCATCAAGATGGCGGAGTATTTTGATGTTCCTGTCGATCGTCGGCCCGGGAATTATTACGGCCAATGCCGACAACGATGTCGGCGGTATCCTCATTTATTCTCAGGCCGGTGCGCAGTTCGGGTATTCGATGCTCTGGCTGCTCATTCCGATTACTATTGCCTTGGTCGTGACGCAAGAAATGTGTGCGCGCATGGGAGCGGTCACCGGTAAGGGCCTTGCCGACCTTATTCGTGAGAATTTCGGCGTCAAGGTGACGTTCTGGGTACTCGTGCTCTTTGTCATTGGCGACCTCGGAAATACCGCAACGGAATTTGCCGGTGTGGCCTCGGTTGCGCCGATTCTTGCCTCGTATATGCCGTTCTTGAACGCCCATATTTTCCAGCCATTGTTGGTTATCGGCTCTGCAATGCTGGTCTTTTTCGCCGTAACCGGTGGTTCTCGTAAGGCCGTTGAGCGAGTCTTTTTCATTTTTTGTACGGTCTACCTCGCCTACGTGGTGAGTGGTTTCATTGTGCATCCGGATTGGCCGCAGGTTATCCGTAGTACGGTCGTTCCGAGTTTTACGCCATCAAAGGCGTACCTGGTTATGGTGATCGCAATTATCGGGACCACTATTTCCCCGTGGATGCAATTTTATATCCAGTCAGCGATTGTGGATAAGGGTGTCGGAAAAGAGGGATACAAATACTCGCGACTCGATGTCATTTCCGGTGCCATTATCACCGATATCATCGCATTCTTTATTATCGTAGCGTGCGCGGCGACGATTTTTGTTCACAACCTCCATGTCACTAATCCGATTGTTGTGAACCAGGTCGGCGATGTTGCCGTTGCCTTAGCTCCCCTAGCCGGAAAATTTGCGTCGTTATTGTTTGCGGTCGGCTTGCTCAATGCGGCAATTTTTACGGCGTCCATATTGCCGCTTTCAACGGCATATTATGTGTGCGAAGCATTTGGATTCGAGCGCGGAGTTGATCATAGTTTTAAGCAGGCCCCGGTCTTTTATGGGCTGTATTTGGCGTTGATTGCCATAGGTGCCGGCGTTGTCATCATTCCGGGGGCTCCGCTCTTTGCGATTATCTTTTACTCGCAGGTGCTTAACGGTGTGTTGCTTCCGATTGTCCTCGTCTTGATGCTTATCCTCATTAACAATGCGCGCCTCATGGGCACATACGTGAATGGTCGAGTGTTTAACACGATTGCTTGGGCGACCGTGGTTATTGTCGCATTGCTCACCTTAGTATCGACGGCTCAGGTTATTTTCCCGCAGATTGCCGGCTAGGCTGATAGCGTTACCTCTAGCGCGGTAAGTGCGTCATCGAGTTGCGACTCCGAAATGATTAGCGGAGGAGCAAACCGCAAGGTGTTTGCGCCTGCAGTCCCCAGGAGTATTCCACGATTGCGCAACGCTGCCACGATGCTAGCGGCATCGAACGGGTGACGTAATGCAACGCCTTGGAGCAGCCCAATGCCACGTACCTCGGCAATAGCTTCGAGATGCCGCTCTGCCAAAGCATGTAAGCGTTGTTTAAGATAGGCGCTGCTCTTCTTGACATGCTGCTCAAGGTCGATGCGATCGCGTTCATGCAAGTGTGCAAGCGCCGCTGCGGCGGAAAGTGGCGATCCACCGAAGGTCGATCCGTGATCGCCCGGTAAGAATCCATTGGATGCCGTTTCCGAAACGAGCATCGCCCCGATCGGAAGACCGTTTGCTAGCGCTTTTGCCATCGTTACGATATCGGGAACGACACCAAAATGTTGGAAGGCGAAGAGTGGGCCGAGTCGTCCCATGCCGCACTGTACCTCATCGAAAATAAGCAGTGCGCCGTGTTCGTCGCACAATTCACGTGCCTTGGCGAGAAATGCGGGATCGGCCGGATGTACGCCACTTTCTCCCTGAACGGGTTCAACGATAAAGGCAGCGACGCGGTCATGTAGTGCCGATGCTAAGGCTTCGATATCGTTAAAGGGTGTGAAGGCGAATCCATCGGGAAACGGCCCAAAACCCTCGCGATAGGCCGCGTTTGCCGTTGCGCATAGTGCACCGAACGTGCGCCCATGGAAAGATCCGCTGCACGATACGATGACGTTACGCTCCGTTTGCCCGTTTCGGAAGGCTCGCTTGCGTGCCAATTTTATGGCGGCCTCATTTGCCTCGGTGCCGGAATTACAGAAGAAGGCGCGATGCAATCCGGAACGTCGCGTGAGTTCTCGAGCAAGTTCCCCGCTCGGTTCATGGAAAAACAGATTACTCGCGTGGACAAGCTTTGCGGCTTGTTCGCTGACGGCGCGGGTTATCGCCGGATGCGCATGACCGAGGGCACAAACGGAGATTCCCGCGATAAGATCGAGATAGCGCCGCCCGGTATCATCGATGAGTTCGCACCCTTCGCCGGCCACAATGGTGATCGGAGCGCGCGCATAATTCGGCAGTAAGGCGTCGTGCGCAGTGTGAGTGATCATGTCCGGTAGCTCGCATTGATGCGCACGTAATCGCGGGAGAGGTCGCAGCCCCAAGCGGTAGCCGATGCGTCCCCAATGCCTAAATCGAGTTCGATGTGAATTTCACTTTCTTCCAATTCGCGATGAGCTTCGGCCTCGGAAAGCGCTTCGATCGCACCGATTTCGACCCAAGTCTTCCCGTTGAGTTTGAGCGACCACGTATCCGGATTGAGATTACAGCGTGCCGAACCGGCAGCGGCAATAATCCGACCCCAATTCGGATCTTCGCCATAGAGAGCCGTTTTTACGAGATTACTGTTAATAACGGCGCGTCCGATTGCACGCGCTTGCGCCCGGTCCGATGCATGCGTCACGTCGAGCGTAAGTCGCTTCGTTGCGCCTTCGCCGTCTGCGACCATCGCGAGTGCGAGATCCATACACACACTGCGGAGCGCCCGTGCAAATGCTTGAGGAGGCGTGAGCGTTCCTTGCGGAGCGAAGGCATAGAGAGCATCGTTCGTGGACATGTCGCCGTCAACGGAGATCATATTGAAGCTCTCATCGGTAGCCTCCGTTAGCATGGCACAGAGATCGTCACGCTGCATCGGAAAATCGGTGGCGACAAATGCAAGCATCGTTGCCATATTGGGAGCGATCATGCCCGAACCTTTGGCGATGCCGCCGACGACGTATTTTTGCTTATCGTGATAGAAGGCGTATGCCGCAAGTTTCGGCACGCGATCGGTCGTCATAATCGCTTCGGCCGCATCGTTGCTTGCTTTGCCGCCGTTCTCGAGCTGAACAACGGCGCGCTCGATGCCGCGTTGCACGCGATCCATCGGTAGCGGTACCCCGATGACTCCCGTCGATGCGACAATGACTTGCGTCGCTTCGATGCCCAAGAGTGCGGCGGTTTGTCGAGCTGTGGCACGGGCATCGCGCATGCCACGCTCTCCGGTACACGCATTGGCACATCCCGAATTGCAAACCAACGCTCGCATCGAGTCACCGGAAATTCCTAGATGTTCGGCGCCGAGTAGGACGGGCGCAGCCTTGATTTCATTGGTGGTGACGACGGCGGCGCACACTTGTGGCGCATCAAATGCAATGAGGGCGAGATCGCGTTTTCGCGGCTTGATGCCCGCGTGAACTCCGGCTAAGCGAACTCCCGGAACGCACCCGAGGCCGCCGCGCATCGGAACGAGCCGGTTTTCTTCGCAAAGTTCTTCAGGCGGCAATGACGCAAGCATCAAGAGCAGTCTCCTCGGGATATCCCAGCATGATATTGTAATTCTGGACCGCTTGCCCGGCGGCGCCTTTTCCCAGATTGTCGATCGCGCAAATAACGCGCACGACGTTATCGCGAACATCGCAGCGGAGTTCCGCATCGTTCGTTCCGATCGTTGAAGCAACCGATGGAGCGGTCTCGCCGTTGATAAGGCGAACAAACGGCGATTTTGCATAGGCTCGCTCGAAGAGGTTCATCAGGTGATCGGTATCCATGGATGAGTCGAACACCGCGTAGCAATCGACGAGCATTCCGCGTGCAAGCGGAACGACGTGCGGAGTAAACGTTAGCGGCGCTTCGCACTTGTGTGCAGCTAAGATGCGTTCGATTTCAGGTTGGTGGCGATGTCCATTGAGCCCATAGGCGCGAATGTCATCGGCAACTTCGGCATACAGCGCTCCAAGCGTTGGCGTCCGTCCGGCTCCCGTAATACCACTTTTTGCATCGACGATCAGCGAGCGCATTACCCCTAAAGGTTGTAGGGGTAACGTCGCGAGTAACGTCGCCGTCGGATAGCATCCTGGATTGGCAACGAGTGTTGCGCTTGCAATTTCCGCGCGATTCCATTCCGGTAATCCGTAGACGGCGGAATCATCAAAACGAAAATCGGCAGAAAGGTCGATGATGCGAGCTCCCCGCGAGAGAAGCGAGGGCGCGTGCTGAAGCGCTTCTCCATGGGCACCGGCCATAAAGACCACGTCGCCCTCTTCTACGCGGTCCAGAATCGATCCGGGTGCGTCAAAGATGGCGTTCGAGCGACGAAGTCGCGGAAAATGTTCGGCGATACGTTGTCCGGCGTGACTGCGGCTTTCCAAGGTGACGATTTCGGTATGTGGATGCCGTGAAAGGATGCGAACGATTTCCGCCGCGGCGTACCCGGCCGCTCCCCAAAGATGGACGTGCGTCATAGGGTCATCTCGAATTGCAAGAGGTCGGCGCGAAGGGCGTCGATTTCCGCTCGGACGGCCGAGGGAGCTGTTGATCCCGCGGTTATTTTTGCGGCGATGCTCGCTTGTGCATCAAGTGGGGCGTGCAGATTTGTCGCGTGTATGGCTATGCTGAGTTTGGCGAGATCATGAACGTCGAGTTCGCGTTCTTGTTGCTCGGCTAAACCGACTGCTGCGCCGACGAGCGCATGGGCTTGCCGTGCGCTCGCGCCGTGCGTAATAAGCGCATCGGCGATATCGGTGGCGACGGTGTAGCCACCAGATGCCAATCGAGCGCAGGCTTCAGGCAGAAAAGTTGTATCCGCAAGCGCCAGTGAGAACGCACTCAGAGTACACATAGCTCGCTCGATGGCAGCGATGCCCATGCGCTTGGTTTGTTGCAGGTCGCGATGATACGAAAGGCCCAGGCCGATGAGCGAAGTCACAGCTCCGCTGGCCAACGCATGAATTTCCGACGCCGCACCGCGCACGAGTTCGAAGGGATCCGGGTTGCGTTTCTGCGGCATGAGGCTGGATCCCGTGGATGAGGCATCGCCGAGGCGAACATACCCGAACGCCGGAGTCGCCCAAATAATAAGTTCGCTGCACACGCGGGATGCGTCGACAACGGAGCGCGCAAAGGCGTTTGCGACATCGAGAAGCGAATCGCGTGTGCCGATTGCATCCATTGCATTGCGTGAAACGCTCGCGAAACCGAGACGCTTTGCTGCAGCGTTGCGATCGAGGGGAAGTGAGCTTCCGGCGAGCGCCGCCGATCCCAGAGGGCAGGAACGCATTGCATCGGCGTGCGCTTGGGCAAAACGTGTTGCGCTGCGAAGAAACGGTTCTGCCGCTGCGAGTAGCCAAAACGCAAGGGAGATGGGTTGAGCCGGCTGCCAGTGAGTCGTTCCAGCGATGACTGTGTGCTCATGCAACTCCGCGACGTCGAGAAGCACCGTTGCGATCTCCCGGCAGTGATGCATTCCGCGTGTCGCGCGATCGGCCGAATACAGTGCAAGTGTGGTCGCAACCTGGTCGTTGCGACTTCTCCCCGCGTGCAGCCAATCGCCATCACCGTTCTGACACAATTCGCGAACACGTGCATCGATTGCTCCATGAATATCTTCAGCTCCCGATGCCGTGGCCGTCGTGAAAAATCTCCCATCGGCGATTTCACCTTCAACGATGCCAAGTGCGGAGTGCAAGGCCGCTGCGCGGGCGCTATCGATAATGCCACCGCCGGCGAGTGCATCGACATGAGCCTGAGAGCACGCGAGATCAAACGGTGCAAGAACGAGGTCGTCTTGCAATGATGCGCCGAATGCGAGTAAGTGTGCGTCCGGCGGCGCAGTAAAGCGCCCTCCCCATTGCAAGTGAGGCTGCGTATGCTGTGACATCAATGCAGTTACGTTGTGTAGGCGAGTTGACGCTGGCGTGCGAGACGTTCGAGCGGAAGGCCATGGAGCGTAATGAAGCCCGTTGCCGCGTGATGATCGAAGGTATCGCCGGATCCATAGGTCGCTAAGGATTCATCGTAGAGACCGAATGGCGAGCGAGATCCGGTGACCGTAACGTTGGCATTCTGCAACGCCAGACGAACATCGCCGGTCATGCGCTCGGAGCATACGGCATTAAAGGCATCGAGGCCGTCACGCAATGGTGACATCCAGAGGCCATCGTAGGTAAGCTCGGCATAGCGTTGATCGCAAAGCGCTTTAAAGCGTTGTTCGTCGCGCGTGAGGACCAAATGTTCGAGCGCCCGATGCGCGGCAAGTAAGACGGTCGCTCCGGGAGCTTCATAGACTTCGCGCGATTTGACACCGATGACGCGATCTTCGATCATGTCGATCCGACCGATTCCGTGCAGCCCTGCCTTGGCATTGAGAGCTGCAATCATTGCCGCGCCCACGAGGCCATGATACGAGGGCAATCCGAGTTGAAACGAGATGACGATTTCATCTGCATGTACCGGGCGTTTCTCGGGTGCGGCAGTCCACGCGTAGGCATCTTCCGGCGGCGCATTCCAAGGATCTTCCAGAATGCCGGCTTCGATGGAGCGCCCCCAAAGGTTCGCATCGATGGAATACGGCTTTGCGAGGGAGTGGGCAATGGGAATACCGTGCTCGCTGGCAAATGCCATTGCCGACGGGCGGCTCATTGGCGATTCGCGCAACGGCGCCCGTACTTCAAGTGCAGGATCAAGCGCTCGTACGGCAAGTTCAATGCGAACTTGGTCGTTGCCCTTTCCCGTGCATCCGTGCGCGACCGTTGTTGCGCCGAAGCTCTTCGCCGTTTCAACGAGTAGCGTGCCGATGAGCGGACGCGATAGCGCCGCCGATAGCGGGTACACGCCTTGGTATTTTGCATTGGCGTGTAATGCGGGCATAACGTAGTCGCTGACAAACCGTTCGCGCGCATCGATGAGGACGGCATCATAGGCTCCGAGCGCGAGCGCTTTTTGACGCACACGTTCCAACTCATCGGCGGCGCGTTGCCCTGCAACGCCGTCGCTTTCACCGAGATCGGCCGTCATGGCAATAACGCTGTGCCCATCGAGGATGAGTTTTTTGAGAAGGACCGACGTATCGAGTCCACCGGAATAGGCTAAGACGATGAGGCTCACGCCGCGACTTCCCCTTTCAAATCGAGAAATCGTTGTTTGATGACCGGCATCTCTTGGGCCGAGCGGACGATGCAAAGAATCGTATCGTCGCCGCCGATGGTTCCAAGAATTTCAGGCCATGA
>JAJYCL010000051.1 GCA_021778415.1 bacterium | reverse complement strand
CCGATCTGATCATTCCAGTCGCTTGGAGCGTATCGCATTGGCGCAGCCGCCGGCTTCGCCGTCGCTTGTCGGGCTCAATAAGCAAACGCTGCTTGCGTGGAGTGAGCGGGTCGTTACCGCGCCGGAATCGTTTGCCGTCAACAAAAAGCTGATCACGCAGTTCGAACGGCGCAAAGCGTTGATAGCCGAAAAGGGTCTTGTCGATTGGGGCATGGCCGAGGCCTTGGCCTTCGCTTCGTTGCTCGCGTCTGGAACGCCGATTCGGATCAGTGGCCAGGATACGGGCCGCGGCACGTTTAGCCATCGCCATGCGGTGTTGCGTGACGCAACGACAAACGCAAGCTATGTTCCGTTGCAACATATCGGCGATGCCAAGGCATCATTTGAAATCTATAACAGTCCGCTCTCCGAATATGCCTGTCTCGGGTTTGAGTACGGATATGCATCGCAGTTACCGCAAGCACTGGTCTTGTGGGAAGCGCAGTTCGGCGATTTTGTCAACGGCGCCGAAATTATCATCGATCAATTTATTGCCGCCGGGCAAGCAAAGTGGGGACAAACCTCGCGACTGACGCTCTTGTTGCCGCATGGTTATGAAGGTCAAGGACCGGAACACTCAAGCGGCCGCCTCGAACGTTTTTTACAGTTGGCTGCCGAAGGCAACATTCGCGTCGCGTATCCTTCGAACGCCGGCAATTACTTCCACTTGTTGCGCTTACAAGCCAGTGCACCGAATCCGGTTCCGCTGATTGTGATGACGCCGAAATCCTTGCTCCGTGCAGAAGCGGCATCCGGTCATATCGACGATCTCGCAACGGGAACGTTCAAGCCGGTTATCGATGATCCGACCGTTACAGAAAAGAAAGCTATCGAACGTATTATTCTCTGCACCGGAAAGATGTATCACGATCTAGTTGCCTCTGAAAAATACGCAGCGCTGCGTAAAACCGCGATCGTGCGAATTGAATTGCTTTCGCCGATGCCCGGTGAAGAGATCAATGCGTTGCTCGCTACGTATCCCAATGTGAAGCAACTCGTCTGGGTGCAAGAAGAGCCGAAGAATATGGGCGCGCGCGCGTATGTGCGCCGCCGCTTGCTCGAACGTCTCACCAAACCTTTGGATATTGCGTATGTGGGGCGCGGTTATCGTGCGAGTCCCTCGGAAGGCTATCCGGGAGCTCATGCCGTTGAGCAAGAGCGTATCATTTCCGAGGCGCTCACTGAGTAAGTCCGAGCGATTCACTCGTGGTGAAGCGATGCTTCGCCACGTTGATGGAGAACGCGTTGCCGAAAATTTGCAACGCGCTTATGGGGAGTTTGCTCCGGAGTTTCTCGATGCGCTCGTTGGATTTGCCTTCGATGATATCTACGGCAGGCCTGGTGATCTTCGTCACCGTGAACTCGTCGCCATTACATCGCTTGCGACCATGGGCGGTTGCGATCCGCAACTGGAAACCCACGTTCATGGTGCGTTTAATGTCGGCTTATCCAAGCAGGAGCTGCTCGAAGCAACGATGACGCTCATTCCGTATATTGGATTTCCCAAGGCATTGAATCTGTTGGCAATTCTTAAGCGCGTGTGCGAGAGTCGCGGATGCTGACGGTTCGAGCGGCACACGAGGATGATCGTGCGTTTGTGCGTTCGCTGATCGAGCGTTTTTTAGGAACGGCTCCGCACTGGCGAACCGATGAGGAATTGATCTCGGCAACAGAACGGGAATTCGCTCGCGCGTTCGACACGAAATCCGAGAGTGAGATCATGCTGATCTGCGAAAATGCCGGGGGCGAGCGCCTTGGATTTGCCTGGGTTGTTCGCGATAAGGATTTTTTCACCGGGGATTCGCATGCGCATGTTTCGGAAATCGCTGTGACTCAAGACGGTGCTGGCGCCGGTCGGGCATTGATGGAAGCCGCCGAGAAATGGGCGATTGAACGCGGAGATCGGTACATTTCACTCAACGTTCAAGCTCGGAACGTTGAAGCACACGGGTTTTATCTGCATCTAGGGTATTCCGTCGAAAAAGTCGGCTACGCAAAACCTTTACCGACGTAACACGGCGCTATTTGGTTCCATATAGCGCTTGCTTGGCAGGCGACGCAGGGAAGCAGGCGGCCGTTACGCGAGTACCCATTCCCTGGAAAGGAGCGATGCGATGCCAGCCTTTGAAAATGCAGCCCACCTCAAAGCGGTCTTCGGCGGAATGTTACAGTCGTTTGCCGAGAACGATCCCATCAAGATGCTTGCCGGAAGTGGACTCGTTATGAGCTATGTGGTGAAAGATCCGGATGTCACGTTTACCATCGATGCATCCGTCGAACCAAAACCCGGTGCGAATTTTGCCGTCCATATGAATAACCCGTCGGCACCCAAGGCCCATGTGACGTTCTTTATGAGCGGCGATACGCTCGACGGGCTCTATTCCGGCGCGATGTCGCCGATGGCTGCGCTTTCCTCTGGTGCGATCACCACCGAAGGCAATCGGGAGGCGGCACTCAAGCTCTTGCCCGCCATGTTTGCGACGATTCCGCGCTATAAAAAATTCAAGGAGCAATACGTCGCGTCGCTGTCGTAACACTCGGATGTGAAGCCCCTCGGTACTCCCGACGATGCCGCTCGAATCGTGGGTGGATTTTTCCGTGAGCAGTCGGCACGTCTCGCTCAAAGTAACGCGCTCCAGATTTTTTCCGGGAGCGGCTTCGTCGTTGCGTATGAATTAACCAACCCGAGTCTACGAATAGTTCTCGATGGGAGCATGACCCCCAATGCGAGTGAGGCATTTGGGACGTACATCAACGATCCGGACGCGCCGCTCCCTGATGTTACTTTTATCATGACCTGCGAGCAGTTCGACGGAATCTATTCCGGGGAGCTTCAGCTTTTAAGCCTGGTCACCAGTGGGCGCGCCGTGATTACCGGCAATCGTGCTGCGGGAATGCGTTTGTTGCCCGCCGTCATTCGACTGATTCCGTTCTATAAACACTATCGTGAGGTACACTCGTAGCTACGCTTCGAACGCAAGCCGTTCGAGAAATTCTTCAGGCGTTGAGACGCTCCATAGCAGTTCGCGATTTTTTGCAGTTACGAATTCGTCACGGACCATTCGCTCGACTTGAGAGAGCAATCCATCGTAGTATCCCGCGACATTGAGAACGGCGATTGGTTTATCGTGGAAGTTGAGTTGCCGCCAAGTAAGCGCCTCAAACAGTTCATCCATCGTGCCGTAGCCACCGGGAAGTGCCAAAAAGGCATCCGCAAGTTCGGTCATGCGTAACTTACGTTCATGCATGCCATCGGTGACGTAGAGTTTTGAGAGTGAATCATGCGCAATTTCGCGGGTTGCCAACGACGAGGGAATGACCCCGATCACATCCCCGCCCGCAGCGAGGGCGGCATCGGCGATAATGCCCATGAGGCCGACACGACCGCCGCCATAGACGATCCCGTAGCCGGCCGCGACAATCATGCGCGCCGCATTTGCCGCGGTGCGAGCAAATGTCTGCCCATTTCCCGGGTGTGCGCCGCAATAGACGCAAATTCGCTTCATCATGCTCGCCTACGGCAGAACCTTTGCCGGTGCCTGCCGAAGTTTGCATCATGCGCGACGATAATCGTGAGTTGGTCTACTCCTCTGATTCGGGATTCGTTCGTGCTCCAAAAGCGTCCGGTCGAAAACCCACTCCGCAAGCCAATGTGCTTCCAAATGATGGGATCATTCGCGTCGCTCGAGAGCGCCGTCGGGGAGGCATCGTCTCCATCGTCACGGGATTGGCCGCCGACGAGCTTACCGCAATCGGCAAGGAGCTAAAAAAGCACTGCGGGACAGGTGGCACGGCCAAAAATGGCGTCGTTGAAATTCAAGGCGATCACCGGGAGAAGATCGTCGCTTGGTTTGTGGCCAACGGCCGCCGGGCCAAAGTCGCTGGCGGCTGAAACATTGCCGCATCGCCTCCGTATTCGTGCTATGCAACGCTATCTGCTTATTCCGACGCTCATGGTGGTACTCTTAGGCGCTTCAGGTTGGACCTCGGTTTCGAAAACGTCCACCCAAAGTTCCGTCGGTATCACCGCGATCCATGTGATTACCACGAATGGCCGAGTTACGGTCAACGCTTCTTCTTCGCACACCATTGTGATCAACGAGAAGCGTCATGCTCCAGCAGGCGATATCAATCGCTGGAGTACGCAGTTTACCCGGCAAGGAAGTACCCTGACGATTACTGCGCACTATGACGGACATTGTCGGTGGTCGTGTGGAGGCATCGCCTATGCCGTTTCCATGCCATCGTCGCTTGCTCCGACGATACAGACGACGAACGGAAGCATCGAGGTTTCGGGCGTCGCAGCCGACGTTCGTGCCGAAAGCACGAATGGTCATTTGACCGTGCGCGGCGCCCGTTCGAATGTCTGGCTTACGACGACGAACGGCGGTGCCGATGTCAGCTTTGCCGCGGGCGCAAACGCCAGGAATGCATCGATTGAAACAACCAACGGTGGACTCGACGTTCGGCTTGCCGGCCAACATTTGGCGCAACTCGACGCGAGCGTCACCAACGGCAGTATCATCAACAATCTGGGAATCAAAACCGGGAAAGATGTTCATCTCACCTGGCCAGTCTCGGGTCTAAAGCTCCGCATGGACACAACCAACGGCAGTATCACCATCGAAAAGTAACAAGGTTGCACGCTTGCGCGTCCTCCGTTGGATGATGCTTGGAGACACGTTCCTCCGGAACGCTCCTCAGCATGACAAGATCGCGTGTCACCGGCAGCGCACGCCGCTGTCAACTTGAGGAGCACACGCACTTGTCACCCTAAGGAGCGCACGCATTTGTCACCCTGAGGACCGCACGAAGTGCGCGTCTCGAAGGGCCGAAGGGCCGAAGGGCCGGCGGACGGAGGTTGCACGCTTGCGCGTGCTCCGTTGGATGATGCTTCGAGACGCGTTCCTTCGGAACGCTCCTCAGCATGACAAGATCGCGTCACCCTGAGGAGCGCATGCATTTGTCACCCTGAGGAGCGCACGAAGTGCGCGTCTCGAAGGGCCGAAGGGCCGAAGGGCCGGCGGACGGAGGTTGCACGCTCGCGTGTCCTCCGTTGGATGATGCTTCGAGACGCGTTCCTTCGGAACGCTCCGCTGCATGGCGGGGGTGGGCGAGTCATCCGAAAGCATTTGCGATGCGTAGTATGGACATGAAACGCATTTCTCTTTGTCTTTTGACCCTCGTCGCTGCTGCGTGGACGTTCGCTCCGGCAGTTGCTCATCCGCTCAAACGCAGCGACATCATTCTGAAAAGCGCAATTTCGGTTGATCCCGATGCGCAGACGGTCACACTTCCGCTGCATCGTGGCATCGCTCATGGGAAGACCGTTTGGTACATCATTACCGATGCATCCAATGCGACGATCGCCCGTAAATTTGGCGTGACATTCGCTTCGTCGATTGCGCAAGCTGGACCGGCGATTCAGCATGCGTCGCGTCTGGGTGGTCTTCCGTCATTTGATGGTGCGCCGGATTTTTCGGCAACGCGAACGTACGATGCGAGCACCGATGGATTTCCGCCGAAGCACGCGACACCAGGCGGCGTCGGTGATGCTCTCTATTCGCCCTTCGTTCGGATTGACGGGATTGCCGGCGTTCTTAACGCACCGATTATTGCAACGGGCAATGGGCCCTTTGATGTCACGACACACACCAATACCGAAGACCGTGTTCTTGCGATAGATCCGAAACGTAAGACCGTGACGTTGTTGCTCGTCAAGGGCTTTCACGATGGGAAATGGGTTGGCTATCTGAGTACGGATGCAAGCGATCCCGTTGCTGCATCCGTGGAGCGGGCAACCTACGTTCCGCGTTTAGCCAAAGCGCCGGCAAGTTCCGCAGTTCCCATCGGCGTTATCGTCAACGGGCCGCGGAGTGGAGCGCATGAACAAGGCCTCGCATTTCTCGCGCTCAATACGCCACTCGGAAGCGATGCGACACTTGCAAATGCGTCAACGCTTGGCTCCTCGTTCAATGTTTTAGCGAGTTTCCCGTCTGTTGCTCATCCGTATACCGAGAACGGCTACTCACCATTGTGGTCTGTTGAGCCCGCGGTTTATACAAGCAAAGCAACCGTCGCTCAAAAAACCGCACGCATCACTCGGTTCTCTTCACTCTTGCTTCTTGCTAATACCGGCGCAATTTCGGGGCCAGGCGGCGCCTTCGGTCCAGCCGGGTTTACGGTGAATTGCCCCGTCGTAGCAATTCTTCCCGATTCATACTAGCGCGAAAATAATCGAAGTGATTTGGCGGCTTCGTTTAAGGGAACGAGGTCGCCCTTATCTTGGCTAATGAATGCGATGCCATTTTCTTGCAGAATCGTGGCAACAAAACTGGTATCGCGATCCGGCGGGCGACCGAACGCGAGCACTGGTCGTGCGTTAGCAAGCTCGGCGCGATAGCGCACGGAGTAATCGGCAAGTTGGCCGATTCCATAGCGCATACGGTTCACGGCATCACGAACATCAGTAAGGCTTTTTGCTTCGATGAGCGTTCGCTCGTTATCAAAATTGACAACTAAATCGATGTGATTGTTGTACCAAAACGTCGCACCGCGAGTTGTTGCGGTAGAGGCAATCTTTTGAAGTAACCGTTGGTGATCGCCACGCGCTCGCTCCTGAAGTGCGGCAGACTCCTGGATATCCAGGCGGTGGTCACTGTGAGGAACGTAGCCGGCGCCCGGCGGAATTTCGCTGATTTGCCGCATGGGATCACGCGGTGGCGCAATCGGTGTGCCGAAATATCCGGAGGTGACAAGATCTTCCGTGCTCGGCATAAGCGACATCTTGACACTATCGATATTCGAAGCAGCAAGAATGCGTTGGTAAGGTATCTCTCCAAGTGTCCGCACTGCGGACTGGGCTTGGATCGGCCGTTGCGACTCTGTTTCATAATATCGGTCGAAAGGATCTCGAAGCCCCACAAGTGTTGGAAACAGTTCGTATTTTAAAAGGGGAACATAGCGATGCGTGGGGTCGTCAATATCCTCGATAGGAACGCCAAGCGTGCCATGGCCGAAGTAACACGCCGAATCGGGCCGTAGCGAGCGACGTCCGCGCGGACGATAGTAGATGAAGCGGTCGTAGGGCGTTATGCGCGAGAAATACTGACGCGGATAATGATAGAGTGCACCTTCAGCGTCTTTATAGACGCGGTCACTTGGCGCGAATATCTGCGAGAGGATAACCGGCATTAAGATGGTGCTTCGGAGCAGCGAGCTCGGCTCCCCTGACGATGCTATCGAATCGAGAAGGTGGCTCCGAAATAGTGGGGTTTGGAGTTGCCCGTTGCATTGAATGCCGTGCCGATTTCTACATTGGCAAGAATGTGTTTTGCGACGAGGCGGCTGAGGGCAAGCGTTCCGGTGGTTTGCGCCGTTGAACCGAAGGCCACGCGGGATTGGGATCCTAGCTCGCCGGTAAGTGCAAATGACGAACCGAGGGTGTGCGTTAGCGAGAATGCGTCATGATAGCCGAGCATATGCGCGGCGAGTCCGTATTGGCGAAATGCGAGCGTTCCAACTTCCACATTTGCCGTAAAGTTCGGCTGTAGTGAAACGCTGGAATCGAAATGCATATCGAAGAGCGGAAAGGTTTTTAAATAGGCCATCGCTTCCAGTGGCGGGTGAGATTCTAGGCTGAAACTCGTAGCGATGCCTGCAAGCGGAGGCAGCTCTACCTTCGCCCCGAGTCCCATGCGTGACATAAAATAGATACCGGTGCCGCGCAAACCCGATTTCGCAATTTCCGAGGGCGGGTCAACAAAAAGTTCGATATGTCTGGCTACTCCATAGCGCAGACGCATCTCCGGAAACGCGGCAAGCGCCGAGCCGCCAACTTTGGATGCGTTTTGATAATACGTCGTCTCGACCATCGCATGGTGCGGCCTGACGATGCAGGCACTGCGTTTGCCGTGCGTGTGGCTGCCGACGAGTTGGAGTGATCCGTCACTGCAAGAAACGTGCGCGGGCGAATGAGATTGTTGCGCCATCGCAAAGCCGGTTTGCGCTAGCGTTGAGCAGAGAAGTACGGCAAGAAATACGCCGAGTGACCGAGACATACGTGGCTCCATGGGTGAAGGGATCATTGCCGAATTTTACGGCAGATTTGGCCCACCGATCGTTTCGCACGATCGGTGGGCATGATGAGAACTCGTTAAGCGGTAACGAGCGCTTCTTGGCTGACTCCAGCGCGTTGTAAGGCTTCGTGAATCATTTGCTCGGCGATTTCCGGGTTTTTCCAGCGTAGCTGAGCGTCCGGCGCGAGTTGATCAACTGGGTCGAAGTAGAGGAAGGCACGACCGGGTTTCACGGATGGGGCGGCATACACGGCAATGCCATTTTCGCGATCATAATATTCATACGAGTGAACATCGCGTTTGCCGCCGCCGCCGGGCGCATCGCAGACGAACGTCGGGGTATTGAAGCCTGCCGTACTGCCGCGAACGAATTTCTCGGTCGCGATTGCCGTGCCGATCGTGGTGCGCAGTTCTTCGACGCCGCGGACCATATCGTGCATATAGACGTAATACGGATGGACGCCGATGTGACCGAGGCGTTTAACGAGCAGCTGCATGCGTTCCGGCGTATCGTTGACGCCACGAATGAGAACGGATTGATTGCGAACGAAAATGCCTCGCTCAAAGAGCATCGCCATCGCGCGTCGCGTAATGTCCGTAATTTCTTCAGGGGCATTAAAATGCGTGTGCAACACGACATCTTTGCCGAGTTTGCGTCCGCGATCAACAATCGAGGTGAGCGCGTCAAGCCATTCGGT
>JAJYCL010000050.1 GCA_021778415.1 bacterium | reverse complement strand
TTGATCGCATCGCGTCGCCGCAATCGTCCCGGTGCAACAATGGCCGCGCCTAAAAGCAAGCCGGCCGCTCCGGCGAGTTGAATCGCCGTAAGTTCGATAAATCCATGTGGAGCAACCGTTGCCCAAAAATCGTATCCGAATCCGGCATGCGTAAAGAGTGCAGCGACGCAACCAACCATGAGGCCGTTAAAAATAATTTCGTAGAGCGTAAAGAGCCCAAGCGTCGCACCACCGGCAAAACAGAGAGCCGCTACCTTGACGTTGTTGGTGATGATAGCGGAGGCCATTTCCGGCGAGTTGGTTGAGCCGAAACCGAAATTCGAATCGTGTAACGATTTTTTAATTTCGTCGGGAATCATTTGGGCGGGAAGTAAGGCATAGGCATCGCCGCGATGCGTCATAACAACCACATAGGCAATAATCGCGCTGACAATCGTTAAAGCCGTGCAGAGTGCAAAGGGAACGATGCTACGCCGTACTTCTTGGGGAAAGGTCGTGGAAAAGAATGTGGCGAGGCGGGATGCTCCGGTATCCGCTTGCGAGCCGTAGATTGTGGCATGACTGCGAGCGACGAGGCGATTGAGATAAGCCAGGAGCGTCGGGTCGAATCCGTGACCGCGGGCATAGGCAAGATCGCTTGTCGCGGTACGGTAGAGACGACCGAACTCGCCGATCTCCTCAGGCGTGAGCGCGCGCAGACCCCGGCGAGCGGCTCGCCCGATGAGGGATTCGAGCTTCGTCCAGCCTTCGGTTCTGCGTTCCATAAAGGTAGCTTGGGTCACGGGATGGCTCTACGCCGCCCGGAACGATGGGTCATGCCGACGGCGTCGAAGCATCGCTCTGCCATGGATCGAAACATAACCGTACGCACGCCCGAAAGTATCGCATTTTCCTATGAGCTCGCGGGAGTCGGAAGCCGCTTTCTTGCCCTTGCATTGGATTTCATCGTGCAAATTCTTGTGCTTGCGGTGCTCTTTTTCGGTCTTATCTTTGCGGCTTCGACGATTCATCTCAGTCCGCATCACGTTGCCGCGACCTATCCCTTCCACCAACTCGTACAGTCAATTCTCATCGGTATCATTATTTTCGTTAATTTCATGATTTTTTTCGGCTATTTCATTCTCTTCGAAGCTTTTTGGCACGGGCAAACTCCAGGCAAGGCAATGATGGGGATTCGCGTCGTTCGCGACGGTGGATTCCCGCTGGAATTTTGGGGAGCATTAGTACGCAACGTTATACGGATTGCCGAGCTGGCTATGGCGTTTTACGCCGTATCCGCGATCACCGCAATTCTTTCAGATGAAAATAAGCGCATCGGAGACTACGCCGCAGGCACGATCGTCGTGCGCGATTCATCGTATGCGTTGCCGAAATTATTCGTTCCGACGGAACCTACTAATAATGTCCCGCGCGAAGCGTAACGCATCGGTCTTCGTGCGTTTGTAGATCTCGCTCGCCTGATCTCGCGTCATATGGTGTCCGTGTTCGAGAAAAAACGTGACGCCTTCACCAACGACGATAGTCCCGGCATAGGCAACGGCACCTTTAATGGCGATTCCGGCCACCGGAACAAAGCCGACAAGTTCACGCGCGAGCGATCGCCAACCTAAGCCTCCTCCAATAACCGGTAGCAGGCGCCAAAGGCGAGCGAGATCCGGGTCTTTTCCGTACGCTGCTTCAATATGCAACATCAACATAATCTGCAAGCCGGTAATGGCAACCATATCTCCGGCCGAGGCGACCGCTCCGAGAACGATTCCGGCAATCGGAATATGATCGGCAACGGCACTTGCGAGTGAAACCTTGAGCGCGTTGTTTGCGGCATCGCGGGTGAGTTTGCTGGCAACGGCTTCGCGCAGAATAGGCAAACGACGACCGACGGCGATTTCTACGCCTTTCGCACAATCGATGATGTGGGGAAAGACTCGGCCGCGAAGATGCTCTTTGGTGAGTTGCGGCACCACGTATTCCGCCCACGCGCCAGCCGCAGGCGCAGCGGCCGGTCCGCTCGGCTGCGCCGTGTCGTCGACGACAATGGCCAATACCGGAATGCGAAACGGTTTAAAGCTGGAAAAATCAACGCCGGCCAAATCGCCGCGACGTCCAAGAAATAAAATTGCGCGCGCTTCTGCGTGATCGGCCGGGGTAAAGTGTTCGGCCGAAAGCGTTTCAAGGCATGCGGCGGCGTCTAGCGGTATGGCATCGCCTTCGTGTCCGGAGAGTAAAAGGCGGCGCAGTTCCGAGACGAGATTCGGATCGCCGCACATCAAGAACCGGAACGGTCGTCGACTAAATGCGCGAACGGCATTCACATCGACCCGCTTTTGGACCATGTGATAGAGTGTCGCGCTAGCGCTCGCCACGTTATCCATCGCCGTTAAGTTCGGATTGCGGCGTGTCGGTATAATCGAGATAGATAAGTCCGGTGAAAATTTCCAGCGGCCATGTGTGCATATCGCGAGCGTTGGCTTCATCGACGAGAGAGCGATGATGGCTCAGGGCATCGCCGATGACGTCGCTTGGTGTACTCTTGATATCTGCAGCGATAATGCTTGCCGTCGTAACGTCGCCGGGCGTGAGGTTAAGACGAAGCATATCGCTATAGGGAATGCCATCGTTGCCAAAGCGTCGGTTGAGCGCATATTGCAACGTCGCGTAACGCTCCGGCGAATTTCCGATTCCTAAGAGCGTGATTCTCGCGGAAAGTTGTTGCGAGCGAGCCATATTGTAGAGCTGTTGGGCCTGCGACGCGGTGCCGGCAGCGTTGTTGAGTTCTGCGAGAACCGACTGAACCTTCGGTTGGAGGGCGTTGTAATCGATTTGCGCGAGATCGCCATTAAATCCGAGGCGAACTTGATCCAGCGCGCGTAGCAACCCATCAAGATCTCCCATCGCTTGATCCATTTGTAATGTTGCCGCACGTGCTGCATCAACGGATCCGACCATCTCTCCGCTCGCGCGATTGATTTGATCCAAAAGTTCCGGATACGATGGGAAAAGAGCGATGGATGAGGATGCGATAGGGTTCGTCGCTAACGGAGCGCGCATTTTTTTCAAGATTGCGGCACTTTCACGTAACAATCCCGTCGGTTTTTTGGGATCAAGTTTGCCGACGCCGTTAACACTCGTGCCGATATCATCAAGGGCACTGTTGATGGCGCGCCCCATGCTTTCTAGGTTGAACGAAATAGCTTCTAGGCGTGACCCCTTTTTAATCGTCACGTTCGAAAAATCGGGAATTTCATAGCCGATTGAATCGATCCGGCTTTTCAGCGTGCGGTACTGTGCGAGTGCTTCGTCGCGTCGCGTATTAATTGCACCGCCGGCTGCGGCAAGCGAATCATCGGCATTCTGCATCGACGTCAGCAAGCCCGTAAGATTGGGTTGCATGAGGGTGACGCGATGGGCGTCCATCGCGCGTAACGCCGTCAAGCGTTCGGCAGCCAACGTTTTCGTTGCGGGGTCGCCCATCTGCAGAACTTCACTGAGCGTTTGTTCGCTACGGCTCGTGTAACCGAGGGCAAGCTGCGCGTCGCCGAGCTTAAGCAACGCATCCGGATGGTTTGGGTCGGTTTTTAGTAACGCGGTCAACTCGAGATTTGCAATGCTATAGCGAGCACGTTCTTCATCCGAAAGTGCGCGAACCAGGCGTTCTTGCTCGGTCACGACTTTGGGATCGAGTTCGGGGTAGCCCATGAGATGTGCAACGCGGTCTTTGGAACCCGGATGGTCTTGTAGATATTTCGTCAGTAAATCGCTGTGCGAGCCTTCAAGGACGCCGAGATGTTCCATCATGGTGATGTTGGCTTCCGGATCGTATCCTGCGCGAGCCATCAATTGCAGGCCGTAACGATCGGCCTGCAATTCGTCGGCGCGCGAAAGTTTCGCGAGCAAACCGGCCTCGGCGAGATTGCCGAAATGATAGAGCAGCGGAGAAAATAACGAGGCGATATCGAAAAGTATGCCGATAACTTGTGTTTTTGCTTGTTGGGTAACGACGTGGCGCCGTTCGGTATGACCGGTCTCATGCCCGAGGACGGCTGCGAGTTCATCATCGGATTGAACAAAATCGACAAGGCCTTCATTGACATAAAGAAAGCCACCGAGGGTTGAGAACGCATTAATATCGGTCGTTTTCACGACGCGCATTTTATATGGAATATCTTTGCGCGCAACTTGTGCCCAGAGCTTCGCCGACACGTGAGCAACATAGGCGTTCATCAACGGATCTGTTTCCATGACGCTGCTGCGCAGCATATCCGCATCGTATTCTTTACCGATTTGGATTTCTTGCGCCGTAGTCATCGCCCAAACAGGAGCGGGAATGATTGTCAGCATCAATGAGGCGACAACGGCAAGGGGTATCAAACGGCGAAACAGCGATTTCATGGGACGGTACCTCATCGACGAGATGTGCATGACGTGTGGATAAACTCTAAGAACCTGTGTAGCCCGTGTGGAGTATGCAGGGCCGACTCGCGCATTTCGCGCAACCGTGGGCCCTACATGCTAGAACGTTTCGCGGGTCTCAAATGACACAATTGCGGGGAAAAGGGACGGGCTTGGAAGTGGTCCTCGCCGGCCAGCCGTTCGACGAGGCTTTGGCCGAACTTGCCGACCGTTTGGGTCAGCGGCCGCAGTTTTATCGCGGAAGCGAAGCGACTGCCGTTTTCGATGTTGCCGAACCCGATCCTGAGGACGTTGCCCGGCTCGGCCTTCTGCTCGATGAGCATGGGATCGCGCTCCGCGGTCTCGCTGTTTGCGGCCCCGTCGCCGATGCCCTCGAGGCTCGGCGCGAGAAGCGGGCGAAACGGGAGGTGACGCTCTCGGATTCGGCGCGCTCCTTGGTCGCGGATTTTGCCGGAGCTCGGTCGGATATTGCCCAGCGTCGCCGCAAAGGTGAGCCCTCCGTGCCGCGGGTCGATTTTCGCCGGAAGCCTGAGCCGACAGCCGAGGCACCGGCACTGCGCGTTGTCGAAGCCGCCCCCCAGACGCTCTATCATCAAGGCACGCTTCGCGGCGGTCAATCGTTGCACCAAGTGGGTAGCATCGTGATCGTCGGCGATGTGAATCCGGGTGCGGAGTTGGTGGCCAGCGGGGATATCGTCGTTTTTGGCCGCCTGGCCGGTACGGCGCATGCCGGAGCCCAAGGCGATGCGGCGGCCCGTATTTATGCGTTGGATCTTTGTCCGACGCAATTGCGTATTGCAACCTGTATTGCAGCGGATTCCACCCAACGCGGGAATTCGGAACCCGAGGTTGCGGCGGTGCGAGAGAATCGCATCGTTATCGTTTCATATCGTCAGGCGCATACGCTCGAAGAGGAGGCAGTCCGCTGAACGCTCGTACCATCGTTCTTACATCGGGAAAAGGCGGCGTCGGTAAAACAACGACGACTGCAAATCTCGGTGCCACCCTCGCCAAGCGCGGCAAGCGCGTCATTCTCATCGATGCCGATATCGGATTGCGCAATCTCGATCTCGTGTTGGGCTTGGAGAAGCGCATCGTGTTCGATCTCGTCGAAGTCGTTGAGGGCCGATGCCAACTGCGCCAGGCTCTCATCAAAGATAAGCGTTTCGGCGATTGTCTTTCCATTCTCCCAGCGGCGCAAACCCGCGATAAAGATGCCGTCACGCCCGAACAATTTTCGAGCGTGGTTGCGCAAGCGGCGGAACAGTGTGATTTCGTGCTCGTCGATTGCCCGGCTGGAATCGAAGGCGGTTTTCGTAATGCAATCGCGGGCGTTGGCGAAGCGATCGTCGTCACCACACCCGAGGTCAGTGCAATTCGCGATGCCGATCGTGTGATCGGCAAGCTCGTCGAACGCGCATTGCCGATTCGCTTGATCATCAATCGTTTGCGACCGGAGATGGTGCGCACGCAAGATATGCTCTCTGTCGACGACGTGTGCGAAATTCTTTCAGCAGAGCTTCTGGGCGTCATTCCCGATGACGAAGAAATCATCGATATGACCAATCGCGGTGAGCCTATTGCCTTGAATCCGTCAATGAGATTGGCAACCATTTACGACAAAATTGCGCGGCGCCTCGAAGGCGAACTCGTGCCGTTCACATCCTTTGATTCACCTGGTTTCTTCGGCCGACTTTTCGGCGCACTTAAAGCGGGGTAGACAGCGATGCACGAACCGGTTGCACAACCGACAACAGAGGTGCTTGCGGCACCAACTGCGCCGCGTGGCCGCGCGATTGTCGTCACTTCAGGCAAAGGCGGTGTCGGCAAGACGACGACAACTGCAAATATCGGGCATGCCCTAGCGCGAAGAGGCGCGACGGTTGCTCTCGTCGATGCCGATATCGGTTTGCGTAATCTCGATCTCGTTCTCGGCCTGGAGCAGCGCGTGCGCTATCACGTGCTCGATGTCCTCGAGGAGAAAATTTCTCTCGACGATGCGCTCGTTCGCGATAAACACAGCCCGACGCTGTGCTTGCTTGCCGCGGCTCAAGCGCGCGAAAAAGACGATGTCGATGAAACGAAGATGAAGGCGCTCATCGATCAACTCCGCGAGCGCTTCGATTACGTTATTATTGATTCTCCGGCTGGCATCGAACAGGGTTTTAAAAATGCTGTGATCGGCGCGAGTGAAGCGATTGTCGTCTGCACTCCGGAAGTCTCGGCGGTGCGCGATGTCGATCGCGTCATCGGATTACTCGGTAATGCGTTTCGTCCGCAGCTCATCGTCAATCGCCTGCGCCCGGCGCTGGTGAAAAAGGGCAAGATGCTTTCGGTTGAAGATGTCAACGCGATTCTTCGCCTGCCGCTGTTGGGCGTTATCGGAGACGAGCCGGAAATTATCATCACCACAAATCGCGGCATGCCGATTGCCCTGCAAGATGAGGGTGCGACGGCCGCTGCGTATCGCGCGATTGCCGCGCGCATCGCGGGCGAGGATGTTGCCGCACCGACTGTAGAAGTCAAAGACTCATTCATGGATCGCTTAGGGTCATTTTTTGGAGGGCGGCGTTGATGTTGGAGTTTTTTAAAAATCTGTTTGCGCCATCGACCTCCAGCTCGACGGCGAAAGAGCGCCTGCGTCTCGTCTTGATGACGGACCATATTTCGCTGGCACCGGAGATGATCGAGCAGCTCAAACGCGATCTTGTCGAAGTGATTTCGCGTTACGTTGAAGTCGATCTCCAGAAGATCGATGTCAGCTTCGAACAACAAGATCATGCTCTCGCGATGCTGGCAAATATTCCGATCATTTCGGTTGGACGCCCAACGGCCGAGCCCCCGAAACCACTCGAAACGCCGAGTGCCGCGGCACCGACGGCAGCGATGAAATCCGGCGGCGATGTGACGCCGCTGCCGAAGCGTAAACGTCGTCGTCGTGCGTCGACAGCGCAAGCAAGTGTCTAGCTTCGGGTAAGCCCGGGTGCTGCCGCCTGGATTCGCGTATCACTCCGGCTTCCTCACGTGTGAGGAAGCCGATCTCTTTTTTGCCGAGCTGCGCGCAGCAATCGCCTGGCAGAACGAGACACTGGTGATCTTCGGCAAGCCACGGCACGTGCCGCGCCTCATCGCTTGGTACGGAGATGCCGGCACATCCTATCGATATTCCGGGGTGCAGCACGAACCACGACCGTGGTTTCCGGCGTTGGAAGCACTGCGGCATCGATGTCAGCTCTTTGCCGGCGCTCGCTTTTCGAGCGTTTTAGCGAATCTTTACCGCAGTGGAGCAGATTCGATGGGCTGGCATTCCGACGACGAGCCGGTCCTTGGGGCTGCGCCGACGATTGTCTCGGTCAGCCTCGGTGCTGCGCGACGATTTCGCATTCGTCGTCGCCGGGATCGCGCATGTTTCGATCTCGTCCTTGAGCCTGGGAGTCTGCTTCTCATGAGCGGCCTGTCGCAACGCGACTATCAGCACAGCGTCCCTAAGACGGCAAAAGCCGTCGGTGAGCGTATCAATCTGACGTTCCGCATGATTGAAGTATCGGGGCTTTGCCCATGAACCCTGATTCGCGGCTGACTTTATGGGCTGCGGTGAGACTTTGTGAGCACAAAACGTAGCTTCGATTCCAAGCTAGTATACCGATTGCATCAGCACGCAGAGGTTGTGGTACAAGACCTTGCAGAGAACCTCGTTGACCATCGCCCTCCCGCCCTTTGACCGGATGCGGCTCCCGAACTTGGACTTAATCATATCGAACGTCGTTTCGACGTTACTACGGCGATGATAGTGGTTTCAGAAGTCATCCTTGCGATAGAGGTAGTAGTGTAGCATCTCGTCCCAAACTGCCGCCTTCTTACGGCTTGCATCGACGGGGCGAAGAAAGGCCGTGTTCATTTTTGGCGCAATAAACGGCTCCGCTCCGTGTGCTGCAATCCCCTTGACGTAGGATTTCGCAAGATAGCCCTTGTTGGCTGAAACGCGTTTCATATTGAACCGCTTGGCCGAGGTTTCCAGCAGCGTCGAATCGTTCGCCCGATTGTCCCTGACCTCGACACTCGTTATTATGTTTGTGCGGATGTCAGTCATCACGTGCGCCTTGACCAAAAAATTGTGGTCAATTTCGCGTCCGTATTTCGCGCTGAACCAGCGCGCGTAAACAATCGTGGAGAAGCCGTTGGAATCGGCCGCAAAGTCGGTTTCGAGTGCAGCGGGCGGCGCAGAGCTTTTTTCGACAAAAGCGCACCGGAACAGCGTGATGTCTGGATTCTCTAGCGCGTTGATGACTAATTTGTAATGCTGGGCTTTGCCGACCAGCTCGCGCTTTGCAAATTCGCGAAGATCGCTAGATGTTTGACGTGCGGACCTTTCACCATAGACCTTCATTACTGCGCAGAACACGGAATTCGAAAGCGGTAGCCAGGGCGCCCGGTTTTCTGGAATCACGCGGCAAGCGCTATCGA
>JAJYCL010000049.1 GCA_021778415.1 bacterium | reverse complement strand
TTTTCACGCCGGGAATCTGGGCGCCGACGAGTTCGGCGATTTTCCCCAGCGATTTTTCCGTCGGTCTCAATATTTATGCAACGAATTTGGCCGGAAATGCCTATCATGCTGCCTATGTTCCGGTGACCGAAGAAGACATGCTCGCCCACGGCCCGCAGGCACAGAATTATTCTCCGCTTGACGCTACTCTGACGTCTTGGCCCACGCGCACCATTAGCGGTGCAAAAGTGAATGTGCAGAGCATCGTGCCGGTACCGCTAGCACAACTTATTGGCGGGAACACTGGAGCGCTGGCCTATGGTATCGGGGTGCATTTTGGGCCGGAGGTGGACGCCGCGTATTATGGCTTGGTGCAACTGACGAATCTCGGGATCTTCACGCAGATCTTCCCCGGGAGCGGAATCGTGCGCGTGACGCATCTTTCCGACGGTTCACCAGCCGCGCACGTCGCCGTGGACGTTCGTGCCGTCAACGGCGATCATCCGAATACCGGCGCCAAGCCTCTGTGCGCATCGGGAACCACCAACGCTAGCGGTACGATGTCGCTTTCGCAAATCGATATCGAGCGTTGCACCGCGTTGGCACGCGTAACCAGCGGTGCGCCGCCGTTACTGGTGGTTGCGCGCGATGGCGCGGATTGGTCGTGGGTCGATCTCGATTCGTATTCGGGCATTTACAATTACGATATTCCCGGTGGTTGGTCGGCTGGGCGTCCGCTTTCTCGTGGGATCCTGTATCCGGATCGCGATCTCTATAAGCCCGGTGAATCCGGAGAACTCAGTGGCGTTGCGTATCTTTTGAATAACGACATCCTTGCCGCCGCTCCGCACGCTGCTTATAAAGTTGTCATATCCGATCCCGACGGGAACACGATCCGTACCTCGACGGTGCAGACCGACGGCTACGGAGTCTTTTCGCTTCCACTGAAGTTTTCGCCGAATGCGCGGCTCGGCTACTATTCGGTTGCGGCGACTGGGCCTGCAGGCGATACGCTCTACGGATCCTTTCGCGTTGCCGAGTTTCGCGCGCCGAATTTTAAGCTTGCTCTTAACGTCGCCGCGCCAAATGTAATCGCCGGTACCACACAACAGGCGACGGCCACGGGCAGTTACCTCTTCGGCGGCGCACTTTCCGGCGCAAAGGCCGTTATCAGTGTTACGCGCGATGTCGCGATGATTGCGCCATCCGGCTACGATGCCTATACATTCGGACGCCAATGGTTCTGGCCGCAGAATTCGCCGTCATTCGATACGAACGTTTCGCAAACAACCGGAACCTTCGATGCTGCCGGGAAACTTCTCGCGAGCGTCCCAGTTCCCGCCGATCTCTCGTTTCCGATGGCCTATTCGATCGACGTCAACGCGACCGATGCATCGAACCTTTCCGTCGACGCGACGCAATCGTTTACCGCACTCGCCGACGCCGATGTCATCGGGCTCACGGGTGATGCCGTTGGCGCCGCGGGTTCTCCGCTCGTGATGAAGGCTGTCGTGGTCTCCCCCGACGGCAAAGACGTTGGCTCGCGCGCGATTCACGTCGAATTGCAAAAGGCGACCTTTGCGTCGGCGACGCAACTTGCCGGTGGCGGCGAATCGGCCGATGAATCGGTGACGTACGCGACGGTCGATAGCGCGGATGTGCAGGCTGGCGCAAAACCGACGGACGTGACCTTGCATCCTAAGGATGCGGGCATCTATCGTGTGCGAGCCACCTTTGCCGGAGCAAAAAATGCCGCTGCCGCGACCGATACGCAAGTGTGGGTTTCCGGCTCATCCGGCGATTTTGCATCGCAATATGGTGATCGTAGCGTCGCTATCCACCTGGACCGCAAGAAATACAATGTCGGCGATACTGCAACGGCCCTTGTGCAATCGCCGTATCCGCATGCGCGCGTGACGCTCGATGTCATTCGCAATTCCGTCCTTTATGAAACCTCTGTGGACGCCACTGGCTCTTCCGTGCGCATACCTTTTACCGTCACGCCTTCGATGCTTCCGAACGTTGCGGTGCAAGCGCGGGTCGTGCGCACCGGCCGTCCGCTTTCGCAACTTCCCGCAAAAGATGTGCCATCGACGCTTATGCGCATCGGTATGACGGGTCTAAACGTCGCGTACGGTGATCATCTGCTGAAAATCGGAATAGCACCATCGCACCCGCACGTAGAGCCCGGCGGCAAGCAAACGCTTCGGTTTTCGCTCACATCCGCAAATGGTAAGGCCGCGAGCGGCGAGATTATCGTTGCCGTCGTCAACGAAGCGATACTGCAACTCACGGGGTATCGTCCGCCGACGCTTCTGGATGCCCTGTACGCGCAGCAACCGATCTCCACGCGCTTTGCTCAGAATGGCCAGCGCGTCGTCACGCAAATGGAAAAGGCTCCGCTGGCAAAAGGCTGGGGCTACGGCGGCGGCTTTCTTGGTGGTGCAGCCGATGCGCGCATTCGGCATACGTTCACCCCGCTAGCGTTTTACTCGGCACGGGTCCGCACCGATGCACGCGGAATCGCAACAACGACCTTTTCGATGCCCGATGATCTGACGACATGGCGCATTATGGCCGTTGCCGTCGACGGCAACGGTCGCGATGTCGGCAACGGCGATACCACGTTTATTTCGACGAAGAAGCTCATAACGAACCCGTTGCTTCCGCAATTCGCACGGCCCGGTGATCGTATCGACGGTGGCTTGACGATCCGTAATGCGACGAAGGCTGCGGCAGATGCGACCGTTTCGATCACGACGTCGGGATCGCTGCATTTTGCAAGTGGGAATACGACGCAACAAAGCGCGACGCAACATGTCGATATCGGGATGCAGGCGCTCCGTTATGCCATGGTCGTTGGAGCTCCGGCCCCAACGACGTATACGGTGCGTAGTTCCCTCGACGGTGACACCGATGCGTTTGAGATTCCACTCCCCATTCGCGATCGCGCCGTCACCCAGACGAGTTTCGATGCAGGATCAACGACCGATCACACTTCGCTGGCGATCGATACGGCACAGAAGGCATCGCTGGTTCTCACGCTCGCAAATACGGCGGTGCCGCAGTTCCTCGTGCCGGCAAGTGACGTGTTGAAGGCAGCGAAATGGCCTTTCGCGGATGATGCGAGCGGTCGTCTGGTCATCGATACGATGCTCAAGCAATCGACGGCAGAAGATCTTGCGAGTCTTTCCGCATTGCATCGCAGCGATGGTGGCTTTGCATTCACGCCATCCGATGCCACCTCCGATCCGTATGCGACGGCCGCGGCGTTGCACGCATTAGCGTTTGCCAAGGAGCGTGGGGTTGCCGTTTCTGCAATTCCGATTGATGCCACGCTAGGCTACGTCCGTTCTCTCCTTGCAGATCCGACGCGCCTAGCCTATTGTAAGGCCGCGCTGTGCCGAGCACGGACGCGATTTGAAATGATGTCGGCGTTGTCCGCCTGGGGCGACCACACGACATCTTTCCTCGAGGAAATCCTCGCCAACGATGCGCAATTCGACGCAGCAACTCGCATGCGCCTCGCTCGCTATTTGCTGGCAACCCCGAACTACATTGCTAATGGCAAGCAAATTGCAAAGTACTACCTGACGCAAACGAATCTGAGCGGTCGGTACGCAACGCTAAATGTTGCCAATCCCTGGTCGTGGCTGGGTGGTGATGCGCAAGCTCAAGCGCAACTTGTCCGATTGGCGGTTGCCGATGGGGCATCACGCGATTTTCTCGATGCCGCCTTGCGATCATTGGCGAGTACGCAATGCCACTGCGGTTGGGGCGGCGTGGACGGAACCGCCTCCGCACTGCAAGCATTGGCTGCGTATCAACGCGTCGCCGTTCCCCATGCTCTGCATATCGTGGTGAAAAGCGGGGCAACACAGATGGGCGCGGTTGATCTTCCCGCAACACCGTCGAGTAAGGATCTTACGATCTCCTCAACAGCGCTGACATCGCCGAACCTCGATATCAGTGTTCGCGGCGGCACGCTCGACTATATCGCCACAATCACCGCGCAGGTACCGCGAAACGCACCCGGCGCTCTTGCCGGATTGCGCGTCACGCGCACGCTGACGGCGCTTGGCGCGAAATCGCCGTTGGTAACCTTCGATTTGAATCCGTTAACGGCGACGCTCTCCGTTCCGGCGGCGCACGTCTTTGACATCGGAATTCGCGTCATCGTCGATCGCCCTCTGGATCGGGTGGTCATCGATGATGCGTTGCCCGCCGGATTCGAAGCGATCGATTCCGCCTTCCAAACGTCGCCGCAAAGCGCATCGGAGATCGCCGATGCTTGGCAGATTGGAGATCGTCAGATCTACGCCGATCGCGTCACGGCGTATGCATGGCATCTCAATCCCGGCGTCTACGAGATGCACTACCTCGTGCGCTCGGTGACTCCGGGAACCTACGCATGGCCCGGAACACGAGCCTCCGTCCGCGGAGCCCCGGAAATCTACGGTCGTTCAAGCTCCGGAGAACTCACCATCACGCAATAGTTACCGCGCCACGGCCATCGGGCGGCCCTTCGACCCTTCGAGACGCGCACTGCGTGCGCTCCTCAGGGTGACGGGGGCCCTTCGAGACGCGCCCGTTGGGCGCTCCTCAGGGTGACAAGATGCTGAGGCTCGTGCTCTCCTCAGGGTGACGTGATGTGTGAGGGGAAAACAAAAGACCGGGCGTCTAGCGTCCGGTCTTTTGTTGCAGCGACGTCGCTGCGTGAGGGTCTTTGTGCGGTTTGTTGGTTACGTATCCGGTGGGCGTGGGTTGCGATTAAGTGGGACGGTCCACCAGAGCATGTAGTTCCAGGTTGGCGTACTAAATTGTCCCATCGAACCTTCGGCGTATCCGTGAAGGTACTTCGCGAATTGGACGGCCATTTCGACTTGACCGGTCCCGATGATGTTTCCCATTCCGTCGTTGGTGAGTTCGCGGCGCAGCCCGAGCATCAAGTTGTGGTGGAAAAAGGTTTGATAGACTTCGAGCGTTGCGGCGTGACTTGTGGACGACGGGGCACCGGCTCCCGGGTTTCCGTCGTAGCCGATTTGATAGATTCCGAAGAATCCGGGCATGTTGCCGACGGGATCACGTTCAACGTATGCGGCTGTGCTGCGATATTGATCGTAACCACCTTCGGCAAGTGGGAAGGATCCGCGTGATCCGTAAATGCCGTATTCGGTAGGTTTGGTTGGGTCGGCGATAGCGAATTTGTAGCTCAGTGATTTATCGGTGTCATTAGAGAAGTCGCTGATGCCACTCCATCCTCCGCCCGATCCAAGCCAACCAACTTCGGCATCGATGTTTCCGCGAATATAGGCAAAACGAGCGCCCCAACGATTCGCGTCATTCTGATAGACGTGTTCTCCAACCGTGATCTCCGGGGTCGCAAAGGTTGAAATATCCGTCCATTGACTAAATGGCGATGGTCCTGCGGCTTCGATTTTGCCAATAAAGAGATGTCCATTGCGATGGGCAAGATTGTTATATGCGAGCCAACCGGTATCGAGGTTTCCCTGTTGCTCGCCTTGGACGATCCATTGTTGGGCGTGGTAGCTCCAATCGTTGCCGATTTCGCCGATGGCGTGAAGTGCTACGTTCCCGAATTTGAGTTGATGCGGATATGTCGCATCGGTAGTGCTGTAGGACGTGTTTTCACCGAACCACAGCGGAAAGACGCCTTTGAGCGCTTCCGGCGGGATCGACGCGTAGCCCGTGCGTTGTACGTACCGGCCGTAGGCGTTGAGTGCCGGCACCATCACATGACAGAGCGAGCACTTCACGCCATAGGCCTGAGCGAACGGAGGCATCGCGTCCGCGCGCCACGTGACTAGGCCGACGAATACGGCGCAGGCAGCGAGTGCGAGTGCGATGCGCTGTTTCATTGTACGACTTTAACCGTCAGCTTCATGTTCGGGTGACCCGGGCCGCAGACGATTGCACAATGTGCAATGTAGGTTCCGGCCTTTTTCGGAGTGACTTTCACTTCGACGAATTTACCCGGAAGAATCATCGTGGATTTAATTCCGAGATCTTTGGATTCGATGCCGTGAACGCCGCTTGCCGAGGTGAAGCGGAGCGTTTGCGTGGTTCCGACTTTTAGCGTGATGGTATCGGGCGTGAACTTCCAGTTCGATGCAACGATATCGACGCCTGAGTGCGCGCCTGCAGTGACGATCAGCCCTGCGCTAGCGATAAGTCCGATAAGAAAGGTGCGAATGATGCGAGTGAGTGACATTGGTTCCTCCTGTGATGGTAGTATAAACGAACAAAGCGTATGCTTCGGGAAGTACGCGAGAAGATTTAGCGTTTTTCGGTACCAACTCGCGCGATGACAACGGGAACATGCGATTTATGTATCACGCCTTCGGCGACGCTACCGAGAATAAGCCTTCCAAGTCCGCTTCGTCCATGCGTTCCCATAACGATCATGTTCGCGTTTTGTTGGTTTGCGATGGCAATGATCTGATCGATTGGACTTCCATCGGCAAGAATCTTCTCATACGGAACGGACGAATGTGCGACAAATTCGGCAGCTGCGGAAAGGATTTGCTTGCCTTCTTCGTGCGCGATCGCGATGAGATCGGGTGTTTGCGCCACATAGGGTCCGGCCGTTGCGATCAACGAGATTGAATCGACGACGCTGACGATGATGAGGCGTGCCCCGAGATCGCGGGCAAGGGCTGTGGCGTGGCCGAGGGCGTAATCGGCCTGCGCTGATCCGTCGACTGCCACTAAGAGGGTCTTGTAGCTGTGTGTGTCCGACATGTTTTAAGCCTAGTATCCTTTCACGCTCGGGATAAGAAGAAGTTGGGAATCGAGTTGCCGTAGCCTTCTTCGCTCGTGGGTTTTGCCATCGTAGAATATGGCCATGAAACGATCAGATGCAGAGGAGCCCGACGTTCCGTCGTATCGGACCACGCTCGGCTTCGTACTCTTTATGCTTGCGGCGTTTATTATCGGCTGGTTCGGCATGCTCGAGCTTCTGGAGGTGCGACGCTAGTGCACGTCCATCGCTATGAACGCCTGTGGATTTGGATCGGAACGATAACGATGATGGTCTTTTTTGCCGTCCTCCTCGTTGTGTCGTTCGGGCAAGGTCTGGCCGCTCCAAATCACGTCCAAACGATCGATCCGGCGAAAATTTCCTCGACCCCGCCATTCGATCATCCGGGGCTCCGTAAACTCTCCGACGGAACCTATGAAGCGTATTATGTCGGTCAGGTGTTTTCGTGGAATCCTCAGAGCATTACCGTGCCGGTCGGCTCGACGGTGCATTTCTATGTCACCGCCTCGGATGTGGTGCACGGCTTCCTCCTCCCCGGAACCGATGTCAATCTCGAGGTTATGCCCGGGTGGGTGAGCACGGCAACGCAGCACTTCGATACGCCCGGCGAGTACCTGATTGTTTGTAATCAGTATTGCGGCGCGGGGCACCAAAATATGTTTGCAAAGGTAGAGGTAAAATGAACGGACGTCGACTTATGCTCGCCCATTTTTACGTCGCTTTTGCGGCGTTTGCCGTGGGCACAATTTTCGGGCTTTTGCAAACGCTCTCGCGTGCATCGGCGATCACGTTAGGTGGTTTTTTCGACTACTATAAACTCCTGACGGCACACGGCGTTTTGCTAGCGATCGTCTTTACAACGTTTTTCATCGCCGGAATCTCTACCTACGCCGTCTACGATTCAATGCCGGTGAAGAGCCGATCTACCAACGTTGGATGGATTGCGTGGTGGGTGATGACCATCGGCACGGTTATGGCAGCAGTCACGATATTGGCAGGCAATGCGTCGGTCTTGTATACATTCTATGCACCGCTTAAGGCCAGTCCGACATTTTATATCGGTGCGACGTTACTTATCGTTGGCTCGTGGATCGTCTTTTTCGATTTTCTCTTGCATGCAAAGGCGTGGCGCGTCACGCATCGCGGTGAACGCCTTCCATTGCCGGCGTTTATGGCGACGGTAAATTTCTTAATGTGGTTTTTGGCCACGCTGGGCGTTGCCGTAGAGATGTTGTACCTTATTCCGTGGTCGCTTGGGTGGACGCAAGGCGTCGATGTCGCAATGACGCGAATGTACTTTTGGTACTTCGGCCACCCGCTCGTTTATTTCTGGATCCTCGGCGCGTATCTCGCATGGTACGGCATGGTGCCGAAGATGCTCAAAGTTCCCGTCTTTAGCGATGCTCTCACTCGCGTCGCTTTCATCGGATTTCTTCTCCTATCGCTGCCGGTCGGCATCCATCACCAGTTCTCCGATCCGGGCATCGCGGGTCAATGGAAGCTTTTGCAGACCTTCCTGACTCTGCTCGTGGTGGTTCCGTCGCTCATGACGGCGTATGCGCTCTTTGCGACGTTTGAAGAATCGGCGTTTGCCAAAGGCCAACGCGGCTTCGTGAATATCGTCAAATCATTGCCGTGGAACGATGCGAGTTTTACCGGGATCGTGCTGGCGATGATTCTCTTTATCTTCGGCGGTTTCGGTGGGATCGTGAATGCATCGTATTCGATCGATCGAGTCGTGCATAATACGATGTGGGTTGTCGGGCATTTCCACATTACCGTCGGTGGGCCGGTCGCTTTGACGTTCTTGGCGATTAGCTACCGGTTAATTCCGGCGTTGACCGGGCGGGCGCTCTGGAGCGAAAATTGGGCGAAGGCTCAAGTGTGGCTCTGGTTCATCGGGATGTCCGTGATGTCGTTGGCCATGCACATTCAAGGTTTGCTTGGTGCACCGCGTCGTGTATCCGATATCGCCTATTATGGCTCAAGCGAAGCGGCAGCTTGGCATCCTTGGGCGCTGCTCACGGCCGGCGGGGGCATTGTCCTCATGCTCTCCGTGGTTGCGTTCGTCGTCAACATCATCGGAACGCTGCGAAACGATGAACGCGTCGGCAGTGAAACGCTCTTCGCCGAGACTCGGGCCAACGAAGCTCCGCCTCCGATGGGCTTGGATCGTCTCAAATTCTGGACCGTGGTCGCCGTCGCCCTCGTCATCATTGCCTACGCGGGGCCGGTGATGGAACACTACCAGCAACATATCTACCTTGCGCCGGGAATGAGGACGTGGTAGCCGAAGATCATGCGGTGCCACGTCGTATCCTTGTCGTCGATGATGAACCCCAAATCGGGAGCGTCCTAAAAGCCTACCTGGAACGGGATGGTTTCATTGCGGACGTTCGCACGACCGTCGCCGACGTGCTCGCCGCAATTGAAGCCTCTCCTCCGGATCTCATGTTGCTGGATCTC
>JAJYCL010000027.1 GCA_021778415.1 bacterium | reverse complement strand
GGCGCTCCAGACGAAGTTCAAGGGCGACCCGCAAAAACTCCAGCAAGAGACGATGGCCCTCTATCAGAGCGAGGGTGTCAATCCGTTGGCCGGATGCTGGCCGACGCTCTTGCAGATGCCCGTGCTTATCAGCGTGTACTACGCGGTGATCACGCACAGCCAGCTTTTCGCCAACACGCCATTTTTGTGGATCGGCTCGGCGCTATCCGTACAGTATCCCAAGTTTTTCGGCGCGAATCTCGCGCATGCCGATATTCTTTTGGTCGGTATCTACATGGTGACGCAATATCTTTCGATGCGGTTCACGATGATGCCGCCGACGGATGAAGCCCAGGCGCAGCAGATGAAAATCATGCAGATTATCTCGCCGCTGATGTTCGGTTTTATCGGATTTCGCGCGAACTGGCCTTCGGCGATGGTGCTCTACTGGCTCTCGTTTAATATTTTCACGATGGCTCAACAGCTCTACATGTTGCGTCGCTATCATCAACCGCTCTCGCTCATCGATAGCGAACATGCGGTTACGCAAGGTCTTCCCGAACCGGTTAAAGGCTCGGGCAAAACGCCGCGCAACGGCGCCCCTGCAAAAGCCAAGAAAGGCAAGCCAGCGTAAGTACGATGCTGTACGAAGACGATTACGAAATCGAAGAGCAACCGGCGAACATCCGAGATCGCGCGATCCCGGGGAAAAATGTTCCGCACGGAGCCGCAACGAGTGAACCGCGTCGTCGCGGCCCGGCTCCTCGCCGCGGCCGCGCTGGTGCTGCGCCTCGCTCCAAAGGCGATGCCATTCCGGAATCGGCGTTTGCCGCTCGCGATCTCTTAACGGAATTGCTTGCAAAGATGGGCGTGTCGCACGTCGAGATTGCGTACCATAAACGTCCTGAAGGCGAGTATCTCGAAGTCGACGCTCCGGATTTGGCCATGCTCATCGGCAAGCATGGCGCGACGCTCGAAGCCATCAATCTTATTTTCAACAATATTCTTAACGCCGGCGTGCGCAACAATCGACACTATTTCACGATCGATGCCGAAGGCTATCGCGCTCGTCGCGCGGAGAAATTGCGCGAACTCGCCTATGAGACGCGCGAACGCTGTTTAGCGGAAAAGAAACCGATTAAGCTCGTGCCGATGCTTCCGTCGGAACGAAAGATCGTTCACATTGCATTGTCCGAAGAGCCGGGCGTGCGTACGGAATCGGAGGGCGAAGAGCCCGAACGCCGGCTCGTCGTTTACCCGGTCTGATCGACGACACCATTGTTGCGCTAAGCACCCCTCCGGGGCGCGGCGCTATTTCCATCGTACGAGCGAGCGGCTGCGGAGTTCGCCCCCTCTGCCAGCGTCTTGTCGGGGAGATTCCGGAGCCACGTGTCGCATCGATGAGATCGTTGCGCGATGAAGAGCACGAACGCATCGATGATGCACTCGTGCTCTTTTTTGCCGCTCCGCACTCATACACCGGGGAAGATCTCGTCGAATTTCATCTGCATGGTTCGCCGGCGATCGTGCGTGAGGTTCTGCGTGCGGCGATGGCCGCTGGGTCGCGCATGGCCAACGCCGGTGAGTTTACTCAGCGAGCGTTTCTCAACGGGAAGCTCGATTTGCACGCAGCGAGCGCGGTCGCCGATATCATCGATGCCGAGTCGCGTTCCGCGGCGCGTGCTGCGTTGGCGAATTTGGGAGGCACGCTCGTGGGGGAAGTGCGAGCGTTGCGCGAGCGATTGTCGCGGGTGCTGGAGGAGCTGGCTGCATCGATTGATTATCCGGATGAAGTTGCCGAACCGGAGCGCGGAGCAGTTGCTCGTGAAATAACCGCTGTCGGCGTGACGCTGGCGGCAATGCAGCGCGATGGCGAACGTGGTCGGCTACTGCGCGAAGGCGTGAGTGTGGCGATCATAGGCCCGCCGAATGCAGGCAAGAGCTCATTGCTCAATGCACTGCTTGGTGAGGAGCGGGCCATCGTTTCCGAGATTCCCGGGACGACGCGCGATACGATTGAAGAGCGCGTGCTTATTGACGGCGTTCCGTTGCGGATCATCGATACTGCGGGAATTCGCGATCACGCCGATCGCATCGAAGCGATTGGGATCGAACGCGCCAGACGAGCAAGCGAACAGGCAGAAGTGCTGTTGGTTGTTCTCGATGGCTCGGAGCCGCTGAGCGATTCGGGACAATCCATTCTTGCTGCGACGGCGCATCGGCCGCGTGTTGTTTTTGCGAACAAGGCGGATCGCGGGAATGTGCTGGAGCTGGCGCTCGATGATTGCGTTGCCGTCGTCGGAAGTGTGCGCGATGCGACGACGCTGGAGGCGCTTCGTCGCGCGATAGCGCGCGTTGCGTGGGGCGGAGAACGTATCGACGTCGCTCGCCCGCATATCAGTGCGGCGCATGAGTTTTCGGCGATGGCGCAAGCTCGTCGCAATGTGGATGAAGTGGAAGCGGTATTGCAAAGCGGAGAGCCGCTGGACATGTTGGCACCTGCGTTGCACCGTGCGGTCGCCGCCCTTGGAAAGATCAGCGGGGATGATGCCGTCGAGGAACTTTTGGATGGCGTGTTTGCTCGCTTTTGTATCGGCAAATAAATGAGCAACGACATCGGTGTGTTGGTTGTCGGTGGTGGTCATGCCGGCGTGGAAGCGGCACTCGCCGCTGCGCGGATGGGCGTAGAAACGTGTTTAGTGACGGGAGATCCTGAGAAAATCTGCACGCTTGCGTGCAATCCGTCAATCGGCGGAAGTGCAAAGGGTCAAGTCGTGCGCGAGATCGATGCGCTGGGTGGTGCCATGGCGATTCTTGCCGATGCGTGTAGTACGCATTCGCGGTTTCTCAATGAAACCAAAGGCCCGGCGGTTCGTGCGCTGCGGCATCTTATGGATAAGCCGTCGTATAATCGCGCGGCGTTGCGCATGTTATCCGGGCAAAAGAATCTTACCATCATACAGGGTCTCGTAGATTCACTCCTGATCGAGAATGGACACGTGCGCGGTGTGCGTTGCGCGGACGGGCACGTGTATCGCAGCGGCAATGTCGTGCTTGCGACCGGGACGTTTTTGGGCGGGAAAACATTTAGCGGCGATACCGTTCGCAGCGAAGGCCGTTTCGGGGAGGCGCCGGCCATCGGCTTATCGCAGGCATTGCAGGCCGCCGGTTTTCCGACGCGACGATTAAAGACGGGCCGGCCGCCGCGGATCGATCGCGCGACGGTCGATACGTCCAAGATGCTGCGTCAGGATGCATCGGAGATTCCGTTACCGTTTTCGTTTGATGGAGTTGTGCAATTCGCCGGGCCGCAACTCCCGTGTTATCTCACCGATACCAATGAACGCACGCATGCGCTCGTGCGCGAAAATCTCCACCGTTCGCCGCTGTATGGATTGGATTTGATCGAAGGTATCGGACCGCGCTATTGTCCGTCGATTGAAGACAAAGTGGTGAAGTTCGCACACAATCCCACGCATCAAGTTTTTATCGAACCGGAAGGCTGGGATGAACCGACATGGTATGTCGGCGGTTTTTCGACGTCGTTGCCCGGCGACGTGCAAAGTGCGATGTTGCGGACGTTGCCGGGATTAGAAGACGTCACGATGCTACGAGCGGGGTACGCTGTTGAATACGATATGGTGCCGCCGACGGAATTGCGCGAGACGCTCGAAACGCGACGGGTTGCCGGGTTATTTTTTTGCGGACAACTGAATGGCACATCGGGATACGAAGAGGCGGCGGCGCAAGGGTTGATTGCGGGCATCAATGCTGCTCGACGAGCGCAAGGTCGCCAGGCACTCCGCCTGGGCCGCGAACAAGCGTATATCGGCGTGATGATCGACGACCTCGTGACCAAGGGGGTGGACGAGCCGTACCGCCTGCTGACCTCGCGGGCGGAACACCGAATTTTACTGCGTCATGACAACGCCGATGTGCGGCTGTCGCCGATTGGTCGGGAGATCGGCCTGCTTGACGACAATCGCTTCGAAGCTTTTTCTTCCCGGCGGGCTGCGCTCGAGGCCGGGATTGCGCAGGCGAGCCGGACGCGTCTTGGCGTGCGGGAGCTCGCAGGCGAAAAATTTGAGGGCGGGGCGACGCTTGCCGACGCGCTACGGCGACCAAACATAACGTTTGAGGATATACACGAGGGGTTTTCGCCCCCGCTTTCGTCTGAAATCGGGTTGCGCGTGACGATCGAAACCAAGCTTGCCGGCTATGTTCGCCGGGAAGAGGCGGCCATCGCTCAAGCTGCCCGCATGGAACAGACGCTTATTCCCGATGATCTGGCCATTGAGGAGATTGCAGCGCTCTCGCGCGAAGGTCGTGAAAAACTCTGTGCGCAGCGGCCGCGAACACTCGGAAGCGCAGGAAGAATCCCCGGCGTTACCCCCGCTGACATCGCCATTCTTTCCCTGTATGTCCGTCGCTTCGAGCGCGCTCTATGAACGAGCACGATGAGCTCGCCGTGGGCCTTGCCGCAGGCGGCGTCGCCGAGCGATTCATTGAACCGATCTCGCGTTTCGGAGCGCTTCTGCTGGCAGAAAACAGAACGACGAACCTCACCGGCGCAAAAACGGCGGCTGAACTCGTTCCCCACCTGTTGGACTCGTTCACGGTGGTCCCATATCTCCGCGGACGGTATGTCGATATCGGTTCCGGAGGTGGCCTACCGGCGATACCCGCAGCAATCGCCTCCGGATGCGACGTGACCCTGGTGGAGTCGATTCTTAAAAAAGCGCGCTTTTTGGAGCGAATGCTCAAGGAATTTGACCTTGCGGGCCGAGTTGTTCCACTCCGAGCTGAGGTCGCCGCCCGCGACGAATCTCTCCGCGATCATTTTGACGTTGGAACGGCTCGAGCCGTCGCCCTTGCCCCAACCGTCGCAGAGTTATTGCTTCCGCTTCTGGCCCCGGGCGGAACGGCCATTCTCCAGCGCGGCGCGCTGGAAGAGCGCGAACGAAACGCCGTTCGCGATGCAGCGCTCATGCTTGGAGCCGAGGCCGGCGACGAAATCATCCTCGACGGGGAGCGCCGCCTACTCTTCCTCAACAAGCGGGGCGAGACGCCCATACGGTTCCCCCGGCGCGAGGGAATCCCGGCGAAACGACCGCTCTGCTATTAGCCTGCGGCTGAGCGAGCCTGCCGATGTTTCACGTGAAACACGAATGACGCAGGCGCTTCACACGCTGTACCATGTTTCACGTGAAACATCGGGCCGGTCGCGGTTGCCATAGGCGCGCACCGCGCAGGGGACTTCGCGATGCAAAGGCGGTAAAATCACTCCCGTGTTCCATCCTCACCCGATCGATGAGCTTTTGGCTGCAACGCTTCCAGCGCGTGCGCTTTTTGCTGTTGGCGGGCGCGTCCGAGATGAGCTGCGATCTGACGTTGATGGCATCGTTGCCACAGTGGCCGATCTCGACTATGTCGTCGTTGGTGTCGACGAGATCGAGTTGCGTGCCGCTCTCGCTACGCTAGGGCCCGTGGACGTTGTCGGCTCGGTCTTTTCGGTCTTTAAGCTGCGTATCGGTGGGCAAACCGTCGATGTGGCCCTGCCTCGACGCGAACGCTCGACCGGAGTTGGGCATCGCGATTTTGCCGTGCAATCGGGGCCGGACGTGCCGCTTGCCGACGATCTGGCGCGCCGCGATTTCCGCATGAATATGATCGCGCGGGCGCTTCCTACGGGCGAACTCGTCGATCCCTACGGTGGCGAGGCGGATATTCGTGCCCGGCGCATCGATATTTTGGCCGAGCAAACCTTCGTCGACGACCCGCTTCGCATGTTCCGCGCAGCCGGCTTTGCCGCGCGATTCTCCTATGCGCTCAGCGAGAGGACGGACCGAGGCATCAGGGCGGCAGCGCAGCTCGCGCCGAGTGTTTCCGCTCAGCGGATCCGCGACGAACTCGTAAAACTGTTGGTGTTGGCTCCGAAGCCGTCGATCGGGCTGGAGCTTTTGCGCGAAACGGGGTTGATGGCGTTCGTATGGCCGGAACTGCTCGAAGGCCTTGGCGTCGAGCAGAACGAGTACCACGCCTTCGATGTTTGGGGCCACGCAATGGCCAGCGTTGATGCGACTCCGCAGGGAAATCTCGCCCTGCGCCTTGCCGCCTTGTTTCACGATGTCGGCAAGCCGCGCACAAAAGAGGGCCCCCATTTTTATCGCCATGAGCAGATTGGTGCGGAGATGACACGTCCAATGCTCGAGCGCCTGGCCTTTGCAGGGGATCTCGTCGATGATGTCTGTTCGGTCATCCGTCAGCATATGTATTCCAACAGCCCCGATCAGGGCGATGCCGCGGTGCGCCGGTTTATCCGTCGCGTTTCACCGGAACTCTTGGCCCTCCAATTTGCCCTTCGCCGTGCCGATGTGGTGGGGAGCGGTCTTCCCGAACGCGGCGACTGGAATGCTCGTTTCGAGGCTCGCGTGGCAGCCGAGCTCGAGCGACACCATGCCCTTGGCGTCGCCGATCTTTGCCTTTCCGGAGATGACGTGATTGCACTCATGCTCGAGCGCGGTGTGGCAGAGCCCGGATTCCGCGGAGATGCACGTGTCGGTGCGGCGCTGAAATGGCTCCTAGAGCAGGTTACGGATGCACCGGAGCGCAACGAAACAGCAGCGCTTCGGGCGCTTCTTTCATTGTATTTCGACGCTGCGCCGACGGCGCCGTCGTCGCCCTCTGGAGTATAACTACACTGTCGCGAATCATCGCGCTCGTCAATCAAAAAGGCGGCGTCGGAAAATCAACCACGGCGGTCAATCTCGGCGCTGCGCTTGCCGTTGGTGGCGCGCGTGTTTTAGTCGTCGATAACGATCCGCAAGGCAATACCACAACCGGATTTGGCATTGATAAATCGCAAATCGAAAGCGATGTGTACGATGTTCTCGTCGGTCAAGCATCCGTCGACGATGTCATCATCGATACGGAAGTTGAAAATCTTTCGCTCATTCCGGCCACGATAAATCTCGCCGGAGCGGAGATCGAACTCGTTTCGGCGCTTTCGCGCGAAACGCGTTTGCGCTCCGCGATTTCGCCGATCGCCCATAAATATGATTTTGTGCTCATCGATTGCCCGCCCTCACTGGGATTGCTGACGATAAATGCGTTGACGGCAGCACAAGAAATTATTATTCCCGTACAAGCCGAGTTTTATGCGCTCGAAGGCCTCACGCAACTCATGGGCGTTGTTCGGCGCGTACGCGAGGCGTTAAATCCGACGTTGCATGTTAGCGGCGTCTTGGTAACGATGTTTGATGGTCGAACGAAACTCGCGATGGAAGTTCTCGATGAATTAGAAAAATATTTTCCGGAGCAGATGTTTAAAACGCAGATTCCACGCAACATTCGTCTTTCCGAAGCGCCATCGTATGGCAAGCCGGTGATCTTGTTCGATGTAAAATCGCGCGGAGCGCAAGCCTATCTTGCGCTTGCTCGCGAAGTGTTCGATTACGCCGGTGCCTCCGTATGAGTGCGCCCGCAAAACGCGGCCTCGGACGCGGTCTCGGTGCACTCTTGGGTGATTCGCCATTACCGACCTCGCCAACGCCAACGATCCAGCAGCAGTCACGTGAGCATGCGCGTGAAATTCCGCTCGACTCGATTGTTCCGAATCCGCACCAACCACGCAAACATTTTTCCGAAGATGCTCTTGCCGAGCTCGCGGCATCGATCACACAACTCGGCGTCATTATTCCTATACTCGTGCGCGCGCGCGGTGAGCGATACGAGATCATTGCCGGCGAGCGTCGGTGGCGCGCTTCCGCCGTTGCGGGGAAAGCGGTTATTCCGGCAATCGTACGCACCAGTGATGATCGCGAATCGCTCGAGCTTGCCATCGTCGAGAATTTACAGCGCGAAAATCTCAATCCACTTGAAGAGGCGATGGGCTTTGCGCACCTCCTCGAAGAGTATGCGCTCTCGCAAGAGCAACTCGCGACCCGTATGGGAAAATCGCGACCGGCGATCGCCAATGCGTTGCGACTCCTTTCACTTGATGACGAAATTAAGGCAATGTTGGCCGATGGGCGCCTGAGTGCGGGGCACGGGCGTGCTTTGCTTGCGTTGCCATCGCAGCGCCGTCGAGAAATTGCCGTTCGTATCGTTCACGATGGTCTTTCTGTTCGCGCGGTCGAGCAGCTTGCTTCCGATGGAGCTTTCACCGCGGTGAAAAAGGCGCCGGAAAAGCGCGAGCAGGCGCTGGCTCCCGATGAACGTGATTTCGAGTCGCGACTGCGTGAGCGATTTGGCGTGCGCGTGGAATACAAGCGAAGCGGTAAAGGTGGCACGATTGTTTTCCGCTGTGCAAGCCGCGACGAGTTGTTGGCACTAGGAGATGCTCTCCTAGATCCGTCATGAAGGCGGGAGAATTAAGACTCGTTGCCACGGTTCAAGCAAGCAGGTAGGCTGACCGGATTTTCGGTTTATGCGCGAGATTCTTAGGCAGACTCTTTTTTGTTTACTAACAGGGCGACGACCTCGGCTAATAATTTTCCGGGGCTTAGGCCCCGCTCTTCCGCTGCCTGCTTAAATAAGCCCATGATACGCGGGTCCGCGTATAAGCTACATGTTTCTCCCTTTCGTCCCGTTTTTGTACCAATAGTGCGCGCCAAAGCAGTTATTTCTAACAGAAATTAACCGAGTAGCCAAGTCCAGAACGAGTGTTTGCCGCTAGGTATAGTGCGCGGATCAAAGGCTCCCACTAGATAGCCAATATCGATTTTTTCTGTTAGATTTAATCCAGAGAAGGGGGAGTGTGAAAAACTGTCAATTGACCCGATGTCTGTCCTTAAGGGCCTTGTTGGCCTCATGTTGACGCGTGATGGCTTAGCGACATGCCAAGTTATCACGCCCCATCGCTTCCTGGAATTTTAAGAGAGGCACCTGTGCTCGCATCCGCTCCAAACCGGCAATGGCAGAATGCTCTTGGTAGTCACGACCGAGTAAAAATGCTTGCGTGCGACAACCTACGTTTTTTGGGCGATGTCGCCGACGAAAGCGTCCAGTTGGTGGTTACCTCGCCACCATATAACATTGGAAAGGCCTACGAGAAGTCGACACCTTTAGAGCAGTATGTTCGCGAGCAGTCGCAAGTAATAGAAGAATGCGTTCGAGTACTCTCGCCACGGGGATCAATTTGTTGGCAGGTTGGAAATCACGTGCTAGACGGCGAGATAATACCCTTAGATATACTGCTCTTCGATGTCTTTCGGAAGCATGGTCTAAAGCTTCGCAATCGCATAATTTGGCATTTCGAGCACGGCCTTCATGGCTCTAAAAGGCTCTCAGGTCGTTACGAAACTATAATGTGGTTCACGAAAGGCGGAGAATACACTTTCAACCTAGACCCGATTAGAGTTCCATCAAAGTACCCGGGGAAAAAGTACTATAAAGGCCCGAAACGGGGGCAACTATCCTGCAATCCACTTGGAAAAAATCCAGGTGATGTTTGGGTAATTCCCAACGTAAAATTTAACCACGTTGAAAAGACGCAACACCCCTGTCAGTTCCCCGTTGAGCTTATTGAGCGACTGGTATTGTCGTTAACAAATGTTGACGATATCGTTCTCGATCCATATATGGGGGTTGGTTCGAGTCTTGTCGCTGCATTGTTGCATGGGCGAAAAGGCTATGGCTGCGACATTGTTGACGAGTACGTTGAAATCGCTGCGAAGCGAATCGATGATTTGAATTCTGGAGTCTTAAGAACTCGACCAATGAATCGCCCCATTTACGATCCGACGCGGCCAAACGGAGGCCAAAAGGCGTGAAGATTGCAGCAAAATATTCGCATCTTAACGGCCACGAATACCTTCTTATTCATAAGCCACATCTTTGGGAGGAAATAGTTTCTGTAATAAGTGCTTGTGACGCCGAAAAGCACCGAACAAAAGTCTCAAAAGAAAGGCGAATGATCGGTAAGTTGCTGTATTCTCCGACCGATATGAACAAGGCCATTAAAGCGAGTTTTGGAAAACTTGGTTGGGAAGACCGGCGAGTAACATATTATGTCACCGACGATGAACGAATAACACGTGAAAATCTGGCTCTACCCAAAAATGAGCAACGCGAGAGAATATTGGCCGCTGGAAAAATTCCATTCCTCTCGTATAATCAAACTGATTTCGTAAAAGAGCGTTGCATGGTCGAGGTTCAGTTTGGGAAATACGCATTTATTGCTCATGATCTTTTTGTAAAACATATGGCCTTCTATACAACAGATCACATGGATGTCGGGATCGAAATTTTGCCAATGAAGGCGCTTCAGGCGCAAATGTCATCGGGCGTCCCATACTATGAAGGCGCCTTGTTCGATCTTATAAGAGAAGGCCGAGGGGTTCCACATGTACCGCTCGTTCTTGTGGGTGTTGAGCCTGACGTACCCCAAGACCGCGCCCTACTGGAGGCGGAAGCCGAGGTGGAAGAAGAAAAAATCAACGCCGGCGTCGATTTAGAAAACGATGTATAGTCACTGTTTCTAACGCGTAATTTCAGCGTGGCCGGTTTCGCCGGCTTTCCCTGTGTGTAGGGAAATGAAGGGTCGTTACGCAAACCTGGCAATCGCCGTGATCGTTCAAAAAGCAATGCAGGGTACTTCTTCGCTTCATATCAACCGGGGGCACCCGTCATGAAGATGTTTACGTTTACGCGATTGCTTTCCGTCGCAATGGCTGGCGTGCTTTGCGGTGGTGTGCTCGTTCCGTTGGCGTTGGCGAATCATAAACCGCTTCTTGCCGCCGGACTTGTTGTCGTTTGGATTATTTACGCCGTGGCAAATGTGTTGGCATGGCGAAAACTTCGTCACACCCTTTAGGTCGAACGCTGAGCCTCTCAGGCGTATACGCTATTGTCGGCGATGCGTGCGCCAATGCGCTCGATGTCGCAAATGCTGCGCTCGGAGCGGGCGTGCGCGTGATGCAATATCGACGCAAAGGCGGCATCGATCTCGACGAGCTACGACTCTTGCGCAGCGCAACGCGCGAGCATGATGCCCTGCTGTTGCTCAACGACGATTGGCAGGCGGCAAAAGCGTTGGAGTGCGACGGCGTGCACCTCGGGCCCGGCGATGATGGATTCGATGATCCGTCATTCGTTCGCGCAGCGTGGCCCGACGGGATTCTTGGCATTTCGTGCGGATCCGTGCGTGAAGCACTGACACTTCAGCGAGAGAGCATCGATTATATCGGCGTTGGGCCAGTCTATCCGACGAAAACCAAAGATGATGCCGGGATCCCCATCGGACTTTCCGGATTGCTGGATATTGCCGCAGCCGCGAATCTTCCCGTCTGTGCAATCGGTGGAATTTCGCGCGAGACGATCGCCGCGGTGGCAGCTAGCGGCGTTGCGATGGCGGCGGTGATTTCCGCACTCGCGTCGGCGACGAATCCTCGGGCAGCAGCGGAGACTCTGGTAGGCTTATGGGAGCAATGTTCGGTATGAGTTCGGTTCTCTCGATCGGAACGACGCATCCGCAAAATGTTGCGGGTGTAGGACGCGATATTGCGGTGATGATGCATTTCGGCGTGACCTGTTTTACGGTCGTCGCGGCAGTAAGCGCTCAAGATGAAAGCGGCGTTGTTGCCCTGCATCCGCTGGATGCGACGCTCGTTGCCGAACAGCTCGCGGTCATGCCATGGGAGCGTATTGCAGCGGTTCGTATCGGGGCTTTGGTGACCGTCGAGAATATTGCGATGGTCGAACGCTTTTTGCGTGAGCGAGATCTGCCCGTCGTCATCGATCCCGTTTTGGGCGCGTCGAAGGGTGGGCGGTTTTATGACGCGACGGCGTATGCGTGCTTACAAGATATGCTGCTCGGTTTACCGACGGCGATTATCACACCGAATCTGCTTGAGGCCGCGCACTTGCTCGGCGTCGCGGAGCTACGTGACGACGGGATGCTGGAGGCGGCAACGGCGTTGCACGACCGTGGCGCGCGCGCAATAGTGCTCAAAGGTGGTCATCGTACACATGGCTCGGATGATCTGCTCGTCGATGAGCATGGAGCGCAGTGGTTTACGGGGGATCGCATTGCCGCGACAATGCCGGGAACGGGATGCACGTTTGCTGCCGCATTGGCTGCGGGGCTGGCAAATCGACGGCCGTTAGCAGCCGCAGTTGAGGATGCGCGAAATTGTGTGCGCAGCGAGCTTTTGCGCGCGAGCAAGGGTTCTCTTGTGCCATCCACCAATCCGGGCGGACCATGAATACACCACGGGTGATGTCGGGCATGCGCCCGACCGGCGATCTGCATCTCGGCCATCTTGTCGGCGTTCTCACGCAGTGGGTTTCGTATTGCGATACATCCGAAGCATTCTTTGAAATCGCCGATCTTCACGCATATACGACGGGGTTTGCCGATCCGAAAAAAATACGCGACGCGCGCAACGAGATGGTTGCCGTTTGGTTGGCCGCCGGTGTGGATCCCAACAAGGGCACGTTTTTTTTGCAGTCGGCCGTTCCCGAGATTGCCGAGTTGTATGCGCTTCTTTCGATGATCACGCCGATCTCGTGGCTGGAGCGCGTACCGACGTTTAAAAGTCAAATCGAAGAATTGGGTTCCGAAATTTCGACGCTCGGTTTTCTCGGGTATCCGCTGTTGCAACTCTGCGATATCGCTATCGTGCGCGCCGAATCGGTTCCCGTCGGGCGCGATCAAGTCGCGCATTTAGAACTCGGGCGCGAAGTCGTTCGGCGCTTTAATCATCTATACGGAGCCGGGAGAGAGGTTCTCGTCGAGCCCAAACCCACGCTGTCGGAATTTCCCGATGTGCCGGGAACCGATGGCCGAAAAATGAGCAAATCATATGATAATGCGATCCTCATTTCCGACGACGAAGAAACGACGACGAAAAAAATCCGCGGCATGGTGACCGATCCGCTGAAAATCCGCAAGGGCGACCCCGGACGTCCGGAAGTCTGCCCGGTGTTCAGCCTTTGGAAACTCGTCGCTGCAGTGCCGCAGCTCAACGAAATCGCTGCTGGCTGCCGAACGGGCGAGTTAGGTTGCGCGCCGGATAAGGCTGCGTTTGCCGAGGCGTTAAATGCCTATTTGAGCCCGGTACGCGATCGCTTGCGGATCTATCGCAACGATATGGGAGAAGTCGAACGCATCATTGCCAAGGGAACGGAACGAACTCGCCATATCGCAGCCGGCGTATTGCGCGACGTAAAATCCGCCATGCGGCTCTAATTGTTAGGTGATTGTCAACGGAATAGCATCGCCAAGCGAGATCGAAGGAGCTTCATGACCAACGCACCGGGGTAGTCCCGGTACGACGGCACGTCGTTTGGGGGAACGACGTTTCCCGGCAGAAAACTCGTGCAGATACGCATCTCTATCGCCGGCGGGTTCGATTCGAAGCGAACGCGGTAGAGAGGGACCCAATGCCGCGCATCGTCGAAGCGCATCAGGAGAGCCGAATTGCAGCACGATGCGACAACCCGCTTGGTCTTCGAACGCTGGTCCAGCGTGATGTCTATCAGAAGCTCGCGCCCCTTCGCGTACGTGATTCGATCTTTGCGGTATGACACGTATGCGGTGCCGCCGTCCGGTTCTCGCACGGACGGTGCGTTCGGCAACGCTTCAATGCGACGCGAACCCTCTTGGCACGTGTCGCAATAACACACCAGGCTCACGATCGGTGCGCCTCGCAGCGTCAACACAACTGCCCCGCACGAACAGCGCACCTGGGTCTGATCGTCGATCGTCAGCATCGCCATACGCCTTTTGGATGTAGCATCTCATAGCCCTTCGCGTTGATCGTGTGGGCGGAAAACCTACAACGGACTATTGTCGGCAACAGAAGAAAAGTGAAAATAACGACTGGTAATAATCACGTATCGTCGCTATTGAATAGCGATGTAGTTTAACAGATCAAAGAGGTGGCCTGGAAAAACCAGGTCACCTCTTTGATTCACCATTGAGCACGTGTCACGCGGAATGAAAACCGCGTGCTTAGTCTTTGTAGTGCGGAAGATGCTTGGCGATTTGCGCTAAGGCCAGATCGATGTCGTCGAGCGACGCGGCGTAGGAAAAACGAATGTAGCCTTTGCCAGCGGCGCCGAAGGCCGAACCGCCATTACATGCGACGCCGGCTTCTTCGAGCAAGAAACTCGCGAGTTTTTTATCGTCGTGCGTTATCGCCGTCATGTTGGGCATCGCGTAGAATGCGCCCTCGGGAAGGGTGCAACTCACGTTCGGAATGGCATTGAGGCCGGAGACGATGCGATCGCGACGTTCGCGGAATATCGCATTCATTTTCTGCACCGGTTCATCGGGGCCGGTGAGTGCGGCAATTCCGGCGCGTTGTACGAACGTTGCGACGCAGGAGAACGTATTGTTATTAAAGAGCGTCACGACGTTTTGCAAGGCTTCCGGCATCACGGCATATCCGAGGCGCCAGCCCGTCATGGCGTAGGCTTTTGAAAAACCATCGACGATGATCGTGCGATCGCGCATGCCCGGAAGGCTAGCAATCGAAACGAATTTTTCGCTGAGATAAAAATTGCGGCTGTAGATTTCATCGGCGATAACCAAGCAATCGTTGCGAATGGCGATCTCGGCGATGCGTTCGAGATCGCTGTTCGTGAGAATACCGCCGGTTGGATTGTGCGGCGAATTGATCGCAATCGCTTTGGTTTTCGGCGTGACAACGCGGTCGAGCTCATCAAGATCGGGGCGCCAGTTGGCCGCTTCGTGCAGCGGAATCGCCGTGACATCGGCTTGCAAATAACTTGCCGCCGACGCGTACGCCGGATAGGCTGGGCTGAAATAGACAAAATGATCGCCGGGGTTGATGATCGCCGACATAATATTCCAGATCACCGGTTTTGCGCCCGGCGTGACCGTCACATTATCGCGCGTGTAGGCCGGCGTAATGCCGCGGAAGCGGCTGACGTACTCAGCGATGACATCGCGGAGTTCGTTGATGCCCGTCGATGGCGAGTAGTGCGTATAATTCTCGTGTAATGCTGCAATCGCCGCGTCCTTGATATGCGTCGGCGTATCGAAATCCGGTTCGCCGACCTCCATGTGGACGATGCGCCGCCCTTGGGCTTCGAGTACGCGCGCACGGGCAAGGACCATGAAGGCGTTCTCGGCGCCGAGGCGCGCGACGGCAGAGGAAATACGGTCGGTGGCTGTAGCAAGCATCGTTTACGAGTCCTTATACGTCAAGGGGGGCGTGTCTGGGCGGCGAACGAGCGCGCCATGCGCAGCCTGACCGAAGTCTTTGCGCCCGGAGCTCCGACGCTACCAGAAGGGTTGCGAACGCTCGTCGTTTCGCCCGACCGTGAGTTGGAACCTGGGATGACCGTTCGAGCCTCGTTCGCTTTTACCAATCAAGGTGGGGCGACGGCAAGTGGAGTTCGCGTTCGTTTTAATCTCCCCGATGGACTCGTCTATCTTGTTGGGAGCGGAACGCTCGATGGAGCCGATCTCGACGACGATCTCGGGAACTCGCCCTTGTTGGCCAGAGCCGGGGCGGCCATCGGTGATGTCCCGCCCGGCGAGCAGCGCCGAATAGAGATTGCCTACTCGGTGGCCGGAGCGATCGAGAATGGGTCGACGGTCGAACTGCAAGCCGCGGTTGCCTCGTTTGAAGTCGCGCCGGTCGGCTCGAACGTCGTTCGGCTGATCGCCCGCAGTAAACCTCAGCTCGACAATGCGCTTACCGGCGTGGCACTTGAGGTGCAGCGCGAGGCCCGGCCGGGCGGCGAAGCGCAGGTGACGGTTCGCATCCATAATGCCGGGGAATCCAGCGCTCACGATGTCGTCGTCATCGCACCCATCCCGCAGCACACGGTCTATGTCGCCAATTCTGCGCGCATGAATGGGCGCGAACTCGAGCGAGACTTGGGATCGGCCTTCGATCGCATCCATGCTCCCGTCGTTGCGCCAACCTTGGCGGCAAGTGCTACCGGAACGCTGTCCTATAAGGTGCGGATCGATGATCCTTTGCCGGACGGGACGCGGCTCGTTGCAACGGCCAGGGTTGCGTCTCAGGAAACGGCTGGCTTCGATCTCACGCCGGCATCGCTCACCGTCTCATCGTCGGCTGATTTTAGCGACGACCGCTCGACGTGTGCCCTTGAACCCGCAACCGATGTCTTTGCCGGTTCGTTGGTGAGTTTGACGCTGGTTGCAATGAACGCCGGCAGTGCGGCGGCCGACGATGTTAGCGTTACGGTCGAATTTGCCGAGGGTCTTTTACCTGTGCGCGGTTCACTTCGTATTGATGGCAAGCCGTTGCGCGAGCGCAAAAAAGAGGCGACCGCCATTGAACTCGGGCAGATCGGCGCTCGCGAAAGCATTGAGATGCGCATCGATGCAATGGTGGCCTCGCCGATTGCCGATGCAACGGTGCTTCATGCGGTCGCAACGATTCATTGGGGCGCAAAGCGCGAGCGTCGCTTCGAGCGAAGCGTGACGGTTCATTCGTTGCCGGCCTTTTCGCCGCGCAAGAATATCTTGTCGCCAAGCGCGGCTACGACGGTAGCTCCCGGTGATGATATCGAGGCGACGTTGACGCTCGTGAATGACGGGAGTGCCGATGCCACTGATTGCGTCGTGCGCATTGTGCGCGATAGCGGTCTTGATGACGTGCGCATCTACGAGAAGGCAACGCGACTGCAACAGGATGATGACAGCGTTTCTTTGGGAACGATTGAAGCCTTCGGTACCCGTCGTCTCGCGATTCGCGGGCGCGTTCGGTCGCCTCATGCAAATCGCACGGAATTGCAAATTGCGGCAAGTTTGCATACGCATGAATTGGGCGAGATTGCGCTAGGCGATGTGCGCTGGTTGGTTCATTCGCAGCCCGCCTTTACCGTACAGAACTCGCACCTTACGTTGCTTGATGATGCCGTATTGCGACCCAACGGCATTGCGTCGGTCGATGTCGTCATGGCGAACGAAGGGACGGATATTGCGCACGATGTTCGGATGCGTCTGTACGTCTCTCCGGATGCGCGATTGGAAACCGTCGACGGGGCAACGCGTGATCGATCGTCGCTGCTTTTTGGTGAGATTGCGCCGGGTGCCCGCGCGCAAGCGCGATTGGGCTTGCGTCTGTTGCGAAGTCTTGCAAAAGCGTATCCGGTCACGGTTGACGGCGTGATCAGTGCAAATGCTGCAGAGCCGCTGCCGCTGGAGCGATTAACGATTGCCACCGCTGCGGAGCCCGATTTTTCCATCGGAACGTTCCGGAGTGAACCGGCTGATTCGGCCGATGCCGGTGAGATGATTGAATGGGCGCTGCACGTTCGCAATGGCGGCGATGGCCCGGCGCGACGTGTTCAGATTCATATCGATGCAAATGAAGCGACGATCTATGTTCCCAATTCCACGACGGTTAATGATGTGCCGCTGCGTGATACGGGGGCGCATGCACCGTTTACGCTGGACCGCGGAATAACCTTAAGCGATGTTGATCCCGGAGTTGAGGTGACGATTCGTTGGCGCGACGTCATTCATAATGGCTTAACTTCCGGCATCGGCATCACGCGTATTGCGACGATCATCTACGATGGAGATCGTCGCGACGAACTCTTCTCGTCGGAGATCAAAGTTCGCGCAACACCGGTGTTTGCAAACACGATTCCGGGATTGCCGTTTGGTGTCGATGGAATGGTTGGGCCATCGTTTGTTGCTACGCGAGCTTTGACCGAATCGCGCTATCTGGAACTGCCGCCGGCGACTCCCGTGAACAATGGGGTCGGCGATGGAGCGCGGCACGCGATCGGCGCGTCGCCGATGCTTTCCCTTAATGGCGTAGACGCCGAAGAAGTGCAAGCCGATTCCATCGTCCTGCAACTTGCCTTGCGTTCCGAGCGAGCGGAACGCACCATGCGCATGCTCGATGAACTCGATCTCGGATTACTCGTGGGGCACCTCTTTGTTATTCGTGCGCTTCTTCCGGATCAAGCAGGGGATGCGCATAGCGTGGCGCTGGGCGCCGCCCGTCAAGCGTTACGCGATCATTTGGACCGCATTTATATTCGCTTGCGGCTCCCCAACTTCACGATGACGGTGCGCGATATCGATTCTGCATCGTTGCGCGGAGCGGTCGAGCGAGCCTTACTTGATGTCGTCCATGCTCGCGGAACGCCGTCGGCCCCGCATGATCACGGCATCATTTTACGGACCGTCATTGAGCGCGATGAAATGAAAGCGGCTATCGACGCGTTGCACGAGGCTCCGTCGGCCGCTATGTGGAGTGCGCTTGCGCATTTGCTTCCGAACGATTCACCGGAAGCGGCCAATTATCGCGGATCGCTCATCGCCGCATTGCAGTCGTGTGCCTCGTCGGATGCTTCGGAGTTTGCCGATCTCTTGGTGACGCAACCGGCCCCGGCCGCCTCGGCGGCCTTCGCCGTCCTGCGCGCTCGCCTGGGACTTCTCGCCGCCTCATGATCATCGCCGTCGTTTTGGTGATCGTCGCGGTCGCTATTCTTTTGGTGGCCCGTTTTGCGGCCCGACAAAAGACGGTGCCGGTAGCGCCGCCCCGAACCGATACGGGCGACGGCGAACGCAGCGGCTTCGATCGCGATTCCGCTGCGGAGTTTGATCGACTCTCCGAAAACGCGCGCTGTGAAATGCTCTTTTCCATCGCGCTTCTCGACGATGAACGCTCCAGTGCCTTGCTGGAACATGCGCTCGCCGATGAATCGGGCGTCGTCTCCTTGGCAGCGGCGCGCGGGCTTGTGGCCGGCGGACGAGAGGCCGATGTGAGTGCGTACTTACGCGCGCATCCCGGCGAGCGAAGCGATGCCTTGGCGGCGGCGCTTCAACTTTTCGATATCGACCGCGATTAAAACAGGGCCTGTTCAGGAACCGAGGGAAGAGAGATGACGTGGCTGCAGCGTCGCTGACTGGCGTGTTTTCCCCAGGCTCCCCCGCATTGGTGGAGTCTCTTCGTACGCTCGTCCTCTCGCCGCATCGTCGGGTCCGCCCGGGTGAGACGCTCCGTGCCGAGTTCACCTTTACCAATCTTGGCGGTGCCCCGGCAACGGGACTGCGCGTTCGCTTCGCGGCACCACCCGGTGTTACGCATATTGCCGACGCCGATCGTGCCGATGGCGCCGAGCTCCCCGAGGGCGCGCGATTCATCGATGGCGACGGTGCCCCCGTTCCGAACCTTGCGCCGGGAGAGCAGTGTCGCGTCGAGTGCTCTTTCCTTGTCGATTCGGAAATTGAAGACGGAACGGAACTCGCATTTCAGGTCGCTGTCGTTGGTGATCGTACGCCGATCGTTGGATCGAATGTCGAGCGCGTTCGAGCGCAGAGCATTGCCGAGTTACGGAATACGCAATCATTACTGACGCTCATTGCGCCGGATCATCCGCATCCCGGCGATACGATCTCTATCCGCGCAACGATCGTCAATACGGGCACCGCAAGCGCACACGATGTTATTGCCGTGCTTCCCGTTCCCGAAAACACCACGTATGTTGCACGTAGTGCTCGCGTTGGCGGCCGCGTCCTCAACGTCGTTGGCGACGAGCCTTTCGATTTCATCACCTCGACGATCGTTTCCGAACGGCTTGCGCCGGGGCAATCACTGCTCGTCGAATATCAAGCGGAGATCGATTCTCCGCTCGACGATCAAACGCGCATAAAAGCAACCGGCGCGATATCGTCGCGTCAAACGGCAGAGTTTCCGATCGCTTCCTCGGATATCGTCGTTGAATCGCCTCCGGAGTTCGATAACGACGAAACGACAATGGCGTTGTTTTGCGACGATGTCGTGACGCCGGGTACGCGTATTCCGATTGTTGTTCGCGCGATGAACGGCGGAACGGGCCGAGCGCAAGAAGGCGCCGTCACCTTAAATCTTCCCGCCGGTTTAGTGTATGCACCGGGAACGGCACATATCGATGGTCAGCCGATCGGTGAACCGGATGGGCCGCTCAATTACGTTCTCGGGCCAATTGCGCCGGGCCGCGTCACAGAAGTGGGTTGCATTGCTACCGTTGCGTTGCCCTCGGGTGACGATATGGCGCTGCCTATCGAAGCGACGCTGCGTTGGCGCGGCGGTTCTCGATCGTTTTCGCGGAATCTCACGATGAAGACGGCGTCGCGGTTCCATCGTTCGCGCAATTATATTCGGACGCAGCGTGGTCTCGCGCAAGCCGGCGAAGAGATTTCTTTTGAGATCCAAATCTATAACGACGGTACGGCAGCGCAACCTGATGCGCGCTTACGCCTCGTGCCGGGCGCGTATCTTGAATCGCTGCGCATCGCCGATGGGGATGCAACGCCCGTCGCCGTCGCCGAACCGTATGCGCTAGGAACGATTGCTCCGCACCGCGTGCGCTCATTCGTCGTAACAGGTCGTATCGCGACGCCAATTCCGGACCGAGCGTCGGTCACGCTCGGCGCGATTCTCGATTATCCCGAAGGCACATTCGATCTCGGAACGTCGATGTTGGTCGTGCGTTCGCGCCCTCGCATCGATGTCGATGCCGTAACCTGGGAACGAAAATCGAGCGAGCCGTTGCGTCCGCACCAGACGACCGATCTGCTCATTCGTTTTACAAATACCGGGTCGGATGTTTTGCGTGAAGCGCGGTTGGGTATCGCACTTCCACCGGAAGTGGTGATCGATCGCGCTCAAGATGCACGACGAGATCGTGATGGTGTCGCCTTTGCCGATATCGGTTCCGGCGTGACGCATGAAGCTCGCGTCACGGTGCGACTGACCAAACCGATGCCGCGCGGTACGACGCTCTCCATCGGGAGTATCTTAGCCGGTCGCGGTGTTGGCGCCATTCAACTCGCTCCGCTCGATCTCGTCACATTTGCCGCTCCTGAGTTCGAACGCACGGCCGGTCTCTTCTCGACGCCGCGCGATTCGGTGAATGCCGGCGAACGAGTGCTCTATGAATTGCGCATGCGTAATGACGGTGACGGCCCCGCCGATCAGGTGCTTGTCCGCGCGATTCCCAGCAATCTCATCGTCTATGTTCCGTCGAGTACATCGATCAATGGAATGGTCATTCCAGATGACGGTGGGAATTCGCAACTGTGGTCGAATCGCGGCCTTGCCCTCACCGATATCGATCCCGGTGCAGAATTGCACATTCGGTTCGAAGCCTTTGTCGTCGCACCGCTCACCGCCGGAACGCCAATCGAAACGCGTGCCGTCGTCGAATGGGAAGGTGGCGCTTCGCTTGCGCTCGTTGCGCCTTCGTTGCGCGTTGAGGCCCAACCGTCGCTCGTAGAATCGACGCTCGGTACGCCGATTTCCGTCGCGCGAACGTTGCCCGTTCTCGCGCCGGAACAGTCTTCGGTGAGCGCTCCGCCGGAAGCCGAAGTCGCACTTCCGAGTCCACCGCACGTCGATGTCGCACCGCCGGTCTTTACGGTAACGGTTGCGCCGCTTGATGAAGAGCCCGCTGGGCTTGAAGCATCGCACGCCCAAGACGAAGTCGAGCCCGACGATATGCCCGATGCGCTACGTCGTCTCAATGAAAACATCACCGAAGAACAACCGCTCTGGGCGACGGAAATTATGCGCGAGCCGGAGCCGGAGATGGTCACGCATGATCATGAAATTCAGGCCGAACGAGCGGTTCTCTACGCGGATTTTGCTCCCGAACGCGTAGCGAGTATCGTGCGATTGCTTGAGCGCGCCGATGCCGGCGGCGGTCTCATCGCGCACTTCTTTGCCTTGCGTTCATTGTTTCCCGAGCATTTACTCGGTGCGACTCCGTCGCACGATGAGGCCTTGATGAGCGCCGGTTTAGCGATGCGCGCGCCGTTGGAACGACTCTTTGTACGCTTGCGTATGCCAAGGTTGACGATCACCAGTAAGGATTTAGAGGATCGTGATGCTCGCCTGGCATTGCGGCGCGCCACCGATCGTCTTTTTTCGGCCGATCCGGCGCAGACGCTGCCGCCGCGGGCCGCAGGCAATTTGCGTATCGAAGGAAGCGTCGATGTAGCGACGTTTAAGCCGTTGCTCGCGGAGTTGGATGCCTCGCCAATCGGTTCGGCAACTCCGTGGATGATCAACGCTCAGGTTTTGGGGACAAGCATAACGACGGACGATGGAATCGATACGGCAATCGCATCCTATCGCGCACAACTCTTAGACATCTTTGGAGTGCTCAGCGAGCTACCGCTCGACGAATTTCATCGCGTGCTAGCCTCAAGCGTCAATCGTACGCTTGACGATGCGCTTACCGCGGTGCTGCAAACGCTGCGCACCGCAGCGCATCTTGTCATCAAATAGTCTCACCCTCGCCCTTGTTGTTGCCTTCTCGGCCGGGCTGCTGGTCTTTATTGCGGGCACGCTCCTCGTCCGATATGCCGACGTTCTGTCATCATGGATGCCGGGTAATAGTGCATCGAATACGCAAACAGGAGAATCCGTCGACCCACGCGCACGAGCGATCCTTGGCCTACAAGAACCGCTGGTTGCGTCGCCTCCACCGAGCCCACCACACGTGCCGGCTAGCTCAGAGGCTTTGCCATGGACGTACGACATTGTCGGGAGTTCGATTGACGTCGAATTCGATGAGAAACTCGATATGATCGAGCGACTTGTTGTCTTAGATTCATCATGGTCACGGAGCGTTCTGGAACGCGTTCGCGCGCAAGAAGACGATGCGCGGATTATTTCTGCGCTGGCGTTGAAACCCGGAAATACTGCATAAGAATATTGCGGGCGATGGGGCCTGCAACGCTCGCCCCGTAGCTTCCGCTGCGCTCAACATAAATAGCCATGGCGAGTTTAGGATGTTTCACCGGTGCAAACGCAACAAACCAGGTCGTATTTGGGCCGCTGCCGCCGGCTGTTTCTGCCGTTCCTGTTTTTCCACCGAATGGTAAGCCCGGTATAGCAAGGCCGTACGCGGTTCCGATGGCGGACGTGACTTGCGCCATACCGGCACGTACGGCAGAAAATGCCTCGGGCGTTCCTGGAACGTGCCGAATGATCGTCGGGGTAAAACGTTTTATGATGTGATTTTTGGGTGAGAGGATCTCGCGAACGACGCGGGGCCGGTATAGTGTTCCGCCGTTGACGACCACCGAGACAACTTGGGCCATTTGTAATGGCGTTGCTTGCATTGCACCTTGACCGATGGCCAAGCTGCAAACATCGGCGGGTTCAAGCGGAAGACCCGCGTGTTTCATCATCCACGCATTCGTCGGCCAGTTCCCCGCATATTCGCCGGGAAGATCGATGCCCGTTCGTTTTCCGAGTCCAAAGAGCAGCGCCCATTTGCGCAATCGTGCGTTGCGTAAACGCGTTGCGAGCTGATAGAAGTACCCATCTTCGGATGCGGCGAGCGCCGGAACGAAGGTCGTCTCTCCTAAACCGCCGCTGACCAAATCGCGAAATTGCGCACCGAAGCAGTTCCAGGAACCATTATCGTAGAGCGGTTTATTGGGATCGATCACGCCTTCGCTAATGGCCGCCGTTCCCGTTACGAGCTTGAATGTCGATCCCGTTGGCGTCGCGGCATCGATGGCGCGATTGAAGAGTGGTTGAGCGGGATCGTTGAGATAACCGGAAAACGTTTTGGAATCGATGCCTAACGCAAATTTATTGGGGTCGACGTTCGGATAGCTCACCAGCGCAAGGATTGCGCCGCTCCACGGATCTTCAATAACGATGGCTCCGGAAAGCTTGCGTCCGGTTTGTCGGCCGAGCGTCAGCAATTCATTGGCCATTGCGACTTCCGCGATATGTTGTAATCGCCAGTCGATCGTCAGTTGGAGCGCGTCACCCGGAATTGCAGCCTTGGATGGCAATTTCGCGCCGCGAACGACGCTACCGGTCGCGTCCACAACGATGCGCTGGCCGCCAGGCTCACCGCGCAAATAGCGATCATATTCGGCTTCTAAGCCGTCTTTGCCGAGAACGTCATTGGGTGAATAGCCTTGCGATTTGAGCCGCGTATATTCATTTTCGGTGATTGCCCCGACATAGCCGAAGAGATGCGACGCAAACGTTCCCATCGGATAATCGCGAATCGGCTGGACCTCAAGATCGATGCCCGGCAAATCACCGAGGAGTTCCGAGACGCGAGCCACATTCGCCACGCTGAGATTGCGTTCGAGAATGACCGGGCCGTACGGCTCATCGGTTTGCAGTTCCGAAAAACTCGTGTAGTTGATCCCGCGATGGTGGAACAGGCGTTGTTGTAATCGTGGTGCGGGAACGCCAATGGCCTTTGCCAGCGTCGCAAATTCGGTTGTGACATCGGTGAGTTCCGATGGGATTGCGGCGACGACAAACGATGGACGACTCCGCACCAAAACGGTGTTATGCCGATCATACATCAGGCCGCGTGGTGCAGCGACCGGAATAAGGCGAACTTGGTTTTCTTGGGCTTGTTTGCGATACATCTCGCCGTGTTCGAGTTGCACATCGGCTAAGCGCATTACCAACACCGCAAGCAAAAGAATAACGCCGCAGATGAACACGATAATCCGTGCCGTCGGGCGTTCCCATCGCCCGCTACGGCGGTAGTACGGCGCGCTCACGGTTCGTTGGTGGGGCTATAACGACGTGCGACGAGAATAACGAGCGCCGCAAACCCGGCATTCAACAGTGCCTGCCATACGGCCTCATGAAGATGAATGCGACCCATTCCGGCTGGGTATCCCTGGATCGCCATGATGACCCAAAAAACGATAAGACGGGCAAATGAGGCCAAGAATGCGATCAGGGTGACAATCGGAATCGAGTCGGCAAAAAATCCGCGCGAACCGATCGCTGCGAGTGCGCCGGCAATCGCCGTGCTCACGGCAAATGCGCCACCGGTAACGCCGGCGAGGCCGTCTTCAAGCAATCCGCCGATGAAGCCGAAGAGTGCTGCGCGCCATGGATCGACGCGCACCGCATACCACACCGTCACGACGAGAAATGCACTTGGCCGCGCATCGCGGAAATTCACAAATGCCGCAAGGAGAATTTGCGCAATCAATGCGCCGACGAGCCACAGCCCCGTGGTCCACCAGGCCGGTTCGCTGTGCGATGTGCTCGGAATCTTAGCGCGCAAGGACAACGACGCGATTTAACGCGCCCGGATCGACGGTGGGTTTTACGATTGCCGATTGATAGAGGAGTTCATCGCTCCGTTCGATTTTGATGATGCGACCGATGACGAGACCAGCATGAAACGAGCGCCCTTCGCCGGTAACGACTGTATCGCCGATTTTTAAGTGGGCATCTTGCGAGATGAATTCAATGCGAATCGACGTGAGATTGCCGCGCGCTATTCCCCACCAGCGGCCGCGTCGTATCACCGCCGGTATGCGGCTCGTATAATCGGTTGCGAGTAAGACCGTGCTGGAAAATTCGTTCACTGCAACGATTCGACCGACGATTCCACGCGCCGTTGCGACGCCGTCATCTTTATGAACGCCGTTGCGTGAGCCGACGTCGATGGTGACGGTGCGCGATTCATTTTCCGGGGGAAATCCGATAACGCTCGCTTCGATGGCGTGTGGGTCGCGTTCCAAGAGAGGCCGCAAGGCGAGATGCTCGCGATACGATGCGAGTTCGTTGAGCAGACGAGCATTACGCTCTGCAAGAGCCGCATTGCTCGCGCGTAACGTGGCGTTTTCCCGGCTGAGATTGGGGAGATTCACCACGGAGGTGCCGAAAGCGCGGACACCATTGGTCACGTAGGATGTTCCGGCCTCGATGCCCGTAACGATGGATGCGATGAATGATCCGATTGGCGTTGCCGCGCCACCGCGCGCAGCAGAAATTTGCCACAACGCAAATGATGCAGCAGCAATAATCACGAGGATCAGTCCAAAGAGTCTGCGTTCATCTCGACGGGAAAAAATGATGGAATGGCTCCGCGGTCGTCACGAGGGAGTAGCGGGGTTAGGGATTCGTTGGCGAGAGGCGCAACCCCGCGTCGCGTAAGGTCCGGACGAAGTGCGCGAGCGGAAAGCCCATGACGGTATAGAAATCGCCGTCGATCTTGCGCACGAGCGTCGACGCATACCCTTGAATGCCGTAGGCTCCGGCCTTATCCATCGGCTCGCCCGTGGCAACGTAGGCATCGATCTCCTCCGGGGTGAGCGGATAGAACGTGACGGCGGTTGTCTCGAGAAAATCGAGGAGCGCACCGCCCGGAAGGCGGCAGGCGACGGCGGTGTGCACGAGGTGCGAGCGACCGGAAAGCAGGAGGAGCATCCGTCGCGCATCCTCGGGATGGGAGGGCTTTCCCAGCGAAACTCCCTCGAGATCGACAACGGTATCGGCCGCGACGACTAGGGTCCCTTCGGTCGCCGATTCGACCGCGTCCCGTTTTCCCAGGGCATTGATCGTCGCCAGCGCCCGGGGGGCGAGACTCCGGTCCTCATCGTGCTCCTCGAAGCCCGAGGGAACAACCATGACCTCAAGGCCGAGGGATGCCAGCAACTCGCGGCGTCGCGGCGAAGCCGACGCGAGATGAACGCGATGGACGACTGTCATTCGTAGAGTCGTCCCGAAAGCTCGATGAAACCACTATCGTGATGACCGCGTGGATCGCGATGCGTCCAATGGATCACACCACCGCTGCGATAGTATTCGTATTCTCCATGAACGAGAACGTGTTCGCCGACCCGTAAGGGAAGTGGTCCGGTGAATCGCTCGTTCGCCGCGATGCGGACGGTCAACGCGCACGCGGAATCTAAGCGAACCAAGAATTGCGCGTGCGGGCCGTATCGGCCGTTGCTTTCGTGTAAAATGCGCACGAGCGTGCCTGAGGCCGTTGTTTCGATGTGCGAACGATGCTCTACATGTGCGTTGCAGACGGTCGTATTGTTCGGTGCCGAACACGCCGCGAGCGCAAATCCGAGGATGCACAAGCCGGAAAAAACGCGCGTCTTAGGCAACGGCCGGTTCGTAGAGCTTTTGAGCAACGATATAGTTCCACACCGCATCCGGAACGAGATAGCGAATGTTTTTATTCTGCGCAATGAGCGTACGAATCAACGATGCGGATTCAGGCAACTCGGGAAGGTTCAGCGTCCCAATGCGCTCTCGTAGGCGCGTCGGAACTGCTGCGACGGCACGAGCTAGCGCATCGGGCAGTGATCCGGAGCGCGGGGCAATGATAAAGCGATCAAGCGCGTTGAGAACATCGTCGAAACGGACCCACGTTGCATTCACCAGCGAATCGGCGCCGATGATAAAAGTAAATTCGTCGTCCGGGTATTTCGTGCGCAAACGTGGCAAGAGATCTGCCGTGTAGCCGGTTGCGTCCGGTTGGAGATCGGTCGTATCGAGGGAAAACGCCGCATTCGATTCGATTGCGGCAAGAATCATCGCGCAGCGATGTTCCGGGGAAACATTCGCTTTTTCGCGGTATTGTTGTTGGTTGGTCGGCAAAAAAAGCACGCGATCCAAATGTTCGCTCACTCGCGCCGACTCGGCAAGAAAAAGATGCGCGTTGTGGATCGGATCGAAAGTTCCGCCGAAAAGTCCGATCTTCACGAATAGAAAAACTCGTAGGTGCCGATGCGGACAGAATCGCCGTCGACTGCGCCGAGTGCCTTTAATTTTTTTTCAACGCCCATTTTTACGAGCGTTCGTTCAAAGCGCAAGAGCGCCTCATCGCTTTCAAAATTCGTCATCGCCGCTAAGCGCTCGATGCGATCGCCGGAAAGCACGAATGTTCCATCATCATCGCGCGTAACGATAAACGCATCGCGCGGAAGCAGTTCGATGCGAGGTTCCGGATGATCCACATGGGGGATGGGAGCTTCTCCAATGGCCTTCCAGACGTCATAGAGAAATTCGCGTACGCCGGAGTTGGTCGCCGCGCTCATGCCAAGCACATGACCAAAACGCGCGCGTAGTTCTTCCAAATGTTCTTGCGCATCGGGAAGATCGCACTTATTGAGGACGAGGAGCATCGGCTTTTCGGAAAGTTGCGGTTTCCACGCATGCAATTCGCGTTCGATCATGCTCTTGTCGGCGAGAATTTCATCCAGCGTTTTCGCTCCATCGAGCAGATGAACGAGCACGCGCGTGCGTTCGACGTGACGGAGAAATTGATCGCCAAGGCCCGCGCCTTCGTGCGCTCCTTCGATCAGTCCGGGCACATCGACCATGAGAAACGATTCGTCGTCGGAAATGCGTACGACGCCGAGTTGCGGCTCAAGCGTGGTGAACGGATAATTCGCGATCTTCGGGCGCGCTGCCGAGACGACGGAAAGCAGGGTGGATTTGCCGGCATTGGGGACCCCGATGATCCCGCAATCGGCGAGCAAGCGCAGTTCCATGCGGATGGTGAAGCGCTCGCCGGGTTCGCCCTTTTCGGCGAACTGCGGTGCCTGGCGGACGGGTGTTGCGTAATGTTGGTTGCCGAGGCCGCCGCGGCCGCCTTTGGCGATGAGGACGCGCTGGCCGTCTTCGCACAGGTCGGCAAAAAATGCCTCGTCGCGCGATTCCGTCTTGCGATAGACCAGCGTTCCGACCGGGACGCGAATGACGAGATCCTCACCCGAGCGGCCGGACATATTTTTGATATCGCCGGGCTTGCCGAGATCGGCGTGAAAGCTGCGCTTATACCGGAATTCCACGAGGGTGGAAAGTTCGTGCGAGGCCTCCAGGTAGACGCCGCCGCCATGGCCGCCGTCGCCCCCGGCCGGGCCGCCTTTATCGACGTATTTCTCGCGCCGCCACGCAACTGCACCCGCGCCGCCGTCGCCGGCAGCGACCTCGATGGTCACTTCATCGATAAATTGCATCGCTGGAGCCAATCTGCTCAATCTGAGCGCAAGAATCCTGGGAGAATGAAAACGGCCACCCATCGGGCGGCCGTTGAAGCTGCTCTCGTGCCGCCGTCTTAGGCAGCGATAATGTCGATATACTGGCGGTTCTTGCGTTGCGAGAACTTCACGTGGCCTTCGACGACGGCGAAGACCGTGTGGTCCTTGCCGAGCATCGTGCCCGTCCCAGGGTAAAAGCGGGTGCCGCGCTGGCGGACGATGATGTTGCCCGGAATGACGTGCTCGCCACCGAACTTCTTCACGCCGAGGCGCTGGGCATTGGAATCGCGACCGTTGCGGGTAGAGCCGGCGCCTTTTTTGGACGCAAACAGCTGCAAATCAAAGCAGAACATAGCCGAGGGAGTATAGCCTAGCCCAGCCCCCGGAGTCAAATGCCTTTTCCGGTATGTTCGCTATCGAGCCCGCTTGTCGCGCGCGGTCTTTGGCGTGATAGGATGGTCGGAAGGAGAACCTCATGATGCCTCGTCCCCACGAAGAGCGCACCGCACGCTTAGAGGGCGCATACGAACAGGTCGCCGAGCGCCTGAACTCGCTTGATGCCAACGTCGGCGAAGTGCGCCGCGAGATGCATGATGGGTTCGCGCGGGCCGACGAACGACTGGGTGCTCTTGACGCGAAGTTCGGCGGGTTGGTTGGTGCTCTTGACGCGAAGTTCGGTGGTCTGCTTGGCGCTCTTGATACGAAGATCGATGCGCAGGCGGGAAGTCTGCGCTCCGAGATGCAGGCAACCACACGTCTTCTTATCACGGCAATGACTGGGCAAACGGCGCTGATTATCGGCGCGGTGGTGGCCGTCGCGTTCGCGATGCATCGCTGAGAATGTGTGCCGAGCGATACCAATGCACGGGGCTGGGAAGGGAGGCGAGGCCGGGCGCTAAAAAGATGCGGGAGTTTTGACTACGAGGCGTGTCGTCGTCACGGGCCTTGGCTCTGTGACGCCCATTGGTAATACTCGCGAAGATTTCTGGCGTCGGCTCGTCGCCGGTGAATCGGGTGCTGCCCGAATCGCCGCGTTCGACCCGTCCGATTATTCGACGCAAATCGCGATGGAGGTCAAAGATTTTGACCCCGAGGAGCTCATCGGCAAGAAGGAAGCGCGGCGTATGGATCGCTTCTCGCATTTTGCTTTTGTGGCTGGGCGCGAAGCAATAGCCCACGCGGCGCTCCCTGATTCGCAGAGCCTCAAAGATCGCACCGGAGTCGTTATCGGTACGGGCATCGGCGGCATCGGCACGTTTTGGGCGGCTTCGGGTCGTGCGAACCAGTACGGGACCTGGGCGAAGACCTCGCCGTTTTTCATTCCGATGCTTATGGCCAACGCAGCGGCTGCCCATATTTCGCTGACGTACGGTTATCGCGGGCCACTCTTTTCGGTCGCTTCGGCCTGCGCGACGGGTAACGACGCGATCCTTACGGCATTTAATTATATTCGGTACGGCGATGCCGATGTGATGATCACCGGCGGAAGCGAAGCGACGATCGCGCCGATGGCCGTCGGTGGATTCTGCTCGATGCGCGCGATGTCGACGCGTAACGATGATCCGACGCGAGCATCGCGCCCGTTTGATTTGCAACGCGATGGGTTTGTCTTAGGCGAAGGCAGCGGCGTTCTCGTTCTCGAGGAATACGAACACGCAAAGGCCCGCGGCGCAACGATCTACGCTGAAATGCTCGGATATGGTCAATCCGGTGATGCACACGATTTAGTTGCTCCGGATCCGACGGGAGAAGGCGTTTTGCTTGCCTTGCAACGCGCACTTGCCTGCGCGAAAATCGCGACGACCGATGTCGATTATATTAATGCGCACGGAACCTCGACACCGCAAGGCGATCCTGCGGAATCACGGGCGATTGAAAAAGCATTCGGCGATCACGCGCATCGTCTGGCGGTGAGTTCAACGAAATCAATGCACGGGCACGGTCTTGGTGCAGCGGGTGGCTTAGAAGCGGTCGCGACCGTGCTTGCCGTGCATAACGATATTATGCCGCCGACGATCAATTACGAATTTCCCGATCCGGCGTGTACTCTCGATTACGTTCCGAATGTCGCGCGCAAAGCGCCGGTGCGTGTCGCCTTAAGTAACTCTTTTGGATTTGGCGGTCACAATAGCGTGCTCGTCTTTTCTAAGCCGTCCTAACGCCGAAAAGCGATGAGCGGAGAGGCGCATCGGCGCCGCTTGCGCGCGCTCTTGCGGTTAGTCGGCAAGCGGAGCGGCGATCTCGAACGTCTTGATCGTGCCTTTGTGCACGAATCCTATGCGCGCGAGCATACGGCCGTCTCCAACGAACGCATGGAATTTCTCGGCGACGCCGTTCTCGGGGTCATCGTCGCAACCTGGCTCTACGAAACGTTCGGTGATGAAGACGAAGGCATCCTCACCGTGCGACGCTCACGAATCGTCAACGATGCGCAACTTGCCCAGACCGCCCTGCGGCTAAAATTCCCGGAACTCGTCTTTCTCGGAGCGGGAATGCGGACGAGCGGGGGGGCTGAAAACACCTCAATCCTCGCGGATGCCTTCGAGGCATTTGTGGCGGCATTGTACCTCGAATATGGCCTGGAAACCGCGCGGCGCTTCGTGTTGACCCAGCATGTTGCCCATTTGGACCATGACCGCGAGGCCCTCTTGGACCCAAAATCTAAGTTGCAGCTCGTCGCTCAAGAGCAGTTTGCCAGTACCCCGGTCTACCGCGAGGCCGTTGTCGGGACGCCGCAGGCTCCCCGTTTCGAATCGACCGTCAGCGTTGCGGGTTCGGCGCTGGGCACCGGGGCCGGGGCGTCGAAGAAGGCGGCACAACAGGCGGCGGCAGGGGCCGCCCTTGCTTTTCTCTCTGAACGGACTACGTCGTGAAACTCAAAAAAATCAAAGCGTTTGGCTTTAAGACCTTCGCGGAACCGACCACTCTTGAATTCGGCGAAGGCATTACTGCCGTCGTTGGGCCCAATGGTTCCGGCAAATCGAATCTTGTCGATGCATTTCGCTGGGTTCTCGGAGAAACATCATCGCGTTCGTTGCGTTCAGGCAAACTCGAAGACGTTATTTTCGCCGGAAATGAAAAGCGCAAGCCGCTCGGTCTCGCCGAAGTCTCGGTGACTTTTGATAACGCCGATCGCCGTCTTCCCATTGATTTTACGGAAGTGGAGATCACGCGCCGCGCCTATCGCGCCGGCGAGAGTGAATATTTCATCAATCGCAGCCAAGTTCGGTTGCGCGATATCATTGAGTTACTCATGGGAACGGGCTTGGGTCCAGGTTCGTATTCCATCGTTTCTCAGGGCCAAATCGATGCCTTTCTCACCTCGAAGCCGACAGAACGGCGTTCGCTGTTTGAAGAGACGTCCGGCATTGCCAAGTTTCTGGCGCGCAAAAACGAGTCGCTGCGCCGCTTGGATCAAACGGAACAAAATGCGATTCGCATCAACGATCTTGTTGCCGAGTTAGAAAAGCGCATTCCGGAATTAGAAACCCAAGTTCGTCGCGCAAAGCGCTATCGCAAAGTTTCGGCGCGCGTGCGCGATCTTGAGATCTTATCGTATATTCGGGCCAGCGCATCGCGACGCACCGAACGTGAAACGCTTCGCCTCGATGCCGAACGTAATGAAGAACGTCGTGGCATTGCCAGCGCAAAAGCGGCGACCCTCGGGGCGCAGCTCGCCGAGATTCGAACGGCGACCTATAAACATGAGTTGCAACTCGAGGAGCTGCGTACGCATGCGCAGCGTGTGCGCGCGGAATTGGCTGCTCTTGAAGCTGAATATGCCGCAGCGCTGGCGCGTCGTGAGGCACTCGAAGCGCAGTCGACGCAAACCGATCAGGACGCCGCACGCGTTGCCGCCGAACGCGAAGAACTTGCGCGCAATATTGCCTCGCTTGAAGAGCGCCTCGCTCCAATGGGAACGCTTGTTGAGACGGCGCGTGAAGCGGAACTTGCCGCGCAAAGCGCTCTTGCGGCGTCACGCGCGCAGCTTGATGCGATCTTCACGCAACTGCGCGCCGTTGAATCGGCAGCCGCGCAAGATGCCGCACGCAAGGCGGAGCGCCGCATGCAACGTGAAAATCTGCGCATTGAGGCGGAACGCTATGAGCAACAAACCAGCCAGGCGCGCGAGCGTTCGGCTCAGTTGGAAATCGCAGCCGGTAGTGCGGCGCAAGCGTATGCGCAGCGCGAACATGATTTAGCTCGCGTCGAAGAACAAGCAACGGCGGCTCGCGGGGTCGTAATGAGCACCGAGCACAACGCCGTGGCCTCGCAAGAAGCGCTCGCACGAGCAATGAACGCATTGCGCGATGCATCGGGAGAAGTAAAAGCCGCCGAATCGCGCGTGCATACGATTGAAGAGCTTGAAAATGCCCTAGAAGGCCACGTGCCCGGCACGCGTGCGGTCATCGAAGCAAAGAATCGGGGCGAGCTTTCGGGCATCGAAGGCATCGTTTCCAATCTTATCACCACCGATGAACGCTATGCGCGCGCTATGGATATCGCCTTCGGCGCGCGGCTTTCCAATATTGTCGTAACGTCATCTGAAGATGCCGAGCGAGCCATTGATTTTCTGCAGCGTAAAGAGGCAGGCCGAGCCACGTTTTTGCCTCTCGATACGTTGGCGAATCGCGATGGGAAAACGGCATCGCCCGACATCGCCCGCATTCCCGGTGTCATTGCGTATGCGCACGAACTCATTACTACCGATCCGCGCTACGCCGGTGTGGTGCGCTTCCTCGTCGGCAATATTCTTGTCGTCGATACGCTGCAGACGGGTATCCATTTAGTTCGCGAGCGCGGTTTCCGCGATTCCGTCGTCACGCTATCGGGCGAGCAAATCGCCGGCGGCGGAGCGATCACCGGTGGTCGATTCGCGCGTGAAAAATCTCTGCTGTCTCGCCGCGTACAATTGCAAACACTGCGGGAGCAACTCTTTGGCCTTCAAGATACGCTTGCGCAACGCGAAGCTGCCTTAGAAGCCGCCCGCGTTCATGCCGATCACGCCAAGGCCGCTCGCGATGACGCTCGCGAAGCACTTGGGAGAATCGATGTACAGTTGGCCGAACTGCGCGCCGATATGGTCAAGCTCTCGGAAAATGCCGAGCGGGCGCACCATGATTTCATCACGGCAAGCACGCTGTTTTCCGAACTCGCCATCAAAGCTGCAGACGCGCGTCAATCCGAAGGCGAGCTTGAGAACGATGAGCCGCAGGTTGTTGCCAGCGACGAAGAGCGGACGCGTCTAGAAACCGAGCTGAGTGCAATTCGTGAGCGCATCGCTCATGCCGAACAAGAGCAGCTCCTTGCAACCGAACATGCTGCCGAAGTGCGCGAACGCTTTGCCGCAATGACGGCGGAGCGCGATGCCGCATCCGGGCGCTTCAGCATGCTTGATGTCGATGAAGAACGCGCAACGATGGCGCGTGAACAAATGCTTGCCGAAATCGGCGAACTGTTGCATCGTACGCGGGCGCTAAGCGAGCGTATCGATGGCTTGCGCACGGGAGTGAACGATGCCGACGTTGCGTTGGATGCGGCGCGTAAGGAACGCGAACGTCTTGTTGATGAATCAACGCGTACCGAATCGGATCTGCGACTCGCTGAAAACGAAGAGCGCGATGCGCATGCCGACGGTGAGCGCACGCGGATGCGCTTGGCGGAAATCGACGGCGAGTTGGGCATGCTTGTCTCGCAATTTGCACAAAATCCGGCGGGCGAAGACGAATTAGGCGATGTGGAGGCACGCTTTAGCGAAGAGGGCGATGGCGTGCTCGATGAATTGCCGCGCTTACGCGAAGAAGTCGCGAGACTTTCGGCAAACGTCAATCTCAATGCCGAGGCCGAGCGCGACGAACTCACCGAGCGCGATGGCTTCCTGCGCACGCAACTCGAGGATCTCTCGCGGGCGCGTGAAACGCTGCTCGAATCGATTAAAGAGATTGAAGGCCAAACCCAAGCGCAATTCAACGAAACGTTTGAGCGTGTCGCCGCTGAATTTGCGAAGAGTTACGCGCAGTTGTTCCCGGGTGGCGTCGCCGAGATGTGGCAGACGAATCCCGAAAACTTAGCCGAAACGGGCATCGAAATTGCCGTACAACCGCCGGGCAAAAAACGTATGCCGCCGATGACGCTCTCGGGTGGAGAGCGCGCGATGGCCTGCGCCTCGCTCATCTTCGCATTGGTCCGCACCAAGCCGTCGCCGTTCTATCTGCTCGATGAAATCGATGCGGCGCTTGATGATTCCAATGTGGAGATTCTCTCCAACACGCTTCGCGAGCTGTCGACGCAATCGCAAATGCTCGTGGTGACGCACAACAAAAAGACGATGGAGCTTGCTGAGCGCATGTACGGCGTCACCATGGCCGAGCCCGGTGTTTCGTCGGTGATCTCGGCAGAGCTGACCAAAGCCGATGAACAGCGAGAACTTTCCTTTGTCTAAGGGCATCATCGAAGGCGCGCTTTTTTCGCTTTCCGATAAATCGGGCGCAGAGCTATTGGCACAGGCCCTGCATGATCGCGGTGTCGTCATTTATGCAACCGGCGGGACGCGTCGCTTTCTTTGCGATCACGGTATTCCGGCGCGCGATGTGGAGGATATCACGGGATTCCCGTCGCTCTTCGGCGGCCGCGTCAAGACGCTGCATCCGAAAGTTTTCGGTGCGATTTTGTACGATCGCGAATCATCCGAACACCGCGCACAGATGGAGCAGTATGCGATTCCGACGATTTCAACCGTCGTTGTGAATCTCTACCCGTTTGAAGCTACGGTGGCCCGTGAAGATGTGACCCTTTCCGAGGCCATCGAACAGATCGATATCGGTGGTGTCTCCTTGCTGCGTGCGGCGGCCAAGAATTTTGCACACGTTGCCGTGTTAACGCATCCGTCACAATATGATGCGTTTTTGCACGCAACGCCGGAAAATGCATTCGATTTGCGGCGTCGCTGGGCGATTGCTGCCTTTGAACGCACCGCAGAATACGATGTCGCGATTTCGCACTATCTCGCCGCGGACGGTCAAGTCTTGCCATCGGAACTTCCCGGCGCATTGGCCTTGACGCTTCCTCTAGCGCAGCGTTTGCGCTATGGAACGAACCCTCAGGAACGCGCCGCATTTTACCTCGCACGCGCCGATCATCTCCCCGAGCAATTGCATGGCAAGGCGCTCTCGTATAACAATTTGCTCGATATGGATGCAACGCTGCGGTTGCTTTCGCGTTCGGCCTTAGGGGCTGAATTCGGCAGCGAGCATGAGCGCTTTGTGCGCGCAGCGGTGGTGAAGCATACCGTTCCCTGCGGTGTGGCACAACGCTCGACCGTCGGCAAAGCAATTGTCGATGCGCTCGATGCGGATGCCGTGTCGGCCTATGGTGGTGTCGTTGCGACGGATGCCGTCATTGATCGCGATGCCGCTGAAAAACTTTCAAAGTTCTTTTTAGAAATCGTGGCCGCACCCGGCTTTGACGCCGATGCGTTAGAAATTCTCAAGAAGAAAAAAAATCTTCGCGTGATGCGTTTCGGCCAGGGCCTACCGGATCAACTTGCGCGCGAATTGCGCGTGCGCAGCGCGCTCGGCGGTGTTTTAGCAGAAGATGATGATCCGCAAGCATCGCCGGAGACCTGGCGGGTGGTGAGCAAGCGCGGCCCGACACAGCAAGAGTGGCATGATCTTGCGTTTGCCTGGGATGTGGTCCGGCATGTGAAATCCAACGGCATCGTCATCGTTTCCGGCGGTACGACGCGCGGCATCTGTGCTGGTCAAACGAATCGCGTGAGTGCCGTGCAAATCGCAGCGCATCGTGCAGGCGCGGATGCGCGCGGTGCGGCCTGCGCGAGCGACGGATTCTTTCCGTTCGCCGATGGGTTAGAGGCCGCGGCCGCGTCCGGATGCACCGCGATCATTGCGCCCGGTGGATCGGTTCGCGACGCCGAAGTCATCGCCGCCGCGGATCGGCTCGGTGTCACCCTCGTCTTTAGCTCGTACCGTTACTTCTTGCATTAGCACGAGATAAGCGCGCCCATTGCGGCCGTTATTTTCGGAAGACGTTGTCGTAGTGATATTCCAATGCTTCGCGCTTTGGTTGTGCATGGGAGCTCTCGGGAAGGCGAATTTCACGTTCGTGCATTTCGTAGTAGATTTTTCCATTGCTAAAATCGTCGCGCAAGTGGGGACTAACCACAAATCGGTTATCCGGGCGAATTGAAACGTAGCCCAAATCGAACAACCGGTGGACATCCGATCGAAGCGCAACGCCGTTAGAGAGTTCGTGACGTTTTAGCTCCGAAAAAGGGGTGATGTGGGCCGCATCGAGGACTGGTATCGTACGTTCACCAGTTATCGCACATCGGCGGTCATACGCGTCCAGAACCACTGCCCGGAAGGTGCCTTGGCCCTGTCGCGGGAGATACAGAGCCGGTTTTGCCTGTCCGCCAAAGGGCAGATTCCCGTAGCTGACGGCAAGCGGTGGAAGCGTGCTTCCGATTCTCGCTTGAACGGCAGTCCACACCCTGGCGCCTTCGCCGGAATTCATATCATAGTACATGCCGTTTTGCGTATTCATCGGCCAGTCAACCGGTGCCGGAATCCAGTCGGGTTCGTCAAAAAAAATCGGTTGGGAAAGGAGAATGCTCCCTATCTCATGTGATGCGGGGAGCAATGGGGCATGTGCAATTCTGCGGATACTTGCGAGAAAATCATCAAGCGATGGTGCACCATTTTTGTGCGAGAAAAATTCCCATGCGTCGGATATTCGGTAGGATGAGGACAGTTCAAAAAAACCGACACCGACAATTTTATTTATTGGAGCCCTGAGTTTAAAGAGAAATGGCGCACCGAGTCGCGCGTTGAGACGACTGGTACTTGGCTTCCAAAAATTCACCTCGTCATGAGGTTTTCGGGCATAAAGAAACTCATACCAGGATCGATCGGTTATTCCAATATAGAGATCTCGCTGGCTGAATCGTGTTGCCACAAGGATACCCTACGCTTCATGCCGGAGAAATCATTCTTTCATTGTAGATCAAGGAAGCGATTATGCCGCGATTTTTGCACACGTCGATTTTCGTCAACGATATGGCCGAATCGATCGCGTTTTACACCGAGAAGTTGGGCTTGACGTTGCTCGATGGCCCCAATCACTATCCCGGCAATGCGGATATGGCATTTGTGGGGCATGATTGGCATGCATATATCGAGCTCGTTTTCGATCTTGAAGAGCATCCGCCGTATGCCCTTGGAAATCGTTACGAACATTTGGCCATCGAAGCCGATGGCGCATTGGAGCCCTATATTGCGACGCTTCGGGAGCGCGGAGTAAAAATTATCAAAGACGTGTACCGTTCGCCGGGCGGAACGCGGGCCATCGCGTTCATCGAGGATCCCAACGGCATTCCCGTCGAGGTTCTCGAAGCGCGCGTTCGCTAGCCAGGCGACGGGGCTTTCCACCGAGCTCACGTATGAGGATCGCTGCCGTCATAGCATGATTGGTCGGCCAAGCCGTCCAAACGAGGGGCCATGGCCTCGACTGTTCACGCACCTCGTGGGACGCAGGATATCTTGCCTCCCGACTCCGCTCGTTGGAGCGCGCTTGAAGCGCGCGCCCGTGAGGTCGCGGGCCGTTTCGGGTATGAAGAAATTCGCACGCCGATGTTCGAGGCGACCGAGTTATTTGTGCGAGGCGTCGGCGAGACGACGGATATCGTCGAAAAAGAAATGTATACGTTCACCGATAAGGGCGACCGTAGCATGACGTTGCGCCCGGAGTGGACAGCCCCCGTGGTGCGAGCGGCGCTGGAGCATAAGTTGTTCGCCCAAGGGGCGCGCCGCTTTTTCTATATCGGCCCGATTTTTCGGTACGAGCGCCCGCAAAAAGGTCGCTATCGGCAAGCACACCAGTTCGGCGTCGAATGTTTCGGCTACGAGCAGCCGCAAGCAGATGCCGAAGTCATTTCGCTGGCGTGGGATCTCGTTCGCTCGCACGGGATCACCGATGCCGTGTTACATCTCAATACGATCGGCGATGCGGCCTGTCGTCCGTTGTATCGCGACGCATTGCTTGCCCATTTCCGTCCGCATCTCGCGTCGCTTTCGGAAGATTCGCAACGTCGATTAGAACGCAATCCCATGCGCATTCTCGATAGCAAAGATGCGGCGGATGCGGCATACATTGCGACTGCGCCGACGTTAAGTTCCGTCTTATGCCAGCCGTGTCGCGATCATTTCGAAGCGGTCCAAAACGCGCTTCGCTCCGCGAATATTCCATTTGTTCTCAACGAAAAAGTGGTGCGCGGACTCGATTATTATACGCGAACCGTTTTTGAAATCACCTCGTCGGTCTTGGGTGCGCAGTCGACGGTGTGCGGCGGCGGTCGGTACGATGAGTTGGTCAGCTCACTTGGCGGCCCGGCGACGCCGGCGGTCGGCTTCGGCCTAGGCCTCGAGCGCTTCCTGATGATCCTCGATGCGCTGGGCATACACTCCGAAACCACTCGCAGTGGTGTGCAGGCAATCGCGTTGGGTGCCGATGCGCGCGAACGACTGTTTACCCTCGTAGCCCAGATGCGGCAGGAGACGTCCATGCCGGTGTTTATGGATTTTGGAGATCGCAAGATTCTTGCACACCTGAAAATTGCCGATCGCAATGCGGCGCGTTATGCGCTTATTTTAGGGAGTGAAGAACTCGCCAAGAACGAAATCGTGCTGCGAGACCTTCAGACGCGCAGTGAGCGGAGGCTTCCGCTTGGTTCCGGCAAAGAGGTCTGCGCCGCCGTTGGAGAGTTGGAGTAATGATGGACGAAAAGCAGACCTTAGCCGAATTATTGGAAATGATGGCCGAGCACGATTTAGACGTGCTCAAAGTGAAAATCGGCGATGCGACCTATGAGCTGGTCAAGCGCGAAGCGGGTGTTGCACAGGCTCCGCTCCCGGCCGCTGCCGTAGCGGCTGCACCGGCCCAGCAACAGGGGCCAAGCGCGAGCACCAAGCGGATCACCGCTCCTTTGACCGGCGTGTTTTATCGCGCATCGTCTCCCGATGCCGAATCGTTCGTCAACATCGGCGATCGCGTCGAAGTCGGGCGAGTCGTGTGCATTTTGGAAGCGATGAAACTCTTCAACGAAC
>JAJYCL010000003.1 GCA_021778415.1 bacterium | reverse complement strand
ACCCGGTCATGATCGCGAATTTCTTGCACTCGTGCCATCTCTTGCGCGATACCTGTACCATGTTCCGCGAACATGCCGTCGAGCATCTCGGAGCGAATGAGGCCGTGATCGCCAAGTATCTTGCCGAATCGCTGATGACGGTCACCGCGCTCTCGCCGAAAATCGGCTACGATAAGGCTGCCGAAATCGCCAAGAAAGCGCACCACGATGGTAGCACGCTCAAAGAGGCTGCATTGGGTCTCGGCTACGTAACCAGTGCGGAATTCGATACGTTCGTCGTTCCAAAAGAAATGACGTATCCCAAGTAATTCGTCGACGCTGCGCTAACGACGCAACAGAGGGAAGGCATAGGGGTCGCAGTAATGCGGCCCCTATGTCATTTGAAGATCGCGATGCACTTGGGCTCGCAGAGCTGGTTCGCAACAAGCTCGTCTCGCCGACGGAGTTACTCGATGCGGCAATTGCGCGCGCAGACCTCGTCAATCCGCAGATTAACGCGATTGTAACGACGTGCTATGATCGGGCGCGTACGCAGATCGCCGAGGGTGTCGGCGATGGCGTGTTTGCCGGCGTGCCGTTTCTTGCCAAGGATCTTGGCCCTGCCGTCGGTGGCGTTCCGATGGCGCGTGGGAGTCGTTATTTTGCGTCATACACGCCGATAGCCGATGACGACTATTTTCTTCGCGCGCGCGAGGCAGGGCTGGTGGTTTTTGCCAAGACGAATACCCCGGAATTCGGTCTTGTTCCCTATACCGAGCCGCGACTGCATGGTGCCACGCGAAACCCTTGGGATCTCACGCGCACGCCCGGCGGTTCGAGCGGTGGGAGCGCGGCGGCAGTGGCCGCGGGAATCGTTCCTATGGCGCATGCCAACGACATGGGCGGATCGATTCGTATTCCCGCGAGTTGCTGCGGTCTTGTGGGCCTCAAACCCACGCGTGCGCGCATGGCGACCGTGGGCGGGCCCGCCGGTGACGCAAACGTCGATCTCTGTGTATCTCGCAGTGTGCGCGATACGGCGGCAATGCTCGATGTCGTTCGCATCGATTCCGGTCCGCTCTACGCAGCACCGGCGCCCGAGCGTTCCTATCGAGAAGAAGTTGGGCGCGATCCGGGTCGTTTACGCGTCGCCGTCGTACGTGGAAACTGGCTGGGGCACGGGGTCTCAAGCGACGCAACGGCCGCTCTCAATGACGCCGCTCGTTTGTGTGCGTCACTCGGACACATCGTCACCGAAGATGAGCCGGGAAATATTTCCTACGAAGCCCTAGCGTTCGCGGCGCTTGTGATTTTTGCAAGTAATACCGCGTGGCAACTCGGTGCGGGTAATCCGCTTCGCGGAAAACGGTTGCGCACCGGAGATTTAGAGCCGGCAACGTGGGCGATGAGCGTTATCGGCGATGTGCTGTCAGCCTCTGAATTGACCGCTGCGTTAGCCGAACAACGCACCGCCGCGGCGGCCTTTGCGCGATTCATGCAGAACTACGACGTTATTCTCACGCCGACGCTTGCGGCGGCTCCGATTCGCCTTGGAGAGTTGCAGCTAACGAGGAGCGAAACGACGCAAATCGAGATTTTGGGCCGCTTGAGATCGCGTCCGCTCATTCGAGCTGCGGCCGAAAAAATTGCATCGCGACTCTATGATTGGCTCCCGTATACTCCCGTTTTTAATCTTACCGGTCAGCCGGCGATTTCATTGCCATTGTTTTGGAACGATGAGGGCCTTCCGATCGGAACGCACTTTGCTGCTCGTCTTGGTGGCGAGGACACGCTCCTTCGGCTTGCGTCGCAGCTCGAAATCGCACGTCCGTGGTGGAATCGACACGCACCGCTGTTTGCAGGTTAGTGGATCACATGCCGAAGGACGAGTGAGATCGCAGCGAGGAACAGTGCACCGGAAACGAAGAGAAGAAGGCGAGCGGATTTCAACTTGAGAGAGAGGCGCGCGCCGATCGGCCCTCCGATCAATCCGCCGATGACCAGTGGAAGCACATCGGCCCAGGCAACGTCGTGCTGATAGATATGCGTCGCCAATCCAACCGGCGAGGTGAGGACGATGCCGAAGTGCGAGGTAGCACTAATCGCGTGCGCCGGGAGCTCGGAGAAATACACGAAAGCCGGCACGAGCACCACGCCGCCACCAATGCCGAAGAGACTTCCGAGGAAGCCGACAAAAAATCCGGCCGCGACGCTCATGCGATACGACATGCCTTTCATGCGTCGCACATCCGCCGTTTCATCGCGAGATCCAACGCGCTTGTGGCGATTGATCATCATATCCGTTGCGATAATGGTCAATAGGCCGGCGAGGAGCCAGTCGAAGAGGTGCGGTGAGATACGATGGGCGACGTAGGCTCCCAAAATCGAGCCGGGTAATCCACCGAGCGCAACGAGGAGGCCGATTTTGATGTGAACGCGTTTTTGCAAGAGATAGGTAAACGCGCCGCTTCCGCTGTTGGCGACAACCAAGGCAAGTGATGTGCCGGCTGCGGCTGCCGGGCTAAATCCCATAAAGAGTCGCAGAAAGGGGACCAGTAGAAAACCGCCGCCCAGGCCAACCATCGATCCGAAAATAGATGCTCCGAGTGCTGCGAAAAAGAGTTCTACGGAGAGTGTTAGGTTTGCGATGACGAGTCTTTCATAGCAAGGACTTGATAAATGCGGATCGGCTCGACTTTGCCTTTTACGCTCACCGGTTCGAGTTCTTCCACTTCGACAAAATCTTTGACTTCGTCGTACGTCGATTGACTGATAATAATTTGGCCGCCCTTTGCCACATTATACAGGCGAGCCGCCGTGTTGACCGTGTCGCCGATGACGGTGTAGTTCATGCGGCTGCTCGAACCGAGGTTTCCCATGACGAGTTCGCCGGTATTGATGCCCATACCAACCGTGAAAATTTTCTTGTCGGTCTCTTTCCAACGCTCGACAAGATCGTCGATTCGCGATTGCTGTGCGACCGCCGAACGCACGGCCTTGAGCGCATCGTCCGGTGTTTGGTAGGGGGCGGAAAATACGGCCATGACGCAATCCCCGATGAACTTATCGACGTACCCACCGTGATCGAAAATCAGTTTGCACATCTCTTCGAAGTACTCGTTGAGTTGGCCGTAGATAGCTTCCGGGCTCATCGTTTCGGACATGGCGGTAAAACCGCGAATATCGCTGTAAAAAACGGTGGCCTTGACGCGTTTGCCGGTGAGCGCAAGCGAGCTTTCCGGATCTTCGGATTTAAGGATTTCTTGCACGACGGCAGGGCTTACATGCATACCGAACAGATTCGTTACTTGGCGCCGTTCGGCGCCTTCGCGAACGACGCGAACGGCAATCAGGGCGGCCGATGACATCGCGATTGCGCCTGCGGTATGCATAAGATCAAGCCAAATGAGCTTGTAGACGAAGAGCGCCGCATTGATTTCAATGAACGCGAGCAGGATTCCCAACGTTGCCAGCACGGCCACGAGCGGGCGCACGGTGACGATAATCAGTGCGGTAAGCAGCGGTAACAGAATCATGAGGGCGATATCGACGACGGGTGGAGCTGGGTGTACGAACGTATTCGTTAGGAGTTGGTCCACAAGGCGAAGATTGACATAGACGCCACCGATAATGCCGATCGGCGTCGATACTCGGTCGCCTTGTGCTTGCGCCGTAGAACCAATGAAAATCAGACGATTTTTTGCGAATATGCGCAGTTGATCAATCGGAATGGTCATCGCGTCGGCGAACGAGAGCCGCCCGCCGCCGGCAAAATCGGTCGAGAGTTTTTGGGATCCGGCTCGCTCCGAAATGGCTTGCCTGGCTTCTACATGCGGCGGCAAAAGAATGAATCGACCATCGACGGTCGGGAGCTGTCGAATTGGAATGGCATGTCCAATGAAAAGTTGCGTTGCCGCAACGGCGATCGAATTGTAGCGCTTCGAAACGCCGTTGGCGCCTCGGGCGGTAATTGCCGGGGGCTGACCGATAACGAATCCACCTGGGGTATCGACCGTTGAATAGCCGACGGCTTTGGCCGCATGTGCGAGCGTTGGGACGACGGGCAGAATCCCGAGATTTCCAGTCGACGATGTGGTGATTTGGAATGCGAGCGCGGCATTCACTTTACGGAGTCCATCGGCAAAAACGTCGTCGCCGACATTATCCTCAAGGAAATTTACATCGAACGCGACGACCTTTACGTTCGCTTTGGCGAGTCGCGTGAGTAACTTTCCGTAGACAGCGCGAGGAAACGGCCATGCGGTCAGTCCGGCGGCTGTGTTTCCGATCGAGGAGTCGTCGATATCGATAAGAGCGAGATTGGGATTTGGTTCATCGTACGACGGTGCATTAACAAGTCCGAGCGTTGACGGATTCGCCAATATATTGAGATGGATTGCATAGTCGCCAAGTCGCTGGAGAAACGGAAGGTTGCGTCCGACCGACGGAAGCGCATAGAACAGAATGGCGATGATGCTGACGGTAACGGCAACCGATCCGGAGAGCAGAAATTGCCGAACGCGTCGCGACATCTCGCTGCCTACGGATTAGTTGACGCGGCCGATGTAGCGCCGATCGCGCGTGTCAATGCGGATGACATTGCCCGCTTCGACGAATAAGGGAACTTGGACAACGGCTCCGGTTTCCAACGTCGCCGGCTTAAACGTGTTCGTTGCCGTATCGCCTTTGAATCCGGGATCGGTTTCGATGATTTTCATTTCGACGTGTGAGGGGAGATCGACGCCGATTGGAAGGCCGTCGTGAAATTGCACTTCAACAATCATACCGTCTTTAATGAAATCTGCGGGACCACCAATTAATTCGCGCTGAATCGTCACATTTTCAAACGACTCTTGATCCATAAAATGGAAGCCGTCGTCGTCATTATACAGCAGCGACATCGAGCGGTTCTCGACGGTCGCGCGCTCGAGCTTTTCGCCGGCGCGGAATGTGCGTTCGAGGGTGGTCCCCGTTTTCACGTTCTTCAGCCGCGTTCTGACGAAGGCGGATCCCTTGCCGGGTTTGACATGAAGAAACTCGATGACGGTCCAAAGTTGGCCGTCGACGATGATGGTGACGCCGTTACGAAAATCGTTCGATGAAATCATTGCCCGGCCAAGTACGGGGAGCAGCTCGGTGAGCCCTCGTAAAATGCCAGAAGAAGGGCCTCCTGCCGAGCCTCGGACGAGGCAGGCTCGCTCGTTAGGGGTGGGTGGACTCGATGCCGAAGGTAGGGCACTAGAAGGTAGCTAGTACCCTCATCTACATCGCTCGGAGGTATACACGCGTGTTACGTCGTGCCGCGCTTGCTCTTGCAGGCGCTCTTGCGTTGTCCTCGCCACTCGTGGCCAGCGCTCAAATGATGCCCCCGGCTCCGGGTCCCGCCCCCTATGAATACTTCGTTAAGGGCGCGACCGTTGAGAGCGGGTTCATTACGATTATCAAAAAATTGGGTAATGTTTATTTCGGCATCTCCCCAAAACAGCTTAACGAAGATCTCATTGAAACATCGGTGCCGGCGACCGGCCTCGGCGGGTTCGGCCCTGCGGCGGGCGAGCCGTACGTTGCTCCCGCACGCATTTTCCGTTTTTCGCGTGTTGACAATAAAATTGTCATGAGCTGGCCCGCGCAATATTACAAAGTTAATCCGAGTACTCCCGAAGCGCTCGGTGTGAAGACGTCGTTTCCGTCGTCGATTATTGCGGTTGTTCCCATCGTCTCGACGGATGCGAAAACCGGAATGATTGTGTTCCCTGCGTCGGCCTTTTTAGGTGACGTTGCCGACATGACATCGCAATTTCGAGCAGCGATCCCAAACCCAGCCCACGGCTACCATCTCGATCCGACGAAGAGCTTCTTTAAGAGCGCAAAGGCTCTTCCGGATAACGATATTTTGCGCGTAAGTCAGACCTGGTCGTCGTTCGATCCGAATACGATCGACAATACGCCGGATGCTCGCAACGTCGATGTTCAGATGACCTACAATATTGCGGCTCGTCCGAACGATCATTATATGCCGCGTATCGCCGACGCCCGCGTTGGCTACTTCTCGCAGCCGGTTCTCGATTTTGCGAGCGATTCGCACGAGACGCGCAATATCAATTACATCAATCGTTGGAATTTCGCTCCTGAAACTCCGGGCAAGCCCTCAAATGCCACGCATCCGCTGGTGTTTTATATTTCCAACGACGTTCCGCTCAAGTATCGCGCGACCGTCAAGGCCGCACTCCTCACGTGGAATGATGCCTTTGCTAAAGTTGGAATCCGCAATGCGGTGCAGGTCAAAGATCAACCGAACGATCCGAAATGGGATCCGGAAGATATCTCGCACAACATGGTTCGTTGGATATTGACGTCCTCGCCGCAGTATGGTGCCGAGGCGCTCATCATGGCCGATCCGCTCACCGGCGAAGACCTTAACGTTGGCGTTAACGTCGATGCCGTGGAAGGCATGACGGGAAACATTTATAAGTTCATCGTCGCTCCGGCGCGTGGACTTCCGATGAGCAACCAGGCGCAAGATGCATTTGTTCAAGAATACTTGCGAGCGACGGTGCTGCATGAATCAGGACATGATCTTGGATTGCAGCACAATTTCATCGGTTCGGAAGCCTATACGGCGAAAGATCTTCAGAGCACAGCCTTTACGTCGAAATATGGCGTCGCTTCATCGGTCATGGAATATGCACCGATCAATCTTTGGCCCAAAGGCACTCGCCAAGGGGATTACAGTCAACTCGTTCTTGGACCGTATGATTACTACGCAATCAACTACGGCTACGCGAATATTCCCAACGCGAAGACGCCGGAACAAGAAGTTCCGACGCTCAATCGTCTGGCATCGAAGTGGGCTAATCCTACGTATCGATTTGCGTCCGACGAAGATGTGTTCTTCGGCCAGGGGCACGCGATCGATCCGCGCGTTGCGCAGTTCGATCTCACGAATCACCCATTAGCATGGTGCCAAACGCAGGTCGCTATGCTCCACAACGTGATGAACGATGTCTCACAGCGTTTCCCACTGCGTGGTCGCGCGTTCGATCAAGCGCGCATGGCGTTCTTGTATCCGATGCGTAGTTATATGCGTTGCGCGATGATGCCGGCCAACACCATCGGCGGCGAATATCTCTCGCGCAGCCATCAAGGCGATCCCGGCTCATGGGCGCCGTTGACTGCTGTTCCACGTTCACAAGAAGTGCGCGCGTGGGGGCTGCTTGCCAAAAGCTTGTTCTCCGATGCGGCGTGGAATTTTAATCCGTACGTACTGACGCATCTCACCTACTCGGAAGTGAGTTCTCTTACCGGTGGTGGGACGTGGGCATATAATCCGCCTGCGCGACATGATGTCGATGTAGCGGGCTATGCCGCGGCCGCTCAAGAGACGGTCTTGAACCAACTCTATGCGCCGCTAACCTTGCAACGCATCGATTCGTTGCCGACAAAGTACGGCCACGGAAAAACAATGTCGATCTCGGATCTCTTCAATTGGTCCGTCGCATCGATTTATGGCAATGTCACCAAATCCGGAATGGTTCGTCGTGATTTGCAGATGCGTTTCATGCAGCGCATGGCGCATATGTGGGTTATGCCGACGCCGGGAACCCCAGGCGACGCGCGAGCCTTGGCTCGTCAGTCGTTGGTGCAGATTGCCCAGATTGCACGTGACGGAGCAAATGCTCACGGTATCGATTCGCTCACGCGTGCACACCTGAGCGCACTGGCAGCCTTGGCGGACGAAGCCGTTCGAGGCAAGATGCCGGTGATGTCGGCGATGGGATTGCGCATGGGCGAAACGCTCCAATCGCAATTGCCAGCGTCACTCCCCTACTAGTACGCACCACCGCGTTTGCTCCCTAGCCCATCGTGCTTCTGCACGATGGGCTTTCTCATACACAATGACCCTTCCGCACAGCCCCCTTCGAGACGCGCACTACGTGCGCTCCTCAGGGTGACAGAGGTTGATATGTGTGATGAGCTTCTGCAGTGCAAGATGAGCACTTGTCATGCTGAGGAGCGATGCGAAGCATCGCGTCTCGAAGCATCATCCTTACGGAGCACGCGAAGCGTGCAACAATGGCTCGCGGTGGCCCCTTCGAGACGCGCACTACGTGCGCTCCTCAGGGTGACAGAGGTTGATATGTGTGATGAGCATCTGTCGTGCACTATGAGCACTTGTCATGCTGAGGAGCGATGCGAAGCATCGCGTCTCGAAGCATCATCCTAGCTGAGCACGCAAAGCGTGCAACAATGACTCGTGGCCCTTCGCACGGCCCCTTCGAGACGCGCACTGCGTGCGCTCCTCAGGGTGACAGAGGTTGATATGTGTGATGAGCTTCTGCAGTGCAAGATGAGCACTTGTCATGCTGAGGAGCGATGCGAAGCATCGCGTCTCGAAGCATCATCCTAACGGAGCACGCGAAGCGTGCAACAATGACTCGCGGCCCTTCACACGGCCCCTTCGAGACGCGCACTACGTGCGCTCCTCAGGGTGACAGAGGCTGATATGTGTGATGAGCTTCCGTCATGCTGAAGAGCGCGCGTCGTGCGCGTTAGGTTTTTCGGCGGAGGAAAGAGATGCCGGATTCGGTGCCGTTGCGGAGTCGTTCGATATTTTCGCGATGCGCATACGGAATGAAGAAGGCGACGAAAATTCCGTACGCTGTATTTGCGAGGCTCCCGGTCAGGAAAAAGAGCGCGAACGGAGCGGCAATATTTGCGAGCATCGAGCCGACGGAGGAATAGGTCGTGGGGAGTGTTCCGAGCAGCCATGCGCCGACACAGATGAGTCCGGCTTGCCACGAAAGCGCGAAGATGGCTCCAACTGAAGTGGCCACGCCCTTTCCGCCTTTCCATCCCAGCCACGGCGAGTAGCAATGCCCCAGAACGGCGAGTGCTGCGCAACTCGGTGCCAACCAAGCGGCGCCGTTGAGATGTGTCGCGATCAGCGTCGGTAGAACGCCTTTGCCTGCGTCAAGGAGTAACACCACGACGGCACCGGGCGCGCCCAGCGTTCGCAGGGCGTTCATTGTGCCGATGTTTCCGCTGCCGCTTTTGCGGATATCCGTGTGATAGATGAGGCGACCGAGTAAGAATCCGAAAGGAATGGAGCCGGCGAGGAAGGCTCCGATCAGAGCTGCCGCTGCGATCATTCGTCGCTATCCGCCGACCGCCGCGGTCGGAATTCGAGTTGGAGCGGAACGCCTTCGAAATCGCCATGCTCACGTAATGTGTTATCCAGAAACCGCACGTATGAATGTGGCACGAGATCGGGGTCGTTGCAGAAGAAGAGAAATTTCGGCGGATGCACTGCCGGTTGCGAAGCAAAATAGATTTTGAAGAGTTTTCCCGCGATGGCCGGTGCGGGGTGAGTCAGCGTCGTCATGCGCACAAGCTCATTGAGTTGCGCTGTCGGAATGCGGCGATCGAGGTTTTCCGCGACTTTTTCGACGATCGGCATCAAGCTGTTGAGACGGCGCTTTGTGAGCGCCGAAAGAAACGTCACCGGAGCAAAGCGCGCAAACGGCATCTGTTCGTGCAGCACGTTAATGAGATCGCCCTGTTGATATTCGCCCTGTTCGCGAGCGAGATCCCATTTATTCCCGACGATAATCAGGCCCTTACCTTCTTCGATCACCATCCCGGCTAAGCGTCGATCCTGCAGCGTCAGACCCCGCATCGAATCGAAAACGAGAAGGGCGATATCGGCGCGACCGATCGCCGAGATCGAACGCAAAGCGGAATAGTACTCAATCGGTCCATGCTGATTGGATTTTCGATTGACGCCGGCCGTATCGATAAGACGATACGATTTGCCTTTCCAGGTGAAGAGCGTATCGATCGCATCGCGAGTTGTTCCCGGAATATCGGAGACGACGACGCGTTCTTCGCCCAGGAGCGAATTGAGGAGCGAACTCTTACCGACGTTCGGACGTCCGATAATTGCCAGCGACAATTCGCCTTCGCGGGCGTCGCCGGAAGCATCCGGTGGCAACGCTTCGATGATCCGATCCAGGAGATCGCCGATTCCCTCACCATGAATGGCCGAAATGATCGCCGGATCGCCGAATCCGAGTGTCGCAAATTCGGCGTGCGCACTCGTCGAGGCATTCACCGATTCGGCCTTGTTTGCGACTAAAATCACTTTGCGGCGATTCTTGCGGAGAATCGCTGCCACATCGACATCGAGCGGGTGCGCCCCGTCTTGCGCGTCGACGACAAACAGAACGACATCGGCGGCAAGAGCCGCCGCCTCGGCTTGGCGACGCGTTCCCAGCGCTATTTGAGCCGTTTCGCCCGTCTCGAGCTCGGGATCGATTCCGGCCGTGTCAACGAGGGTGAAGGTTCGGCCCGTCCACTCGCAGAGGGCGTATAGGCGGTCGCGCGTGACGCCGGGCGTATCCTCGACGATTGCGAGGCGGCGACCGATCAGACGATTGAAAAGGGCGGATTTGCCCACGTTGGGGCGTCCGACCACGGCAACCGTTGCGGGGCGTAGGGGCGCAGTCTCTGCGGGAGCATCTATGAGTATTTCATCCACGGCAACCCACCCAGTTCGCCGCGACGGGGTGCAAAGCCCGTCCCGGCGAACCTACGGTGCTTCCACATGGCGACGATTTATATTGAAACGCACGGCTGTCAGATGAATGAGGCCGATTCGAACGACGTTGCGGCGCGCGCCGCCGCTTCCGGCTATGCCGTCGTCGAACGCCCTGAAGACGCCAACGTGTTGGTCCTCAACACGTGTACGGTACGCGACAACGCCGAACGTCGGGCGTATGGACGGATTCACCACTTTAAAGAACTGATGTCCGCCGATGCAAGCGTTCGCCTGGTGGTCATGGGGTGTCTTGCCGAGCAAGATCGCGACCGAATGAAGAATAACGCGCCGCATATCGATGCCGTCTTCGGGACAAAAGAAATCGCCGAACTCGGCGATACGCTCTCGGCCTGGCGCGACGATTTTACCGATACCGAATATTCCGAAGAGCGCGCGCTCCTGATGCCGCTTGGCGGGACTGCGGATGCGGTGACCGACGCATACACGCACTTGCGAGATTTTGTGACCGTTCAGCGCGGTTGCTCGTATTATTGTACGTTTTGTATCGTCCCGCACGTGCGCGGCCGCTTCGATCATCGACCGAGTGCGGAGATCCTCAGCGAAGTGCGCGCAAAAGTTCATGCTGGAGCGCGTGAGATTATGCTCGTTGGGCAAACGGTGAATGCTTGGCGTGATCCGGCGACCGGTCAAGATTTTGCGTCGCTCTGTCGGGATGTTGCGGCAGTCGATGGCCTCGAACGCATCACGTTTATCTCTCCGCATCCCAAAGATTTTACCGAAGCGATGATTGCGGAGTTCTCCCGCATTCCAAAACTTGCTCCACGAATTCATCTTCCGCTGCAGTCGGGAAGCGATGCGATGCTACGGCGCATGAATCGCAAATACACCCGAGCACAATTTCAAGAACGGCTCGACTGGATCGCAACGTATCTCCCGCATTGGGCGGTGACGACGGATATCATCGTTGGATTCCCAGGCGAGACCGACGATGATTTTGAAGCGACGATGGAGTTCGTACGAAGTGGTGTGTTTGCCAATGCCTATATGTTTATCTATTCTATCCGCCGCGGCACGCCGGCAGCGCGTTGGGAGCAAGTCGATGAAGTGGTCAAGCACGAACGATTCGTGAAACTCACCGACGCACAAAACGCACACGTTCGTGCCTACAACGATCGGCTGATCGGTCGTACGGTGCGCGGCCTCATCGTCGGTCCATCGAAAAAAGATCGCAGCAAGTTGACGATGAAATCGGGAGATAATGTCACGATGATCGCCCCCATGCCGCCGGAGTACGATGAGCAGCGGTATGCTCGCGAGCCGTGGCTGGATATGATCGTCGATGATGCGCGTGTCTGGGGCTGCACCGGGCGCATCGTACGCCAAGCCGAACATCTTGAGGACGAAGGCGTCCGTGTTAGCGCACCGATGATCTCGCTGGTGTGACGACCAAATATTCACCGATGCTCGAACAATACTTCGGGCTCAAAGAGAAGCATTCCGATGCGTTGCTCCTTATGCGCGTCGGCGATTTCTATGAAGCCTACGGCGAGGAAGCTGAGCGCATGGCGCGTGCGCTGCAAATTGCGCTGACGACAAAGGATGCAGGTGGTGGTCGCAAAGTGGCCATGGCCGGCGTGCCGCATCATGCGCTGGGCGGGTATCTTGCAAAACTCGTGGCGCAACGCTTCGTCGTCGCGCTTGCCGAACAACTTGAAGAGCCGAAGCCGAATAAACTCGTGCGACGCGATGTCACCCGCGTCATTACGCCGGGAACGATTGTCGAAGAACATCTCCTCGATGGCAAGCAAAATAATTACCTTGCCGCTGTTGTCTTATGCGCCGAAACGCTGGCTCTTGCCTACGCCGATATTTCCACTGGGTACTGTGCCGTGACCGCGCTGTCCGGAGAAACCGCTGCAGAAGATTTGCAGGCGGAACTTATGCGCGTCATGCCCACCGAACTTGTGCTCGAATTGCCCGATCCGTTGCGCTCACAGATTGTCGCGTGCGTCGAACCGTTTTCAACGCGCGTTACACCGTCGCAGGTGACGCTCCTTGAAGCCCATTTGCGCGCTACCCCCGACGGGTTTTCTCTGCAGGAATCGACGGCGATGCAGCGCGCGCTGGATGTCCTCTCTGCATTTGTTGTGCGAACCGGGGTTGCGGGCGGAGCGACTCCTCTGGATGCCGTCGTATGCTATCGCAAGCAGGCGTATCTTGCCATCGATGCCGGAGCTCGTAAGCATTTAGAATTACTCCGGGCCCAAGGGCAAAATCCGCGTGCGACGTTGTTCGCAACACTCGATGCCTGCGTCACCTCGATGGGTTCGCGGTTGCTCGCACGCTGGATTTCCGCACCGTTACTTGAACGCGAGGAGATCGAGCATCGCCTAGAAGATGTGCAGCACTTATGCGCCGCTCACGGTGCTCGTAGTGCTTTACAGACGATTTTCCGCGGTTGTTTTGATTTGGAGCGCATCGCGCAAAAAGTTCGTTTCGGGCGTGCGCTGCCACGCGATATTGCATCGCTGCGACGGACGTTTGAGACGATGCTTCCGTTGCGGGCTTCGGTACCGGCGGCGTTAGTGCATAGAATCGATGGGCTGGCGGATTTCTCCGATCTTCTTGCCGACATTCGCGCGACGCTGCTTGATGAACCAGCGGCCGGATTAGCCGACGGTGGGGTCATTCGGCCCGATGCGGATTCGGAATTAGCGGAATGTGTTGCGTTACGCAGCGATAGTCGCGGTCGCTTAGGAGATCTTGAGGAACGAGAACGCGAGCGGACCGGCATTAAAACATTGCGCATAAAATATGCCTCGGCGTTCGGCTACGCCATTGAGATTTCCAAGGCGTTCGCGCATCAGGTCCCTCCAGAGTACGTTCGTAAACAAACGCTGACTACCGGTGAGCGGTATAGTACGCCGGAGCTTAAAGAACTTGAGATGGCGATTTCATCGGCACAGTCTCGGCAGCAGCATCTGGAAGAGCGGCTCTTCGGCGAGCTGGTAACGCGTGTCGCCGCTCGTATTGAGGATATTTTAGCCGCATCGGAGATGCTGGCGACACTCGATGTGCTCTGCGCGTTCGCGGAGTGCGCGGCAACTCGCGGCTACGTCCGTCCGACGTTTATCGATGCGTCGTGTGTTCGCATCGAAGATGGACGGCATCCGGTGATCGAAGCGATGTTGGGGACGCATTTTGTTCCCAATGATATGTCACTCAAAGAAGACGAACACCGATTCATTCTCTTGACGGGCCCGAACATGGGCGGGAAATCGACGTATCTGCGACAGGCTGGCTTGCTTGTCATTATGGCTCAAATCGGTTCGTTCGTTCCCGCAAAATCAATGACGCTGGGCGCCGTCGACCGCATCTTTACGCGCATTGGTGCTGGCGATGATCTTGCATCGGGTCAATCGACCTTCTATATGGAGATGGCCGAAGCTGCGCAGATTTTGCAGCGTTGCACGCATCGTTCGCTATTGCTCGTGGATGAAGTCGGGCGTGGCACCGGAACCATCGACGGCCTTTCCATTGCGCAGGCAATTTGCGAATATCTCCTGGGGCTGGGTTCCCGAGCACCGATGGTGCTCTTTGCCACGCATTTCCATGAACTCTGTGCCCTTGACGAGCACTGGTCGCTTGTCGCGAACTACCACATCACGGCAGTCGAGAATACCGCGCGCGGTGGCGCCCCGGTCTTTTCGCATCGTGTGCAGCCGGGAAGTTCGTCGAGGAGTTTCGGCATCGAAGTCGCTCGGATGGCCGGACTACCGTCATCGGTCATTGCCCGCGCGCAAGAAGTGGCACTCGCTCTTGGCGGCAAAGCGGATATCGAAGTGCAAGCTCCGTTACGCGTTCGCGCGACGCATCGAGCCGATGATCATGCACAACTTTCACTTCTTGGGCCCCATGGCTAAGATTCGTCTCCTCGATGCCGTCACCATCGGTCAGATTGCGGCGGGCGAAGTTATCGAACGTCCCGTTTCGGTTGTAAAAGAGCTTGTAGAGAACGCTATCGATGCCGGAGCAACGCGGATTCGCGTCGATTTGTTGGAAGGCGGCGTTGCGCTCATCGACGTCTCCGACGATGGTGTCGGCATGCGCCCGGAGGACTTGCCTCTTGCCGTTCGTCGGCACGCAACGAGTAAGCTTGTGCGAACCGACGATCTTGAAGCGATTGCAACGCTCGGTTTTCGCGGTGAGGGGATCGCGAGTATCGCTGCAGTCGCTCGCCTATCGATCATTTCACGGAGTCACGATGCACAGATTGGTGCAAAAATCGAAGCCCACGCTGAGGAACATAGCGAAGTCGAACCGATTGCCGCGCCGGAAGGGACGCGCATTCGTGCCGAACAGCTTTTTGCCAATGTTCCGGTGCGACGTGAATTTTTGCGCTCGGCGCAGGCGGAATTTAATCGTGTCTCGTCGTGGCTATCGACGTTCGCGTTAGCCTATCCCGCGGTGAGCTTTACGTTGCGTCACGATGGAAGCGAAATCTGGTCGCTTCCGGCGGTCGAACACCTTGCGGATCGTCTGCCAGGGGTATTTGGTCGCCAAGCTGCGCTGCATCTCATTCCATTGCGCGAAGACGCGGCGCCTTCGCTCGTCGGATCGATTCGCGGTTTTATCAGCGAGCCGGGGCATGATCGTCCTGATCGGCGGATGCAATATCTGTTCGTGAATGCGCGCAGCGTGCGCAATAGCGCCATAGCAAGTGCGTGGACTGCCGGATATTCCACGTTTGCGATGGTCGGTCGAAACCCATACGGCGTGCTGTTTCTCGATCTTCCGCCGGAGAGCGTCGATGCGAACGTGCATCCGGCGAAGGCCGAGGTTCGTTTGCGCCATCAAACTCAAGTGTTCGATGCCGTGCGTCGCAGCATCACCGCAACGTTGCATGCGCATGCAACGCAGCGCCTGCGTTCGCAACTTCATAGTGATTCTTGGCCCGGTGTTTCGTTGGCGCCGCAGGGAATCGATTCGAGCCTTGCGCACGTGCAGTCGCTCTTTGAACGTGTTGAGCCGGATGCCGCCGATTCGAGTGGATCGCGCGTCCGCGTTTTCTCGCAAGTTAATCGCACCTATATTTTAGCCAGCGACGGTGATGCCGTCGTCTTAGTCGATCAACATGCGGCGCACGAGCGCATCGCCTATGAGGCGATCGTTCGCGCCGCAAAAATCAAAGCGCCAAGTGAGCCGTTGCTCGTGCCGACGGTCGTTGAGCTTGAGGCGACCCAAAGCGAAGCGCTCGATAGCATGCTCGATATCTTGCGCGAAGGCGGCCTCGATATTGAAGCCTTTGGGGAACGAACGTATCGCATCGTCGCGACACCCGCGGGCTACCGGGCACGTGCCTTCGATCTTGCCGGTTTTCTCGACGATTTGCGTTCGGAGACGAAGCAACGCGACGTTCGTGAACGCGTCTGGGCGTCGCTCGCCTGTCACTCGGTGACGGTTGCCGGCGAGACGCTCGAGTTCGATGAAATGACGACACTTTTGCAGCGGCTGCAACAATGCGAAAACCCGATGCATTGCCCGCACGGCCGCCCCACCATCATCCGCCTCGCCGGCGACGATCTCGCACGCCTCTTTAAGCGAGTGTGAGATCTCAAGCAGCCCTTCGAGACACTCGCTGCGCTCGCTCCTCAGGGTGACAGAATGCCCTTCGAGACGCGCACTCGCGTGCGCTCCTCAGGGTGACGGCAGACCCTTCGAGACGCGCACTCGCGTGCGCTCTTGCAGGGTGACAAATTTCTGTCATGCTGAGGAGCGAGCGCAGCGAGCGTCTCGAAGCATAATCAGGACGGCGCGTAGCGAGCGTCATAAAGGCCACGCGGCGAATGCGAAAAGCCGCACTCGTGTCGTTTGCGTGGAAACGCGATGGCAGTAGCTGCCGAGGATTTCAACGAATCGTCGTTTGCGGTGAAGCGCTTCCTCATCCTGGCCGTAAGTATTCTGTCGCTCACGTGCCGTCAGGCGTTGGCTGACGGCATCGTCTTGCGCACGTCGGTACTTTCGACCGGAGCGGCGTTGCCGAGTGCGGCGCGTAATGTTTTCATGGAGTACACCACGGTCGCTTCAGATGGGAGCACGGTTCCGGTGACCGGGACGCTAGCGATCCCTCGTGGCGAACCGCCTACGGGCGGGTGGCCGATTATCGCGTGGGCTCACGGTACGACGGGCAATGCACCGCAGTGTGCGCCTTCTAGCTTTGCCAAACCCGATGGCGAGCAGCGAATGCTCGATGCTTGGGTGGCTGCGGGATATGCGGTGGTGCAAACTGATTATGAAGGCGAGGGAACGCTGGGGATTCACCCGTATTTTGTCGCCCAGGCAGCGATGCGCGATGTTACCGACAGTGTCCGAGCGGCGCGCACGATCGATCCGCAGATTGGAACACGCTGGATCGCGATGGGCCATTCCGAAGGCGGTGCAGCCGCACTATCCACCGCCGCTTACGCCGCAAAATGGGCTCCTGAACTGACGTTACTCGGCGCAATTTCCTACGCGCCGGGATCGCATCTCTCGGGCATCCTGCTGAATACTCTTCCGTACTCCGATCCGATAAATTATTTCCTGTTCATCCCGATGATGATCGAAGGGATGGCAACGGAAGATCCGCACTTGCACCTATCCGACCTGTTCAGCGCAAAGGGAATGGCCATGTTGCCGGATTTGCAGCGCGAGTGCAATTGGACACTCGTCAAAAAACCGCAGTGGTCGCAGATTTCGCCTCCGACATTTTTTAAGAAAAATGCCGATTTTTCGCGCCTTCTCCACGATTATCGGAACAACGAGCCGACGCGCTTGCATATTTCGGTACCGGTGCTGTTGCTGCAAGGAACGGCCGATACCGTCGTTTCTCCAGCGATGACGACAGATCTTGATCTGGGACTGTGTCTTCGTGGAGGACACATCGAGTATGAAACCGTCGCAGGTGCCGATCATTTTACGCTGCTGCGAAAAACATTGCCGCGAGCGCTTTCGTGGGCAGCTCGTCGGTTCTCCGGGAAGCCGGCCAAGGAAAATTGTCCGACGAGCGCATCGTTGTAGTGTCTTTTCAACGATCAGGCGTCCTCGTTCTTGCCGGGGCAACGGCCTCGGGTAAGACGCAACTCGCCATCGATCTCGCAAAAAAATTCGATGCGGAAATCGTCAATGCCGACTCACGGCAGATTTATGCCGGTATGGACATTGGAACTGCCGCGCCGACTTTGGCACAAGTGCAAGAAGTCAGGCATCACCTCGTGGGATTTCTTGCTCCCGACGAAACGTATTCTGCGGCTCGGTTTGTCATCGACGCACATGCTGCAATCGACACGATTCATCAGCGTGGCAAACGCGCGATCGTCGTCGGCGGCACGGGATTCTATATTCGAGCACTTTGCGGTGACATGCGCCTTGCACCGGAGCATGATGAGGTGATTCGTGCGCGTATCCGGCACGAATCGACCTTGCACGAGCCCGAGTTTTTGCACGGTTGGCTGACGACCCGAGATCCGCAGCGCGCGGCTTTGATTTCACAAAGTGATGCGTATCGAATTGGTCGGGCGTTGGAAATTGCACTATCTCCGGCTTCTCCTCAAGAACGGACCCTGCCGACGTTGCGCCAGCAAAACATCGCGTTTGTGAAAATCGTGCTCGATGTCGAGACGAGTGAACTCGACGCACGTATCGCAAAGCGAACGGATGCAATGCTCGCCGCTGGGTTCGTCGAAGAAGCGGAGCGCATTGGTGCCGGAGTTCCTGCGGCCAACGCCGTCGGGTATCCACAGGCGCTTGCCTATCTTATGGGTGCGGCGACATACGATGAGCTTCGTCAGCATCTTCTTCGTGCGACGCGACGGTATGCGCGACGACAACGTACGTGGTTTCGGTCCGAACCCTATGCGTTATGGATAAAGTCAGGCGATGTCGAGGCTGCGGCCAGGGAGTTCCTTGGCTGGACCTAATACGGGGATCAGATGCTTATTCCGTTCGTAAAAATGCACGGTGCCCGAAATGATTTCGTCGTGGTCGATGAGCGCGATTTTGCCGTCGGCGATGAGACCCGCGCGGCGCGCATGATTTGCGACCGGCATGCCGGCGTTGGAGCGGACGGCGTCCTGCTCGTCGGTCCCGGTGAGGGGACGATCAGCGATGCCAGTATGCGAGTCTTGAATGCCGATGGAAGCGAAGCCGAGATGTGCGGCAACGGCATTCGCTGCGTGGCTCGGTATTTGTCGGAACGAGGCGAGGGCGATAGTCGTCGTATAGCGACTAAAGCAGGCCTGATTCAAACGCATGTCCTTTCTCGCGACCCCGATTTTCTCGTTCGCGTCGTCATGGGTGTCCCGGTGATCGCAACGCGCGAGACGAAATTCGTTGGACCGTCGATTGTTTCGTTAGGCAATCCGCATGCGGTGTTTTTTCTCGATGATATCGATGATGTCGATTTGCATGCGACCGTTGCTGAATTGGCATCACTTCCGCAATATCGCGAGGGCATCAATGTGCATGTCGCTGCGGTTGAGACGGCGCAGCGGATTCGCGCCCGGCATTATGAGCGCGGGGTCGGTGAAACCATGGCGTGCGGAACCGGAGCGGTCGCAATCGCCGCTGCAGCGCTCAATTTGGGGGTCGCTCGCTCTCCCGTCGATGTTCTCGTTCCGGGCGGGCGACTGAGAGTCATATGGGATGGAAGCAGTTCGGCATTGCTTGAAGGCCCGGCAGTGCGCGTCTTTTCGGCGAACTATGAATACTTTGATGTCTTTGCACAAGAGCAGTTATAGGACCTAATGGTGAGTATCGGACTTTCGTATTGCGATGCACGTGGGCGAATTTTTTTCGATCCCTCCGTGGAGCCGCTTGCCGACGGCGGAATGTTACGTACGGTTGGCGACGACGATCTCATTGCGGCGCCGCCGGGCACCGTTTCGATGGTGCTCCCCGGGAGGCACCCGAAGACGACGAGCGGGGTTCAACGTAGGCGCAGCACTCATGCAGTAATGCTCCCAGCCGGATACACACGATTACTTCTTCCTGCCTACGAGACGGACGCTCATGCTGCGACGCTCCCACTGTTCGGCTACACGTTTGCGTGCGAACGTGATGACGAACTCTTTGTTGCGGCTATGCGAACCGATGAGAGCGAAGATTGGGCTCCGCGGGAATTTGCCGACGGCGAACTCGAAGCGATTCTCGAGGCTCGCATGGCGACCGATCCGCAGAATCGCGTCTTGCAGCAAGTCGCGCTCTGCTCTCGCGAATATGGCTGCTTTACGGCGCAAAACGTCTTTTTAGAGCGCGGGGAAGCGGCCTTACCGGTTTCGCCGAAATGCAATGCGCGATGCATCGGCTGTATCTCCGAACAAGATGATCAGTCGACGGTTCCCTCGCCTCAGACGCGCATAGCCGAAGAAGTTGCAGCGGATGAAGTCGCTCGTGTCGCGGTTCATCATCTTGAACGCGTCGGCGATGGCATCGTTTCCTTTGGGCAGGGCTGCGAGGGTGAACCGCTCCTTCGCGCAGTGACGATCGCTCGGGCCATAGAAAAGACGCGCGCAAACGTGAGCAACGGGACAATCAATCTCAATACCAATGGTTCGATGCCGTCGTCGCTGCAGCGTTGCATTGATGCCGGCTTGCAGGCCGTTCGCATTTCGCTCAACTCGTTTCGGCCTGAGGTGTACGCAGCCTATTATCGCCCACTTGGGTATGCGCTCGACGATGTACTCGAATCGATTCGATTGGCGTGCGATGCAAAGTTACGCGTGAGTTTGAACCTTCTCACTCATCCCGGCGTCACCGATGCCGTCGACGAAATTGCGGCGATGACAGCGTTTTTGCAGAGTGTGCGTCCAACGATGATCCAAACACGTACGCTCAATATTGATCCGGAAGCGTATTTTTCTGCCGTTGGTCGGCCAGGAAGCGTTATCGGAATGCGGGCGGCTTTAGCGGCCATGCGATCATCCGACGTTCGCGTCGGGAATTTCACTCATACGCATTAGCGCAAGCGTGACCTGATCATCGACGTTGGTCGAGATAGCCGCTAGCTCGGCGTGCTCATGCAGAAGAGCGAGCGTAGTTTTTCTCCCGCGCCATTTTTCACCAAGGCCATCAGGCGATCTCCGCCGTGAATCGTCGTTTCACCATTGGGAATCGTGATTTCTTCGTTGCGTTCGACGGCTACGAGAACGCTGTTTTGCGGGAATGGAATTTCCGATAATCGTCGCCCGACGACACTGCAATCCAACGGAACGGTCAACTTGACGAGTTGCATTTCACCCTTGCCGAAAAGATGCATCGTTTCGATTGCTGCCCCATATTTCGAGGCGTTGACGTGCTCGTTGAGGACATCGAGGATAATTTCCGTCGATGAGATGACGGTTACCGGATCGACGGTATCGAGCGATTCGAATATCGTCTTATTTCGCGGGTTATTGACGCGCGCGATGCAACGGGCTTTGGTTTTTTTCTTGGTGATGAGCGTCGTAACGAGATTATCTTCATCATCGCCTGTGTCGGCAACCACCACATCGGCGCGCTCGACACCGGCACTCAAAAGAACGTTCGGATCGCACCCGTCACCTACGACCGTGACTTGCCGATCGATGAGGCGGTCGAGAAGTTTGGCTTTGCGTTCATCTTTTTCGATGACGACGACTTCGTGATTCTGATTGAGAAGCGCACGAGTTAAGTAGCTGCCGACTTTTCCGCCGCCGACAATGAGAACGAACATATTATGCAGGCACCTTTGAGATTGTCGTTGCGCGTTCGAAGAGATTTCCGACTTCCGTAATCGCATCGGGCGCGACGATCGCGTTGATTTCGTCGTTACGCTCCAATACCAGTTCGTCGAAGGCAATAACGACCGACGTTCCGCGACGAATTGCGGCAATCCGAATTTTTCCCGGTTTCTCGATTTGGTCGATGCGCTTGCCGACGGCACGCTCGCCGACGTAGGCGACAATCGAACTCATCTTTCCGAAATCAAAAGAACGTTCGATATCCCAGGGAGCCTCCATCAGCGTGTCGCGAATCATTTTCGCGCCGACCGTCGTTGGAATGACCGTCTCGATGCCGAGTTCTTTGTACATTTGTCCGCGCGGAGGATCGTAAATGCGGGCAACGATGCGCGAAATTTTAAACATGCGTTGGGCAATGAGCGCCGCCATGATGTTGCGATTGTCACCATCGGTGACGGCCACGAAACCATCTGCAGTTGCTGCACCCGCGCGTTTAAGCACGTCGTAATCGATACCCGTTCCCACAACAATATGGCCGCCGAATTTTTGTCCGAGGCGTTTAAAGGCGGAGGGGTTATCGTCGACCACGATGATCTCATGACCATCAGCGTCGAGGAGTTTTGCGAGCGAGGAGCCGACGCGGCCACAGCCCACGATGAGATACCGTTTTTTTACGGTTTGAGCGCTATCCATGCGGTGCAGGTGCTTCCGGTATCGCGATGTTCTTCCCCTGCATGAAGGAGCCGGGTGACCTGAACCGAATCTGCCGTCGGCTTCGGGGCGTGGCTCAGCTTGGTAGAGCGCTTCGTTCGGGACGAAGAGGTCGCACGTTCAAATCGTGTCGCCCCGACCATACTCAAAACGCCGGGGGGTTGCCAGCCGCAACCCCTCGACTTTTCTCTAAGAAAACGCATCGGACGACCTTGTTCCAACGCTTTAGCCCTTCGGCTCGCCGGGTGCTCCGGGTGGCCGAACAAGAATGTCGCAATCATAATCACTATTATCTGGGTGCCGAGCATGTGCTCGAAGCGCTGCTCCAGGAGCGCGACCCGGCCATTTTGTCGTCTCTTGCCGCGCACGCCGTCGATGCGCACACGGTTCATGCCGAGATTCGTCGATCGCTGGTGACGGGCGACGATCGCCTCTGGGAAGGCATTCTCGTGACGCCCCGCGTTCGGAAAATCGTCGAAATCGCCGAGCAACTCGCCGCCGACCGCGAAGTAGAACCTTTTGACTTATTTCTTGCCTTACAACGCGAGGGCGGCGGGCTTGCCGCTCAGCTTTTACGGCGAGCCCAGGGAAGCGGAGTATGATGCATTCAATTCAGGTTGCGATATTGAGCCTGATCGATCACTACGGCTATGGCGGCTTGGTTCTCGTGATGGCCCTTGGCAACATCGGAGCGCCGATCGGCTCGGAGGTCGTTTTGCCCACTGCTGGAGCTTTGGTGGCCTCGGGGCACCTGAGCAACCTGTGGCTGACCATTCTCTTTGCCGTCGTAGGTGAGGTGCTCGGAGGGAGTGTCGGCTATGCCATCGGCCGCTTCGGTGGTCGCCCACTTGTCGAGCGATTCGGTAAATACGTGCGTTTCCATCATTCACAGCTTGATCGTGTGGACGCGTTCTTCGACCGCTTCGGAACGTTTGCGATTTTTATCTGCCGTTTTATTCCGGTGATTCGGGGCATCGTTTCGATTCCGGCCGGGATCGCTCGCATGCACCTCGTTCCCTTTTATTTTTGGTATGCGCTAGGTTCATTGGCATTCTGTGGAGCCTTAATTTTTGCCGGCAACGCGCTTGGCGAACACACGCATGCCATCACGGCGCTCTTGCACAGCGGTACGCGCTTCATCATCATCTGCGTAGCCATTCTCGTGGTTGCATTTTTGCTCGTCCGTTGGATTCGCTCGCGCACGGCTAACGCGACCTAAGACACCATGCTTGAGGAGCGTCTTGCGCGGCTTCCCGATGCTCCGGGTGTCTATCAAATGCTCGCAGCCGACGGCAGCGTGCTCTACATCGGTAAGGCTATTTCGCTGCGCAATCGCGTGCGCTCGTATTTTCAACGCGGAGCGGATCATCATCCGAGGACAGCTGCGATGGTGGCGCGGGTCGTCGATTTGCACACCATCGTTGTCTCCAATGAAGTCGAAGCGCTCATTCTCGAAGCCAATCTCATCCGCCAGCATCAACCGCCGTATAACGTTCGCCTTCGTGACGATACGCATTTCCCGTATCTCAAGGTCACCAACGAGCCGTATCCGCGCGTCCAATTCACTCGCACGGTCAAAGATGACGGCGCGCGATATTTCGGCCCCTATACGAACGTTCAGGCGCTTCGATCACTGATCGAATTAATGCGTATCGTCTTTCCGTTGCGCACCTGTCGCGAACCGATTGACGGAAAACGGAAGCGACCGTGTTTGCAATACCACATTAAGCGGTGCATGGCACCGTGCGTCGGCTATCAATCCGAATCCGAATACGACGCTATCGTCGATGAGGTCGTCCTCCTCCTCGAAGGCAAGCAAGAGCCGTTGTTGGCTCGTTTGCACGCGGAAATGAATGCGGCGGCCCAAAGCATGGCCTATGAGACGGCAGCACGCGTTCGGGATCGCATCGTCGCCGTGCGTCGCATGGGGGAAAAGCAAAAAGTCGTTTGGGCGACGCGATTGGATATGGATCTCATCGCGTTGGCACGTGCGCAGGGGCAAGCATGCGTCGAAGTATTTTTTGTACGCGACGGGACGTTACTCGGCCAAGAGCATTTTATACTCGAAGGCGTTGGGACGCAAAGTGATGCCGATGTGCTCTCCGATGCGCTCAAACAATTTTATCTCGCCCGCAAGAGCGGCGCGCGCGCGATTCCTAAAGAGATTTTGCTGCAGTGCGAAGTGACCGATCGAGGCCCATTGGAGCGATGGCTTTCGGAGATGAAGGGGCAGCGCGCGCGGATCCTGCACGCGCAACGCGGTCCTCGCGCGGAATATTTGCGTCTCGTGCAGACAAATGCGCAAAAAAATCTCGACGATTTCCTTTCGCATCAGGAATTACGCGAGGCCGCCCATGCCAATGCGTTGACCGAACTGGCCGAAGCATTGGAATTGCCCGGCCCGCCCCATCGCATCGAATGTTACGATATTTCGAATATTCAGGGAACCAACGCTGTTTCGTCCATGGTCGTCTTTGTGGATGGTCGGTCAAAACGGAGTGAGTATCGGAAATTCAAAATTCAATACGACCGCGGTCCAAACGATTTTGCCATGATGCAAGAGACGTTACGTCGGCGTCTCCGCTACCTCGTGCAAACTGCGAATGCAACCGACCCCGCCAAAAAAGAGCGGTTTGCGAAACGACCGGATTTACTGCTCATTGATGGCGGCAAGGGACAGTTGCAAGCTGTTGTCGAGGTTCTCGATGAGCTTGGTCTAGCCGGGATCCCGGTTGCCGGGCTTGCAAAAGAGCATGAGTGGCTCTATTTGCCGGGCGAATCCGAGCCGATCGTTCTCAAACCGGCATCGGCGGGGTTGCATTTGGTGATGCGCGTTCGTGACGAAGCACATCGTTTCGCCATTACCTACCATCGCAAGCGTCGGGCAAAAGCAATGTTGCGCTCGCGCATCGATGCGCTTGAAGGCGTTGGCCCAACGCGCCGTAAGCGATTGGTCGAGGCCTTCGGTACGGCGGCAGCCGTGCGTCGGGCCAGCATCGAGGATATTGCGGCGCTCAAGGGGTTCACGCCGCAACTTGCCGCGAAAATCAAGCACGAGCTGGAGGCCGACGGATAGGGCCCCTTTGGAGGGGAGCCAGGAGAGAAACGCAAAGGCGGAACCACAAAAGGAGGACCGCTATGAATTTCATCGTCGGATTTCTCGCCAATGCGATTGCGCTCTATTGCATCGCTAAATTCGTTCCGGGGTTCGATCATAACCTCAGCATAACCGGTGCGCTTATTGCCGCGCTCGTCTTCGGTATCGTCAATGCTTTGCTTGGCCCGATTTTGCGGCTGATCTCAGCGCCACTTACCTGGCTCACGCACGGATTGTTTTCCGTCGTTATCAACTTTATTCTCTTCGCGATAACGGCAAAACTCGTTCATCTGCATGAGCCTTCGAGTATCCCGGGGTGGGAAGCTAATCTCATTGGCGCAATCATTATGATGGTGGTAAGCACCGTGCTCGCCGAATCGATGGCTCCGCCCGCGAGTTCTTCAAACGCCTCGCGCTAGGATGCAAGGGGATTCTGCCGGCGGCGATTTTACCGCGCGTTGGAACGCGCGGGTCGCCGCCTTTCAAAATGGTTTAAGGCTGACGTCGCTGGCGTCGATTCCCTCGGCAATTCTCGTTGCCGCCGTCTTTGCCGATTTCACCAAACGCGAGTTGATCTCGGTCGTTGTTGCCGCCGTCGTGTTAGCAACCGTCACGATGATGATTTCGCATGCCTTCGATCGTGCAACGCTCGGGCGAGTCCGCGACGCGGCGGACGAAATGGCGATGACGACGGAGGATGCAATCGCTAAATTACGGTCGTTTTTCGTACAGGTGCAACTCAGCTTTATTTTGACCTATGCACTCGGCGGTGCGGCCGTGATCATTGTTTCGAATATCGTTCGCGGTGTCCCAGTCACGCCCAACATCGGTGCATTGATCGCCGCAATTGCGACGGGAGCGTTGCTCGATTGCGTTCTGAATACGAGTGCGGCCGAAGGGCTCATCGCACAATTAATCGCGCTGTTTTGCGCCCAGCGCGGCCTAAATCCGCCGATTCCGCAGCATGCTCGTGGCGAAATCGGACGCCGATTTTTTGTGACGATGCTCGTTGTTGCCGGGGTCGCAATCTTTGCTATGGCCGGCGGCGCCTTACATCTTTTCGCCGAAGTCAGCGCGAAAACGATGACGGTGGCGATGGGATCTCGCTTGGCGGTCATCTACACGCTCTGCGCCGTCGCAGTCGCCGGTTTAACATCACTCATGGCAGCCCGCATTCTCTCGCACAGCATTGCGCGACCCATTCTTCATGTTGTCGATCTTATGGAACGCCTTCGCGTCGGAGATTTGGTCGGCAGCGAAGAATTGCGCTCCGAGCCGCGCTACGCGCATGAAGCGGGATTATTGGTTTCGGCGTTCGGCGACGCAAGTGCGGCCTTCGCACGAATCGCCGGAGCCGGTGAAGGCCTTGCCGCCGGTGATCTTTCGGTCCGTATCGAGCCCCAGTCGACGCGCGACGTCCTCGCGCACGCCTTTAAAAACGTGCTCGATACCATTCGCAGCGTCGTCATCGATGTGCAAGCGACGGCTCGGGTCCTTGATTCTTCGTCGCAGGCGTTGGCTTCGCGGACGGGAGAATTTGCCACCGACGCGTCGGCAAATGCGCGAGATCTTGCAAGCGCTGCAAACGCGATGGCAACACTCGACGACGCAATGACGCGTGTTGCTTCCGGTGCCGGTGAGCTCACGAGTACGGCCGGTCAATTGCGGACCACGGCGGATCGCTTGGGGAGCGCCGCACAAACAAACGCGGCCGGGCTCGAACAGTTAGCGCAAACGGCAAAAGCGACCATTGAAGCTGCCGGTGAAGTCATGCGTATCGCGGGTGAAGCCGGAAGAAGTGCCGATTCGGCAACTGCGGCGATTTTGCAGGCCGATCGTACCTCGCAAGATGCGCAAACGGTAATGTCCGATCTCGTCAATGTCATCGGATCTTTGCGGGTGAGCTCCCAAGAGATCGGCGCTATCACGCAAAAGATCGATGAAATCGCCGATCAGACGAATCTTCTCGCGCTTAACGCCGCAATTGAAGCGGCGCGAGCCGGCGAGCACGGTCGTGGGTTTGCCGTTGTTGCCGATGAAATTCGCAAACTTGCCGATTCATCGGCAACGGCAACCAAAGAGATTGCCACCCTGATTCAAAGCGTGCAAACCGAGACGGATCGCGCCGTGAATGTCACGCGTTTGGGAAGCTCGTCGGTCGAATCGGGGCGGGAGAAGACCTCCCTCGTCGCCGATTCCTTAGCCGCGATTGTCGATAACGTCAGCGCGGTTCGCGAGCGCATCGATGCGGTTGTCCTCGCGCAACAAGAGCAGAAATCGGCGACGGATTCGCTGGTAGAATCAACCCTGCTCGTGGAGCGGCTGACTACCGAAAACGCGCAAATGGCCGGTGCGCTTTCGGTGCTGGCGACGCAATTGGAATCCTCCTCGCAGGCGGGTTCTCAGGCCGTCACCTCGACGGCAGCCGATGTCAGTGCGGTCGCCAAGCGCGGTGAACGGATTGCAGCATCAACAGATGAGTTGCGCTCGCTGACCGGCTCCTTGCAGACCGAGGCTGAACGTATTCGCGGTGCCGTCTCCGGCTTTCACACCGACGGTGCCCTCGGCGGGGACGAACGGAAAAGTCTCGGGTCCTAGGGTCTGGGCTGAAACTTCGCTTGCGGAGGTGTGGTATAAGTGAGTGTGGTCGGGGGGCTGAATTAGGCTCGACGGAGAGATCCGCGACCGGCGTTAGCAAGCGGAGTTGCGAGCACTCCTTAAACGATCGCAAACAAACAACTGCAAACACGCAGTACGCACTGGCTGCTTAAACTAAGCTAGCCATGGGCAGCGAGGGGTCACCCGAACCACCTCGTAGCCTATAATGAAGTCGGGTTGGTGGGGTCGAGCGGTTCGGCGAACTCACGAGAAAAAGAATCTGCTGCGAACGGTAAGCCGCGTTTTGAGGCGTCCGTACGAGTAAGTCAAAGTCGAAACTAAGCTTGTAGAATGCGTCGGCGAGGCTTTTCGGACTCGGGGGGCAGTTCCCCGACAGCTCCACCATTTCCACGCAGTATCCCAAAAATTGTGTATCTTTGGGATACTGTGCTTTCTGGACCGTATTATTGGGATTCGTGTAAGATAGCTTCAGATGAAACCCAAAGTCGTTACGGACAAGCATATCGATGGGGCCGCTGTTGGCAGGGCCTTGGGTCGCTCGTTCATGAGTGCCACGACTTGCAAACCCCAGACAGAGTACAATGGTGAGCACCAGGACGATGAGGACTTTACGGATGTCCTGCAGCTCGCCTGGGAAAACGAATGCCCGTTGCTGACTTGTGACGGGGCAATGATTGAAAAGGCCCGCGAGTTCAGGTTGCAGTTTCCGAAAATTGGCGAAGAACGATGCCTCCGAGGGGTGCTCGTTCTGCCGGTAGGCAAGAATGAGCAGATTCGAGTGCTCACCCAATTTCAGGCGGGTAGGATTGACCTTATTCGGTGCGGCAAGGGGCACCCGATACCGTCGTCTATCGACGACGTTGAAAGCTATAACGTGGGCATCGATTTACGGAAACCACGACCTCAGGTTATGTGGCTCTGCGATTGCGAGCGACAGCGTACCTCGTTCCAATGACGAAATGATAACTGAGGCTGTGCCTGAACTTGAGCATTCTCGCCGGGGCAGACTCATCGATGAAAGAATTTGAAACGATCTGAGAACATGGCGAGTGACGCAAAGCATGGTGAGTAGGCCTGACTAAATCGATGGCCCGCTAATTGGCGCCCCTGTGTTTCCATTTGTCGATTCATCGTCGCGAGTCTCGGAGAAGTTTTGGGGCTTGATCCCACTTGCATCTATCTCTCGTAAATGCACTTGCGACGTAAGCCAGAACAACGGGAATTCCTGAAGTGTTTCACATCGTTTGCACACAATTTCCTCATTTGCGAGAAACTGAAATGCGGTGGCTTCCTCAACAATCAATTTCCCACCACAGCTTAAGCATTTGAGCACGTCTTGATACGTCTCATTCACGATTTTAACCATGCTCGACGTTTCCGAAAAAATGGCCTCATATGAACCAGTCGACACGATTTGTAGCCAGTTAAAATACCCCTCACGTACGGTCGTCATCTCGTCAAATATCTCCAGCACCAACATCAAAAGGTACATGAGAATGTACGCCAACATCTCATAGATACCGTCATAGACATCTGGCCTGGCCTCAGTTTCGTGGACACCATGATAGGCCTCAAGTGGAGGTCGGAAAGAATGGTGCCCCATGGCAGAGCAACGACGGAAGTTCCCGCGTGAGTACAAGGTCGAGGCGGTACGTCGCGTCGTAGACGGCGGCGAGACGCCCGTTGAGGTCGCACGATCGCTTGGTCTTGAGCCGAACCTCTTGTACGGATGGGTTCGACAATTCAAGGCTGAAGCGAAGGATGCGTTTCGTGGCAACGGCAACCTGACTTCGCAGGATGAAGAGCTTCGTCGGCTGCGTCGGAAACTCGCCGGTGTAACTGAGGAGCGCGACATTTTAAAAAAAACGGCAATCTGGTTCGCGAAGCAGTCCAAGTGAGATTTGATTGCATCCAAAGGCACGTCGGCAAGTGGCGAGTTCGTTCGATGTGCCGTGCGCTAAATGTGTCGATGTCGGGGTATTACGCGTGGTGCCGTCGCCCGGCGAGCGCGCGGGACGAACGCGATCGTACCTTGCGTTTCCAGATCGTCGCTTTTCATGCTGATAGCAAGAAGCGCTATGGCAGTCGTCCGATCGTGTGCGATTTGCGCGACATTGGTGAGCGCGTTTCTCGCCGGCGGGTAACGAAAATTATGCGAGCAGCCGGAATTCGCGGCAAAACACCGCGTGCGTTCAAGGTAACGACGGATTCCAAGCATCAGAAGCAGATCGCCGCGAATCTGTTGGACCGCCACTTCGCTCCCTTTGAGATTCAAGCGTCGAATCGCGTATGGACAAGCGACATAACGTACCTCCGCACACACAAAGGCTGGCTTTACCTCGCCGTCGTCCTCGATCTGTACTCACGACGAGTCGTAGGCTGGTCGATGAGTCACCGGCTTGAATCGCGGCTGGTGCTCGATGCTTTGCAAACGGCAGCAGAGCTGCGCTCTATCGATCATGCGGTGCTCGTCCACTCCGATCGCGGCGTGCAATTTGCAAGCGACGCGGTGCAGCGTTTTTACGATCGTCATGGAATGGTCTGCAGCATGAGCCGCAAAGGGAACTGCTGGGACAATGCGGTGACGGAAAGTTTTTTCGCGACTCTCAAACGCGAACTCGACGATCCGATCTTCGAGACGCGCGAATCGGCGCGTGCGATCACTTTCGAATATATTGAGATCTGGTACAATCGTAAGCGACGAATTCGACGCTCGGATACGTCAACCCCGAGCAGTTCGAAAAGAATCAGGCTGCATAAACTCCGTGTCTACGAAACCGAGGCCACCCCACAAACTCGTTGTTAAAGCCGGGCGAAAACTGACCCATTTTGTTAGTGAATCGCCGGATTAGCTTTGATCCACGTTTTCCTTGAGTTTTGATGCGGGCAAGCTGATCCTCGGATCGTGTCCCATGTAGTGGTGTATGAACGGGCCGCCCTCGTAGCACAGAGAGCGGTCACCGTGGCTTCTGGCGAAAGTTTTTTTTGAAAAAGCAAACACCCTTTCGAAAGGAACCACGATGACCAACCCAAGTATCGCATTAACCGAGCTTGTTGAAAAGGGCGCAGAAGTCGATCTTCTGCGCGAGATGCTGCAATTTATCGCCCAGCGTATGATGGATGATGATGTCGAAGGCCGCTGCGGCGCAGCGTGCGGTAGCCGCGAAAGCGGACGAGAAAACTCCCGCAATGGATAACGAGATCGCCTTTGGGAGACGCGTGCCGGATCTATCGATCTTCGAATTCCGAAACTCCGCAAAGGCACGTATTTCCCGCCATTCCTTGAACCACGTCGTACGGCCGAGAAGGCGCTAGCGGCGGTCGTTCAAGAGGCGTATAGTCAGGGCCTCTCGACACGCTCCGTCGATGAACTCGTTAAAGCCATGGGTATGACCGGCATATCAAAGAGCCAAGTTTCCCGCTTGTGTGCCGAGATCGATGAACGAGTCAACGCGTTTTTGAACCGCCCATTGGAAGGCGATTGGCCGTATCTTTGGATTGATGCGACGTATGTGAAAGTGCGTTCATCCGGTCGTATTATTTCCGTTTCGGTAATACTGGCCGTAGGTGTGAATACCGATGGAACTCGCGAACTCTTAGGGCTTCGCGTTGGCCCGAGCGAAGCCGAGCCGTTCTGGACGGACTTTCTACGAAGCCTGAGCCATCGCGGCCTACGTGGCGTAAAACTCTTGATCTCCGATTCGCATGTCGGCTTGAAATCTGCCATTAGCAAGGTCTTTATGGCGACATGGCAGCGCTGCCGTGTGCATTTCATGCGTAATGCTCTTGCCTATGCCGGCAAGGGACAACGGCAAATGGTTCTTGCACTTATCACTACGGTCTTCGCTCAAGAAACCGCCGATGCAGCCCACAAGCAATGGCGCATCGTCGCCGACCAACTGAGGGAAAAATTCTCAAAACTCGCCGCAATTATGGACGACGCTGAATATGACGTTCTCGCGTTCATGGATTTTCCCAAAGCATATCGTAGACAGGTTGCATCGACAAATCCACTCGAACGCTTAAATGCCGAAATAAAGCGGCGTACCGATGTCGTTGGCATATTTCCGAACGAGAATGCGATCATCCGACTCGTCGGCGCTATCTTGCTTGAGCAGAATGACGAGTGGCAACTGTACCGGCGATACATGCAGTTCGAAGGAATGGAGGCCGTCAGCGACAATCAGACGCCAAGACTTTCGGCGGTAATGACCGCCTAACGTCTACCTCGCCGAGCCACGGCTCATACACCACTTGTGGGGACACTATCCCGCATAATACAATGCACGTAACGGGCTACGCCAATCCGCGAATTTCCTCAAGTAACGGCAAAACCTAAATAGTCGAACAAAAAAGATACTGAAGTGACCCCGCGGTTTCAGGATAAGTTAGGAGCTTAATTCGGCCTGCCGGCTGCGCCATTCGACCGGCGTGAGGTAGTTGAGCCGCGAATGTGGCCGCGACTCGTTGTAATGCTTGACCCACGCAGTGATGGTCGCCTTCGCCTCGTCGTGCGTATCAAAGCGATGCTGCCAGATGCATTCAAGCTTGAGCGTGCCCATGAACGATTCGGCGAGGCCGTTCTGCTCGGGTGTGTGCGGAAGAATGATCTCTTGGCGGAGACCGTAGGATTTTGCGAGGTCGCGATACAGCTGTGAGGCGTAAACCAGCGCGTTGTCGGTGCGCAGCACGACGTCGGCGTTACCCTGAGGCAGCGCGCCGAACCGGCGTATCAATGCATCTTCGAGCGCCCAAGCCGCTTCACGTGCGTCGTTTCGCTGACTCACGTTGAGCCCGATGCATTCGCGATCTGCGCAGTCTAAAATCGCATTGACGTAAACCAAGCCGTCGAAGCGCGTCCAGACGTACGTCGCGTCCGTCGCCCAGCGCACGTTGGAGACACGTTCCACGCTCAGCTTGCTCTCGACGCGAGGTGAGCAGCGTTTCTTGAGACGACGATGGCACTGCCAGCCCTTGATCTGCATGATCCGCTGCACGGCCTTGCGATTCGACGGCGTTCCCTGGCGACGCAGGCGCGCCCACACCATCCGATACCCGAGATACGGTTCGGCATCGATCAAATGCTTGATGCGTTGCGCGAGTACCTCGTCGACCACCTCGGCGCGATCGTGCTCGCGATAGTAGGCGGTGCTGCGAGCAACGTTCAACACGCGGCAGATCACGGCTTTGGGCCATCGTCGTCGAGCAGAGAGCCGCGTAACATCGGCTCGACGGAAGTGAAAGGCCGCATCGCCTCTTTGCTGATCTCGCTTTCCATTACGAGCTCGCCGATCTTGGCTTGCAAACGCTTCACCTCGGCGCGATGCTCCGCTTCAAGGCCTTTCTTGTTGACCTTGAGCGAATCGGTTCCGCCGCGGTGATACTCGTCGGCCCACTGCCGAAATTCGCCTTGCGTGAATCCGTACTTGCGCGCGGCTTCGGGTACCGAGATCTGGCCTTTGAGGACTTCGAGGATGATCGCCGCCTTTCGCTGCGCGGTCCATCACTCGAACGTCCCCTCGTCAGGCTCCGGCTTGGCCGGCTGGTATGGCTTTCTCACTGGACACCTTCATTTCGCTTATTGGGTGTCGAGCTCCCGAGGGGGTCACTTCAATACGATGAAGAATCTTTCGAAACAGCCAGACGGGCCCTTCGGTGAGATTAGCTGCCTTTAAGCGTGGATTCGATATCCCTCGCGAGTGCCCTCACTGCGCCAGGACCAGGGTGCGTACCATCGGGCCAATCTACGTTGACGCCTGGCGGCCATTGTTGGCGAGTATCAATAAAGGTTCCATTCTGCAGTCGAAGATCCGCGTCCCAAAGATTAACGCGATCATTAATACTCGACACTTGCCAAAAATAACGAACTCCTATAAAAATCATGCGCGCCCCGGGTACTCGCGCATGGACTGCGGAGACAACTTTCGATATGTCGGCAAGATATTGAGGGCTTGCTCCGTGGGCCGACGTATCATTTGTACCTGACTCTACGATCACAACATTGGAATTTTTCGGAATACTCGGCACCTGGTTAATAACCGCGATGGTCCCAGGAGAATTTTCGACGGTTCTCGCACCGGGTGATGCCAGATTTGTAACAATGTCCCCAGTCTGTACCGCAATAAGTGCCGGATAGCTTTTGCTTCCATCGGTTGAATATTTACACGGAATAACGCCATTTGTTGGAACTCCGCAAGGAACTGCGGAGCCCGGCAGTATCTGCAATTTCGAGATGGAATCGCCGATAACTGTGATTCGCAATGGCACCGTTTCCGTTGCGGCCTGAATCGCAGGCAAAGAGCCCCAGTCGCCACAAAGAAACATCAGGCCGCAGAACGCAACAGCAAACCTTTCGAACGGTGCCCGCCTAGAACGCACGAGCATCTAGTCTCCCGACACGGTCAACGTCGGAGCCGCGGTATTCACAACAACGAGCGACTTCCCAGACGGGACAGCGAACGAGCCCGCTAACAATCCGGTCAGCACACCGTTCGCCGTAATTGAGGTGACATTGCCGCCGCTCACGTTTACGAATTGTAATACCCCCGAACTGTTCGTGTAGGTGTACGTCCCGGTCGTGACGGTCGGGGGAACCATAGCTCCGACTGGATTATACCCGGGGTTATCTGCAAGAATGGATGTCGCTGAGTTGTTTAGCACTTTCGCGTCGATATTCGCCGATGTTAGATCGTTGCTAATCGCAGCGCAAAACCCTGCAGAACTCTCAAATGTGATGGCCGTTGCTATGCCATGAGACACCGATGCGCCGATTAAATTCCCCGTAACAATTGATCCGGTCGAGTTATAGACTTCCACCGCGTTCATTGTACGTCCGATAAGTGACCCTGCGGCACCTTCCGTGGTAAAGAAGCGATTCCCAATTGCGGTCACCTTCCCGCCATCTACGTAAAGCCCGTGATCCCAACCATTAAACGAACAGCCCGTTACGACGGCATCTTGCCCCGCGATGAACGTCGCATAAGCTCCGAAACTGAAGCTTGTGAGGACCGGAATCCACTCGATCCCAGAAATCAGCAACCCGCGATTTGATCCATAAATTCCGACGACCGACGAAGTGCCGTACGGCGCGGCATCGAGAAATCCTCCATTTAACTTGACCAATGTCGCGTCGTCGCCCCCAAGTATCTGGAACCCATAACCTGTGAATAAGTCGAAGACGAAATCTTCCCAAATAATATCGGACGATGCATCTGAATATTGGAGGGCGTTCGTAAAGTCGATCTTTGCGGCTGTTCCCGCATTGGAAACACTGCAATTAAAAAAGCTCAGGTCGCCGCAGTCTCCATTCGCTGTGCTACTAAAAATATGCCAGCCCGTCTTTCCAGCGTTGGCGGCGTTCAATTTATCGTTCGTCCCAGTTTGCAGTCCTACTGCGGAGAAGTCGCGATAGATACTCGAAACATTACCTTTAACTGTGCCGTCGATTGTGAAACCGATCGAATTACTGTTACTAGAATTTGAGCAAAGAACGTTTTCAATATTTGCGTCTGGAGATTGCTGTTGCGCAAAGCCCGAAATAAACTCAGAAATTTGGAGGTTTTTGAAAATACAATTTGGAGAGGATGCTATCGATAGGCCCGTCCCAGTATTGCCTAGTGGCGCGCTAAGAAAGAAATCCGACACCTGTGCGTATTTTCCCGTAACTGTGATTCCGTTTTGCGAAGACGAGAGGGCGTTGAGTTGTGTGATCCACAATCCATTGCCAATAAGGCGAACAAATGCTGGCACGTTAAGCTGCGAGCCAAACGCACCTTTGCCAACAGGAAGCACAACGGTTCCGCCGCCAGCAGCAGATGCGGCGTCGATAGTGGCCTGAATCGCTGCTGCGTCATCGGTAACTCCGTCCCATTTAGCCCCGTAAAGGCTGACGTAGTAAATAAGGTTGAAACCGGGACTCGCCATACGAAACCTCCAAGGAATAGAGCAGGCTACATGGGTTACGACGTTGGTACGCCCCGTACAGAACTCCTTTTTAAGCCAGACGGCCTGCCGCCCTATTTCTGAACACGACACAGCAAAAGTCAAGCCCCGGAACTTCTGTAATTTGATTTTGGGTTAAGGTCATCGGCCAGTTCGTGAAGCTGGCACGGTTCCGTGGACATTCTCTGCTTAGCGGAGAAGGGTCCGTTCATGCCCCAAAAACGAACCCGGGCCTACCCAGTCGACTTTCGGAATAAAATCGTCAAGCTAGCGCGAGTTGGTCGAGGCGCGGACGAACTTGCCGACGAGATAACGATCTCGACTCGGGCCATCGTAGCGACGGGCTCACGACCGCCGACCAAGAAGACGTCGCGCACTTGCGCAAACGCGTGCGGCAACTCGAAATCGAGCGAGATATTTTGTCAAAAGCCGCGGCGTGGTTTGCTCGCGAGACCGATTCGATTCTGTCAAAGCCTTCGAATTCGTGAGAGCGCACCGTTCCTTTTGCCCGTTGCTACGCAATGTCGCGTGCTGGATGTCTCGACCAGCGGCTATTATGCGTGGCTTACGCGTAAGCCCTTGAAACGACATCAGAATAATATTTACTTGGTGATCTGATCGAGGCGCTGCATCGAGCATCGCTAGAAAACTACGGACGTCCGCGCATTCAAGCCGATCTCCGCGACGAGAATATCTTCGCGAGTGATAAGCGCGTGGCTCGGCTTATGCGTGAGCGAAAAATCCCGGGAGCGATTCGCCGTATGGCCTTCAAGACGACGGTCCGGGACAAGGATGCACGTCCGTGCTCGACGTATTCAGCCGCCGTGTCGTCGGTTGGGCAATGTCAACGCACATGAGAGCGGAGTCGGTCGTCGGCGCCCTCGACATGGCTATTCACAATCATAAGCCCAAAAATGCCATTCACCATTCGGACCAAGGCTCGCAGGGCGGATTCAACCGGTCGAAGCAACATCTTATAACCGGAGGTTGCATTGAAATCCAAAAAACTCGCCCGAGGGCGGATCCTAAGAAAAGCATTGCGTTCGCCGGGGCGTCCGCCCGCGGCACTTCGCGAGAATTATCATATTTTCTGGAAGGCCGTTACAGCGGGCCGAAGTAGCGAAAACGCAGCACTTGATGCCGGGATATCAGCGCCTGTCGGTATAAGGTGCTTTCGGCAAGCTGGCGGAATGCCACCCAAGCATTTTTCTCGCTCATCAAAGCCACTATCGGGTCGTTACCTTTCGTTCGCGGAGCGAGAAGAAATTGCAGTTCTGCGCGCTCAAGGCCACGGCGTTCGCAGCATTGCTCGTCGGCTCGATAGGACGCCGTCCACAATTTCCCGCGAATTACGTCGAAACGCAGCTACACGCTGCGGTGCAATGGATTATCGGGCTAGTAATGCGCAATGGCATGCAGATCGCGCTGCTCGTCGCCCAAAAATAGCGAAATTAGTAAGAAACGTCCGTTTGCACGCTTATGTTCAGGAGAGACTTGCTGGACAAATCAGCGGTCCCCAAAACACACTTGTAAAAAATCCCCACGTCGTTTGGAAAGGGCGTCGAGCCGTCTTTCGCCAGAAGCGCCGTTGGGCGGTAGCCTGGAGCCCGGAACAGATTTCCCATCGCCTTAAACTTGATTATCCCGAGGACGCGACAATGCGCATAAGTCATGAGGCTATTTATCAAGCACTATATATTCAGGGACGCGGCGCTTTGAAACGCGATCTAACAGCTTGTTTACGCATGGGAAGAGCCTTGCGCTTACCTCGTAGCCGTGCTCAAAAGCGCGGAAAATCATTTGTGGATTCCCAAATCATGATCAGTCCAGAGGCCCGCGGAGGCTCGAGATCGCGCGGTACCTGGTCATTGGGAAGGCGATCTCATTTTAGGTTTAGGCAGCTCAGCAATTGGCACGCTCGTAGAACGCTCGACGCGTTTTACCATTTTACTACACCTCCCAAGAATGAAAGACTACTATACTGAATTGCGCGTAAAAAACGGACCTGCGCTTGCTGGGCATGGGGCGGAAGCAGTTCGCGATGCTATAACACGAACGATTGTGAAGTTGCCTGAGCATTTACGGAAATCGCTAACATGGGATCAAGGCGCAGAAATGTCACAACATACTCAGCTGCGAATTGACACCGGCTTGAAAGTGTATTTCTGCGATCCGCGAAGCCCATGGCAACGCGGTAGCAATGAAAACACCAACGGACTGCTCCGACAATATTTTCCAAAAGGAACGGATCTCAGCTTGCATAGTGCCGACGCGATCATCGCTGTAGCACATACGCTCAACACACGATCAAGAAAAACTCTCGGCTGGAAGACGCCGGCAGAAGCATTTAATCAGCTCCTTATCGAAACGCAAAAAGAAGACAGTGTTGCTTCGACTGGTTGAATCCGCCCAGTATACATCAATTGCTTTCAGCAAGCGCTGCAACAGTGCCGCCGTCCGCCCTTCGATGGGTTCGGTTGGAGATTGCTGTGACAACGCGATGTGTGAGTGCTTCAATGCAATCCTTGAGTGCGAGCTTCTCGCCAAGCATAGTTTCCCAAACGCACGCGCAGCGGCGCCCAAGGTATTCGATCTGCAACATCTCGCCCGTGGAATTCGAACGCCGGTTGAGTCAAGCCGCGTAATGTCTAAATAAATACTCTCCGAGAAAACGGGCTAGCTTCATCGCGATCGATAGTTTGATGATGGGTGATCTTTCGTTGAGCTACGTTGCCTGCTATTCAGGAAACCCTTGCATATCAAGGTAGGTGCGTTCCTGCCAAGTCTCGGCGGTTTCCGCTAGAAGCGCCCCAATGCCGGATTCTCGTTTGGAAAAATTCGGATAACTCGCTCTCTGAGACGGGTTTTTTCGTACAGCCGCTCTTGAATGTTGGTGGATCGTAAGCGCCCGTGGGATTTTTCGGGAAGGCAAATCACCGCCGTTGCGTTGTTAAACGATTTTTCAAAACTGGCTATGGCCTTGGGTCGATTTTGCAAATTGTTCGACGAAATTTGCGAACTGTCAACATGCTTCACCGATTTCGCCAGCGTGACATATGCGCCTAGCGGATTCGGCAACGGCCTCTCGCCCACGAAGTGGGCTGTGCCCGAGTAAATTGCGTTCGAGATGCACGTGGCATCGTTGCCTTGTCGCACCTGCGAAATGTCTACGCAAGGCTTCGACGAGGCCGGCGTGTTCATCGGAAAGGACAAAAGCAACCCCAATCAATCCACACTTTTATAGGCTTGAAAACAAAGTCTGTCATGTTCTAAAGCTTTCCGTATCGCCCGCGGCAACGCCTAACGGCTCGCGGTATCCAGTTTCATTTACCCCGCTCACAATCAGGGCAGCTTTGCTTGCGATATGGTCGCTATGCCAGCATTTGATAAACATCGCGTCAACGTAGACGAAAGGGAATTCCATGTCATCGAGACGACGATCATTAAAAGCAGCCACGCGCAGATCGAGCTGCGTAAGCAATCGGCTCACCGTCGATTTTCAGCGAGACGTTCCGCCTGCGCGATGCATGATCGACGTCGGGATGCGTTAGCCGCGCATGCGAGACAAGGTATGGGAGATCTGCTTCTGCACTTGTGGAACGATCTCTTCGCTAGCCTCAGAATTGCCTCCGCCGGAGACAAATAGCTCGACAGATTGCGTGATGGACAAATATCGCGTGCCCGGGAGGCGACGACCGGCCCACCTTGAGAAATTCGAGATCGCATTTCATTGTTGAGATTTCTCATCGAGACGAAGAGCGTAATCGAATTCGATGAGATGCCGGCGATTCCGATTGCATACAAAATATGGCGTATCGTCTTCGTTGCTTAATGTGATGAGACGCATCGTTCCTGTACACCCTTGCTTAAAGCACGGTGCTGCTTTCTTCGTGATTTCGATCCCGCTGCCTACGTCTTTCAGCGTAAGTCCGTAAAGCTGCGCATGCTCTCGCCCTCGTAACAACGATCCTAACATCAAAAACATCACGCCCACGACTACCAAAAAGTATGGCCACGGTGGCCTTATGAAGGATGCAATAGAACGCGAAAACGACTGGGTGCCCGACGCAGAGATCAACGTGATCGTGTCTGCGACAAAGCTCAAGGTACCAGTAATAATGCTGATGACGCCGGTCCCGGCAAGGCCCGACGGCGAAATGGGAATGCGAAAGCGCACGGTGTCATAAACATCGAGACCGATGACTTCCGTCGCGCCGCCGAAAAGGAAACTGCTGTTATAGATGTCGCCGTTATTGTTGAAGTTGTTGCGCCCCTCTTGATGATTTTCATTGTAACGGCGGAACTCGCGGTCGTCACTTTTATATTGATTTTTAATAATTTTTCTCCAATATCGTGAAATGGTTATAAAAAAAGGGCCGCAGTGTAGCCAGCGCAGGGAAGCGGGCGGTCAACATCTTGCAATTAAGATTTTGGTCTCCGCGGGGTCTGCACGCAACTACTTTGCCGGAGGGACTGATGCGGATTGTGATGTCACCAATCCAGCTAGGCGAATAGGCGAGCGTCGAATGCCTGCGAAAGGAGTCCGGCGCACTAGCGTACGGATTTTTCCCAACGGGGAAAATCGTCAATTCAAATTTTACTGCCGGTACTACCTCCTCGCAGAAACCGGAATCGTGGCCACGATGGCTTGCCTCGAACGTATACGCTATCGCCAGCGCGTCTTTTCGCGCTCGAGAAACACCACCGACTGACGCGAACGCTACTCTTTCACGGCGGTGGCGATGAGGCTCGTGCGTTGGTTCCATTGAAATTGGCTTTGGACGAGCTGTAACCCAACGAGGGCGGTCGCTCTACGTTCCTGCGCTTCCTGGCACAGGAGTTCCAAACACTCGTCGAAGGAGTGTTCGTTGACGCCTTCGACGGTGGCATAGACGACGCCCAGTTCTGCTGCCATCGCAGGTAGCGTGGTGACGGTACTTACGCGCATCGATGCTTGCTCCTAAAATCCGTGGTCGACATCAGTGAAGACCGAAATGGATTGCTCGAACGGAGCGGCGTCAATCGCGAGCGGTCCAACGAATGGCCTACTAAAAAGTGCCGTCGTAAAAAGTAAAATGCCGATGAGCGCAGCCATCACGCTGACCATCAGCACTTGCGGCCAAAAACGATCCATGTAGAGAAAGAAACTCATACCAATCGTAACGATGCCACCGCCAATCGCAGCGACCCACATCAACCATGAGAGCGACTCGGCCGCTTGTGCATAGCGCTTATTGCGATCGAGGATCGCTTGTGAAAACGTCGTGAGGAATTGCGCCGCGATAATCGCGCGAGCCTGAGTAGCCGGGCGTAGCGTTGCAAAAATGCCGAAAATGCGATTGAGATCGGCACCGGCTTTGCGGTTGCGTTTGCCCTCTTGAAATTGTGGCCATCCGCGAGCGACGTCTTCGGCGTAGGCGCGAATTGCCTCGCGCATTTGCGCGCCTTTTTCCGGTGCCATGACGGTGGTTTGCCGATAGAGCGGCACCAGAAGCGCCGCTTCCTCTGCGGTATTCGCCTTTGCAGCGTCGTATGATTCCCATTCGCCGACGACGATGAAGCCAAGGAGGACGGCGTAGATGACACCCGCAGTTAAAAAGAGGGGCACCAAAACATCATTATGCCCTTCGGCCACTACTTTACTGGTGACGCGACGAGCGAGAGTTAGGCCGACGAGTGCGTAGATGATTGCGCCACCAACAAAAAGCACAGCCAGAAGAAGAGGATTCATCGGGCGCTCTTACGCGAAGTCGGCTGCGCGCCCCTCTGCTCCGAGATTGCACAGCAACCGACGCAGATTAGACGCTGCGTTTACCCATAAACGGACCGCCGAAAAGCACCGAGACGCCGCAGAAATTGATGATGCCGGAGAGAAGAAAAACAGCGCCAAGGAGGAGTACGATATCTCGGCCGATTCCGGCGAGGCCATAAAATCCCCAAAGCAGCATCGCGATGCCGATTAGTGCGCGAATGCTGCGGCCAACGGGGCTAAACAGAAAGGTGATGATCGAGCTTTGCTGGTTCATAGCACGTCCTTTCGTAACGAAGCGGTAGTCTTTACAACGGGCGAAGGCTTTGATTGGATGCTAGAGCACCGAAATTCCCGGTCCGGTTGTGATCTCGCCGATGCGGGCGATCGTTGTGACGCCATGTTTTTGCAGGGCCGCCTCATAGGCATCGGCATCGCTTGGGTGGACGGCGACGAGGAGACCGCCGCTGGTTTGCGCGTCGGCCAGAACCAAGCGCATTGCGGTCGAGACCGAGTCGGCAAAGGTGACGCCGTTGAGCGTTGCGTTGCTCAAATTCGTTTTCGATCCGCCGGGAACGTGCCCCGTTTCGGCAAGCGCCACCACACTTTTCATGATTGGAATGCTCGCGGCATGGAGTCTTGCGCCAAACGCACTTCCTGTCATTTCGCTCAGATGGCCGAGCAAACCGAATCCGGTGATATCGGTGGCGGCGTGAATAGCGAGGCCATCGAATGCTAGCGCAGCCGCACGATTGAGCGTCGCCATCACAATGATCGCCGGTTCGAGTTCTGCCGCCGTGATGGCGTCGTTGCGTCTAGCCGTCGTTAGGATGCCGCTACCGAGGGGTTTGGTGAGAAAGAGTATATCGCCGTCACGAACGCTCACGTTGCGAATGACTCGCTTGGGATGCACGGTACCGGTCACGGCAAGTCCGTATTTTGGTTCCGCGTCGCGAATCGTATGCCCGCCGAGAATATCGATGCCCGCCTCTTTGGCTTTATCGATGCCACCTCGCAGGATGGCTCCAATCGTGTCGTGCGGGAGATCTTCCGGGAATGCAGCGATAGCAAGAGCACTGAGCGGTGTGCCGCCCATCGCGTAGACATCGGAGAGCGCATTGGCGGCAGCGATTGCGCCGTACCAGTAAGGATCGTCAACAACAGGCGTGAAAAAATCGACGGTCTGCACGAGCGCAATATCATCCGTCAGGATGATGACGCCGGCGTCATCGTTCGTTGCGTTCGAAACAATCACACGCGGATCGGTGATTGCAGGCAATTCTCGCAGCACGTGCGAGAGGGCACCAGCCTCGAGTTTACCGGCTCAACCTGCGCACGATGAGAGGTGCGTCAAGCGAAGGATATCGTCTTTACTCACCTCATGCCCGTTCGCCGTGTTGCCGAGGACTCACTCTTGCACGCCGTGGCAGGGAGGAGCGACAGTCTGCGACAATTGGCGAGCATGATCGAATCAACCGCAGCGCGCGCACCGCGCAGCCGCCTCATCGCGGGCACCGCGATCTTCGTCCTCACGCTCGTCGCGGGCTTGCTCTACGTGAAATGGATGCCGTATTACGCCAAGACGTTCTTGGCATTCTCGCATCATTCGATCGGCCCGTCGGTCGTCTCGGGCACCACCGCCACGCCTCCGGCCGTGGGTTGGCAGGCTGCGTTGCAGTATGCAATGACGTACTACAATCTCATTTGGCAAGCGTTGGTTCTGGCCTTGATTCTCGGCGCGACGATTCAAGTCTTAGTGCCGCGCCGTTGGATTCATCGCTTATTCGGTCGCAGTGATTATCGATCGGTCGCAATCGCCGGGGCGTTAAGCCTCGGCGGCATGATGTGAACATGCTGCACCGGTCCACTGGCAGTGGGCCTTCGCAAACAGAACGCATCGGCCGGAGCCGCCATCGCCGTTCTGCTCGGTAACCCCGTTCTCAATCCGGCAGTCCTCCTCTTTATCACCGCCGTCCTCGGCTATCAATACATGCTCGTGCGCCTGATTTTCGGCGTACTTTTGATTGCCGTCGTGGCGACGTTGGCAAATCGTTGGTTTCCGCAACCGCTCGATCTCACCATCGACGATGCGCCGATCGAAAACCCTAGCGAAAATGGCTGGGATCTTGTCCGCGATTGGCTCAAGATTTTGTGGTGGGAGCTCTACACGATCATCCCCGGCTATATTGTGCTGGTTTTACTGTTGGGTGCGGCGCGCGCGTTTTTATTCACCCCGCATCTCACATTGGCCGGAGGCGGCCTTCTCACCATGATCGGACTTGCCATCGGCGGAACGCTGTTTATGATTCCGACGGCGGGTGAAGTACCGATCATTCAAACGCTTCTCGGATTCGGGCTCTCTCCGGCTGCAGCCGCGGTGTTGCTCGTAACATTGCCGGCAATAAGTTTGCCGACGCTCTACATCGTGCGCAGTGCGTTTCCGCGCAAATTACTGCTCACGGCACTCGGAACGGTTGCTGCCGCGGGAATCATTGCCGGTCTTATCGTGGGATTTTTACCGGGCTTTAAGACCTGACGCTAGCGAGCGCAGGTCCGAAACCCGGTGAAAATATCGCGACGATGCGGCAGATAGAAATTGCGCCAACGATTGTGAACCAATCGAGCGCGCGTCGACCAGGCCCCGCCGCGCAAGACCCGATGCGTACGCAACCACGGGGCGGAATATTCTTTGTAGGGGTCGACCGAAAAACCGGGATACGGCATAAACGGCGATGCGGTCCACTCCCACACGTTGCCGAGCATTTGGCGAACCCCTTCGGGGGTATCTCCGGATGCGAAGTCATGTACGTCGAGAACATCGCCATACCACAGATCGAGATTTCCATGCTCGGAAGTCGGCGTGCTATTTCCCCAGGGATAGCGACGTCGCTCCTTGCCGCTTGCCGCAATTTCCCATTCCGCTTCGGTCGGCAAGCGCCGATGCGCCCAGCGGGCAAAAGCATCGGCTTCGTGGGCGCAGATCTGCGTCACCGGTTCATTGCCGGCGAGTGCAGTCCACTGGTCAAATACACGTCGCTCAAAGCCGAGCGGCTCGCAGTCGGCGTTTCGCCAAGAAAGCGGCATCGTCACGCCTTCCGAGGTGCGCCATTTCCAGCCGGCGGCACTCCACAATCGCTCGTCGGAATAGCCCCCATCGAGCACAAAAGCGGCATACTCCTCATTCGTTACGCACGCGCGGGCGATGGCAAAATCATCAACGTCGACATCGTGCGCCCATTTCTCGTTGTCAAAAACAAAGCCGTCGCCGCGCGATGCACCGATGCGATAGCGACCGCCGGGAATTGCGGCGTCGCCAGTCGCTTGCGATTGGCGAACCGGGGGTCGCAAGGTCTGCACATGTGGGCGGGTATAGTGCAGCGTCGAGCGCGTATAGAGCAAGGCTTCGCCATGCATATCCTCATGGCCAAGAATCAAGCCGTAGAAATAGCGCAGCCGATCGTCGTCTGCAAGTCGGTCGGACAGGGCGATTGTCCCGGCAAGTTGTTCATCGAGAAAGGCCAGCGTTGGGCTGCGCGATGGAAGGGGCAGCGACCATCGATCGTCGTGCGCGATCGCGGCAGAATCGTACCATGCATCCGCATTGTGCAGGATGGGCGCGCGGCCACCCAAGTGACGCAACGTCCACCATTCGGCGAAGTAGCCGATATGCCCCAATTCCCAGAGCAACGGGTTGACGATAGGCAAGTGCGGCACGAAAAACTGATCGTCGCGCAGATCGGCAACGTAGGTCAACGTGCGCGCGCGGGCATCGCGCAGTTCACGATCCAGCATGCTGATCGCTCTTCGCCATGAGGATAGCTTTGCTCTGCCCGCCTCGGATGGGGCAGCGCAGCGGAAATGCCGTAACGGCGCGACGCTATGCCCGATTGTTTGCGTCGCTTGGCCATCGCGTCCGACTCATCGAGGCGTACGATGGCGGTAACGACGATGCGCTGGTCGCGTTGCATGCCCAGAAAAGCGCCAAAGAGGCGCTTCGCTATCGACGGGCATGCCCGAACGGCCGTCTTATCGTCGTTATGACAGGAACCGATCTCTATCGGGATTTGCCCCGTCGCCGTTTAGCCCATCGTCTCTTAACGCAAGCCAACGCCATCGTGACGTTGCAAGCCGACGGAATTCGCTTTCTCCCACGTCCTGCTCGAGCAAAAGCCGTCGCGATCATTCAATCGGCAACGATGAGCAAGGCGAGTCACCGGATGTCGGCGACCTCCAAAAAACCGTGGCGATTTTTAGTCATCGGGCATTTGCGACATGAGAAAGATTCGTTGCGACCGGCACAAGCGTTGCGGGCGCTATCGCGCGATGTTGCCATCAGCGTTGTGCAGATCGGGGGTGCGCTTGACGCAACGTACGAGCGGCGCGCGCGCGCGTGGGCAGGACGCGATCCGCGGTACACGTGGATTGGTGAGCACTCACCTGCCTATGTGTGCAAACAGATCCTCATGGGTGACGCGCTGATCATTCCTTCGCGAATGGAGGGCGGAGCAAATGTCGTTTGCGAGGCGATTGCAGCGGGACTTCCGGTGCTGGCCTCGCGCGTGTCAGGAAATGTTGGTATCCTCGGCTCGTCGTATTCAGGCTACTTCAATGTCGTGGATACGGACGACTGTGCTTCCGTCATGAAGCGCTTCGCCGAAGACGCACCATTTCGAGCGAAACTCCGGGCCGAAATTGCCGCGCTGGCACCACTCGTGCGGCCATCGCGCGAACGTCGGCTTTGGCGTATGGTGCTTCAATGATTCTCGAATCTCGGCTCATTCCGGCAGTCAAAGCAGACGCGCCGACCCTCGTCTTTTTGCATGAAGGGCTGGGTTCGCTCGGACTTTGGCGCGATTTTCCTCAGCGTCTCGCAGAGCGAACGGGCTATAGCGCGTTGGTCTATTCGCGTTTCGGCTACGGACAATCGCCGGTTTTGGCGTCTGCGCGACCGGCGGAGTATATGCGCGACGAGGCGCTCGTTGTGCTTCCGCAACTCTTCGATGAGTATGGGTTACGCGCACGAGAGACGATTCTCGTTGGGCACAGTGACGGTGCAACGATCGCGCTCATCTTTGCCGGTTCGCTGCCGGAAAGCCAGCAACCGCAGCGGATCATTGTTGAAGCACCGCATCTTTTCGTGGAACCGGAATCGATTGACGGCATTCGTGCGGCACGGGTTGCGTTTGAATCGGGCGATTTGCGAAAACGTATGGCCAAACATCATCGAGATGTCGACGCCACCTTTTATGGCTGGAACGACGTCTGGTTGTCCAATGCTTTTTCGGACATGAATATTGAGCCCGATTGCGCACGAATCGCCGTTCCAATCTTAGCGATTCAAGGACTCGCCGATGCCTACGGCACCTTGACGCAACTCGATCGGTTGCAACAGCTTGCTCGCGGCCCCGTAACGCGATGCGAAATCCCCGGCTGTGGGCACTCGCCGCATCGAGAAAAGCCCGCGGAGACGCTGGAGGCTATGGTGGATTTCTTAACGGTCGCAGCGCGAAACGCTCGGTGAATCGCTGGGAAACACGGCAAATATCGTTCCTTTGGGGACCGCGACGTTCTTGCCGTTGTGAAGATAATTAAATATTCCAATGGCCGCGCCGATTCCGGGAACAGGAATTGCCCCGAGATAGCCGGGCGCTCCGCCGCTCGAGCCATTTGCTGCAAGATCGGCGGTGCGATGATCAAGAACGACGCCTAAATGGGTGCCGTCGCTGAAGACAAAATACCGAGGTTCGAGCACGAGCGACCCAGCGCGGCCATTGCGTCCGGCGGCACCGGCAATGACGACGGTACCGTAGCCGATTGTTCTCGCGGGAATAACGATGGTGTTTCCGATGGTTGCTGCGTTCACGGTTGCGAAGCGAAAAAAATCGCCGGCGCGTGCGCTAGACGAATCAACGTTTTGTAGCATTTGGACGGCGACGATCGTACAGGGGTGTGCCGCGATCAACGATCGCACATCAGCCTGCGCCACCACTGGCCGTAACGCGAGGCTCATGGTGGCGACAACCGCGAGACGAGCTAACGAACGCATCATTACTGTAACTTGAAGTTATAGCCGGTGTCGGCCGGGCTGCAGTTCGGATTATTCGGGTCGTCCAGAAAGAGTTCGACCGTTGATCCGCTGGGTGGAAGCGGCGACCACGAAAATGGGCTCGATGAATAGACGGGGTTGGCAAAGGTTGGGGCCGTGGTTGGTTGCGGGAAAGGTGGAGTTGCCGTTCCGAACGCGCTGCCTGAGGCTGCGACGTTTCCTCCCACGCCTAAGAGGGCGTTGAGGTTGGTGGGAATCGTCGTTTGCGTGGCGATGATGACTTGAGTGACCGAAGACCCGGCGACCGTGGAGCCTGGGGCCGGATAGACCAAGGCGAGAGGCGACGGAAGAACGCACGCAGGCGGGGCGGTGGGCGTCGGAACGCTTCCGGCTGTGCTCCCACACGCGGCTACCGTCGCTCCGACGAGAAGAGTACCAAGCACGAGAGCATATTTGTTCATAGTGGTAGGGAAACGTTTGCTCCCGGGCTGAGCGTTCCTCGCGACAGTTCGCACCTATCGAATCTCTTTCGTTTTAGCCGATGTTGGTAAGAGGATGAACCAGCACGTGGAGTCGCCGTCTGGTCTGCCGCCGTTTGCCGAGGCTGCCCCTCAAGGGGTACTTGAGCGCATAACGGACGGCTTTCTTGCGTTCGATGCGAATTTTCTCCTGACGTATATCAATGGACGTGCGCTCAATCTGCTCGAAGTTGAAAATCGAAACTCGGTAATCGGGCAGCCGTGGTTGGAGGCATTTCCGCGGGCAAAGGGTACCGCATTCGAACGCAACTATTTGGCGGCGATGCGCGAACAGCGCCCGGTCCACTTTATCGAGTTTTCACGGACATCGAATGTCTGGTTTGAAGTCAACGCCTATCCGTCGCTAGATGGCATTTCGGTATTTTTTCGAGATATTACGGCACGCGTTGAAGCCGATCGCGCGTTAGCGCGAACGCATGCCCTCCAAGACGCGCAGCTAGAACTTGCCCGCATGGCGATTGCCGGATTTTCGGTCGAAGAGATTCAAAGCCGAGCCGTCCGTCTCTGCATCGATGCCTTGGGTGCGCGCATTGCCGAAATTCGACGGTATGATTCTCGAGAACAGACCTTTACATTGGTCGTGCAACACGGTTGGGGAGATAACGCCCAAGAAACGCATTCGTGGGAATCCCTCCCCTTCGGTCGACAACTTGTCGAGCAAGGCGGCGTACTGACATCCGACGATGTCTGCAATGATCCCCGTTTCGATAAACTCGAACCGCTTGCGACACTAGGAGCCGTTGCGAGCGTCGGTGCAATCCTCGGATCGCCTGAAAACCCCTTCGGATTTATTGTGGCATTTTTGCCCGATAAGCTTCGCGAAGGTGATGTCGAGTGCATCGAATCGTTCGCAACAACAATAACTCAAGCGATGAGGAATCGCGAGGCGACGCGCAATTTGCGCGGGATACTCGAATCGATTCAAGATGCGTTCACGGCAGTGGACGCGGATCTCAAAGTGATGTTTGTCAACAAACGCATGTCTCACTTTTATGGCATTCCAGCAGAGGAACTCATCGGTCGTTCCGCTCTTGAATTTCTTACCAACCCCGGCGAAGAAAAAATTGTCGCGGCAATTCGATCTTCATTGAGGGACCATAAATCACAAACGGTGGAGTATTTCTCGCCCGCATTTTCGATGTGGGTTGAGACTCGGTTTTTCCCGTGGGCCGGTGGCGTCGCGATCTACGTTCGCGATGTTACTGCTCGTAAAAACATGGAATTGGAAATTCGCGAGCTCAATATCGATTTGGAACAGCGCGTTGCCGATCGAACCCGCCAGCTAAAGGCTGCAAATAAGGAATTAGAATCGTTCGCGTATTCCGTCTCTCATGATCTACGAGCTCCCTTGCGGGCAATCGACGGTTTCTCCCAAGTCATTGAAGAAGATTATTCTGATCGACTTGACGAGACTGGCCGTTCGTATATCGTGCGTGTTCGTAAAGCGGCCAGGCGCATGGCCGAGCTTATCGACGCACTGCTGGATTTAGCACGAATTGCTCGCCGGACGCTTGTTCGTGAAAAAGTCGATATCTCGGCCTTGGCTTCTGCCGTTGCGGCGGAATTCACTGAGCTCAACCCCGAGCGAACCGTGGATGTTGATGTTGAACCCGGTTTATCGGCTGTTGGCGATCCGACGCTCATACGCACAATATTCGAGAACCTTGTTGGGAACGCATGGAAGTTTACGCGGCATACCAACGGTGCAAAAATTACGATTGGCCGAACGAACGAGGGAGAATTTTTTGTGCGAGATAACGGAGCCGGGTTCGATATGAAGTATGCAGATAAGCTTTTCGGTGCTTTTCAGCGGCTGCATACTGCCGACGAATATGAGGGAACGGGGATCGGGCTCGCCACTGTGGCGCGTGTCGTTCATAGGCATGGCGGGATGATTCGCGCGCAAGGAGAAATCAACAAAGGAGCCGCCTTTTACTTTTCGCTTCCGATGGAGGCGCGAAACGAGTTGGTATGAAACCGTACATTCTCCTCATTGAAGATAGCGATGACGATGTCGAATTGACGCGACGCGCCTTTTCGAAGAACCATATTATCAATGAGGTGGTGGTCCTTCGCGATGGAGCAGCCGCAGCCGAATTTCTTTTCGAAGGCCATCGTGATGGACGTGGCCTGCCGCAATTTATTCTGCTCGATCTCAAGCTTCCGAAAATATCGGGACTCGAACTGCTTGAGCGAATCCGTCGCGACGAACGAACCGCCTTAATCCCGACGGTGATCCTCACCTCAAGCAAACAGGAAGAAGATCGTCTGGCGGGCTATCGTCTGGGTGTGAACAGTTACGTTCGCAAACCAGTCGATTTTAACGAATTTGTTGAAGCTGTTCGGCAACTCGGGCTGTATTGGATTGTCCTCAACGAACCGCCGCCGTCAGCGGAGGTTGAGTGAGCTCCGAACTGCGGGCACTTTTTGTCGATGATTCGCCGGATGATGCGGAGCTGAATCTGCTTGCCCTGCGAAAGCACGGCTATGCAGTTGAGTCAGTCCGGGTCGACACTCCCGATACGGCGACGGCGGCGTTGCGGGATGGCACGTGGGATATCGTGCTTTGCGATTATTCAATGCCGCATTTTAGTGCGCCGGCACTTCTGGCGCTGTTGCGCAGTAGTAACGCGGATATTCCCTGCGTCATCGTCTCCGGCGCAATCGGTGAAGAGGCAGCCGTTGAAGTGATGCGCGAAGGCGCCTACGATTACGTCTTTAAGAATAATTTGAAACGCCTAGGCTCGGCCGTTGAGCGGGCAATCCGAGATGCCGAAGTCCGTCGGGCACGACGATCGATGGAAGATCAATTGCGTCAGCGCGAAACGCGGTTGCGCCTCCTTTTTGAGCAATTGCCGGCCTTAGTCGTGACCACCGACACCGAGCTCAATATCACGTCGTTAGAGGGCGCCCAGCTGAGTTCCCTTGGGATGTCGGCGGATTCGATGATTGGGTCGCGCATCGCGTCATCGGCTCTCATCGCCGACGAATCACGTTTTCCGGTCCGCCGTGCGCATCTTGTCGCCTTGCAAGGTGTCGCGTCGGAGTATGAGATGATTTGGTCGGGAAAGACGCTGCAGGGGCATGTCGAGCCTTTGCGCGATATCGACGGTCGTATCGTGGGAACGATTGCCGTTGCTTTCGATATCACCGAGCGTAAAGTGGCAGAGCAACGCATTGCGTATTTTGCGCAGTACGATCCGCTCACCGATTTGCCCAATCGTGCCCTCCTCGAAGATCGATTAGGGCAAGCCATCGCGATGGCACAACGATATTCCAGTCGCGTTGGGCTTCTGACGCTGGATTTGGATCGTTTCAAAGAAATTAACGATCTCTACGGGACCGCTTTTGGTGATGAAATGCTGCGGAGTGTGGCTTCGCGGCTGCGGCGTTTAGTCGATCGCAGCGCCACCATCTCGCGATTGGGTGATGATACGTTTGCGATGTTGCTCGTCGATGTTGTCGATCGGGCAACGCTCGAGAGCTTTGCATCACGTTTGCGCGATGCGTTCGACTCGGCATTTGAAATTGCCAAGACGGATGCATTTGTTACTCCATCGATCGGGATTAGCGTCTTTCCAGATGATGGCATGGATGCTCAGGCCCTGATGAAGGCAGCCGAGGCAGCGATGTTTGCGTCGAAGCAAGCCGGGCGCAACACGTGGCGTTTCTTCGTGCCGGGGATGCTCTCATCGTCGACCGAGCGCGTCGCGTTGAAACGCGATCTTCGTAGTGCGGCCGCCGATGGTCAGTTGTTGTTGCATTATCAGCCGATTGTGCGCTGCACCGATTTATCGCTATGCGGCTTTGAGGCCCTCGTTCGATGGCAGCATCCAACGCTCGGGCTGTTGCAACCCGATAGTTTTATTCCAGTAGCTGAAGAGTCCGGTTCGATTGACGTGTTGGGTGAGTGGGTGCTCGGCGAAGTTGCGCGTCAACTCGCGCAATGGAAAGCAGAAGGCTTTCACGTGCCTCGCGTCTGTGTGAATGTTTCGCCTCGTCAGTTTGAGCGGGGCACGCTAGAACCAACGATCCGTCGCGTTCTTGCCGAGTACGATGTCGATCCATCGGCGTTCGAACTGGAACTCACCGAGAGCTCGATCATGCACGATGTCTCGTCGGCGATTACGTTGTTGCAAAGTCTCAAACGCCTGGGCGTACGTCTCTCCGTTGACGATTTCGGTACCGGGTACACCAGTTTGAGTTATTTGCGTCGCTTCCCGATCGATACGCTCAAGATCGATAAGGGCTTCGTCCGGGATATGCTTCCTGGTTCTCACGACGCAGCCATCGTAAAGGCCATTGTAACCCTGGCCCAGACGGTCGGTTTAACGTCGATCGCCGAGGGAGTGGAAACGTTCGATACGTTGTCGCAACTCCGCGACATCGGCGTGGAAGAGGTACAGGGCTTCTTTGTGAGCCGCCCTTCACCGCCGTCCGAAGCCTTTTCGTTCGCTACGGTTGTGTCCCGAAACGACGAAAGAAACGGCGATGCACTTCCCGTTGCGCCTTAGCTAACGATTCGCGCATCTCAAGCGACGGAACGCGCACTTTATCGACGAGTCGTAAGGCGCGTAGCAAGCGAATGCTCCACCAGGTAAGATCGAATTCAAACCACTTGAGCCCATGCCGTGCAGAAAACGGAAATGCGTGGTGATTGTTGTGCCAGCCTTCGCCCCACGCGAGCATGGCGACGACCCATGAATTGACCGAGCGATCTTTGGTGCGATAGGTCACGTATCCCGAAAAATGGGCTGCGCTGTTAACGAGCCAGGTGATGTGGTAGACCACAACTAGCCGAACAAAAATACCCCAGACGACAAACGACCAGCCCCCGAGGAAAAACAGCAACGCACCTAATCCCACTTGCAGCGGGAGATGGAGATACGGTAGTGCGCGGTAGAACGGTTCGGAGGAAAGATCCGGCGTATAGCGTTTGCGCTGCTCCCATGTCGGTAAATTTTTATTTGTGCGAAACAGCCAGGTAAGATGTGCCCAGGTCAGGCCTTTGCGTATGCTATGCGGGTCCCCGTCGCGATCTGCGTGGGCATGATGCAAGCGATGCGTTGCAACCCACTCGATCGGATCGCCTTGGAGGGCGAGCGTGCCGAGAATCGCCATTGCGTATTCGAGAGGCTTGACCATGCGCAAACTGCGATGCGTCAATGTCCGGTGAAAACAGAGCGTGACGCCGATGCCGCCGGTAAGATAGGCAACGGCAAAGGCGACGGCAACGGCCGGCCAGGAGAAGAACGCGGGAAAAAATGCGAGCACGGCGCCAAGATGGATCACAAGGAGTGCAATGCCGGTTTCCCAGTGGGGACGAAGTTTCATAACCTGCGTCCTTCAAGGATGGAGGAGGCTTCTCCGCTGCGTCTTAAGTCAACGTTGCAAAGCGTTCCTCGACGTCGTCCTGGCAAACCCCCGAAATCTTTACGCGTTTCATCCGAGATCGGTGCCCGTGGAGTATTTCGATCTGCGATGGCGCGATATGTAAATACTCCGCTAGGTCGGCAATAACGGCGAGATTGGCTTTTCCATCGATGGCCCGAGCCCGGATGCGAAGCTCGTATCCCCCTTCGCGACGACTCAGACCCGGACGTGAACTGCCCGGTTTACACGTTAAGGTGATGATCGCGTGCATGGTGGTGTCTTGCCAGCGGGAGAAAATTCAATGCGTCCGGCCGGATAGTTGAAACGAAGGGTCATGGAATGAAGAATGCGTGCGCCGATGCGCCCGTCAGTAGACGAGGGCATCGCCGCCGTGAATTGCGTAGGAAATGCAAGAATCGTACACGTTCCAAGATGCAATACCCGATCGTCGCCACGTTGCGTAACCGCCGTTCCGCCTATGCCTTTGACCCTCATTGACGTTGTCGGCGTGAAAAGTCGAGGAAATTTTTTGACGAATGTCGCCGAGAAATCGAATCCGGCATCGTCTCCGGTATCGAGATCAACATCTGCCTTTTGATTGTCGATACCCACGGAAAGTTCGGGAAGGAGTGCGGGAAAGCTCACGGCGATTGCTTGCGCGTTGCTCTTCGGCGGCGTTCCAAATCGTAAGGACTGTGAATCGAGCGTCGCCGTAAGCGATGAGAATATGGCGTTTCCTACGACAACGTCGAATCCCAAGCCGGAAAGATCCGGGAGAACGAGATACCGTGCCGGGCCGAACTGTGCGTTGGCAAGCGTCAGCGGGCCGCTTCGGACGACTTCGGTTGAGTAGGTTCCTAGCCCGTGGGCCGTTCCGGCTCCGACGACCGGCGCATTGAGCTGTTCGGCTAAGCGAAGGGAAATGGCCATGCCGCTATTTCCGGTGTCGACGAGGCAGCGGGTCGCGACGTTGGCCAATTGGCAAGGGAAAATAGGAAGCGTCGACCCCCGAACACGCCGAGCGGCGGGTGCGTCGCGATGGACTGCGCTCACGATGCCGATCGGTGCGTGCAAATTTCCGGAAATAACAGTGCGCGATAGAAATGTGCGCGGTCGTGCGCGAGCATAGATTTCTTGAAAGGGGATCATGTAGGGGCCAACCCGACGATACTCTCGCAGGCGAATGCTTCGGAGGTCAAGGTCGATGCGCGTCACGAGAGCCGTTTTCGGATTCACCCAAATGCTGAGTTTTCGGCCATCGGGCATCGCTAGCTGCATGATATCGCGATCTTTGCCCGCCTGATGAAACGGGGGCTCAAGCGTGATTATTCCACCGTTTCGCCGGAAGTCGGGGGCCAAAAACATGAGCGCCAAGGCCGAGCGAAGGTCGCGCAGGTCCTCGAGATCGGCCGATGTGAGCGGAAGGAGATCGTCGTTTGAGTCAACGGCGAACAGGGTCGTTCCATCGAAATATCGGCCGGCGCAGAGTGCCCCAAGGCAACGGCGGCTCAGAAACGCATCGCCCTGACGTGTTGTCGTCACAATGCCGGCAGCGCTTCCGTCGTTGGTCGTCCACGTCGATACGATTTGGGCCGTGTATGGGCCGCCGGAGGCGACCGACATTCTTGCGAGGAGCGCGCTTTGGGGCGTTGCCCATGCCGAACTCGGCACGACGGCGAGAGAGGCGATGAGGATGGCCGCGAATAAACGCATGAAGAATGTCATTCGAGAACGGAGTGGTGAAACGCTCGTTGCCCGGTACTCGTTGTACGGATACCATGATCCGATTGTTTGCGTTCGTCGCCCTGGCTTTCACGGCGGCTCAGCCGGTTGCCGCGAGTCCGCCGCCCGTGCGGAATTTCTGGACGCAACGTGCTCCAGCCCATAATCGAGGAGTTTTGCACGGAAAAATCGTCTCGGTCGATTACGGCCGCGGACTTCTCGTCGTAAAATTTCCCGATGGCGTGCGAACTATTCGAGTGTTGCCATCGACAAGCATCGAGACGAAGCACAACGGCAATGGCTCACTGACCGATTTGCGGTCGGGGGCGGCCGTGGACGTCTATATCAGCGATATTGGCGGCGAATCCGTCGCGCAACTCGTTCGCATTCACTAGGAGCGCCATTTGCTTGCGCTCAACGCGATCAGTAAACGCTTTGCTGGTCGGTCGAATCCGCAGGTCGATGACGTGTGCCTCACCGTCGATTCCGGTGAAATCGTCGCGATCGTTGGCCCGTCGGGGGCGGGAAAAACGACGCTCTTACGCATCGTCGCCGGACTCGGGACAATGGATTCAGGTTCGTTGCATTTCGCTGGTCGCAGCATCGCCGCGGATTCCCCGCAGGATCGTCGTTTCGCTCTGCTCTTTCAAGACGATGTCCTCTTGCCGATGCTCTCGGTGCGCGCCCACTTGACGATGGTTTCGCGCGTCTCTCACGCGCGCATGGCAGAGATTGTCGAACTCCTGGACCTTGATGGCCTGCTTTTGCGTCGCGTCGGTGCATGTTCGGGCGGCGAGCGGCAACGCATTGCTTTCGCTCGCGCCTTGGCGAGTGCGCCTCGGGCGATGCTCTACGATGAGCCGCTTGCGCACATCGATCCGCAGGGCCGTTCCTCGGCGCTTGCCCTCGTTGGAGCCGTCAGTCGCGCGGCCGGCGGGCCGGCATTGTATGTGACGCATGATCACGCCGAAGCGATGACGGTCGGGACGAGAATTGCGGTTCTTATCGACGGCCGCGTCGAGCAAATCGGACCACCGCAAGCGGTGTACGATGCTCCGGCGACCATACGCGTCGCCCGGTTTTTAGGCGAGCCGCCCATGAACGTGAGTGAACGTCTCGCTGCACATTTCGGCTTTTCAGGAATGGCTCTCGGGTTTCGTCCGCATTGCGCTCGCATTTGCGACGATGGCGATCTTCGCGGGCGTGTCCTCAGCCTAACGCGATTGGGCAGCGACGTGATTCTTTTGGTGGCAACGACGGCCGGCGATGTGCACGTCCGCGTCGATGCACGCGATACGCCCGCCGTCAACGCGAATCTTGGCCTGCATATCCACGCCGACGATATACATCGATTTGATCTTTTCTCTGGAGCACGAATCCCTTGAACGCATACGAAGAACTAGCGGCGGCGACCGTAGTGACCGGTTTTCACGCTACGGACGCTGCGACATTTCATGATGAAGTTGGGGCAACGCCCTTTGGCGGCTACGTTTTTTTTGCTCGCAATTTGACGTCAGTTGAGCAAGGTCGTGCGTTGACCGACGCTATGAGGGCACGAGCAAATCGCTTGCTTCCGCCCGTGATCGCGATCGATCAGGAAGGTGGGCGCGTCGTTCGTTTGCGCGATGGTGTCGAGTGTTTGCCATCGGCAATGGCGATGTCGGCGACCGGAGACACCACGCTTATTGCGCAAGCGGGTGAACAATGCGCCTTCGATTTGCGGCGCATGGGCATGAATGTGAACTTTGCGCCGGTCCTCGATTTAGCGCTCGCACCGCAGAGTACGGTCATTGGAACGAGATCCTTCGGGCGCGATCCGGCGCGCGTCATCGCCACGGCCGGCGCATTTACGCGTGGGTTGCACCGTGGCGGAATCGTCGCAACGCCGAAGCACTTTCCCGGTCATGGCGGCACATCGGTGGATTCGCACCTGGCTCTGCCCGTGATCGATGGCTCGTTGCAACGCCTTGCCACCCGCGATCTGGCGCCTTTTCGAGCGATACTACCGCAGTGCCGCGCCGTTATGTCGGCACACATCGTCATCGAAGCGCTTCACGACGAACGTCCGGTGACGCTTAATGGACCGTTTCTCAACGAGTGGTTACGCACGAACTGCGCGTTTTCGGGCGTGCTGTTTTCCGATGCGCTCGAAATGCAAGCGATCGCAGGAACGCTCGGAATCGTCGAAGGCGCGATCTGTGCGCTCGCTGCCGGCGTCGATGCATTGATATTGTCGGGAGGTCCGGATGAATCGCGGCGCATTATTCGCGCTATCGCTTCGGCCATCGCTTCTGGACGTATTCCCCTCGAGCGTATGATGCAAGCCGTTGAACGGATGCGTTCGCTGCGCACCCAGTTTGCCGCGCCATTAGCGGTGGACGCACGCCCACCCTACGCAGGTATCGCCAAAACAATCGCTGCGCGAAGTATCACGACGCTACGCGGAAACCCGGTCGCTCCGTTTCATCGCATCGTTGCCTTCTCGGGAGAAGTAGAGCATGGCGCCGTTGACCTCGAGCCGAGTGCAAAAGGGTTTGAGTCGCATATCATAACGTTGCCATTACAGCCGAGTTTCGCCGAGGTCGATGCGGTCATGCAGTCGCTTGGCGAGGAGAGAATCGTCGTCTTTATGCGACGTGCCCATCTCTATCCTGAACAGCACGCCGCGATCGTTCGGATACTCGCCGAGAGACCGGAAACGTTGCTGGTCTCAACGCTGGAGCCCTACGATGCATTGAGTTTTCCACAAGCAAAGCATGTCGTTTGCACGTATGGCGACGATGCGGCGATGCTCTCGGCGCTGCACGATGTTCTTGATGGACGCGCTTCGACAACCGGATCTCTACCCGTCGGATGAACGCAATTGATCGGATCGTTCATGATGCCATCGGTTCGTGGTGTACGGGCGCGGTCGCTCGCGTTGAACATCGTGGATCGTTACGGTATGAAGGTGCGTTTGGTTCCACACGAGATGATGTCGGTGCAAAGCCGGTGTTTGTCGATACGCGTTTCGATCTCGCCTCAATCACCAAACTGTTTGTTGCGACGCTTGCATTGCGAGCCGTCGACGATGGTCTGCTCCGCTTAGACGCTCCGCTATGCGAGATCGTTTCCGAGTGGCGCAATAACGAACACCGCAGCATAACGCTGCGGATGTTGCTCTCGCATACGGCTGGTTTGAACTCGGGAGCCGACTATCGCGAACTCTTAGGATCGAATGTCGCGCAATTTTCGCTCGAACGCGATCTTGTTGCCAAGCCCGGTGAACGCGTCGTCTATAGCGATCTTGGTTTTATCGCCGTAGGTGTGCTGCTCGAACGCGTGTATCGTCGCTCTCTGGGAGCACTGATTGCAGATTTTCATCGGACGTCATTGGGATTTGCGCCACGTCGGCACGAGCGTCCATGGATACCGGCGACTGAAAATGACGGATGGCGCGGGCGCGTTCAAGGATACGTTCATGACGAAAAGGCGTATTTAATGGGCGGCGTCGCCGGGCACGCCGGACTCTTTGGTACGGCAGCCGACGTCGCGTGGTTGGCGCGCGAATATCTCGCGAGAAGCTCGACGACGACGGAACGATGCGTGAGCGCTCATCTTGTTGCAGAAGCGGTCTCCGAGCAGGCATGTGATCCGGTGTTACGTCGAGGACTCGGCTGGGCGTTAAAAACATCGGATGATAATTCGTGCGGCGCGGCATTTTCTGCCGAGTCGTTCGGACATACGGGATTCGTCGGCACGTGCGTGTGGGCCGAACCGAAGCGCGAACTCATTGGCGTGTTGCTTACCAATGCCGTCTATTACGGTCGCCGAGATACTCGGGAACTGCGCGCTGCGTTCTATGATGCGTGTGTTGCGATGGTCGATCGGTAATGCTTGCGATCGGAGTCATGTCCGGCACCTCACTCGATGGCATCGATGCGGCACTTGTCGAGTTGTTTCCGCAGGGAAACGGGTATGACGCACGGGTGCTCCGATTCGCAACGCTTGCGTTTCCCGCGGGATTGCGGGAAGAGTTGCTCTCGCTTATGCCGCCGAATCTCGCGCAAGCCGGAGATTTTGCTCGTCTTCACCACGCCTTAGGCGTAGCTTTTGCATCGGCTGCGGAGCACGTCCGTGGTGATACTGCCGTCGATTTCATTGCTTCGCACGGACAGACGATTTTTCATGACGGTCAATCGCATTGCACCTGGCAAATCGGGGATCCGTTCATCGTGCGAGAACGCCTTGGCGTCAGTGTTTGCTATGATTTTCGCAGCGGCGATACGGCAAGTAGCGGATATGGTGCTCCGCTCGTGCCGTATATCGATTGGCTGCTTTTACGTTCCGATGAAGAATCGCGGGTTGCCGTGAATATCGGCGGGATTGCGAATGTGACATCGCTTCCCCGGGCGGCGCAGCGTGACGACGTTGTCGCTTTTGATGCCGGACCCGGCGTGATGCTTCTTGATGCGTTTATTCATGAACGGACAAATGGGGCACGACGCTACGATCATGATGGCCAGGTCGCACGTCGCGGCGTTGTCCACGCGCAAGCCCTTGCTACGATGCTCGGGCATCCCTATTTTTCGCGCTCGGCGCCAAAAACGACCGGCCGCGAACAGTTCGGCGAAGCATTTCGCCGCAGCTACGAAGCCGTCTTGCGCCAGCTGACGCTTGAGGACGGGTGCGCTACGCTCGCCGCCCTCACGGCGACGGTTGTAGCCGATGCGATCCAACGGTACGCTCCCGGCGCTCGGCGTGTGATCTGTTCGGGAGGGGGCATCCACCACGCTCCGCTGATGCAGATGCTCCAAGAACGACTCCATGAGGTGCCCGTCGAAACGACGATGGCCTTCGGAATCGATCCCGATGCAAAAGAAGCGTTGGCATTCGCCGTTCTCGGCTACGAAACGCTCCGGGGGCGAACTGCGAATATTCCGACGGCGACCGGCGCGCAGCGAGCAGTTCCGCTCGGAGCGATCGCGCCGCTGGACCTTCACGTACTGAGAAAGAAGATGGAAATCGAATGTCGAGAGTAGTGGTCGGAGTCGATGCCGGAGCATCTCGCGTTCGCATCATCGTTGCTCGCGACGGGCATCTTGCTGCGCAAGCCGAAGCTGCCGCCGTCAACCCGAATGTCGTCGGTGCCGATGCGAGTATTGCGATAATTCTTGACCTCGTGCGCGGACAACTGCGCGGCGCGACACCCGATGCACTATGCCTCGGTGCAGCCGGTATCGATCGCGACACGACGCTGGCAATCTATACGACGGCCATAAAGGCAGACATCGCTCCGCGGCAATTGATGATTATCCCCGATGCGTTACTTGCGCTTCGCGCTGCCGTGCCGGACGGCGATGGCGTCGTTCTTATTGCCGGCACCGGCTCGATTGGGTTTGCGGTTCGTGATGACCGCACATTTCGTTGCGGAGGCTACGGCCATGTATTTGGCGACGAGGGGAGCGGATTCGTCATTGGTCGTGAGGGCGTCCGATTAACGTTGCGCGCCTTAGATGGTCGGGCTCCAAGCGACGGTTTAACAAAGTCGATCTGCGAATACTTTCGTGTTTCGGATGTGCGAGGATTGCTCTCGTGCGTGTATGAAGATGCCGCGCCGAATCGACGCCTCGCCGAACTTGCCCCAATGGTCGTCGCGTTTGCCTCCGACGGGCATCGCGCAGCAGCAAAAATCGTTCAGCAAGCGGCCCTCGATCTTGCCGAATTGGCTCGCACCGTGGCTCGTCATGCCGAGCTTTCCGAACGGGACGCTGCGCTCGTTCTTGCCGGCGGCCTGCTTCAAGAAAACTCGTTGTTGACGTATTTGTTGGAAACGCGCATAACCAACGAACTGCCCCTCATGCGCGTGGAGAAAAATCCGCCCCCGCCGGTGATGGGAGCGTTGTCGCTCGCCGAGCGCATGGTGCGCGAGTGAGCGAACACATCGTGCCGACGGAGGCGCGAAATCCTCGCACCACACACCTTGATTCCCTCGCGACGAACGATCTGGTGCTGCTGCTTGCCGATGAAGCCTCGCGCGCCGTGCGGAACGTCGCCGATGCGACGCCGTCGATCGCGCAGGCCGTTGAGACAATCGTTGCGGCGCTTGCTTCCGGCGGTCGTCTTCACTACGTTGGAGCAGGGACGAGCGGACGCCTCGCCGTTCTTGATGCTGCGGAAATACCGCCGACGTTCGGTGCTCCGGCTGAAATGTTCTGTGCACATATTGCCGGCGGCTCTGCTGCGCTGCGACAGGCTGTTGAAGGTGCTGAAGATGATGGCGTAGCCGGTGAGGGTGAAATCCGGCAATGCGTTCGCGCAGGCGATGTGGTTCTCGGTATTTCAGCGAGCGGAGGCGCAGCATTCGTCGTGTCCGCACTTCGAGCCGCAAAGGGACTCGGCGCGAGTACGGTGGCTCTGTGCAATGTCGCTGCAAGTCCTTTGGCTCTGGCTGCCGATACGGTGATTCTTTTGGAAACGGGGGCAGAACCGATTGCCGGTTCGACTCGTATGCTCGCGGGTGCTGCGCAGAAGGTTGCACTTGCGACCATATCGACTGCCGTGATGATCCGCTTGGGTCATGTGTACGAGAACTTGATGGTCAGTGTTGTACCGACCAACGCAAAGTTGCGTCAACGGGCCCGGCGACTCATTGAAATGCTCGCGTTCGTCGATGCAGAGACGGCAGAGTCGCTCTTGGCAGCTTCAGGATCGGTGAAAACGTCCGTCGTCATGCAGCGACTGTCGCTGGATGTTCAAGCCGCAGAGGAGCATCTTGCGAAGCATCGCGGAAATCTTCGCGCCGCATTAGGTGCGTCCGGGACGTGAGGATGTCTCGCGTTTGGCCTGCGCTTGCCGTGTGTTTTTGCGTCATCTTTGCGACGGCGGCTCAAGCCGCTCGCGCTCCCGTCATCGTTCTCGTTCCGCTCGATGACCGACCGGTGACCGCACAGTTGCCGCAATTGTTAGGTCGGATCGCGGGCATCGAAGTGAGCCAGCCGCCAACGTCGTTGCTCGGACATTATCTCACCTTCGGCGATCCCGACGCCATTATCGGCTGGTTGAATAGAACGCCGCATAATGTGGGTGCCTACGTTATTTCTAACGATATGCTCGCCTATGGCGGCCTCGTTGCCTCGCGCGTTCCGGGTCCGAGTTATCTCGATGCTCGGACCCGCATGTTGGAATATGCGCGTTTACGTCGCACGCATCCCACGGCATGGGTGGCATCCTTTGCAACGATCATGCGGCTCGCTCCCACGGGCGTCCCCGCTCTCGGATCGGCGCAATCGTTTTTTGCGGCATACCCGATATGGACGTACATCATGGCCTATGCAAATCTGCACGATCCGCCGTTGCCGAGCGAACGCGCTTCGGCAGCCCGTGATCGCGCGCTTGCCGGAGCTGCGTTCGATGAGTACATCGCGACGCGAACGCGCAACTATCAGGTCGATTATACGCTCTTGGATTTGTTGGCTGCCGACGATGTTCAACGCGTTGTGTTGGGGCAGGATGATGCAGGGCCGGTGGGTTTGCATGTTCGCGATGTTCTCGGACTCCGTGCGCATCGTCAAGCGTTGGGCCTGGATCGTCGCGCGGCGATCGAGCCCGGAGCCGACGAACTCGGTATGGTGTTGGTCGCTCGCGCGATGGATCGTGCCGTGCATTGGCATCGGCGTAGCGCCGTTGCCTACTCGCACGCCGGTGGCGCGATGACCCAAGATCCCATTGAGTTTTCGCCGATCCATACGACAATTGCGCATCTGATTCGGCTTATCGGCGGTGTTGAAGTGACGCATCGACCCCAGATCGTTCTCGATGTCCGCGTGCCGGGAAGCACTGCGCTCGATGATCGCGCTCTGCTGCAATCGTTGCGCGCGGATGAGCTGCGTGGCAGATCGGTGGCCCTTGTCGACGAGACCTTTCTTGGCGGGCATTACGGGTCGCTAGCTCGTTTTAGCGATTCGTTATTGCACAGCGGGGTCGCATCGAAATTGGATGCCTATGCTGCCTGGAACACCGACGCAAATTCCGTTGGTACGGCTCTGAGTGAAGCCGTCGCAGCCGGCGTTGGGAGACGATTGGGCACGTACGATGCGCTCGCCCACAAGACGTTCACGTTTATGCGAATCATCGACGACGTCGCATTTCACGCCGACGTGCGGCCCGAACTTAATACGGTCCTCGATGCGCAAGGCGTTTCGGATCATACGTACTTGTTGCCGGACGTGGCCAAAGCCATTGCTGCACGCAATCGGGCGGCTCTTTGGCACGCATCGGATAGAATTTTGCGCGAACTCTATCCGGGATATCACATCGCTGCGATGCAGATAACGCTCCCATGGAATCGCACGTTCGAGACGCAGATCGACGTCGGAATTGCGCCCGATTTACGGCCGTGACTCTGGCACCTAGCGCGGCAATCATAGGTGGGAACCCCCCAAGGGCCGAAGGCGGCTGGTTATGCAAGGCAAAAAATCATATACGCTCTGGGTTGTCCTCGGACTTCTGCTGATTTTTGGTTTCTTCGTCGGGTCAACCTATAATTCGCTCGTGACGCTCGACCAAGCGGTGCAAGGGCAGTGGGGGCAGGTACAAAATGTGTATCAACGCCGCGCAGATCTCGTGCCCAATTTAGTGGCGACCGTCAAGGGCGCCGCCAATTTTGAGAAGAGTACGTACATTGCCGTTGCGGATGCGCGATCCAAGGTCGGGCAAATTTCACCGCAAGCCATCGCCGGTGCAATCAATAACCCCCAGGCTTTTGCAAAATACGATCAGGCGCAAGGTCAGCTTGGCATGGCCTTGAGCCATTTACTCGCCGTGTCGGAACGGTATCCGGATCTTAAAGCGAGCAAAAACTTCCTCACATTACAATCACAGCTCGAGGGAACGGAAAATCGGATTGCCGTTGAACGCATGCGCTATAACGATATGGCGCGAGCCTTTAATACAAAGCGCGATACCGTGCCCACGGTGTTTATCGCTTCGATGTTCGGATCGCGATTCCAAGAAAAGGTCTATTTTGCCGCCGATGCCGGCGCGCAAAAAGTGCCGACGGTCAATTTCTCGCCATGACGCCGGAAGATAAAGCGCGGATTCATTTTGCGATGGCGCGGGCCGAGAGCGGGACGACTGCTCGCGTCGCCGTCCGTTTTGTCAACGATAGGAATGTGGATGCATTCGAGCGAGCGAAAGCGGAATTCGAGCAGCAGCAGATGCACACGCACAAACATCACAACGCAGCGCTCATCCTTGTGGCTCCGAACGCGCGGCAATTCGCCATGATCGGCGATCGCGAATTACATGCTCGCGTCAGCGATGCATTCTGGAAAGACGGAATAGCTGCGATGCGGTCGCGGTTTGCCGTCGGCGATATCCCGGGCGCGGTCGTGGCCGGTCTCGATCATCTTGGCGTAGCCTTCCACGAGCATTTTGCCCAATGATACAAGCCTATATTCTCGGCGCGATTTTAGCCGTCATTCCCCCGTCGCCGACGCAGTACGTGACGGATAATGCCAACGCACTCTCGGCATCGACGCGGCGGAATCTCGAAACCGAGCTTCATAACTTCGATACCAAAACGCACCGGCAGGTTATTGTTTGGATCGGGCAATCCACAGACGGAGAACCGCTGCAAACATGGACCGTCAACGCCGCGGAGAAGTGGAGAGTCGGCCAAAAAGGACGGGATAACGGTGCCGTTCTCTTTGTCTTTATGCGCGATCATCGGGTGCGCATTGAGGTTGGTTACGGGCTTGAAGGCAGACTGACCGATGCCATTTCTGCGAACATCATCTCCGATACGATCGCTCCGGCGATGAAAAATGGGGACACCGATGCCGCCATAACCGGCGGAGTCGACGCGATGCTCACCGCGATTGATCCCAGCTTTCTGTCGGGAAAGAAAAACGCACCGGCGGCATCGAGCGACACCTCGTCTTCCGACGATACGATGGGCGCAATCGTCTTCGTGCTGTTGACGCTTATTATCGGGGGCGGCCTCATTTTTGCCATCATCGTCACGATTGCCCGGCGTGGAAAACGCCACGGCGATTGGCTTGATGCGTTCATGTTCGTCAATCCGCCGGGAAGTGGAGGCGGAGGTGGATTCTTTGGCGGCGGGGGCTTTGGTGGTGGTGGCGGAGGCGGCTTTTCCGGCGGTGGAGGCGGCTTTGGCGGCGGTGGTGCTAGCGGCTCCTGGTAGCGTTACTCGCGGCTACAGAGTTCGATCAGGACGCCGCCCGTGGATTTCGGATGCAAAAAGGCAATGCGATTTCCATGGGCGCCTTTTCGCGGTACCTCATCGATCAGGCGAATCCCCGCGGCGCGGAGCTCGGCGAGCTTTGTTTCGAGCTGATCGACGCGATATGCGGTGTGATGGAGCTTCGTTGCGGCATCGCCGCGAAATCGTGCGATCGGCGAAGATTCATCGAGAGGCCGGAGCAATTCGATGATCGATTCGCCGGCCTGTAAGCCGACGGCTTCGACTCCCTGATCGGCGATGACCTCGCGGTAGACTTGGTTGAACCCGAGAGTTTTCGTATACAGGGCAAGCGTTGCCTCAAGGTCGGCGACAACAATGGCGATATGATCGATCTGCATGTTAGGCCACAACTTCTTTTGCGTGATAGGTTCCGAAGACATCGCGAAGGACGTTGCACACTTCGCCTAACGTAGCCCCGGCATCCACGGCCTCGAGGAAATGCGGCATGAGGTTTTCTCCGGTGTGTGCCGCATTGCGAACGCATTCGAGTCTGCGTGTTGTCTCGGCTGCGTCACGTTGCTGCCGATACGTTTGGAGGCGGTCAACTTGTTCGCGTTCGATGCGGTCATCGATACGCTGCAGAGGCATTGATGCTGCATTCGCGTTTGATTCGACGAATTTGTTGACGGCGACAACGACGCTTTCTCCGCGTTCGATCGCTTGTTGCGCAGCGTAGGATGAGTCGGCGATGCGCCCTTGCATCCAGCCGGATTCAATGGCCGCAACCGATCCGCCGAGGTCATCGACTTGCGCGATCAACTGCGTAGCGCGTTCGATCAGTGCGTTAGTGAGCGATTCAACGTAATACGATCCGGCCAACGGATCGGCGACCGACGCGACGCCACTTTCATAGCCGATAATCTGTTGGGTCCGTAACGCGAGTTTGGCTGAATCTGCCGTTGGCAAGGCCAAGGCTTCGTCCTTGCCGTTGGTGTGCAACGACTGCGTGCCGCCCAGAACCGCGGCCAGTGCTTGAAGCGTCACGCGAACGACATTATTATCGGGTTCCTGCGCGGTTAACGTCGAACCGGCTGTCTGGGTGTGAAAGCGAAGCATTTGCGAGCGCGGATCTTTACAGCCGAACTCATCGCGGGTGATGTGCGCCCAAAGATAGCGGGCCGCGCGGAATTTGGCGATCTCTTCAAAAAAGTCGTTATGGGCGTTCCAAAAAAACGAAAGACGCGGTGCAACCGCATCGAGATCGATTCCGGTATCGCGGGCCGCCCGTAGATACGCCTTGGCATTGGAAAGCGTAAAGGCGATCTCTTCAAGCGCCGTTGAGCCGGCTTCGCGAATATGGTAACCGGAAATGGAAATCGTATTCCACTGCGGGACATGTTCGGCGCAATATGCCATCACATCGGTAACAAGGCGCATCGATTGCGTCGGCGGATAAATGTAGGTTCCCCGAGCGGCGTATTCTTTGAGTACATCGTTTTGAATGGTGCCGCCAAGCTTCTCGAAGGGAATCCCGCGCCGGCGGGCGACCGCCAACAGCATTGCGAGGATGATCGATGCCGGAGCATTGATGGTCATGGAGACGGTGACGCTATCGAGTGGAATGCCCTCAAAAAGCGTTTCCATATCGGCAACGCTATCGATGGCCACACCGACTTTCCCGACTTCGCCGCGTGCTAGCGGCGCATCCGAATCGTGCCCGAGTTGCGTCGGCAGATCGAAGGCGACCGATAAGCCGGTCGTGCCACGTTCCAGGAGATATCGATAGCGTGCGTTCGATTCGGCCGCCGTCGCAAATCCCGCATACTGCCGCATCGTCCAAAGTCGCCCACGATACATATCCGCACGCACGCCCCGTCCAAACGGAAACGCGCCCGGCGAGCCAAGATCGTGAAGCGGCCCGTCCACCTCATCGTAACAAGGCGAAATCGGTATTCCCGAGGCGTTATTCAACGAGGTTGCCATAGCAATGCCACGATTCGGTGTGAGGGCGTATCCCTCCGGGTGGCGAGGAATGGAATAAGAAAAGAGGAAGTTCCTTTGCTGTGGATAGCCTGTTTTCTGGCGGCATCCCCTCGGCAGTAGGGACGAAACTGATAACTCTTGATCATCCGAATAGTTGCTGTGGCGGAGTGGAAGTGCGCGCATGGTATTTACCCGGGCCGAATACCATCAAAGCCGAGTGTACGAGGTGTTTCAATACGCGTTATTTGCCTCATGACACGTATGGGCACCATTTCGAACGACTGAGAAAAAAAGCGAAAACGAAAAAAAACGGTCATGGCGATCCCGATTTTACCTCGCGTAACCGAATGGCGATCTTCGAACGCGATGAATATCGGTGCGTGTATTGTGAATCGAATGAACGTGCAAGGGAACGAAGGTCTGAAATCCTTTCGCGAATTCAGGAGCCGAACTTGGGCGCAAAGTTGTCGTTGGAAATCCCTGAACCGGCCATCCGCGATGCGTTACAAATGACGCAATTATCGCTGGATTCCGTTTACGAGTTTTTTGGATTAGTTCCGGATCACGTCATTCCCCGTGCGATCACGAAACAAATCCGAGAAAAACTCTCTCCCGAGCAATTTGATTTCGCATCGAAGGAATGGCTGGTTACTGCTTGTGTGGAGTGCAACTCCAATCGAAAGGATCGCTTTATCGATGCCTACGATCTTGTCAGTATTTACGTTCGTTGGATTTTTTCCGACCGACGTAAAAATGAAAACGAGCGTTTAGCGGAGTTGCATGCGTTTATCGAAGTCGTGAGAACTGTGCGGGCACATATTTCAAGAAATGAATCAAATGCGGAAAGCCGGGGCTAGCTTCAACCCATTCCGCTAAGCGAACACCTCGGCCCTAAGATGATGAACGTTTTCGCGATGGTTCCACCAGCGAGCTAACGGACTTAAGTTTATGGCCCGGTGTTCGATGATCGTAAGGATGCAACGCACATCGACGGTCGTCATTGCGCATCCGGTCGATTCGGCGCCGATGGGCGTTACCGTAAGGAAACTCTCACGAAGGCACATCGCGTCAACAATCCTTTGAGCATCCTCACGAGAAACCGATATAGATCCGTTCGAAAGGATGATGGTAAAAATTTCGTCAACCATGGCTCGGGAGTTGTCGCAGATTGGCTTGTGGATTGCCTTGTTGAATGCCTGTTGATAAGTCGACATATCTGTGGATAGACTACAACGTGCGTGTGAGGGCAGTGTTTCCTAAACGTTACCCAAGCGTTAAAATCGGCGCATTTGCTTCAATCGTCGCGCCGACTTCGGCGTGAATGGTGGCGACGGTTCCGGCTTTATGAGCGCGGAGTTCGTTCATCATTTTCATCGCCTCGATGACGGCGACGACATCGCCGGCGGCGACGCTCGCGCCTTGCGTGACGCGAAGTTCGACAACGGCACCATGCATCGGTGAGATGATATCGTTGCCCGTTGCCACGCGAGCCGTCTTGCGCGTTTTTGCGGGGCGGGCTTTCGCCGAGCCCGAGGCTCGCGCGTCATCGAGCAGACGAACGGAGAAGAGTTTGCCGTTCACTTCGACGCGCACGATATTTTCGCCTGACTCCGCGACGTGCGTAGAGGATTGCTGCACCGTCTCCGGAGCGTCCGCGATCGACGTGGCAAACGCCTCAAGCGTTGCGGTTCCGTAACTCGCATCGCGCACCGGCGCGTGATCGCAGAGCGCATTCAGAAGACCGAGTGTCGTCGGGACTCCACGAATCTCGTATTCGGCCGTTGCGCGACGCAGGCGCGCGATGGCTCCTTCGCGGGTGGGAGCCCAGACGATGAGTTTTGCGATCATCGAATCGTAATCGGCCGAAATGGTCATTCCGGGGTAGGCGGCAGAATCGATCCGCACGCCGAGGCCCGCCGGCTCACGATATACAGTGAGCGTTCCCGGTGCCGGACGAAAATTATCTGCCGGATCTTCTGCGTTGACGCGACCTTCGATGGCAACGCCACGAAATGTGATGTCGTCTTGGGTATAGCCGAGTTGCTCGCCGGCCGCGACGCGAATCTGCTCGCGAATAAGATCGATGCCGGAGATCATTTCGCTTACCGTGTGCTCGACTTGAATGCGTGTGTTCATTTCCAAGAAGAAGAACTCATCACCCTGGACCAAACATTCGATGGTGCCGACCGAGTCGTAGTTGATCGCGCGAACTGCTCGCAAGCCCGCGTCGCGCATGGCATCGCGCACACGGTTTGGAATCTGCGCCGGGGCCTCTTCCCAGAGTTTTTGGTGGCGACGTTGCAAAGAGCAGTCGCGCTCGCCGATATGCACGACGTTCCCGTGTTTATCGGCTAAAATTTGCAACTCGACGTGTTTTGGATTATCGAGATATCGTTCGGCGTAAATCGTGCCGTTTTTAAAGTAGGCCTCGGCTTCGCGCGTCGCCGTCGAAAATGCCGATTCGATTTCTTCTCTCGTTCGTGCCACTTTCAGGCCTTTGCCACCACCGCCTCCCGACGCTTTTAAGGCGAGTGGAAGTCCGTAACGTTCCGCTGCTTTATGGGCCGCGGCCACATCGGCAATTGCTTCGGTACCGCCGGGAACGAAGGGAACGCCGGCCTTTTGCATTGCTTGACGCGCACGAAGTTTATCACCCATGGCATCGATTGCATCTGCGTGCGGACCGATCCAGGTAAGCCCGGCAGCAACGACCGCGCGAGCAAAGCCCGCGTTTTCTGCGAGAAAACCGTAGCCCGGATGAATGGCTTGTGCGCCGCTTTTCGCCGCGATCTCAAGCAGCGCTGCGATGTTGAGATAGCTCTGCGACGGTGCCGCCGGACCTAATCGGTAGGCTTCATCGGCCATTCGAACATGCAATGCATCTCGATCTGCATCAGAATACACGGCGACAACGGCGATGCCCATCTCTTTGGCCGTGCGAAGGATGCGCACGGCAATTTCGCCACGATTGGCAATCAGAATTTTTGAGAACATTAGGCGTCGATCGACTCGCGCCGAGCCGCTTGTCGCCATGCCGAGGGCTTCACCCGTTCGACGTTCGTCGTGGCAGCATGTGCGGCAAGAACGGTGAGAATTGCTGCAATTTCATCGGCGCTCGGAGCGGGGGAGATGATCACGAGGAAAAATCCGGTGGATACATCCCCATGGCATGGTATCCGGCATCGACAAAATGCACGTCTGCGGTGATTGATCGGGAAAGATCCGAAGCGAGATAGACCGCACAATCGCCGACATCTTCGGCCGTAACATTTCGCTTCAGCGGCGCGACTTTCGGTACGACATCGAGAATGCGCGAGAATCCGCCGACCTGTCGCGAACTCGCGGTTTTAATCGGGCCCGCCGAGATTGCATTGACGCGAATGCCGCGATCGCCCAGATCATACGCGAGATAGCGCATAATCGATTCGAGCGCCGCTTTGGCGATGCCGGCGATATTGTAATTCGGGACGATCTGCGTTGCGCCGAGATACGTTAGGGCCATGATGCTTGCCCCGTCGTTCATCGTTTCGCGTAACGTTTGCACGAGTGCGATCAGCGAGTATGACGAAATATCCAAGGCCATGGCAAAGCCTTGGCGCGATGTATCGTATACTTTGCCCGAGAGATCGTCTTTGTTCACCATGGCGATGGAATGAACGAGGCCATCGAGATGGCCGAAATCGGCAGCGATCGAATCGCGCATGGCGCTGAGCGACTCGCCGGATGTGACATCGCATTCGACGACAGGGCCGCCACCGAGTTCGGCGGCGAGTTTCTCCACTTCACCGCGAACGCGTTCGCCCTGGTAGGTCAATGCGAGGGAGGCACCGTGCGCATGTAAGCGATGTGCAATGCCATAGGCGATGGACCAGCGGTTCGCAACGCCCGTAACAAGAATGCGCTTTCCGTCTAAGAGTTTCACACCGATGCGGTTTCGCCATCAGGCATGGCGGTCCCGCGAATCGTGCTAACTCACGCGCTGGTAGGTGAATCCTGCCTCTTGGATCGCACCAATCGCCCACACCCCTGCAGGTACGACGAGGCTTCCCGGTACCAGCGAGGCGCGAAAACGCTCCGCCGTCGCACTGGGACTTTTGCCTTCGATGTGCGCTATGGCGTGAGCGATGCCGGTAATCGCGTTATTACACACGAGAAATGAGGCGCCGCGCTTGGCGAGAGCATCTAGCTGCGTTTTGTATGGATTTCCAGCGCCGGCCTCTGTCGATTCAAATGTCTTGGAGAGCATTGCAATTTTTTCGCGATACGGAAAAATCTCGTTCCACAATGCATCGTTAAATCCGAGAACGGCACCGACGTGATAGAAGATTCCGACAGCATGAATATCACGTACAGCGACACCGAGATCTTTTTGCCAGACCGTACCGACCATAGCCATGACGTCGCCGATATCGCCGTCGCTCGGATCTTTGGCGCCGAAACCCAACTTATGCTTTGCCGCTTTGCCGACAATCGCGGCAAAGCCGGCTTGATCGAACGTGAATCCCGAACTCGATGGTGGGACGGGCGCCGGAGCCGCCGTCGCTACGTCGGACAATGCGGCAAACGCTGCGATGCCTGTGCCTGCAGCCAGAAAATCTTTGCGTGTCGTCACGTTCGTGCTCCTTTTTTGAAATTAGAGAGGTATGTTCCCGTGTTTGCGTTTGGGCCGATCAACACGTTTATCGGCTAACATGACTAAGGCGTCGGCGATTGCGCCGCGTGTGCGACGCGCTTCGATGACATCGTCGACGTAGCCGCGTTGTGCGGCAATGTACGGATTGGCAAAACGATCGTTGTAATCATCGATTAACGCTTTCATCGTTGCGTCTTTGTCGCTTCCGGCGGCAAGTTCTCGACGATTGATGACTTTCACCGCGCCCTCAGCCCCCATGACGGCGATCTCTGCAGTTGGCCAGGCGAGGTTGATATCGGCGCGGATATGTTTTGATGCCATAACATCGTACGCTCCGCCGTATGCTTTGCGTGTGATCACGGTGATTTTCGGCACCGTGGCTTCCGCGTAGGCATAGAGGAGCTTCGCTCCGTGCAGAATGATGCCGCCGAATTCTTGATCCGTACCGGGTAGAAACCCGGGAACATCGACAAATGTGAGCAGTGGTATGTTGAACGCGTCGCAAAAACGCACGAAACGCGCCGCCTTAATCGACGAAGCAATATCGAGTACGCCGGCTAATACGTTCGGCTGGTTAGCGACGACCCCGACGCTACGTCCGGCAATTCGCCCGAAGCCGCAGATGATGTTACGCGCATATTCGCCGTGAATTTCGAAGAAATCGTCGTTGTCGAGAATCGGTCCGATGACATCGTGCATATCATACGGTTTGTTCGCCGAATCGGGAATCACGTCGTCGAGTTCGGGAATTTCACGATGCGGATCATCATCGCAGGCGAATTCCGGCGGATCATCGAGATTGTTTTGCGGGATATATGATAGCAATGTTTTGGTAAGTGCGACGGCGTCGTCTTCATCCGTTGCGACGAGGTGCGCAACTCCGCTCTTTGCGGCATGCGTATGCGCTCCGCCAAGTTCTTCGAAGGTGACATCCTCGCCGGTCACGGTCTTGATGATTTCAGGACCGGTGATAAACATCTGCGAGATGCCTTCGGTCATGATAATGAAATCGGTGATCGCCGGAGAGTACACGGCGCCGCCGGCACAGGGCCCGGCGATGAGACTAATTTGCGGGATGACGCCGCTCGCTTGCACGTTGCGCCAGAAAATTTCTGCATAGCCGCCGAGGGAGACGACGCCTTCTTGAATGCGCGCTCCGCCGGAATCGTTAATGCCGATCATCGGCGAACCGGTGCGTATGGCGAGATCCATCACCTTGCAGATTTTTTCCGCGTAGGCCTCACCGAGTGATCCGCCGAGAACTGTAAAATCTTGCGAGAAGAGAAAGACCTGACGGCCGTCGATGGTCGCGCGGCCGGTAATTACGCCATCACCGAGAAAATCTTTATCGGCCATTGCCGCCGCATCGGTCCGATGGACGACGAAGCGATCGAGTTCGGTAAACGATCCCTCATCGACGAGCGCAGTGATGCGCTCGCGCGCCGAAAGTTTGCCGCGTTCGTGTTGTTTGGCGATTGCAGCCGCCCCGGCTGGTGCAAGGGCGAGGGCTGATTTGGCGGCGAGTTCTTCGTATTTGTCGTGGTGCGTTTTCATCGTCAGTGGGACAAAGTGCGCCGTCGGTGGGAGGCCGACCTGTCGCCCGGTGGAAGGGCCCGGGAAAGTCAAACGCGCACACCTGCGTCATGCTCCGCTCCACCCGTGCTCTGTGCGTCGCGGTTTTCGTCGTTGCCTGCGCATTCCGAGCGTCCGCTGCACCGACCGACATCGCCGTTACTGCCCAAACGATCGCGTTGTACAATGATCGAAACGTCGTCTTAGCTGACGGCGGCGTGGTCGTCACGTTTGGGCAGGTTACCCTGAGCGCTCCGCATGCGATGCTCGATCTCGTTGCGCATACGCTGATTCTGTATGGTGGAATCACTGAAAAAATTGCGGGGACAACGCACACCGGGCAGAGTTATCGGCTCGATCTTGCAAACGAACATGGCCAACTGCTCGCCACAACTTCGGTGGAGAACGTTGTCGCGACCTCGCCATTGGTCACGGCACAGCAGATGGTCATTCGCCCGGGAGTCGATCTGCGCTTTACATCGGCAACGCTTTACGGGGCCAATGGCTCGCAGCCGGCATCAACCTATACGTTTCCGCTTCTCGCCGTTCATGCACGAAACTTCGGTCCACCGGTGACGCAGGGAGCGGCCCTCGAACTTCCCGTGCGCCTTGCCCAATCGACGCGCTGGTTCGTCTATGGCGATGGCCAGTATGATCGCTATCTTGGCGGTTTTGGAGCATCGGTAGAAGCGCATCTCGCCAATTCCAACCGCGGCTATATCGCGTTAGCCGCAACCCCGACGCAGCACTATACGCGCTACGATCTCGCCGCGCTAGGAAATATCAGACCGGGTTTAACACAGACCTTTGCAGCCGCGCGAGCACCGGGTTTGCGCTTTGCGCGTTATGCGTTGACCTCATTCGGTCGGCGCGGTTCCTTGCAAGGTATCGTGGTCCAAAATCTTGCATCGCGCAGCGACGATCTGGTCTATTCGACGCCGCGGCTCGCCGTCGGTTCGGCACTGTTTCTCACGGTATCGACCGATGTAGGGCACGATGTTCATCCGTTCGACTATGCCATTACCCAAGATGCGCGCTCCGGTGCGAGCGTGACGCTATCGACGCAGTCGATCCATATCGCGTCTGCCGCAGTGTCCTTTCAGGGAAGTCTCGGAGGCACGATGTACACCTACGGTCGGCGAAGCGGCAATGCCTCGCTTGGAACCTTTGCGACTCGCAGCTTCGGGCGCGTTTTGCAATTGAGTGCCGGACTGACGCTTGCGCAATACAATGATGTCATCGGCCCCTATCCGCGTAGTACGCAACGCACGCTTTCGGCATCCGTCGGTTATCGGCCGCATGCTCCATGGTCGCTTTTTACTGCGCTGAGTTATGCTCACGATTATCCGCAGTTTTTCGGTATCGGCCGAGGCGTCTTTACACAGTCATTCGCACTGCGGGTCCATCGAAAACGCGGAATCTCGTTTGAAGTTGACGGTAGCTACGGCGCAGGTGGAATCGGCATCAATCCGCGCCCGACACTCGGATTTTTCGTTATTCGTTAATCCGCCGGGAGCGCAACCGGAGCGTCGCCGCGTTTCGGCGATTTGAGCAGCAAGACGAGCGGAAGCAAAATGATGGTGGTTATTCCGAGGACATAAAAAGCATCGGCAAAGGCCATTGTAGCGGCTTGTTGCGAGGCGATTCCGGCGAGGGCCGAAAGCGGGAAGTGCGCCGCTAGCGCGCGCTGCATCGCCACGCTATGAAGGTTCATGGTCGAGGCAATGACATCGAGATGAAAGGCACCCCGTCGATCGAGCAGCGTCACTAACGTTGCCGTGGCAATCGAACCGCCGAGTTGTTGTGCAAGGCTTTGCAGCGATGTCGCTTTCTGTGTGTCGGCCCCGTGCACGCTGCCCAAAATCGCCACGGAGAGCGGGACGAAAATCATCCCGAAACCCAGTCCGCCGAACATCAGCGGAAGAACGAAGGTGCCGAAATCGGATTGCGTGGTCACCGTGCTATACGTCCAAATATTTGCAATGGCAACAATCAGAAAGCCGACGGCAAGGAGAATCTGCGGATGGATACGGATGCGCGTGAGAAGAATGAGTGTGATCGGTGTCATCACCATGATTGCGCCTGCACGCATGAGGATTGAGAGTCCCGAAAGCGTTGCGGTAAATCCGAGTATCCCTTGCTGAAATTGCGGCGCCAAAATGACGCCGCCAAAAAGGCTGAAGGCCAGAGCCATGGCCAGTAAACATCCGGCCGCAACCGTTCGATTGGTGAAGAGGATGCGTAAATCGACAATGGGATTTTTTACAACGCGTAATTCCCAATATGCAAAAATTGCCAGCGAGACGAAACTGGTTATTGCGATTCCCAGAATGTGCGAATCGCTAAACCAGCCGTATCGTTCTCCTTCATCGAGCACGTATTGTAAGGAGCCGAGGCCGAGCGCCATCAATGCCAAGCCTACCCCATCGATCGAGACGCGACCTTGACGTGCCGGATTGCGAAGTAAAAACGCGCAGAGTAACCCCGACGCAATTCCGGGAATGACGTTGATATAGAAAATCCAATTCCACGAAAACGAATCGGTAAGAATGCCGCCGAGCGTCGGTCCAATCGAGGGCCCGACGATCGCGCCGATCGAAGTCAAGGCTTGGCTCAATCCGAGTTGCCGGGTTGGAAACGTATCGCGCATGATCGCTTGCCCGGTTGAAATCAGGCCGCCGCCGCAAAGACCTTGCAAGACGCGAAAGAAGATCAATTCCGAGAGCGACGTGCTGAGACCGCAGAGCGCGCTGGTGAGCGTGAAGCCGATGATCGCCGCGACATAATATTGTCGCCGCCCAAAGAGTTGCTGGAGCCACGGTGTCAACGGAATGACAATGACGGCGGCAATAATATAGGACGTCACAATCCACGCGCCTTCGTCGAAATTCGCGCCGAAGTTGCCTTGAATCGTGGGAAGTGCGACGTTGACGATCGTTGCATCAAGGACTTGCAGCACTGTTGCCGCCATCACTCCGATAACAATGAGTGTACGTCGTGTTCCATACTCGACGAGCGGAGAATCATGCATAATCGCGCCTAGAGACCTCGTATGGAGCAAAAGGGGTTTCGCGCAGTGCCCGGAACGGGCAGGCGTGCACGAACGGACCTATACATTTGCCGACCCGAATGCGATTGCGCGCACCGTGCTGACGCAACCGGGCATGACCTGGTTATTGGCGATGCGCGACGGGCATATTCCCGGACCGAATATCGGCGCGACGCTCGATTTTGGCAACATCACGATCACCGACGGAGTGGTCTCCTTTACTTCGCATGGCCGTGCGTGGATGGCGAATCCCATGGGCACGTTGCACGGCGGCGTTCCGATGACCCTGCTCGATTCGGCAATGACCTGTGCCATCTTCACAAAGCTCCCTGCCGGGAAAATGCCGACGACGACAAGCCTCACCACCTATTTTACGCGCCCGGCGTTTGTCGACGACGGTGAAATAACGGCGACGGGAAGCGTCGTGCATCTTGGATCGACCTTTGCGACCACCGAGGGAAAAGTCACCGATGCGCGAGGCAAACTCGTGGCACACGCCACAGCCACGTTTGCGATCATCGATTCGTCCGCCATCGCTGCGAGCCTTGGATTATCTTGAAGTCGGGCTGACGCTTGCGTCGGTCGATGGAACCGAGCGGAGCGCGACGCTCTTCGCTCACGACGAGCCGCGCGCTAGCATCGTCATCAGTAACGCCTATGGAGTTCCGGCGCGCTTTTACGGCGCCTTTGCCCGCGAACTCGCAGGTCGGGGATTTGCCGTTCTCACGCATGATTACCGGGGCGTTGGAGATGATCTTGCTCGGCTGCGCGCATCACGAGCGCGCATGCAAGATATCCCCGAACACGATCTTCCCGAAGCGATCTCGCACATGCGCACGCTCTATCCGCAAAATCCGGTGATTCTCATCGGCCACTCGTTTGGCGGACATGCCGTCGAATTGATGCCGGGAAACGATACCGTCGATGGGATCGTGATGGTTGCCGCGCATGCCGGCTATTGGTGGAATGAACGGGTTCGGCGTAATCCGTTTTTGCGCTTATGGTTGGGCACGGCCGTGCCGACCATCGGACGCGTGTTAGGATATGTCCCGGGAAAAAGCGTCGGCTTCACGTGGTCGATTGCAACGACGATGTGGGCCCAATGGGCACGCTGGATTGCGATGCCGGGGTATTTTTTCGACGATCCAAAACTCGGGGCCGGCGAGCGTGCCGCACGCATTGTCGCACCGACCTTAGTGATTCATGTCAGCGACGACGAATGGGCATCGGAAGCCGCAATGCACCGCATGGTTGCCGATTTTCCACATGCCGACGTGACGCAGAAAATCATTGTCCCAAGTGATTTTGCTTTGCCATCCATCGAACATCTCGGTCTCTTCCGCCCCCAAAATGCCGCCACATGGCCGATCATTTTCGATTACGTTGAGGCGATCGCTACCAAATCCCGAGCATAACCTTTACATCGTCGCTAGCGTGGATTTTCGGATCCCACGGCGGCGTGAAGGTTATCTCGACGTTGGCGGTTTTGACGCCGTCGACGGCTTTGACGTGATCTTCGACGGATTTTTTGAACATCGGTCCGACGGGGCACATCGGTGAGGTAAGCGTCATCGTGACGGTGGCATGCTCGCCATTTTCTCCATCGACTGCCACATCATAGACAAGGCCGAGTTCGAGGATACCGATATTGAGTTCTGGATCTTTGACTTCGACGAGCGCTTCGCGAATCTGTTCGACGGTTGGCATAGTAAAGGGAAGATTTGCATGAGGGCACCGCCAACACCCCCACGCAATGTCGCACCGCCGTCTATACGCCACCCTTTTGATCACTCTGCTGGCAACGATCCAGCTCGGAGGGGTCGCCAAAGCGGCCTCTGTCGCAGGCGGCATCACCGCCTCGGGCTCCCCAGGTTCGCTGGGGGGTGCCATCATTCTCACCTCTCGGGCTCCGCTGCCCAGCCTGCCTATCGAAGTGCAGGGCAGCGTCCTCGGCCTGGCCTCACGGGTCGGCGGCTATGCCGTTACGGCAGAAATCCGCGGCCTCACGGGCGGCGGCTTCGGCGGCGCCTATTTTGGCGGGGGCCTCGGCATCGGGAATATCGCTCGGGATCACCAGATCGGGACGGTCGTTACGGTTTTTGCCGGAAAGTCCATTGCCCCGTTTACCTCGATTGAGGTGCGGGCATATCAGGCGTTGCACGATTCGGGATCGACGGTTGGATTTTTAGGACTGCGTTTTACGTTTTAGGGGCAAACGCAACCAAATACGTGTCATAGGGATAGTAACTTGGTAACAGGTCGTCCGCGGTAGCGGAGGTAGGGAGTCGAAAATGTCAATGTGGGAACCGTTCACCGAGCGCGCGCGCCGATCCATCGTGCTAGCGCAAGAAGAAGCGCAGCGCCTTGGGAACAACTACATCGGCACGGAGCATATCTTGCTCGGAATTATTTCCGAAGGCGAATCTCTCGCGGCAAAAGTGCTCGAATCGCTTGGCGTGAATCTGGCAAAGGTGCGTCAAGAAGTTGAGGCCATTGTTGGACGCGGTGGTCAAACCGTGCAGCAAGAAATGGTCTTTACGCCGCGCGCGAAACGCGTTATCGAATTGGCCTTCGAAGAGGCCCGGCAACTCAATCACAATTATATCGGCACCGAACACCTGTTGCTCGGCTTGATTCGCGAGGGCGAAGGTGTTGCGGCCCGCGTACTCACCAATCTCGGTGTCGATCCGGCGAAAGTGCGCGTGCAAACGACATCGTTGCTTGGAGCCGAAGGTCAACCACCTGCACCCAAAGGCAAATCGAAAACGCCGACGCTCGATTCCTACGGTCGTGATCTCACCCAGCTTGCTCGCGAGAATAAGTTGGACCCGGTCATCGGTCGCAGCAGCGAAATTGAGCGCGTGATTCAGATTCTCGCTCGACGTACCAAAAACAATCCGGCGCTGATCGGTGAACCCGGTGTCGGAAAGACGGCAATTGCCGAAGGTCTTGCGCAGCGCGTTATCTCGGGAGATATTCCCGAACCGCTTCGCGATAAGCGCGTCATCACGTTAGATCTTGCCGGCTTGGTTGCCGGAACGAAATATCGTGGCGAATTCGAGGAGCGGATGAAGCGCGTAATGGATGAAATCCGCAACGCAGCCGGTGAGATCATTCTCTTCATCGATGAGCTCCATACGCTTGTCGGTGCGGGTGCTGCCGAAGGCGCAATCGACGCGTCAAATATCATCAAGCCGGCCTTGGCTCGCGGTGAATTGCAATGCATCGGGGCGACGACGCTCAACGAGTTCCGTAAGCATATCGAAAAAGATTCCGCGCTCGAACGGCGTTTCCAACCTGTCATGGTGGGCGAGCCGTCGCTTGAAGAGGCCGTGGAAATCTTAAAAGGTCTGCGTGCGCGGTACGAACTGCATCATAAAGTTCGCATCACCGATCAAGCCCTGGCCGCTGCCGTTCGCTTCGGCGATCGTTATATTACCGATCGCTTCTTGCCGGATAAGGCCGTCGATCTTATCGACGAAGCGAGTTCCCGCGTTCGTTTGCAGGCGACGCTCCCGCCACCGGAATTGCGTGAAATCGATGAGCGTCTTCGGCGGATGAACGATCGTCGTGAAGCGCTCGTCAAAGGCGCGGATTTCGAAGAAGCGACGGCGCTGCGCGAAGAAGAAGAACAACTCCGTCTCAAGCGAGCCACGCTCGAAACGGAGTGGAAGGCCAAGAAAGCCGCACAAGGAGAGCTTGTCGTCGGCGAAGATGATATTGCCTACATCGTGTCGTCCTGGACGCGTATTCCGGTGAGCCGTTTGGCACAAGCGGAAACGGAAAAACTCCTCAACATGAAAGATCAGCTGCATACGCGCGTCGTTGGGCAAGATGAGGCCGTCGAAGTTATCACGCGTGCGATTCGTCGTTCGCGCGCCGGCCTCAAGAGTCCGAATCGGCCGATCGGATCGTTCATTTTCCTCGGGCCGACAGGCGTAGGTAAGACGGAAGTTGCTCGCAGCGTCGCCGAGTTTCTCTTTGATGACGACGATTCGATGGTGCGCATCGATATGTCGGAGTATATGGAGAAATACGCAGTCTCTCGTCTCGTCGGCGCACCTCCGGGATATGTCGGCTACGAAGAAGGCGGACAGCTCACAGAAGCCGTTCGTCGTAAACCGTATACGGTCGTCCTGCTCGATGAAATCGAAAAGGCGCATCCGGACGTTTTCAATCTGCTCTTGCAGATGCTCGATGATGGGCACCTCACCGATTCGCAAGGTCGTAAAGTCGATTTTAAAAACACCGTCATCATTATGACTTCGAATGCCGGTGCGATGGGCATTACCACCACGAGCGATATCGGCTTCCGTACGCAAAAAATGGAAGGCGAAGACGAGACCAAGGCCTATGATCGGATGAAAAACAAGATCATGGAGGAAGTCAAACAGACGTTCCGGCCCGAGTTTCTCAATCGCGTCGATGAAGTCGTGGTCTTCCACCAGCTCACGAAACCGCAGATCGAACAGATCGTCACGCTCGAACTAGAAAAAGTCGTTCGCGAAGTGAAGGCGCAAGAGATGAGCCTGAAAGTAACCGATGCGGCCAAGGCCGTTCTCGCGACCAAGGGTTGGGATCCGCAGTTCGGTGCGCGGCCGCTTCGTCGGGCAATTCAACGCATGGTTGAAGACGAAATTGCCGAGGAGATGCTGCGTGGGACGTTCGTCTCCGGAGATCACATCCTGGGCGATGTCGATTCCGATAATGCGGAAAAGCTGAAATTCACAAAGATACCGTCGATCGAACCGCCGGCGATTCCCGAGGCCGTTAGCTCGTCGAACTAACGTGATTCACGCGATCGCACTCGCCATCGCACTCAATCCTGGGCAGCAACGCAGCGTTCGTTTGCTGCCCAGTTCGTTTCCCGTCTCCGCGCGGTCTGCACATGGGTTATTTGCGGTTCGCGTCAATGAGGTTGCTCACACCATCGTTCTTACCGCGCGTGGGCAGACGGGGAACGATACCTTGGAGTTGCGCACGGCACAACGCGCGTTCGCGCTCCCGGTGCGCATCGCGCTCAACGCCGGAACCATTCCCGCTCGCGTCACGCTACGCGTAACCGGCGATCCCGTATCGGTGACCTGGTTGATGCAGCGCGTACACGATCTGTTGGCGCGCGTTGTGCTCGTGGCTCCCGGCGCCGAGGCGAACATCGGAACGGCGCATCCGGCTGTTGCGCCACCTCCGCTAGGGAAGACTGCAACGCCGGTCTTTCCGGTACGTATCGGGGGCGACGCGCAACGTTTTTCCGTCCGAGGGACGACGCTTGTGCGTATCCGTCACGTCGATGCGCCATCGTTTACGCCACCGCTTCTGGCGTACGATGACGATCCCGAACAATTGCATGCGGTCGGGCGCGTGAGTGACGTGACGGTGCGAAGCGGTTCTCCGATTCGACTCTATTCGTATCATCAAAACGGTCGCACCCCGCGTCGCTTTGTCGTGGCGCTAACGTCCCCGAGTTCTCGTCCCGTTCGCGTTGCGCTTATCGCCGCGCCCGCCGGGCCATCAGGCGACGTGATGTCGGTCGGCCACGCGACCACGCGCGATTTTCTCACGCAACAACCGATCAACGAAGGCGTGATCGTAACGGTTGCGCCTGGCATCCCCTATGTGGTGCTCGACGATACCCTCGGGGCGCGCGATGCCGTTGCCGAAACGCTCGATGTGCGCGTCCTCACTTCATCATCGGTGATAGCACTCACGACGATGGCGCTTCCTCTCGCGATGAATCCACTCGATGGCTTGCAGCTTGCTGTTTTGCCCGGTGATGGAAAAGCACGGCGCGGAGTGTTCTCTATCGAGCCGTTCGATACGTCGCACAGCTCGTACACGGTTGGCGGAGCCGATGCGACCGTTGAATACGGTATGCGAAATCATCCGCCTCCGCCGACGAAGCCCGGCGAAAAGGGCCGAGACCTCGGTGACTATGGCGTGTTGCGGACCATCGTTTTTGCCGTGCATAATCCATCGACGCAACCACGGGAAATCTATCTTTATGAAAAACCGCTTGGTGGGATCGTGCGTTCAAGTTTTCTTGTCGACGGGACATTGGTCCAACTCGGCTGCGTCCGAGTTCCGAAGGAGTATTTGATCACGCCATTTGAACTTGCGCCGAGAATGCAGTATCGCGTCGTCGTCAAGACCATGACCGATGGCGGATCGAACTATCCGCTGCTCATTGGTCTTGGCACGACGATTCCCGTCGTGCATGCACCGCCGATACGCGCCAAGGATGGGTGTTTTCCACAATGAGCGACGAACCGAAACCCGATTCGAAAATCGTCATTCTCATGCGCCTCCTCTCGGCGATCGATGAAGGGCGTCACTCGATGGATTCGTTGCGGGAACGCATAAGCGAAGATGGTAAGATGCCGGCGATCCGCACCATGCGTCGCCATCTCGCGACGTTGCAGACGGCCGGATTTCCTTTTTATTTCGAACGCAAGCTGAATTGCTACCGCTTCGTTGATGGCTATAGTCTCCGGCGTCTCGATCTTTCTCATCGTGAATTATTCGGTCTGGTTGCGCTGCGCTCGATGGGTGAATCGATGGGCGGATCGATCGCCGATGCCGTAAGCGATATCACGCGTCGCCTGCTTGAATCCGCGTCGCGAACGGCGCGCGCGAAGCTCGAATCGGCGACGCCACCCATCGCATTTCGCGTCGATCGCGTTCAAATGGACGCTTCGGTGGAACACGCATTTTCGCTCCTCTCGGCTGCCGAACGAGCCACGCGAACCGTGCGGTTTTCCTACGTCGATAAAGAACGGCGAACGACCCGGCGCACGGTCGATCCCTATGGCTTTATCGTCGGCAATGGGCGTATCTATTGCGTCGGCTTCGATCATGCGCGCAAGGCAATGCGCACCTTTGCGATCGATAATGCAAGTGATGTCGAAGCGCTGGGGGGAACGTTCGTGCGTCCGGCCGGCTTTGATATCGAAGCCTTTGCCGCCGATTCGATTAGCGGTGTGCTCGATGCAAAAAAGACGACCGCCGTGCGGGTTCGCTTCGCGGCCCGGGTGGCGAAGGCAGCCGTCGCCGCGCGTCCGGTCGCGCAAGCACAAATCACCCCGGATGAGAACGGATCCGTCGAAATCGCCTATCACGTGGCCGATGTCGATGAACTCGTCCGTTGGGTGCTCGGCTGGGGAGCGCAGGCGGAATTGCTTGGGCCGGCGGCCGCGCGCAAACGCTTGGTCAGTATCGCAAAAAGTCTTCTTGCACAATACGGCTCCGGGGCGTAACGTACGAAACCCGCCGGGTTGTGTCTCGGCGGGTTTCAATCGTACGTTGCCGCGATTTCGTGGCGCCCTGATCGCGCCCTACACGCGATCCGACAGACGATGCGACCTTTGACCGCGGACAATAGGTATCGCCCTCTCGGTCACGGCTTGGTACGCCAGCCGTCCTTCGCACGGAACGAAGTCCGACGAGCGTAGCACGACAGAAGTTATCCTCGCAAGGTTGCCAGCCTCTTACTCGCAGGGTATCCACAACAAGTTTTCTTCTATCCACGCCGTGAGGCGGAATATCCACCGCTTATCGACAATCTCTGGAGGCTATGACACGCCGAATCGTTGCCACGCTTTTACTCGTGGCCCTAAGCGCATGCGCTAAATCGCAAACGAACACGACAACAGCCGCGAATGCGTCGCCGGCCGCCCCGGCAACGCCGACGGCAGCACCATATTTTGGTGCGCTGCCGATTGACGGCATACGTTGCGATAGCCAAGAGGGTGCCGTCGAGCACATTCATAGCCACTTACAGATATTTTTGCACGGCAAAGTGCTGGTTGTTCCGGCACAAATCGGCATTCCCACGACGGGTCTCTGTCTCTATTGGCTGCACACGCATGCAAATGACGGAATCATCCACATCGAATCTCCGGTAAAACAAGCCTTCACGCTAGGTGAGTTTTTCGATATTTGGTCGCAACCGCTGGATCGCACCCATGCGGCAAGCGCCGTCGCTCCGACGGGCTTAGCGATAACGGTGAACGGCAAGCCGTATTCAGGCGATCCGCGCAAAATCGTGTTAGCCGATCGGCAGGAGATCGTCATCAATGCCGGGCTGCCGCAGGGCAAGGCGAAATCCGCCGATTGGACTCGCCTGTAGTGATTACGCTCGATGGCCGTTCTCTCGCCTTGGAATCCATCGAAGCGATTGCCGATGGAGCGCAGGTAGAAATCGCGGCGGAAGCGCGCGAACGCGTGGCCTTCTGTCGACGGTTCGTTGAAGATCGCTTCGCAGATGGCACGCCGATTTATGGTGTGACCACCGGGTTTGGGCGTTTGGCGAATGTGCAGATCGATCCGGCGGATGCCGGAATGCTGCAACTCAATCTCGTGCGTTCGCATGCGGCCGGGACCGGAGAGCCCTTGGATCGTCGCTTTGTCCGCGCCGCGGGAGCACTTCGCGTGAATTCGCTGGCCGCCGGGCACAGCGGCATCGCACCGGCAACCTTGGATTTGCTCGTCGCTCTTCTCAATAACGATATTACGCCGGTCGTTCCATCCAAGGGCTCCGTCGGAGCCTCGGGTGATCTCGCACCCTTGGCGCATATGTCACTCACGTTGATCGGCGAAGGTGATGCCTATTATCGCGGCGAGCGAATGACGAGTGCCGAGGCATTGCGCCGCGCCGGTTTGCACCCCGTGACGCTGGGTGCAAAAGAAGGGCTCGCGCTGATCAACGGAACGCAAGTGATGACCGGCATCGCCTCGCTCTCGGTGTTGCGTGCGATGCGCTTGGCTCGGATCGCCGATGTGATTGCGGCGATGTCGCTCGAAGCATTTCTTGGAAGCGAGCGGGTTTTTGACGATCGCATCAATTCGTTGCGACCGCATCCCGGACAAGCCGATGTTGCGCGCCACCTGCGTGAACTTTTGGACGGCTCGGAGATCGTCCAGTCGCACGCCGAATGTGGTCGTGTCCAAGATCCGTATTCATTCCGCTGCATTCCCGTTGTCCACGGTGCGGTGCGCGATTCTATCGCGCACGTGCGCCGCGTCACGCTCGTCGAGGCAAATTCCGTTACCGATAATCCGTTGGTCTTTCCCGAGGATGGCGTCTTTCTTTCAGGCGGAAACTTCCACGGCGAACCTATCGCTTTAGTGATGGATTTCTTGAAAATCGCGATTGCGGAGTTGGCATCGATGAGCGAGCGACGCCTCTATCTGTTGCTCAATGCAGAAGATCGCGGACTTCCACTTTTTCTCACCGGACGCTCCGGCTTACAATCCGGGTTGATGATCGTGCAATATGCCTCGGCATCCCTGGTGAACGATAATAAGGGGCTCTGCTGGCCCTCGTCGGTGGATACGATTCCGACGTCGGCAGGTCAAGAAGACCATGTGAGTATGGGCATGACGAGTGCCAATAATCTCGCCCGAGTGCTCGATAATGTTGAAGGTGCGTTGGCGTGTGAACTTCTTGGAGCGCTCGCCGCAACGGATTTCCGCCGCCCGTTACGTTCAGGCACGGGGACGCAACGGCTCTATGATCTCGCCCGCACGCGCATTGCGCCCTGGACGACGGATCGCAGCCCCGCGCCCGATATCGAGGCCGCCCGAGAGATTCTTGGCATGCCCGAAGCGCTCATCGCCGGGTAGTCCGTCTTCTCGGACTCTGCGCAACCTTCGCCGGAACTTCTCGGCTTGACCGTACCCTACGGGGGATGCAGCAGGTCGTAGAATCTCATTTCGAGCGGCGTCGTCGCTTGGCCGACGGTAAGGCGTGGATTCCACCCGTGCCTTTGGCGTTCGGGCTGCTCGCTCAGGGGGTTGCATGGGCCGCGTTCGGGATGCTGGGCGATGCGTCGTTGTCGCCCTGGATGCTCGTGTGGCTTCACGCGATGGTATTGGGTTGGCTCACTGCGACGTCGCTGGCCTTCCTCGTTCACGTGCTGCCGACGTTTACCGACGTGAAACTTCGGTACGAACGTCTCGCACGTATGAGCCTCTGGAGCTATCTCGCCGGCGTGGCGGTCCTGCTCGTAGGTTTTGCCCAATCGCAAACGCTCTTTCTGGTGGTCGGCGGATGGACCATCACCGTGAGCGTCGTGTTCTTTTCCATCTCGGCGCTGCGAACCGTTCTCGACGCGATGAAATCCGATGAACTCTCGGTGCGGGCTGTCGCGCGAGCACTCGGCATTACGATTGTCGTGCTTCTGGCCACCGTTGTTGTCGGCTCGCTGATCGCGCAAATGTTAGCGCATGGTTGGTTGACGTCGCTTCGCATCGTTCACGTGCATGCTGCTCTTGGGCTCGTCGGCTGGCTGGCCGTTCTGGTTGTCGGCGTTTCCGCGCGGACGTTTAATCGGCTCCTTGGCCGGTCGCGTTCACGGAAACACGTTCATATCATCGTCGGTATGTGCGCATGGCTCGGCTTAGCGCTTCTCCTTTTGGCAGCTGCGACGAATGTGCCGCTCGCGAATATTTTTGGCGTCGGTGTGCTCGTCGCGGGTGCCGGAATCTATGGTGTCGACAATGTGTTGGCCTTGCGAAGCGTTGGGGGCGCGGTGTTTCCACGATTGTTTATCGCCGCTTCGCAGATCTGGTTGTTTGTGACGGCGGCCTTAGGCGTGCTTGCGCTTCTTGGCAGCCAGCGCGCGTTCTTCGCGATGCTGGTTGTAGGAATTATGGGATGGATTGGGCAGACGGCGTATGCACACATCGCACATGTCGGCATTCGTTTGATCGCGACGCTCGTCTTAGGAGCAGACGATACCACGTCGCCGAAGGTGTTGATCGATGCGCGTGTCGCCACGCTGTTTTTTATCGTCGCACAGGCGACCGTTCTTTCGGCTCTGCTTGCAGTATTCACAGGTTACGCGATCGCCTATCGCATTGCCGGCGATGTTGGGATGATGAACGTCGTTCTGGCCGTCGTTTTCGTACTCTCGGCCGCGGAAAACGCGCGCCGCATCACCACAGGGGGAAGTATCTGATGAAAAACGCCGCTCTCGAGCATCTGCCGCTGCATGATGACGCGCCGGTGATCGTTATTTGGGAGGCAACGCGAGCTTGTGCTTTGGCCTGTCGACATTGCCGAGCCCAAGCCATCCCCCATCGCAACCCGGAAGAACTGAGCACAACCGAGGCATTCCGACTCGTCGATGAAATCGCGGCCAGCGGAGCGCGGATTTTCATCATTACCGGCGGTGATCCATTGATGCGTCCGGATCTTGCCGAAATTGTGCGGTACGCGCGCGATAAAGGCTTGCACGCGGCGCTTTCCCCGAGTGCGACCGGCCGCTTGCGTCGCGAAGCATTGGCGGAACTGGCGAAAGCCGGATGCCAGCGCATCTCTTTAAGCTTGGATAGCCACGAAGCGTCGTTGCACGATTCGTTCCGCGGCGTTCAGGGGTCGTTCGAGCGCACGATGAACGGCATTCGCGCGGCGCAATCCGTCGGGATGACGGTCCAAATAAACACCAGCGTTTCGCGCTTTAATATCGATGATGTCGAACGCATCGCCGAACTCGTCGCGGCCGAGAAGGCCGTTCTCTGGAGCGTTTTCTTTTTGGTTCCGGTTGGCCGGGCAACGACGAGCATGTTGCTTGATGCCGATCAATGCGAGCAGCTGTTTGCGCGTCTCGACGCGATTTCTCATGCGCTGAACCTTCCGATCAAAACAACCGAAGGGCCGCATTATCGTCGCTATCTCGTTGAGCATGGTGCCGACCCGTCGCAGTTGGGAAATATTGGTGACGGCCGGGGCTTTGTTTTCGTCTCGCACAAGGGCGAGATTTTCCCCAGCGGATTCTTAGAGCAGAACTGCGGAAATGTGCGATCGGAATCGCTGATCGATGTCTATAAAAATCACCCCTTCATGCAGCGTCTTCGTCAGCCGTGGACGTTTGCCGGAAAATGCGGCGTGTGTGAGTATAATCGGCTCTGCGGCGGTAGCCGGGCGCGGGCATTTACCGTCACAGGCGATGCGTTTGAATCGGAGCCGACGTGCGCGTATATTCCGGAATATCTGCGCGAGGTTTTGGTCGCAGCGCGCTAGCTCATCGCTCGCCGGGCCAGGGAAGGGCTAGGCCTTGCGGCGTACTCTTCCCCGGATGACGACCACACTTTCCGGCCCACGCCCGGTGCGCGCCGCCCGGGGTACGACCTTATCGTGTTTGGGGTGGCCGCAAGAAGCGGCCCTCCGGATGCTGATGAATAATTTGGATCCCGATGTCGCCGAACGGCCGGATGATCTGGTCGTCTATGGCGGGAGCGGGAAAGCAGCGCGCGATTGGCCTGCATTCGATGCGATCGTTCGCACCTTGCAGCGTTTAAAATCCGATGAGACGCTTGTCGTGCAATCGGGCAAGCCGGTCGCCGTCTGGAAAACCCATACGCACGCCCCGCGCGTGATCCTGGCGAATTCCAATTTGGTCGGGAAGTGGGCTACGTGGGAACACTTTCGCGAATTAGAAGCCAAAGGGTTGATGATGTACGGCCAGATGACGGCCGGGTCATGGATCTACATTGGAACCCAGGGAATCGTTCAAGGCACCTACGAGACCTTCGCCGAGCTCGCGCGCCAACATTACGGCGGTACGCTCAACTGTCGCGTTGCCTTAACCGCCGGTATCGGCGGGATGGGTGGAGCGCAACCGCTGGCCATTACCATGAATGGCGGCGTCGCCTTAGTCGTCGATGTCGATCGTACCCGGCTGGAACGTCGTAAAGAGATTCGGTATCTCGATTGCGTTGCCGATTCGCGAGAAGAAGCGTTGGCCATCGTTGCAAAGGCGAAATACGAAGGCGAAGCGCTCTCCGTCGGCTATGTCGGCAATGCGGGAGAAGAGTTCCAAACGTTGTTTGATGCGGGTTTTCGCCCGGATATTGTTACGGATCAAACGTCGGCTCACGATATGGTCAACGGCTACGTTCCGATGGGCATGACGCTTGATGAGGCCCATGCCTTGCGCACGAGCGATGTCGAAGAATACGAACGACGTGCTTACGCAACGGCTGCAGCCCATGTCGGAGCGATGATTGCCTTTCGCGATGCCGGTGCCGTCGTTTTCGATTATGGAAATAATTTACGCGAGGCGGCACGCGTTGCCGGTTTTGCGCGGGCGTTTGATTTTCCGGGATTTGTGCCGGCGTATATTCGCCCACTCTTTTGCCGAGGAAGCGGCCCGTTCCGTTTTGTCGCGCTTTCCGGATATCCGGCGGATATTCACCGTTGCGATGCTGAATTGCTCGCCCTGTTTCCGGAGGATCATCACCTCCATCGCTGGATTCGACTCGCGCAGGAACGCATCGAATTCCAAGGACTTCCCGCGCGTATCTGTTGGTTGGGATACGGAGATCGCAAGAAAGCCGGACTGCGCTTTAACGAACTCGTGCGCAGCGGTGAATTGAGCGCACCGATTGTGATCGGGCGCGATCATCTCGATACCGGTTCGGTTGCGTCGCCCTATCGCGAAACGGAAGCGATGCGCGATGGCAGCGATGCTGTTGCGGATTGGCCGATTCTCAATGCGCTACTCAATACGGCGGCCGGAGCCCACTGGGTTTCCTTCCATCACGGTGGTGGCGTCGGTATGGGCTATAGTTTGCACGCGGGCATGGTCGTCGTCGCCGATGGAAGCGATGACGCTCAGGAGCGGCTTTCGACTGTGCTCGATACCGATTGCGGCATGGGTGTCGTGCGTCACGCGGATGCGGGGTACGTCGAAGCGATCGACACGGCAGACGAACGCGGCATCGATTGGCGACTGTAGTTTCGAAACGAGCGACCCTTGTCCGAGCTGGGAACCTCGTAACGTGTTCGACGGATCAGTCGGGAGGCGGAATATCCTGGGAGGCATTGGGATTGCATCGCAATGGCGCAGTGCTCATTGAAGACGGGATTATCGTTGCCGTCGGTCCGCAGAAGGATGTCGAACAGTTGGTTCTCTCACGCTATGCGGGAATGACCGACGATCTTGACGTCGTCGATTATATCCATGAGACGATCGTTCCGGGATTTGTCGATGCGCACGCGCACCCGCTCTTTGCCGGGAATCGCGAGCCGGATTTCAGCTCGCGGTTGCGAGGCGAAAAACCGGCGCTTGGAATGCTCTACACCGTCGAGCAAACGCGGGATGCATTGCTTGATAGGGAAGCGTTCTGGACGAATATTGTGCAACCGCGCCTCGCGCTCATGGCCAAACACGGCACGACGACGCTTGAAACAAAAACCGGCTATGCCCTTCATGCGCCCGGTGAGTTTGCACTGCTTGATCTTGCCCACGAGCATCGCGACGATCCCGGGTTGCCGAGATTGCTGCCGACTTTTTTGGGAGCGCATGCCTTGCCTCCCGAATTTCGGAACGAAATCGATTTTATCGATTATCTCATCGATCAAGTGATCCCCGCGGCGGTCGCACATGGAGCGGTCTACGCCGATGCGTTTTGTGAGCCGGGATTTTTTTCTGCCGAACAGACACGTCGGTATTTGTTAGCGGCACGCGCTCATGGATTACGTTTGCGCGTCCATTGCGACGAAATGGCCTATGGTCACGCAGCCGAAATGGCGTGCGAGATTGGCGTTGATGCCGTCGATCATGCGAATTGTATCACCGAGGCCGATATTGCAGCGGTGGTCGCAACGAAGGCCGTGACGGTTGCCTGCCCGGCGACGATTGCGTATCTGGGTCTTTCGCAGCGCGCCCCTGTACGTGCGTTGCTCGATCGGGGTGGCAGTGTTGCTTTTGCGAGTGATTTTAACCCCGGTACATCGCCTTGCATGAATTTGCAGACGGTGGCGTATTTTGCGCGAGCCGAGTTTGGCGTTAGCTCACCGGAAGCGCTTTACGGCGTCACCAGAGCAGCTGCCGCATCGATGCGCGTCGATGCAGGCGTGTTGCGCGTCGGCGCTCCTGCCGATTTCGTCGTGCTTACTATCGAAGCGCCCGATGAGTTCGGATGGCAATTCGGAGGAAATCTTGCAACGGCCGTCTACCGAGCCGGAATGTTAGTCGCGTGAGTGAACTGATTCGCGCAGCGCGAGCGATCGTCAGTGGAACTACGTATGACGATTTTGCCTTCGTTATCGAAGGTGGTCGCATAGCCGATACTGGCGATTATGTTGCTGTTCGGGATCGTCATCCTGGCGTTGCCGAACGATCATTTCCATCGACGCGCTTGCTCGTTCCCGGTTTTATTAATGGGCATAGCCACGCGTATCAAATTCTCTTACGCGGTTGGGCGGATGATCTTCCATTTGCAACCTGGAGAAGCGATGCGCTCTACCGCGTCATTCCGCACCTTACTCCAGACGATATTTATGCCGTTTTTGTGAGCGCGTTTTGTGAAATGCTCGCGGCCGGCATCACAACCGTGACGGAGTTCTTTTATCTCAATGGTTCAGGGAACGCGCACGCGGAGGCCGCGATTGCCGCTGCGGCTGCAACCGGAATCCGTTTGGTTTTTGCACGAACCTGGATGGACGCCGACTATGCTCCCAATGCATTCCGCGAGTCCATCGACGATGCGATCGCGCGAACCGATGATCTCCGTGTGCGATTCCCGGAAGCAAATGTCTGCATTGCGCCGCATTCGCTCCATGCCGCCTCCCCCGAAATGATTCGCATCGCCTCACAATACGCAGCCGAGTATGGATGTAAAATGCACATTCACGTTGCCGAGGCCGCGTACGAAGGCGAGCAGACCCTGGCGGCCCACGGCGCGACACCGGTGATGCTTTTGGACCGTCTCGATGCGCTCAATGAGCGGACGGTTGCGGTGCACGCAATTTTTATCAGCGAAGAAGAGAAGCGCTTGCTGGCCGAACGCCGGTCCGCCGTTGTTCACAATCCCGTGACGAACATGTATTTAGGCGATGGTGTCTGCGATGTCATCGGTTTGCAAGCGTTGGGCGTGACGATGGGATTGGGAACGGACGCAGATGTGAAGCCGTCGCTCATCGACGAGATTCGGGCGGCATCGTATTTGCAAAAAGTCGATCGACGCGATGGCGCGGCACTCGGGGCTCGTGTCGCATTTGATCTCGGGACTGCACAAGGGGCACGGGCGCTTGGTATTGCTGCCGGCGATTTTGCCGTTGGCAATTTCGCCGATTTCCTCGTCATGGATGCCCAGGGGATCGATCCTTGGAATAAGCCGCTGAATGGCTTGGTTTACCGCGCAGAATCATCATGGGTTCAAGCAGCGTTTGTGGGCGGGAGGCGCGTTTTTATCGGCGAAGCCAGCGATCTCGAGGTCCGCGCGCGACAAGCTACTGCTGCTATCGCCAGGCGCCTCATTTGCTAACGACTCTCGCTTGGGAGGAAGAACGACGATGAAATCACTTTCGAAACTCACCGCACTTGTTGCATTGGCCGTGTTGGTCACGGGTTGCGGCGCTGCGAAAAATGCGGCCTCGACATCGACCGGTGCTACGGCGACTGCTACTGCTGCCAGTACTGCTAGTGCCGCCCCAACCACTCCAGAAGCGGGCGGGACCCCGGGATCGACGGGCTCGATGAGCAACGCTGCCGGAATGATGGCCCCCGCAAACATGCATTGCGGAGCAACAAAGCCTGTCTGGGCAAATACGAAGACCAAGGTCTACCACTTGGCTGGCGATGCGATGTATGGCAAAACCAAGCATGGGAAATTCATGTGCGCGTCCGCTGCAAAAGCAGCCGGATATCACGCTGCGGGCGGCATGATGATGAAGAAGACGAAGAAAAACGATAACGACGGGGACGCGCAGTAACCCTAGAGCAAGGGCCGTAGGGCCCGCATAAACGCGCCAAAACGCGCGTTATTCGCCTCATTCGATTCGATGGCCGCGTAGACGACAAGTACGTAAACGCGGCCATCGTGCGTTTTCAGGATGCCGGCGTCGTGGGTGACCGCACTGGTATCGCCCGTTTTATGCGCAAACGTATCGCCGGGGAATGTGCCGATGGAGAGTTTGTCGTTCCAGACCTGTGCGCGTAACATCGCTCCAATGCGCGCTGACCATGTGTATTCGTGCAGCGCAACGGAGCGGAGAAGCCTTGCCGCATCGCTAGCGGGATGCGCGTTGCGCGACGTTCCATTCCACTCCGGATCGACAATTAAGGGGTCGCTTCCGGAAAGTTTTCGCGCGAAGAGCGTGTTTGTCAAACCGAGGTCATGAGCGATCGCCGTTGCGCGAGCTCGCCCGATACGGTCGAAGAGCTCGTTTGTCGCGACGTTATCGGAGCGCCTGATGGCCCGCTCGCACAGATCCTCAAGGGTGGTCGTAAAGCCCGGGACGAGCGGAGACTCCGCGTCGTTGGTCGTCATATTTCGCTCGGCAATCGTCACCGATTGGCCAAGATCAAGCTCCTTCGCCTCAACGAGCGTCAGGGCCGCGGCGACGAGCGGTACCTTGATGATGGAGGCCGGATAGATCGGCGCGTCGGCGTCGATGGCGATTGGCACTCCGGAGAGGTCATCGAGAACGATGCTCCCGGGAACGAGGCCCGCTTGTATCTGCAATGAGGCCAAGGTGGATTGGTCCATGGGGCTCTCCTGCGCGCCGAACGCGCGGCGGCCCTGCTGTGCAAGTGGGTACTTGCATGCATTGAGGGAAGATGCTATTCTCGGCATGCAAGTACTTACTTGCAGAGAATTATGATAGTAAAGAGACGAACAATGGGTCTTTCGTATGGGCCCCAAGCGCTTTCCAACGTTGCCCGTGAACTGGATGCGGCCGCTGAGGCGGGCTATACCCAGGTCGTCCTGGATCTCGACGGCTGGGCCAGTCTTCCCGACGAGGCGATCCGGGGGTTGATCACGCTCTTGCGGGAAGCCCGCCGGCTGAATCTTGATATGCTCGCCGAAACGACGACTGCCGCAGTGCGCGAGGATTTTGTACGCGCGGGATTGGATCGGCTGATTCCCCTTCGGCGTCGTGAGGCGGCGGCATAATGAAGCGCGTATTTGCAGGGATGATGCTCATTCTCGCGTTGCTCGTTCCAACGCTCGGGCGTACGGCCGAGGCGACCGACGCGCAAACCGTCGTCGACAGAATGATCGCTCGAAACCCGTCGCTATCGTCGTATCGCGCCCGCGTTCATATTCATTTCAAGATGAATAATTTTCCGTGGTACGCGTCAAATCTTGACGGAACGTCATATTTTAAACGTCCGAACAACTATGAAGTGGTCTTCGATAAAGTGCCGTGGTATGCAAAATCGTTTCCCCGGTTATTTGATGATGTCGGCGATCCAACATCATGGCTACGCACCGAAAACATTGAGTTATTGGCTCCGACGGCGCTTGATGGAAAGCCATATCTTGTGCTGAAACTTACGAAAAAGATTCACAGCACGATCTTGGATTATGCGCTCGCCTACGTGAATCCGAAATCGTATACGTTGGACCGGATGGAGTGGCATTACACCTCTGGCGGTCGCATCGTGATGACGCAACGCTATGCACTTGAAGGCGGATATTCAGTCATCGTTTCGCAGCACGCCGAAATCGATATTCCGCATGTCCGTGCGGTCGCCGATTCATCATATGATCCGTATCAGACGAACGTCGCGGTAAGCGATGCGGTGTTCCACCGCCAATGAACGTGATGCAGTCGACACCTCCACCGCATGAGCTACGGATAAGCTCTCCCGATCTCACGCGCGAGCGTATTGTCGTGGCCGCCCGCGAGGTCATGGGCCGCAAAGGCAAGCGCGGTGCTACGACGCGTGAAATCGCCGAAATGGCCGGAGTCAACGAGGCGACGATCTTTCGGCATTTCGGAAATAAGGAAGGCATTGTCGCCGCCGTTGCGCAGCGCTTCTGCCCGGCAGTCGAACTCCAAGCGATAGCCACCAAGCTCTCCGGAAACATCGATGAAGATCTCTTTGAGCTTGGTCGCGTCCTCATGGAACGCATGGAAGGCCTTCAGGATATGATCCGCTGGTCGATGGTTGAGCAGCACGATCCCCTGGATGAACCGCTCATCTCCCTCGGCGATCAGGCTTGGCGAGCTCCGGAGGCGATCCAGCATGTGCTTATGGAGTATATGAGCCGACGAATCGCCACCGGCGAGCTCAAAGGCGATGCAAAGAGGCTTTCACGCGTGTTCATGGGATTGGTTTTTTCACATGTGATGTCCCAGTTGAAATTTCCGGATCCTGAAGTATATGCAAACCCGGAGGCCTCACTACGTTTCTATATCGATGTCTTCCTCAACGGCGTAAGGAGCTAGGTAACCATGGAGAACCCCCAGACGGAGCAGGACGGTTCGAACGGCGGACCGCGAAAAAGGGTCATTTTTGGCATAATCGGCGGTATAGCTGCCGTGGTTCTCATCATTTTCGGGTTGAAATGGTATGCCTATGCATCCGTGCATGAAAGTACCGACGACGCTCGCATCGATGCCGATGTCGTTGCGATCACGAGTAAAATCAACGAACGCATCGATAGTATCACCGTCACAACCAACCAGTACGTTCACAAAGGCCAGATATTGGTCGTTTTGGATGATGCCGATGAAAAGGCGCGCCTTGCACAGGCGCAAGCGAATTACAATTTTGCCGTCGCAAATCAGCGTACGCAGGTGGAGCAGAGCCAGGGTGGTCTTGCCGTTGCCAATGCGGATGTCGCCGGTTCTGTGGCGCAGGTTGCCGCTGCGCAGGCGCAAGTAGCCGTTGCGAGTGCGCAGGTTCCTGCTGCATTAGAAGCCTACGATAAGGCATCGGCTGATCTCCGTCGCACGCAGTCGTTGGTCGCCACCGGGGATGTTGCCAGTTCTCAGCTTGATGCCGCCCGTGCTGCGGCTGCGGCTGCGGCCGCACAACTGGCGGCTGCCCGTCAGCAAGTCGGCGTTGCCGATGCAAACGTCACTGCCGCGAGTCAACGCGTCGGCGGGGCTCAAGGTGGTGTCACCACGGCAAACGGCAAGCTTGCGCAAAGCTCGAACGATAGCCAAGTCCAGGCGGCTCTTGCCGCGCTCAATCAAGCGAAGTTGGCGTTTTCCTATACGCATATTGTTTCGCCGATCGATGGATATGTCGGCGAAAAAAGCGCGGAAGTGGGGCAAACGGTTGGAGCCGGCTTGACGTTGATGACGATTATTCCGGCCAAGAATTTGTATATCACGGCAAACTATAAAGAAACTCAGCTTACCGATATGAAGCCGGGGCAGCCAGTAGATATTTCCGTCGATGCGTATCCGTCGGTGACCTTTCATGGCACGTTAGTGTCTATCAATCCGGCCTCGCAAAATACGTACGCTCTTGTTCCTTCGCAAAATGCAACCGGCAATTTCGTAAAGGTAACGCAGCGTGTTCCGGTTCGTATATCGATCGATGATCAGCGCGCCGATATGCCGCTACGAACAGGTATGTCCGTCGAAACGAACGTCAAGGTTAAATAGGCCTGCACCGTGCAACCTGAAGAAAGCGTAGTCGTCGAATACGGGCTACGCCGGGTGCTTGTTGTCATCGCTGTGATCTCGGCAACGTTGCTGGAGATTATCGATACAACGATTGTCAACGTTGCGTTGCCGAATATTCAGGGGAATTTCGGCGTTCCGGTCGATCAGGGTGCATGGATCGTTACGGGCTACATCATTGCGAACGTTGTCGTGATTCCGATTACCCCGTGGCTTGCACGAAGATTTGGGCGACGTCAGTACTTCTTTGCTTCGATTGTCATATTCACGATTGCATCGTTGATGTGCGGCCTCGCGCCAAGCTTCGGCGCACTCGTCTTTTGGCGAATCATTCAAGGTCTGGGCGGGGGCGGATTGATTTCGACTTCGCAGGCAACGCTGCGAGATACGTTTCCAATGAATCGTCAAGGCGCAGCTCAGGGAATCTTTGCGATGGGCGTGATCGTCGGCCCGGCGATGGGCCCGGTTCTCGGCGGCTTTATCACCGATAATCTCACCTGGAGATGGGCGTTTTTTATCAATCTTCCCATCGGAATCATGGCCGCGCTTCTGACGTATTTTTACATGCGTAATCCCGAAAAACCGACGGCCTCAAAATTGGATTGGATTGGACTTGCGTTGCTCGCGATGGGGCTTGGATCGCTGCAATACGTGCTCGATCAGGGCCAGCAAAACGATTGGTTCTCCGATGGCGGAATTCGCTTGTTTACCGGGTTAGCGGTCGTTGGTATCGTAAGTTTCGTCATCTGGACGCTACGTTCGGGCATCCCCGTTGTCGACTTACACGTATTGCGTCTGCGTCAGGTGGTGGCCGGGAGCCTATTGGGGGCGGTGCTCGGAATCAGTCTCTACGGATCGATCCTTGTCTTGCCGCAATATCTGCAAAATTCACTTGGTTTTACCGCGACGCTTTCAGGACTGACGATTTTTGTACGCGCCTTGGCCGTGATGATCTTTACTCCGATTACGGCGATACTCGCCGGACGAGGTATTATCGATGTGCGTATCTCGACCGCGTTGGGATTCGTGCTCTTGGGTGTTTCCAATTGGATGCTGGCAAATGTTACGACGCCGGAATCTCAGTTTCCGAATTTTATTCTGACCCTTATTATTAGCGGGATCGGCATGTCGCAGATCTTCGTGCCACTCTCGATGGCGGTGCTAGGAGGCGTTCCGCAAAAGGATGTCCCCTCGACCTCCGCCTTTTTCAATCTCTCCCGCCAGGTCGGTGGATCGATTGCTACTGCGATTTTGGTGACGATGCTCGTCCGCGGAGTGACCACTCACCAAGCGGAGTTGGCTGCCGGCACCACGCTGGCGCGACCCGTTACCCGCGATTTTTTGGCGGCGAATGGTGGACAACATTCGCCCATCGCGCGGGCGAATCTTGAGAACATCGTCTCGTCCCAGGCGTTGGTGCTTTCGTATGCGGATACGTCACGCGTTGTCGGAATTCTCTCCATTGCCCTTGCACCACTCGTCTTATTGCTCAACAAACCTCGCCTCGACGGCCCACTACCGGCTGAATAGGAGCGTACCGTGAAATACTCGCTGCTCGCATTGTTTGTCATCGCTTCACTACTTCCAACGCCTGTGCTGGCAGTTACTGCCGCGCATGTCAAGCACGTTGTTTTGCCGCCATCTCCCAGCGCGCCAATTTTGCCGAAGGTTCCCGACGTGGCACGCGGTTATCGGGCTCCCAATGCAAAAACGACACTTGCCAATGTTACCGGGATCACCTCGCAACCGTTTGTTGGCCTTTCGCTTGAAGACGCCATCGGCATGGCCCTGGCGAAAAATCCGAATGTACAAATTGCCCGAGCGAACGTTCGTATCGCGCGTTATCAAATAGTTGCGGCGTCAGGTGCCTACGACGTGCACTTTCAAATTGCACCTTCGGTCAGCTATTCGAAGCAGCCACCGACGAACAGTTTTTTTGCGGGGCCGAATTTTGGCCCAATTGTTCAGAATCAGCAGACGTTGGCGGGCGGAATCGGCGGGGCGCTTGCAGGCGGTCAAACGTACAGCGTTTCGGTTTCGTCTTCCCGAGTGGATAACAACACCGTTTTCAATACATTTAATCCGTATTATCCCTCGAACCTTTCGGTCTCGTTTATGCAACCAATTCTTCGCGGAGCAGCAATCGATTCGGCACGGAAGGGGTATCGCTTAGCGGTCATCGGATCCGATGTCACATCGGCTCAAGCATTGGCGAACGCATCCCAAACGCTTGGAGACGTCGAGAATACCTATTGGGATCTCGTCGCTGCGTGGCGCAACGTCGCCATTCGGGAATCGGCGCTCCGGCAAGCCGTTGTGCAACAGCGTTCGAATCTTCGCTTGGCCAAGAGTGGAGCGGCAGCCCCAATCGAGGCCGTTGAATCATCGACACAAGTATCGATTTTTCAAGAGAACGTTTTTGTCGCCTTACAATCGGTTGTCGTTTTGCAGAATCGTCTCAAAGGGCTCCTCGTTTCCGATCCGTCGGATCCGATTTGGCGAGCTAACCTCGTGCCGACATCGCCGGTTCTCCGTCTTCCGACGGTTGCGCCGCTGGACGAACTCGTCAAAATGGCGCTTGCGAATCGTCCCGAAATGAGAGAAGCCATCGATGCACGACGGAGTGCCGATGTGCAATACGCCTTTGCCCACGATCAGCTCAAGCCACAAGTTGACCTGACGTTGGGATATCAGACGAATGGATTTGCCGGTTCGCAAGCGCCGACGAATCCGTTTACTTTGCAGACCGTACAACAGGACCAGGCGATCGATGCGCTCATCGTGGCAGTGAACAAAACCTTGCCTCCTGCGCAACAGATCCCTCTCTTAGCCGGTGGCAATACGCCGACGCCGGCCTATCTGACCGGCGGTCTCTCGCAATCGATCACGAACTTGTTGGAAAATCGCTTTCCGACGTATTCTGCGACGATCAATGTCAGTTTGCCGTTCGGAAATCGCACGGCCAAAGGTTTAGTTGGCATCGCTAAGCAGCAAGAGCGGATTGCAAACATTCAAGAAGCCGGCACCATATCGCGCATCGTCGTCGATGTGCAGAATGCGGTGCAGAATTATCAGACGGCATTGGCGAGCCTTGCCGCCGCACGTAGCGCGCGTCAGGCAAGCGAAGCAGTCTATGCAAGTGAAGTGCGAAAATTTAAGAATGGCGTATCGACGACATTTCTCGTCTTGCAACGCCAGGTGCAACTTGCGGAGAGTCGCGGGCTTGAACTGCAGGCGCAAACGAATCTCAATAAAGCCGTCGTTGGTTTGGAGCAAGCCACAGGGTCGATTCTATCGATAAATCATATTTCGGTTGACAACATTGGAAAGGGAACAGGCAAAAAATGAAGCATCGCATGGGCGCTCATTGGATGCGCGACTCGGAGCTGCTAATGGCCGATGAGCTTAGTGCTTTGGCCTATGCTCTGGCGCTGGAGACGTATCTTCGCCAGCGGCCGTTCGGTCAAGGAGCCAGGTAAGCGTTCCGTTACTCGGATTGATTGCTGCTGCAGGGTAGGATTCGCTTGCGGCATGGCCTTGACGAATTATCTGCAGCGCACGTGATTTCTCGGCGCCCGTCACGGCAAAGAGGACGTGGCGCGCGGCATTGAAAACCGTCGGGGTCAGGGTAATGCGCCACATGGCAAACGTATCTGCGTACACGGCACGAACGAGTCGCTCCGATTCGGTGAAGGGATCGCATCCGGGAAAAAGTGATGCGGTATGTCCGTCTGGCCCCATGCCCAAGAGGACGCAATCGAATACCGGCATTTCGCCGAGCTCTCGTGTCATTTCGTTCGCATAGGAAACTGCCGCTTGTGTTGGGTCGTCCTCGCCGCGCATACGATGGATCTGTCCTCGCGGAATTGGAACATGATCGAGTAACGCGTCCGAGGCCATGCGAAAATTCGATTGCGGATCGCTTGGTGGCACACAGCGTTCGTCCCCGAAATAGATATGAACGCGCGTCCAATCTACCGCCGCGCGATATGGGTGTTGCGCCAAGAGGCCGTAGGTTGCCTTCGGTGTCGATCCACCGGCTAAGGCAATGGTGAAACGTCCGCGCGTTGCAATGGCTTCCTGTGCGTCGCGAATAATGCGATCTGTTTGTTCGGTCGCGACATCGATTGCGGTATTGAAAATCTCAAATGTCATTCAGGGTTTGAATGTTCTGCTGCGAGGAGACTGCCTAGCTCGCGAAGTGTCGGGTGGAAGAGTGGGTCGCTTTCTTTTGCCAGAATTGCGCGTTCGAGCAATGCGAGAATATCGACGTCGTTGAGTCGCTCGGTTCTCGGCGCTCGCGGTTGCGATCCGGTAATACTTATGCGGACTTCCTCGCCCTCGATAAGTTCCGCGCAAAATCGCGCATGAGGGGCTACCAAGGCCACGGAACGTACCCGACGAGCGGTGCCTTCACGATAAAATCTATGGGGGATCCTGTGACCGATGCGATCGCATATCCAAGCCAACAGGTACCACGATTCGGCATCCGATCCGGCGGTAATTTCGATGGTAGTGACCGAATCGATGAGATCGAGATGGACGCGTTCATCAAAACAACTTGCAATCATTTCTTGCCAAGGATGCAGACGAAGATACGCCAGATCATGCACGAGACGCTCATCGTGGTCGCGAATGTAAGCAATAAGTGCGCTCAAATCGGAAATATCGGTGACGCTGCGTGAACTATCAAGCAGTATTGAATCGGCTTCGTCGGCAAGCTCGATGAAACGCGGATCGGAGATCGATCGAGCTGCCCAGAGCAAGCTCAAATGGCGGCCATAGGGAGCGAGTTCCCGTACGAGCGCACAGAGATCGAGGACATCGACATCGCGCACGCCGCGAATCGACCAGAGATCTTCATCGCGGTCGGCCGTTGCGTTGCACGACGCATCGAGCAGTATGATGCGCGCTGGATGCTTTGTCGCGAATGCTTCAAGTCGCTCGTGAAGCCACCGTTCGATCTCGGCATCATCGACGAATGCGACGAGGACGATGCTCGTTGTTCGCGGGGCGACGCGCGCGTCCATTAGAGCTGCCGCCATCCTGCGAAGAGATCAAAAGCCGATTTCGGGCCTTGCCCCCCTGCCTCATAGTTCGGGAACTCAGCCGGCGTGGAGCGCCAATATTCAAGAACGGGTTCGACGATTTCCCAGGCCTTTTCGACGGCATCCCATCGCGTGAAGAGCGTTTGATCTCCTCGCATCGCGTCGGCAAGGAGGCGCTCATATGCCGGCGGGGATTCAATGCCGAAGCCGCTCCCATAGTTGAAATCCATGAAGACGCTGCGGATATGTTGCTTCGGCCCCGGGACCTTCGCTTCAAAGCGGAGCGAGATGCCCTCATCCGGTTGAATTTTTGCGACCAGGACGTTGGGCTCGATGGAATCGGTGCGCTCGCCATACAGTCGATGTGGAACGGGTTTAAAGGTGACGGCAATTTCGCTGCATTTCCGAGCCAGGCGCTTCCCGCTGCGAACGTAAAATGGAACTCCGGCCCACCGCCAATTTTGCACGAAGAGTTTTAAGGCCGCGAACGTCTCGGTATTCGAAGCGGGATCGACATCGGCTTCGGTACGATAGCCGGGAACGGCGTCCCCGGAAACGCTCCCTGGCCCATACTGTCCGCGGGCACTAATCGACGCGAAATCGCGGGTCGTTGGGGGTTCAATCGCCGCAAAGACCTTGTATTTTTCGGTGCGAATGGCATCTGCACCCGAGTCGGTCGGCGGCTCCATCGCAACGAGAGCAAGCAAGTTCAACACGTGATTCTGCAACATGTCGCGCAGCGCTCCCGAGGTTTCATAATACCCGCCGCGGGATTCGACACCGAGCGTCTCGGCGGCGGTGATCTGGACGTTATCGACGTAATTTCGATTCCAGATCGGTTCGAAAATCGTATTTGCGAAACGCAGCGCGAGAAGATCCTGTACGGGTTCTTTCCCGAGATAGTGATCGATGCGATAGATCGACCGTTCATCAAAAAATTCTTCGATTTCTGCCTGTAAAGCTCGCGCCGATGCGAGATCTATGCCGAACGGTTTTTCAATAATAATCCGTGTCCAGCCTTTGGTGTTGCTCCGTGGATCAAGGCCAACAGCAGCAAGGTTCTTGACGATTTTCGGAAAGAGCGACGGTGGCGTTGAAAGATAGAACAGACGATTAGAACCGGTTCGAAGTGTCTCATCATTGTGTTCAAGAATCGCCTTGAGATCTGCGTAATGACGCTCGTCGTCGAAATCGGCGCTCACGTAGGAGATGCGTTCGGAGAATTCATCCCACATATCAGCTGAAGGAGCACCGTTCGCAGAAAATTGCGAGAGTTGATCGTGGCAGTATTGACGAAAGGCGTCGTCGCTATATTTCGAGCGTGAAAATCCAACGAGTCCGAATGCGGCAGGCAACATACCTTTTTCACGCAGCGCATAGATCGCTGGGAAGAGCATTCTCTTGAATAGATCACCCGATGCGCCGAAGAAGACGATGCTGCACGGGTCGGCAAGTCGATCTGTGGCAAGGCCGGTGCGCAATGGGTTCGTCGCGCGGCGAGTTGGTGCGGTCATCACATCTGTCATGCTTTAGGTTCACTTTTTACGGCATGTCCGCCGAATTGATTGCGAAGCGCGGCGACAAATTTGGCGCTAAATGATTCATCTTGTCGTGAGGCAAACCGCGCAAGGAGTGAAAGTGTGATGACCGGCGCCGGAACGTTTTCTTCAAGTGCGGCTTGGATGGTCCAGCGACCTTCTCCGGTGTCATCAACGTACCCGCGAATAGATGCAAGTTTTGCGTCTTCAGTAAAAGCGAGAGCGGCCAGATCGAGGAGCCACGAGCGCACGACGCTTCCATTGCGCCAAACTTCGGCAAGCTGTTTAAGATCGAAATCAAACGGCGATTTTTCTAGGATTTCAAATCCTTCGCCGTAGGCTTGCAGTAATCCGTATTCAATACCGTTGTGCACCATCTTCGAGAAGTGGCCGGCTCCCGCCGGGCCAACATGTGCATAGCCGTTTGGGGGAGCAAGGGTGAGAAAGATCGGTTCGCACGTGCGAACCGCAACCTCGTCGCCGCCCACCATGAGGCAGTAGCCTTCTTTGAGGCCCCAAATTCCACCACTCGTTCCCGCATCAACGAGAGCGATGGACTTGGATTTGCAGCGTTCGTATGCGGCAAGACCGTCTTTGTAATTGGTGTTACCGCCGTCGATAATAATATCGCCCGGCGTCAGAAGCGCGGCGAGCGCATCGATGGTGTCGTCTGTCGGCTTGCCCGAAGGCACCATCACCCACACGACTTTCGGCGATTCGGTCAGTTTCCCGACGAGATCGGCAAGCGATGTGCTCCCCATAGCGCCGCCGGCGACGCATGCGGCAACGGCGGAATCGCTACGATCGTAGACGGCAACATGATGCCCTCCGGCGAGCAGTCGCGTCGTCATATTCGCGCCCATTTTTCCGAGTCCGACCATGGCAATGTGCATTTGGAATCCTTTTCGGTTGTGCGATGCGCTTAAACGCGCGAGGCGAGTGCTTCTTCCAAGAGGTTGGTAAAATCGCGTAAGCCGTTAGCAAGATCACCGATAATATGGATGCGAATTCCGCGTCGGTTCCGAGAATCAAGCGACTGCCAATCACCTAACGATTGAGCGGCAATCAGCGTTCGGAATCCGACATGCATACCTGGGATCATCGGATCGTGAGCTGAGTCGTGGACGATTTGTACCGTGAGCACGGAATCGGGCCCGCCTTTGTGAAGCTGCCCGGTCGAATGGAGGAAGCGAGGGCCGAATCCGACGGTTGTCGCGACATGTTTCGCGTCGCGGACTCGGGTTCGTAGATTCTGCAAGAGATGTTCGTGCGTTTCATTGCGGGCGACATACGCCGAGAACGTGAGATAGTCGCCGGCTTTGAGTTGCGCGAGAACTGAGGCGATGGCTTGCTCGATGGAGTGAGCGCCGACGCCGAGACTTCCTTTGAGCAGCGATGCTTCGCAATGATCGTTGCCGACCACGACGCTCGGCTGCGGAAGTTTTCCGGTCGTCGCAAATTGTGACAGTAAGGCTTTCGTATTATCTTTTGATTCTTGCACGTTCGGCTGATCGAATGCGTCGATGCCCAGAATAACGCCGGCAAACGCCGTCGCCATTTCCCAACGCAAAAACTGCTCGCCAAGATCATATGCGTCGTTCATAGCGAGACGAATGATGGGATGCCCGGCGGCCTCAAGAGCTGCGAGTTTTGCTTCGTCCGCTGCATCTGCGTTCGGGAGCCCACTTCCGACATAAACGAAGAGGCGATCATCGCCGTAGACAGCGGGTGCGCCTAACGGTTCGCTTTCGATGGGGATAATGCCGGTCCCGAGTTTGCCCGTCGATTCAGCAATGAGTTGTTCGCACCAGGCTCCGAAGGCCTTGATCGTGGGGTGCGTGATAATCGTCAGTTTATCTCTTCCGGCCTTCGCTAAGGAGCCGATGGCCGCGCCGAAACGAATCGCCGGTGCATCGGATGCCGCCACGCTACGGTCGTTCTCGTGCATCGCTCCGATAGCACGATCGAGCAAGAGTGCGATATCGTATCCGCAGAGTGCCGAAGGGAGAATGCCGACGTAGGAGAGCGCCGAGTAACGTCCGCCGATATTCGCATCGTTTTCGTAGCAGGCGAGAAACCCGTTGCTCTTGGCTTCGGCGGCAAGTTGCGTTCCCGGGTCGGTGATGGCGACGAAATGCCCGCCGGCTTTTGCCGCACCGACGACGGCAGATACTCGCGCGTGGAAATAGCGATAGAATGCGTCCGGTTCGGTGGTCGTTCCGCTTTTTGACGCAACGATGAAAAGCGTGCGTGCAATATCCAGGGCGGCTTCGAGTTCGGCGATTTGTTGTGGATCGGTTGAATCCAGAACATGCATCGTCGGATACCCATGTTTGTTCCCAAAGGTATCGTGCAAAATATCCGGCGCGAGCGAACTTCCGCCCATTCCGAGAACGACAACGTGGGAGAACGACTGTCGGACCGTGTTTGCAAACGCTTGAAGCTTCGGAACCTCCTCGTGGAGACGCGCGGCAATATCAAGCCAACCAAGCGATTTTTCAATGATTGCGCGATGTTCCGGGGCATCCGACCATAAACTTGCGTCGTGGCTCCATAAGCGCGTCAATGCATTCTTTGCGACGAGCGACTCAATGCCGTTGTTGTATTGATTTGCGTAGGAACCGAGCGAAAGTGCCACCCGTTCTTTGCCTGTTGCAAGGTGGTCGCGTTTATAGGCAATCGCAGCTTGTAGGGCGACGAACGAATCGGAAAACGATTGAACACCCTCAATTTGTAATTGATGCGTTACCTCGAAAAACGAAATTTGAGCATCCGCGAGAGCCTGCATCGTCGAACGTGCCTGCTCAAGGTTACTTTCGACGGTATCCGGGACGATTTTCCCATGATCGAGAAGTGCATCGAGGGTATTTGGAGGCATGGTATTGACGGTGTGCTTTCCGACGACTGTATCGACGTAAAGGAGATCCGGATAGGCCGGATTTTTCGTCGACGTCGATGCCCAGAGTGGGCGCTGCGGATGCCCGCCGGCGGAGGCGATGTGCGCGAACGCATCCCCGAGGAAAAGTTCTTTAAATTTTGCGTAGGTAAGTTTGAGATTTGCAATCCCGGCTTTCCCAAGCAAGCCCGTAAGCTTATCGCCCTTTGCGATGCGTGCCTCGAGGAGTTTGTCCACCGCCGTATCGATACGCGAAACGAAGACGCTGTTCACCGAACGAATCCGAGTGATCGGCTTGCCGTCGGCCAGGCGACGTTCTAAGCCGCGAATATATGCACGTGCAGTTTTCTCGTACATTTCGATGGCAAAAATGAGCGTGACATTGACGTTAATTCCGGCGTAAATACATTCTTCGATTGCGGCGATGCCTTCGTTCGTTCCCGGGATTTTCACCATCAGATTCGGACGATTGACGCGCTTCCAAAGGTCTTTTGCCATCGCGATCGTACCGGCTGTGTCGGCCGCGAGTAATGGCGAGACTTCAAGGCTAACGTAGCCATCGCCGGCTTCCGATGATTCGTAGAGTTGGTGAAAAGCATCGCAAGCATGCTGGATATCTTCGATGGCAAGATCCCAGAAAAGCGCATCGGGATCGCGCTGAGTTCCAATGAGCGATTGTAACTGCGCATCATAATCATTCCCTGTGCCGATTGCTTTCTCGAAAATCGTCGGGTTTGAGGTCATGCCGCGTAGGCCGGATTCTATGAGGCGTGCTAATTCGCCGGAGGCAAACATGCTTCGCCGGAGGTTATCAAGCCAAACGGATTGGCCCGCAGCGAGAAGATCGTTCATTGGACTCGACATAGATGCTCCTAACGAGTGGGAAAATGGGCGAGGATGTTGTCGGCGACTTGCGTCGCAGTAAATCCATAGTGTTCGGCGATTGATGCCATCGGTGCGGATGCCCCGAAGCGGTCGACGCCGATTGCTAAACCGTCGGCTCCGATCCAGCGATGCCACCCGAGGGTTGATCCCGCTTCAAGGGAGGCACGTTGTTTGAGCGAGGCAGGAAGAACGCTCTCACGATAGTCGATCGATTGCGCTTCGAAGCGCTCCCACGACGGCATTGAGACCACACGCGTAGCTACTCCCTTTGCATCGAGGAGTTTCTTTGCTTCGCAGGCGAGACTGACTTCCGAACCGGTGGCAATGATGGCGAGTTGCGCTCCCTCCGCGTCGGCAATGACGTAGGCGCCTTGCGCTGCATCGCTGCTGCGCGCCCCGAGGAAAGGGACTTTTTGGCGCGTGAGAACGATGACCGTCGGGCCGTCGGCGTTTTCGACGGCAAAGCGCCATGCATCGCGTGTTTCAATGGCATCGGCAGGACGGAAAACGGTAAGACCGGGTGTGGCTCGCAGCGTTGCGAGTTGTTCGACCGGTTGATGCGTCGGTCCATCCTCGCCAAGAAAAATCGAGTCGTGCGTATACACAAAAACTGTGTGAAGTTGTGCCAGCGCGGCGAGTCGAACCGCGGGCTTCATATAATCGAGAAAATTAAAGAAGGTCGCAGTGAACGGCAGGAAACCCCCATGATAGGCGATGCCGTTGGCGATCGCGCCCATGACGTGTTCGCGCACGCCAAAGTGAACGTTTCTCCCGTCAAACTGGCCCGGCTCGAAATCTCCACAGTCCTTTAGGTACGTTTTTGTCGACGGATCGAGATCGGCGCTGCCGCCAATAAGTTGCGGGAGTGCCGATGCGACGGCGTTCATCACGATTCCGCCGGCATCTCGCGTAGCAAGAGCGCCGTTGCTTGCATCAAAATCAGGCCAGGGAAGGTGTGTTGCCATCGGTGGCGGTGAAAAGTTCCCCGTAAGCGTTTCCCACGCGCGACGTTCCTGTTTTTTTTGCGAGGCGAGTTTTGTGAAAAATGCGGCGACCTCATCGGGAACCAAAAAACTCAGTTCGACCGGCCAGCCGAGCGTTGTTTTCGTCTTCGCAAGATTTTCCGCACCCAGTGGCTCGCCATGCGCTTTAAACGAATCTTGCAGAGGCGATCCATAGCCGATATGCGTACGGACGCGGAGTAAGGTGGGCCTATCGGTGATTTTTTTGATTCGAGCGAGTGCCTCATCGATCGACTCGACGTCATTGCCATGCTTGACTTTGATCGATTCGACATGCCAACCGCTGGCCTCGAAGCGTTCATCGCGATTCTCGTCATAGGTGAGGTCCGTCGGCCCGGCCAGAGAAACGCGGTTATCATCATAGATGAACGTCAGATTGCCGAGACGCAGATGACCGGCCAGCGAAATCGCCTCCTGGCTGATGCCCTCCATTAAATCGCCGTCGCCGCAATGAGCGTAAATGCGTCGATTGACGATTGCCTTGCCATCACGATTATAGAGCGCGGCTTCATGGGCCGCCGCGATGGCCATCCCGACGGCATTTGCAATGCCCTGCCCGAGTGGTCCGGTTGTTGCCTCGACGCCAGGCGTATGCCGGAACTCGGGGTGTCCCGGCGTCTTGCTGCCCCATTGCCGGAACGCTTTAAGGTCGTCGAGCGTGACATCGTAGCCATAAAGGTGAAGGAGGGCGTACAGCATCGCCGATCCGTGCCCGGCCGAGAGGACATAGCGATCACGGTCGAACCAAGCGGGCTCACTTGGGTCGAAACGGAGGTGGTTTGTCCATAAGGTATAGGCGGTGGCAGCGGCCCCGAGTGGCATGCCCGGGTGACCGGAGTTGGCCTTTTGCACTGCATCGCAGGCTAAAAAGCGGATGGCATTGATGCGGGCTTCGACCTCTGGTGAGTTCGGCACGATGATCCCTCCGGAACGATTGGCGCTAGACTGGGTTCTTCGCCGCGACGCGCACGTTCCTTACCGCTTGCGGGAAATAATGTCTCCTTGAAGCCCTCTTAATAGACGCCTCATTTGCAATAACGAGAAATTAATCAGCCCTTGATAACGTGCTCGAGACGGTAGCGGGAGCTACCCGTATTTTTTCTTGCAATAGAGTGACGAACGAAAGGCTTCGACACGGAATGAAGAAATTTTTGAGCGTTTGCGCGATAGTTGCGGCAACGTTGTCTTTTGGCACAATCGGGACTGTCCAAGCCGCCGGAATGCCGACCGGAATTCGTGGCGTCGTGGTGCGTACCGTTTCGCACGTGCCGGTCGCCGATGTCGTTGTCGAGGCTCTTGGTATCGGAACCAATCAAACCTTGACCACGCATACCGATGTTCACGGTTCCTACTCGTTTTCCGATGTCGCACCGGGACAGTATCGTATGATCGTCCGGGATCGTCGCTATTCCCAAAGCGCGCCGATCATTACACCGGTATTTTTGGGCGAAGAAAGCAGTGCGCGCATCGAGGTTGTGGCTGTCATTGCTCATTTGATTCTTACAACGCATCCAGGTGCGCGGTTAATTTCTCCGCAAGATACGCATAACAGCTCGCAAACCCAGGTCGTTCTAGGGCAAGAGCAGGTTGCTATGCTGCAGCCGACCTATGGCTCGGGGGCGCTTTTAGCGACGGCACCGGGAGTGCAATATGTGAGCTATTCTTCGCTTGGAAATGCCAAGGGAATGCTGAGCGTTCGCGGCCTCAAACAAGGCTGGGCGAATAACGCCGGTATCGTTGAAAACGGGACGATCGGCGTAACGCTCAATGGAGTGTATCTCAACAACCCGCAAACCGGGATTTGGGAACCGAACGAAATTCCGGACCTCTCGACGTTGGCTGGTGCCGTCGTCACCTACGGTCCAGGCGACCCGTTTAATCGCACGTTCGACAGCATCGGCGGAACCATTGACTTCTTTACGTTGAGCCCATCGCAGCGGCAAACTCTCCACGTCTCGTCGGCTGTCGGCTCATATGGCGCGCAAACCTACGGAGTGCGCTTTAATACCCCGCTGACGCCACACTCGGCGCTTCTCTTTGCTCAGGGGCGTCAGTTCGGAAATAGCTTTCGGCAAATCTACGGTGGCGGAGCGATTGCTCCCGGCACCGGATACGCAACGCTTCTCGAATATAAGAACTCCTTCGATCGCGGAACGTTGACATTGATGGGCTATAACACAAACGGAACGGCGATGCGCCCGAATTTGGTTCCGTTGACTCCGCTGACAAATGGCCCGGCAAATCCGACACAAGTTGTTACCGTCAATGGCTTCGACACGAATGGAAACGCCATTCCCGGAGCTTTGTATAGCCAGGCAACGTGTGGATATTATTGCGCTCTTCCTCTAAACGTTTGGAACAAAACAACGCAAAATTCAACGCGCGTGATGGCTGCCGATTATCAATATCAAATTAACGATCATGTGAGCCTCTCAAATCTTCTCTCATTCCGGCATGGAGATCGTCTACATGTCAAAGATTTGAATTTCGATCAGCAAGATAATACGCAACGGTTCGAATATAACAACCCATTTTCGAATGCGTATTCGGATCGTCTCGTCGTATCGGATCGGCTTGGCGCAAACTTACTCGGCCTCGGAGTTGAGGGGTTTTACGCTCAGTATCAAACAAGAAACGCGTTTTGGAATGCAAATCCTATTGGCCCAGGCAATTTCCCGCCGACAACCATTACTAATCCGGCCAAATTCCGAAGCAATGATTTCTATCTCAATAATCTTAGCGTCTTTCTGCAAGATCAAATTCAAGCCGGTCCTCGTTTTCGAATCACTCCAGGATTGCGCTATATCGGACTCGCTACGTCATTCGTCAATAATGGCGATGCGGCGTTCCCGGGATGCTATAAGAATCCGGATGGAACGTGTACGAATAATCAAACCATCGAGCCTAATTCGCAAACGCTCTTTCGAGCTGTCGAACCCTCGATTTCCACGCATTTCGATGCAACACCGTCCTTGGCGTTTTATGCGTCGTTAGCTCGGTCGTTGCGTAATCCACCGACGTCACCCGGCGGTCCTTACCAAAAAGTTTCGGTCAATGGGCTTTTGCCTGAAATTGGCGATGATGCCGAAGTCGGAACAAAATTTCTCCGTCGACTTGGCGGGGCCACGCTAGAAGGAAAACCGCGTTTTGCTTCGTTCACGCTAGGGTTTTTCAATGAGAATTTTCTCAATCAATGGATTCCGATCTCGGTTGGCGGATCCGGTGGAAAACAATCTTCGGCAAGTGGGTCCTCACGATATAGCGGATTAACATCGAGCTTCGCGTTTGACCCAACATCCAACGTTGCATTGTTCGGATCGTATTCCGTTACGCACGCGATCTTCGTGAATTATGTTAGCGGTGGCACGAGTTACAGTGGTCTTCCGGTAACGCAAACGCCAACGTCAACCTTTAACGTTGGTATGTCCTACGATGTCCCCGTCGGCAAAAATTTGCTTGTTGGTCGTATTGCGGATGCCTTTACCGGGCCGCAGGCAATGTGGGATAACAACAATGGAACGCCAAGTTTAACGGGCCTCCAAATTCCCTCGTACAACTTGGTGAACGCTGGGCTCAGCTATACCGTTCGAAGCGGCGCAAAGCCAGTGACACTCGGTCTTTCGGTGACGAATCTCTTCGATAAGCAGTACAATCCATTTGAATACGTCACCTCCGGAAACTACTTTGCCGGTGGTGATGGCCAGGGAACGCCAATCGGCGCAGGCGGAATCCTTGCCGATCCTGGGGCTCCAAGAGAAGTTCAGTTCTCGGTTTCCTTCGGGAATTAAGGTCGGAGTGCATCGTGCTCGCAGGGTAGGAATGCCACTGCGAGCAAGATGCGCCTCGTGTTAGAGTCGTTGGAACGCGCCGTACATTCATTTCTTGCCACAGGTGCCGATCCTCGCTCGCAGGCCGGCAGTGTCATCGATGATGTCATCGGCGCGCTGGATCGCGGTGAGTTACGTGTCGCCGAGCCGAATGGCGACGGTTCCTGGACGGTACATGCGTGGGTTAAACAGGCGATCCTGATCTATTTTCGTCGGCGCGATGTCGTTTGGATGGGTGATCCTGACAGCGGCGTTCCGGCCTATTTCGATAAGCTGCCGATCAAAAACAACTACGACCAGGCAAAAGTGCGTTGCGTTCCGCCAGGAGTGGCGCGCTTCGGAGCCTATCTTGCTCCCGGTGTCATTTTAATGCCGGGGTATGTAAACATTGGTGCGTATGTCGGTGAGAACACGATGATCGATACGTGGGCTACAGTGGGATCGTGTGCGCAGATCGGCAAGGATGTGCATCTTTCCGGCGGAGTGGGCATCGGCGGTGTTCTCGAACCTCCGCAGGCGGCACCCGTCATCATCGAAGATGGCGCATTTATCGGTTCGCGTTGTATCGTCGTTGAAGGCGTCCATGTCGGACGTGAAGCCGTGCTTGGTGCTAGCGTCGTGCTCACCGCATCGACACCGATTATCGATGTTCGCGGGACGACAGCCGTTCGAAGCACGGGTAAGATTCCCGCGCGAAGCGTCGTGATTCCAGGCACTGTTCCTAAACACTTTCCCGCGGGGGAATTTGGAGTTCCGTGCGCGCTGATTATCGGTGAACGTTCGGAAGCCACGGATCGAAAGACCTCGCTTGAAGCGACCCTTCGCCATTACGAAGTTGCGGTCTAACGTGAATCCTCGGGTTGAAGCGATTCCGGGATCGCTCATTCGTCAAATTGCGGCAAAAAAACGCGCGACGTCAATTGACCTCGGCTTAGGCGAACCGTCATTAATGCCCACACAGATGCACTTGGATGCGGCAATGGCGTACGTTCGGACGCATGGCTTGCGCTATACGCAAAATGCAGGCGATCCTGAATTACGAGCTCTCATCGCCAACCATTATCGCTATCCGGGCATGTCGGAGGCAGAGAATGTATGCGTGACGACAGGCTCGCAAGAGGCGATGTATGTGGTCATTAAATCGATAGTGAATCCGGCGACCGACGACCTTCTCGTCGTCGAGCCGGCCTTTCCATCATATGTCAAAATGGCCGCGTTGGAAGGGATAACGGTAACGACAAGCGTGATGCGCGAAAGTGACGACTTCGCTTTCGATGCCGAACGAATTCTCGGAGGAATCACGCCACGAACGCGGGCGATCGTCATTTGTTCGCCCTGTAATCCGACCGGACGTAGTATTTCACGGGTCGAAGCGGAGAAACTCGTTGCCGGATTACGTTCACGCGGTGGAGATCCGATATGGTTGCTGCATGATGAGATCTATCGTGAACAGTCGTTCATCGATGATGCGGCCGAGCTAGCGAAGCTGTATGATCATACCATTGTTACGAACTCGCTATCAAAATCGAATGCGCTGACGGGGTTGCGTTTAGGGTGGATTATCGCCCCACGCCTTGAGATGGATGCGATGATTAAATGTCACGCATGGGTAACGTCGTGCGCCGATACGTTTGCTCAAGCGGTCGGGAAAAGTATTTTCGAAACGGCTGGTGGGATTCGTGAACACGTCGGCTGGTATTCCGACGTACAGACGACGGTGACGAACGCCCTCGCAGCATCCGGGTTACGCTCTTTACCGATTGATGGTTCGTTCTACGCCTGTATTCAAGTGCCTGATAAAGTATCCTCATTGCAAACGGCTTTAAACCTCATCGATGAGGTCGATGTCGTGACCATTCCCGGAATTGCTTTCGGATCAAGTTTTGAAGGTTGGCTCCGTTTGAGTTGGGTTGCCGGTGGCGAAAAATCGCAAACAGGCATCGAACGTATCGCCAAGCATCTCTTAGGCCAAACGACGTAGCATAAAGGCGCGATAAAAGCCACGCGTCGCCAAATCGCAACCGTATCATGCAGAGGAGCGTTCGTTTCCTGTCATGCTGAGGAGCGTGCGCAGCACGCGTCTCGAAGCATGAGGAGCGTGCGCAGCACGCGTCTCGAAGCATGAGGAGCGTGCGCAGCACGCGTCTCGAAGCAGGCTGGAATCAAAGCGATCGTTAGCGCGGAGCGCCCTTCGAGACGCGCACTTCGTGCGCTCCTCAGGGTGACAATGCCCTGTCATGCTGAGGAGCGTGTGCAGCACGAGTCTCGAAGCATGAGGAGCGTGCGCAGCACGCGTCTGGAAGCAGGCTGGAAACGACGTGATCGTTAGCGCGGAGCGCCCTTCGAGACGCGCACTTCGTGCGCTCCTCAGGGTGACAGCCCTGTCATGCTTAGGAGCGTGCGCAGCACGCGTCTCGAAGCAGGCTGGAATCAAAGCGATCATTAGCGCGGAGCGCCCTTCGAGACGCGCACTTCGTGCGCTCCTCAGGGTGAAAATGCCCTGTCATGCTGAGGAGCGTGCGTAACACGCGTCTCGAAGCATGAGGAGCGTGCGTAACACGCGTCTCGAAGCATGAGGAGCGTGCGTCGTTGGGGGGCGATGCTTTACGGTGAGGCGATGTTCGTGCGGCGAAGAAAGCTTTCGAAATCGGAGGCGGGCATGGGGAGCCCAAGGCGATAGCCTTGAATTGTCGTGCAGCCGTTTCGAACGAGAAATTCAAGTTGTCCGTCGGTTTCGATGCCTTCGGCAACGATGGTTGCATCGAGTTCGCGAGCGAGAGCGATGAGCGTCGTCACGACTCCCGATGAGCGCGAATCGGCTTCGATTCCTCGGATAAACGACTGATCGATTTTTACGATGTCAAAAGGGATGTTTTGCAGTCGGGCCAGCGTTGAATGGCCGGTTCCAAAATCATCGATGGCAACGCGGACGCCGGCAGAGCGAAGTTTGTTGACGATCGCGACGACTTCGGTCTCTTCGCGAGCAATGATGCGTTCGGTAACTTCAACGACAACGCTCGCTGGGGTTAGCCCATGTCGCAACAGCCTACCGCGAAGGGAGCCGAAAAATTCAGGATCGACGAGTTGTCTTCCAAAAACATTGATCCAGACCGCTACATCATGGCCGCGTTTGCGCCAGTTCGAAACATGCATCAGCGCGTTATCCAAGACCCAGCCGCCGACGCGCTCCGAGAGGCTCATCGAATCCAGCATGTCGAGAAACGATTCCGGCTCGATAAGGCCGCGTCGTGGATGGTTCCAGCGTAGGAGTGCTTCAGCTCCTATGATACGGCGTCCATTTTGACTGCGGACATCGCTTGTCGCGCTGACTTCAAAGAGCGGTTGGAACCAGAGATCGAACTCGCCACCGCGTAAGGCATCATGCAATTGAGTTGCTAGGGAAAAGAGCCGTTCGCGTGGTTTTTCGCCGGCATAAAACGCGACGGACTCAAGGCCGCGAACGCGAGCCGCATCGAGTGCTTGCTCGGCATGCGGTACGAGCAGGCGTGGCTCTTCGGTCGCCGGCTGACAAGTGGCAATGCCAACGGAAATCGTTGCGTAGAATTCTTCGTTTTCGACTGGAATGGGGCGCTCGAAACCACGTCGAATTTTTTCGGCAACGAGTGCAGCACCGTTGCGATCGACGTTATCGAGAATGACGGCAAACTCGTGCCCACTAACGTGTGCCAAAAATAACGCCCCAACATGCGCATTACGTAATCGATCTCCGACACCACGCATGAAATCGTCGATTGCGGCGCGGTGGAGGCCTTCGTTCACCCAACGGATATTATCGATTTCAATTAAAAGGAGCGTCAACGTCGCATAGCTATTTGCTCGCGGATGAGAAAACCACGCGTCAAGAGCCTGTGGTGATGGAAGGCCAGTCACGCTGTCGCAACGGGCCCTCTCCAGCGATTCGCGAACCTCGCGACGCCGCTGAGATACAATGACCCCTAGTGTGAGCGCGGTAAGTGCCGAGGCCGCGAGATAGGCCTGGTACGTAATCGATTCCGAAACGTGAAGGTGGAAAACCGCATTCATCGCTATGATCGAAAGATCGGTGAGAAAAATTCCCGCGACGGCATAGCGAAGGCCTCCTCGCGCGGCCAACCATAACAGAGGAAGAAAGAGAAAGTAATAGATGGGCGCTGAGTTGCTGACATCGATGAAGCGAAATCCGATGTAGGTGCTGGCCAAGAGGAGACCCGAGGCAATGAGTATTTCATAGTGCGGGAGCGGCGGTTGCGCGTCATGTTCGTCAAACGGCATCCGCGAAAAAAGCGGCGTAACGAAGACGGCGAGCATCGGGAAAATGGTAAGTAACGCGACGAAACTTCCAATCGCTAACGTTGCAAACTCGGCCAGAGCTGAAGCGGAGATGGCACCGGATGTGTGCATCATGGTGACCGCAGCGCTCGCCGCCGATACAGCGGCCGCCCCGATCAGGACGTATGCGAGAAAATTTCTTAGGCGAAGAAATGGTTCGCGAACGGCGAGGGTACGGCGCAGGAGTAGGGCCGCTGCACCATAGACGACGATTCCAATGCCGGCCGCTTCAAGACGAGAGGTGATCGTACCAAGCGCGATCGGTAAAAACAGCACTGGGCCGATGAGAGCCGCCAGAAGCGGAGCGAACGCATAGCGAAAACCGAACGTGAAGAGAAGATAGAGCGTCAGAGCGGCCCCGAAATGCCATGCAGTGGTCGGGTCCATCGCCCCTGTCCCGCTACCGAGCAGATCAAAGCACAACGAAGCCGCAATAAATGCAGCAACGATCAAAGATCCGCGAACTATCGCAGCGATCGGCTCTCTCCTGCGTACGAGTAAGTTAGTCTGTCGAGTTGCCGCTGCGCTGCCAAAATCCTTTTGAGTGGGGCTATCCCAGGATTTTCACAAAGGTATCGGTGAGCCGGGTGACTTCCTTTTGGTCGAAATCGAGATCGCCTTTGGGGCGAATACACTGGACGAGGCTCGAGGCCATCAACTGGAGCGTCGCCCGCTCGAGGGCAGATTTTGCGGCACCCATCTGTTGCGCGATGGCATGGCAATCACGCTTTTGCTCGATCATGCGAGCGATCGCGCGGACTTGGCCCTCGACGCGACCCAGCCGAGCCAAAATTTGTCGGGTCGTTTCCGGATCGAGATCGAGGGTGTCGGGACTCTTATGTGAACTGCGTGACTTCGTTGCCATGGCGATACTCTACCCCGTAGTGTACCCCACTTGCAATACCCTAGGGGGTATAGTATTATGAGGAAGTTCTTTCCCGTCATTTTCAGGAGACATCAGATGCGTTTGACCGATACCTTACTGTGCCCGGCGCGCGAGCGTGGTTGGCAGATTGAAGCAACCGTGCGCGGAGTGGCGGGTACGCTGATTCTTCTCAGCGTTGCGCTCTCGATGCTTGATCGCCGCTGGCTCTTCCTCACCGCGTTCGTCGGTCTCAATCTCTTTCAGTCGTCGCTTACCGGCTGGTGTCTGATGTCAAACCTGCTTGCTTTGTTTGGCCTTGGGGGAAACAAGCGTGAAGCATAGCGGTCTTTTGACCCTCGGCCTGGCGCTTATGCTTCCATTGCAGGCGTGCGGTGGAAACACGGCGTCAACCGAGGCTGCCCCGGCGATTTTCGTGCGAACCGTTACGGTGCATCGCGGTTCGCTCGATACGACGACTGATTTTTCCGGATCGCTCATAGCTGTGCATCGCGCCACAGTTGGCGCGCTCACGCCGGGCCGGATTGCGACCGTTGTGGTCCACGCCGGTGATCGCGTGGCCCAAGGACAGACGCTTGCTCGGGTCGATAGTGCGCAGTACGCGGCAATGTTGGCTGGCGCTCGTGCCGGAGTCAGTGCAGCCGGAGCTGGATCGACTGCTGCGGCAGCCGGACTTGCGCAGGCCCAGAGTCGATATGATTTGGCGGCAAAAACTGCTCAGAGGATGGGCAATCTGTATGCTGCCGGTGCAATTTCAAAAGAACAACGTGATCAAGTTGCCACGCAGCTTGCAATTGCCCGCGCCGGCGTTGCACAAGCACGTGCCCAAGTTGATGCGGCTTCCGGCGGCGTTGCCGCTGCGCAAGCTGGTGTTGTGGCCGCTGGCGTGCCGGTTAACGATGCAACGATCGTGGCGCCGTTTGATGGCATAGTGACGAAAACATTTGTGCGACAAGGAGAAGTCGTCGGAGCTGGAAGCCCCGTTGTCCGCATTGAAAGTGACGGACTCTTGGAATTACAGGTTGCAATTCCGCTTACCGATCTTGCGGCAATTCGATCGCAACGCGAGGTGTCGGTCCACGTCGATGCACTTGGTGTGACGTCGTTACCCGGAACCGTGCGCTCGGTTGCGCCCTCGGACAATCCGGCCTTACGCTCGGCGATGGTTCGTATCGACCTACCATCGCATCCGGGACTTCTTCCCGGGATGTTTGCTCGTGTGGTCATTCGCGTTCCGAGCCAACGTGGCACGCTCGTGCCGCTGTCGGCCCTCGTCGTGCGCGCCGATCAAACGGGTGTCTTCGCGGTGCGTAATTCCAAGGCCGTGTTTCTCCCCGTCGAGTCGGTGGTGAGCGATACGCGTTCGGCCATCGTCACCGGGCTTTCTGAAGGCTCGACGATTATCGTGACTGGACTCTCGCAACTTACCGACGGGACCGCCGTTACGGTTTCCGCTCAATGAAACCATTAACTGGAATCGGGCGCTTGGCTCGCTATTTTCTCACGTCAAAACTAACGCCTACCATCGTTATCGCGATTTCCGTATGGGGGATTCTTGCGATTCTCTTGACCCCGCGTCAGGAAAATCCAGAAATCACCATGCCTGCAGCCACCATTTTTACGCAATATTCCGGTGCGACCGCACGCGAAGTTGAGAAGCTGGTGACCGAACGCGGCGAACGCGTTTTGCAAGAAGTACCGGGTGTATCCCATATTTATGCGACGACGACACAAGATTACTCGCTCTTAACGGTTCTCTTTCATGTCGGTGAAAGCCCAAGCAAATCGTTCGTCTCGCTCTACGATCAAGTGAATGCACATCTGGGCGATCTTCCGCCCGGTGCCTCACATCCGGTCATAACGCCGCTCTCCGTCGACGATGTACCGATTGTCGTTCTTAATCTCCATGGCAAGCAATTCAATCGTGGGCAGCTCTATCAAACGGCGCAGCGCGTCATCGCCGAAGTTCGGGCCATTCCCGGAGTCTCCACGATACAAACGTTTGGCGGGCGGCCGAAGATCGTAAATGTCAATCTCGATCCCGTAAAACTTGCGGCGTATGGTCTCTCTGCCGGTCAGATCGCATCCGCGCTCAACGCGAGTAACGCCTTGCAACCCGTTGGGTCGATCCACAATCAAGGAAATAGTCTTGTCGTGCGCGCCGGCGATGCGCTTTCGTCCATCGATGGCGTTCGTAATCAGATCGTCAATGTGAGCGACGGGCAGCCAGTAATGCTTGCCCAGGTGGCGACGGTGAGTATGGGTCTCGCCCCTCGCGATAATGCGACGAGCTTCGGATATGCGGCAGGGCAAAAAGGTTCGCCAAGCGGTGTCGCCCCGGCCGTTAGCATCGCTATAGCAAAAAAGGCGGGGACCAACGCCGTCACCGTCGCCGCTGCAATTCTTGCTACGGCGAAAACGATTGCCTTGCCACCGGGCGTGACGCTGACCGTCACGAGAAATGACGGTAACAAAGCAAATCTCGCCGTTAATGAGCTCATTCAGCGGCTCCTGGAAGCGATCGTCATTGTCGTCGCCCTCCTGCTCGTTCTCGGCTGGCGCGAAGCACTCGTGGTTGCAACGGCAATTCCGCTGACGCTTTTTGTAACACTAGGAATCGGCATGATCGACGGTCAGTCGATCAATCGCATTACGCTGTTCGCGCTGATTCTTTCACTCGGTTTGCTGGTGGATCAAGCGATTGTCATTGTAGAAAACATTCATCGCCATTATCACGTCGTGAATCCCCACCGCTCGAAAGCCGAAGCGACAGTTCTTGCCGTCGAAGAAATTGGTAATCCGACTATTCTTGCAACGATTACCGTCGTGCTGTCCTTTCTGCCCATGCTGTTTGTAACCGGCATGATGGGCCCGTATATGCGCCCAATTCCATTAAACGTTCCGATTGCGATGATCGCCTCACTGCTAATCGCATTTACGATCACACCGTGGGCAACGTATGCATTGCTGCGGAATCAGAAGCCCAAGGCATCGCACGGAACGCCGAAATGGATTCTTCCATTTCGAAATTCTCTTGCGAAAATGTTACAAGATCGTAAGCTTGGGCAAAGATTTCTTGCGATACTTGCCCTTGCCCTCATCGTATCCGCCATGCTTCCGATCTTTAAGCTTGTAAAATTCCGCATGCTTCCGGATGCGAACGAGACATCGTTTCTCGTCGTCGTGGATGCCCCGCCATCGAGCTCCGTTGCGCAAACCGAAGCAATCGCAACGGCCGTCGGGCAAAAAATTGCTACCTATCCGCAAATTCGCTCCTATCAGATTTTTGTGGGGACGAACGCGGTGCCCGATCTTGCCGCTCTGTTTCAAGGGACGGTCTTTCGCAACGCACCGAATCAAGCCGAAATTCACGTATCGCTACTTCCCAAAGACGAGCGGTCGATTGAATCGGCTCCATTCGTAGCGCAAATCCGTCCCGCGCTTGCAGCCGTTGCGACGGCTCGAGGAGCCTCGCTACGTATTTTGCAAGTTCCGCCCGGACCACCGGTGCGTAACACGATTCTGGCCAAAATTTACGGACCGGATCCGGAAGTTCGGCGATCGATTGCCGCTCGCGTTGTATCGATGATGCACAATGAAAAAGGTGTCGTCGATATCGATTCGAGTTTCAAGGATCTTCCAGCTGCGCTCAATCTGCACGTCGATCCGACGAAGGCGGCGCTTTCTGGCGTGGCCGTTACCGACGCAATTCAAACGCTGGCAATGGAAATCCATGGAGCGCCCGTTTCGACTCTTCATGTACCCGATCAAGCGCGGCCAACGTCAATCGTTCTGCGACTTGGTCAAGAATATCGCGGGGATCCCGCTGCGCTTGACTCGCTTATGCTTGCCTCGCGCAATGGAACCCAAGTGCCGTTACGGGCCGTCGTTACTTCGCGAGCGACGAATGTCGATCGACCACTCTACCGCGATGATTTTCAAAACGTCTCGTATGTCGGTGCGGACATGGCCGGTCGTAGCTCGACGTATGCCGTCATCGATATGGCACTTGCACTCATGCGCAAGCCGCTCCCTGCGGGATACTCGCTCTCTTGGGGTGGAGAATGGAGTCTGACCAATCGTGTCTTTGCCGATCTCGGTCGCGCAATGCTCTTGGCCTTCATTCTCATCTACTTCCTGTTAGTAGCGCGCTTCCGCTCGTTCACCATCCCATTGGTCGTTCTCGCTGCGGTGCCACTCGCCGTTATCGGCGTCTTGCCCGGATTTGCACTCCTCGCGCCGTTTGGGATTTATTTCTCCGCAACGGCGATGATTGGATTAATCGCCTTAATTGGGATTGTCGTTCGAAACTCGATCATTTTGCTCGATTTTATCGAATCAAAAATCAAGGAAGGCATTCCACTGAATGAAGCGTTAGTTGAAGCGACAACTGCGCGAACGCGGCCGATTTTCCTCACCGCGGCCGCAGGCGTTCTTTCATCGATCGTCATCGCATCCGACCCGGTGTGGAGTGGTCTGGCCTGGGCGCTGGTCTTCGGAATGACGATGTCGGCAGTGCTTTCCGTTCTCGCCATTCCCTTGCTTTACGGTCTTCTCGCCGGCGGGCGTAAGCTTGAGCCGGAATCCATGCCGACGCCGGGGATTGAGTCTGAACGGGTTCGCAGCATCGTCACCTTCCCGGAACTCGATTGCGTCGAGTTAGAATCGACGGCTTTGCCGCGCGTTCTGCAAGGCGAAAGCATCAATGTCGATATGGAAATATTCCGTGGCGAAGGTGATGCCCGCGATGCGGTTGCCTACCTCAGCGGCCCCTATCGTGTGGAGAAGGCCGAGATCGAGATTCAAAGCGCGTATGGCGTTATGACTTCCACACAACACCTCACGTTGCGTTCCATCGAGAATGCACCGACATGGAAAGAACTCGACCGTGCGTAAACACATCATTGCCGCTCTTGCCCTCACGCTCACGCTGGCCTCCGTTGGCACTCTTCGCGCTGCGACGCCGACGAACGGAGTATCCGACCCATCGTTGAGTCTTGACCAGGCGATTGCGATCGCTCTGCGATTGAATCCAGGATACACAAGTGCCGTCGTGGGCGTCGCTGCCGCCCGCGCACAGCTTGGGCAAGCCGAAGCGCCGCTGTTACCTGGCGTTGCGTTATCGGATTCGTATCAGAGCGTCAGCACCGTTGCAAAACTTAGTACGCCAATTGGTGCGCTGCCCTTTAGCGCCGTCAATGCGACAAACAGTCCGATTCTTGCGATGCAATACACGCTTTTTGACGGCGGAATTCGCAATGCGCATGTCGGACAGGCCGCGGCCGGACTCTCGGCTGCCGAATCGCAACTTGTCCAGGCGCGAGGAGCGACGATTGCGGCCGTGTCTTCGGCCTACGTCGGTGTGCTCATAGCACAGCGAATGAGTGAGGTGGCCGACCGCGCCGTCGACGTGGCGCGCAGACATGAAAGCGAAGCAAAATTGTTTCTGGCGAATGGGACCATACCAAGGGCCGATCTCCTTCGCGCTCAGGCAGAACTTGCAAATGAGCGGGTTCGCATGATTGCAGCGGATGGAGGCGTGAAATTGGCGGAAAATCAACTCAATATGGTGCTTGGCGTTCCGCTGACAAATCACTATCGATTGACCGAACCCTTATCGACGGCGCCACCATCATTTGTCCTTTCGAACTTGCTCGAAACAGCACTCTCACAACGAGGAGACCTTGCCGCGGCACGTGCTGCCGTTCGCGCCGCGCGAAAGGGTATCGACGCTGCAAAGGGTTCGCGTGCTCCGCACATCAATGCCATGATCTCTGATGGAAACATACAACCGGCGGTGGTCGGCGGTTTTCATAACCAGTTCGCAATAGGTCTTACCGCCGTGTGGACGCTTTTCGATAACGGCTATTCGCGAAATGGTATTGCACTTGCCGAAGCGGGGCTACACCAAGCGCAACTGGGTGTCACGCAGTTAGAGAGCGGGATCCAATTGCAGATACGTCAAGCCTATCTGCGTGAACAAATTGCCGCCGAACAGGTGATCGCCGCACAGAAACTCGTCACCGTGAGCGACGAGACGCGCCGTTTGTCCGCCTTGCGGTATCGCGGCGGAGTGGGTACCGAACTTGAGTTGGAAGATGCCGACCTCGGAGACCGGGCAGCGCGGGAAACGCTTGCTCGGGCACAAGGCGATCTACGCGTCGCTATTGTGGAATTGCGCTTCGCATCGGGGTTACTGCAATAGCGTAGCGATGTAAAAAAAAAACTAAGGGGGCTATCATGTCTACATCATCGGGATTGCCGAAAATTATCATTCTCGGCGCGGGGTTTGCCGGACATACTGCGGCACTCCATCTGTCCGATCTCGTCAAGGGGAGTGCGGAAATTTCCGTCGTCGCACCTCGCAATCGATTTACGTGGTTTCCTAGCCTGATTTGGGTCGGGACGGGAACGATGTCGGCGGAGCAAACGTGGTTTGAGTTGCAGCCCGTCTATGAAAAAATCGGTATTCACTATTTTGATGCTCGGGCCGAAGAGATTGCGCCGGATGCGCAGACGGTCACGATTCGTTACGCCGACGATCATACGGAAACGTTGGCCTATGATTATCTACTCAACGCGACGGGGCCCTATCTCAATTTCGAGGGCACTCCTGGGCTTGGGCCTAAAGTTGGGGCAACGCAATCCGTCTGTTCCGTTGAACATGCATTAGGCGCTCGCGATGCATATACCACATCGCTCGATCAAATGAGAAAAGGGAAGCGTCAAAAAATCGTAATCGGTGTTGGACATCCGGCGGCAACGTGTGAAGGCGCTGCCTTTGAATACATTATGAATGTTCATTGGGATTTGCAGCGACGCGGCCTGCGAGACAAAGCCGATTTGGTGTGGTTGACCAATGAGCCGGAAGCCGGCGATTTCGGGGTTGACGGAATCGAGGCGAAAAAAGGCGGCGTGATGGTAACGGGCGCCGGTATGGTCCGGATGTTATTCGATGAGGCCGGGATCAAGCCGATTATCGCCGCCGGCGTTAGCGCGGTTCACGGGGATTCGATTTCCTACGATGTCGTTGGAGGAGACCCGAGTGAAATGAACTTCGATTTCGCGATGCTCATTCCGCAATTCCGCGGAATCCCGATGAAATATGTTGCTGCCGACGGTACCGATATTTCCGCAAAGATGACGCTCCCAAATGGTTTTATGCGCGTCGATGCGGAGTACGCGCCGAAAACATACGACGAGTACAAAGCAAGCGACTGGCCGGCGCTTTATCGGTCGCCATATTATGCGAATCTTTATGCTGCAGGAATCGCGTTCGCGCCCCCGCATCCAATTTCGCGCGGAAAGAAAACGGCGAATGGTATGGTCGTTCAAGCGACGCCTCCGAGAACCGGAATGGCATCCGGAATAATGGGACGTGCCGTGGCGCAGAATATCGCCGATCAAGTGGCCGGACGTGAACCCTCGCACCATGCTCGCATGAGCGAGATGCCCGCAGCCTGCATCGCCTCGATGGGCAAATCGTTGCTTTCAGGATCTGCTGCGTCCATTGTGATGGTGCCGATTGTGCGTGATTTTGAACGCTATCCCGAAACAGGGCGCGACGTTGGACTGTGCGATCTGGATGTCGGCTTAGCCGGCGCGTGGACGAAACGCCTCTTACATGAAGCTTTTATGTGGAAACTGCAGGCCAAGCCCGGCTGGCAGATGATCCCGGAATAGGAGAAGATGATGGGACGTTTTTGGCGCTCGTTTATCCCGTATCAAATCTGGCGATTTTTCGTCATCAACGCGAAGATGTTTGCGATCGCGCGTGGCTGGATCGGGCCCTCGCACTAGCACGGTGGTCCTGCTGTCGCCCAGCTCTTCGTCGCCGCGGGGCCTAGCGCTTGAGTTCGATACCGAGCGGGGCGAAGCCGGTGGACGTTGTTGCGATAGCGGCAGCGGCGCTGTGCGGCGTTCCTAGCCGGACGCGTCGCGTGCGGGGATCGAGGGAACGGATCGTGACTTCGATGGATTCGCCGATGGTGTAGTCATCCGGGTTTGCGTCGCGATCGGACAACGTTCCGGTAATTCCCGGCGCAATCTCGACGGTGAGACGGTCGTCGATTGCAACAACCGTGCCGGTCAGCGTGCTGCCGACACGGAGATTTCCGGTATGCTCGCGCCACGGATCGGACAGGAGCGCTTTACGTGAGACGGAGATGCGTTTGCCCCGCTGTTCCACACGTAAGACGCGCACTTTAAGGACATCTCCCGGTTTTAAAACATCTTCTGCGCGATTCACACGCTCGATGGCGAGTTCGCTCATCGGGATAAGTGCATCGACGCCGAATCCGAGCTCAACGAACGCCCCAAAATCAGTTAAGCGCGCAACGGTGACTTCGCGTTCTTCGCCAACGGTCAAGGTCGAAAGAAACTCTTCGCGCCCGGCCTTTCGCTGTGCTTCGAGCGCCTTACGGTGAGAGACGACAAAGCGACGACGCTTTTCGTCGACATCGATAATCTTTAGAGGAATCGTCGCCTTCACCAGGCTTTCCAACGGCGCATCTTTTTCAAGTTGCGCCTGCGAGGCCGGAAGAAATGCGCGGAAATCATCGATGGCCACGATGAGGCCACCCTTCACCGCTGTTTTCACTCGGCCAGTCACAATTTCGCCGGCTGCCTTTGCCGCGATGAGTCGATCCCACTTTGCCTGCGCACGTGCCCGTCCGGGATCCGCTGGAGTTTCCGCAGTCGGCGTTTGGGGCACGGGATTTTCCGCCATCGGCATCTCGAGAACGGGAGCCTCAGGCACGGAAGCCTCAAGCGCGGGCGCTTCGGTGTCGGAAGCTTCAATGACAGGAGCTTCCGTGGCCAAAACCTCCGGGTGCGTGTGTTCGATGGAATGCGGGAGCGGCGTCTCTTCAGGAGGCGCGCTGAGTGGACCGTCTGCGATTTCGTTCATCTTCGGCTCAAAAATTCAGGTGAAAGTGGGGCTCTGCGTGATTCGCAAGGGCCCCACTGCCTCCTGTTATTTCGCGAAGTCGGTTGCGATTTTCAGCATCTCGCTCATCGACGGCAGATCGCCGGGATGCTTTCCGGCGTAGAGCCAGCGAACGATTCCCTGCGAATCGACGAAAGCCGCACCGGGAAGTTGCGCTCCATCAGCGAGTTTTGTCGCTCCCCAGTTCTGCGAAAAGCCCGCGGCTTTATTTTCGAGCCGTCGCTTTTTGAGCGCCGGATCGGTGAAAATTTTGAGAAGGTTGTAATCCCCGAATCCCATGGCGTGAAACGAGCGCTTGTCGGGATCGGCGACACAGCGATCGGCCATACCGTAGGGTTCGGCGAATGCTTTGACCTTTTCCGTATCCCCGATGACAAAAAATCGTACGGCAATGCCGGCGTCGGTGAACGCGCTTTCGAGCTCACGCAACTGCGTGAGCGGTTCTCCAAAAAACGTTCAACCGACGTGGCGCACCCACACGAAAAGTGCGGGTTGCGGGAGTTTGAGATCGGCAAACATTTTTGGCAATGGCTGTCCGATGCGTTCCGTTTCGAGCGTCGTCATAGTGTGTCGTACTCCTCGGTGTCGGTGCGATGGGGCTAGGCGGTGTGTTGGGGCAAAACGACCATCCGAAAGCGAGCCGCCCCGGACATCATTTTTGCATAGGCTTCCGGTGCCCGTTCCAGCGGCATGGTTTCTGCCATAGCGCGAACGCCGGTTAACACGCAGAAATTCATGGTGTCTTCGGAATCGACATTGGTTCCCGAAGGCCAGCCTTTGATGTCGTGGCGCCCGCCAAGCATTCCGACCGTGTTGACGGTCAACGGTTCCATGGAAGCACCGACGATGACGATTTGCCCATCGATGCAAAGACCGTTGAGTGCAGGTTCGATGGCTTTGGCCGCAGTCACCGTTGAGAGAATAACTTTTGCACCGCCGTGTGCTTGCAGCGCAGCGCCGATGTCGACGGCGGTACTGTCGATGTACGCGACGGCACCGAGTTTGCGAGCCAAGGCTTCTTTCTCTTTTCCGCGTGCGATGGCAATCGTTTTGAACCCCATTTTCGCTGCAAACTGCACGGCGAGATGGCCGAGCCCTCCGATGCCGATGATCGCAACAACGTCACCCGCCCGCGCGCTGCTGTGGCGCAGGGCATTAAACGTCGTGACACCGGCGCACATGAGCGGTGCGGCCTCAGCGAAAGCGAGCTCCTCCGGTATACGAGCGAGCGCCGTCGCCGGCGCAATGACGAAGTCCGAATAGCCGCCGTCATACGCCATGCCCGGAACCTGCAGCGTACGACAGGTGAGAAAATCACCGCGACGGCAGCGATCGCAATGACCGCAGTGGCCACCATGCCAGCCCACCCCGACACGATCGCCGATGTTCCAACCGACGACGTTCGCCCCAAGAGCGTCGATCGTGCCGGCGATTTCGTGGCCAGGGGCACGGGGAAACGAGATTCCCGGAAAGGCATTGTGGACCGTAAACATATCGCTATGGCAGACGCCGCATGCCTCAACACGGATGCGGACGGTCCCGCTTTTCGGTTCCGGGATGGCAACCTCGCTTACGACAAGCTGCGGATCGGATGCCGATGGCACAAGAATACTTTTCATCGAGCGCCACAACTCCACGAATGAGCAGCAAAGTTGCGCATGCTTCGAGACGCTCGCTCCCAATGCTTCGAGACGCTCGCTACGCTCGCTCCTCAGCATGACGGCATTGTCACCCTCCAGGAGCGCACGAAGTGCGCGTCTCGAAGGGCCCTGTCACCCTGCGGAAGGACCGCATGTAGGGCGAGAGTGGACGGGTCCGT
>JAJYCL010000048.1 GCA_021778415.1 bacterium | reverse complement strand
ACGCTCGCTTCGCTCGCTCCTCAGCATGACAGAGCATTGTCACCCTGCAGTATGTCACCCTAAGGAGCGCACAAAGTGCGTTTCTCGACATGACGAAAGCGACAACGGTTTGCGGATGCACGACAGGGCAGTATGTCACCCTAAGGAGCGCACAAAGTGCGTTTCTCGACATGACGAAAGCGACAACGGTTTGCGGATGCACGACAGGGCAGTATGTCACCCTGAGGAGCGCACGAAGTGCGCGTCTCGAAGGGTGGTAACGTGAAAATCTCGTTTGCGTTGCGCGGAGCCGGTGGGGAGCCCGTAGATTTTATTCGCAGCATACGATCCCACGGATGCGCGTCGCTTCCCCCGGCAACCATAACCGATGATCACACGCGGTACGAAACGGCGTTTCGTCTTGGCGACCGCGTCATCGCAGTGCAATGCACGGCACAGAATGGCAACCTCGTTGTCACGACCCAAGCGACGCTTGATACAGCAGAAACCGCCACGCTCAAAGCCTCCGTGCGTCGCATGTTTCGGCTCGACGAAGACCTCACGCCGTTCTACAATCGTATAGCCGACGATCCGCTGCTCGGGTGGGCGACATCCGGTGCCGGACGCTTACTGGCAAAACCGACCGTCTTCGAAGATGTGCTCACGACCCTCTGCACGACAAATTGCGCGTGGTCCGGAACCATTCGTATGGTCGGCGCGCTCGTCGATCTTGGCGGCGGCGCTTTTCCGACTCCGCAACTCGTAGCGGCAACGCCCGATGCTTGGTTTCGCGAAACGGCGCGCGCCGGCTATCGTGGTTCATCGATGCGAGAGATTGCGCGGCGAGTCTGCGATGGTGAAATCGATTTGGAAGCGCTCCGCGATCAAGACGCAATCGATGATGAGCAGTGCGCGGAACAACTACAAAGCCTTCCGGGAATCGGCCCCTACGCGGCCGCCCATACGATGTTGCTCATCGGTCGAAACCGTCCGCTCATTCTCGATTCGTGGACGCGACCGACGTACATCGCCAAAGCAAAGAAGAAGCGCGCGAGCGACACGACGATTCGTCGGGCCTTCGCGCGCTATGGCGAGTACGCGGGACTGGCGTTTTGGTTATACCTCACGCACGATTGGGTTACGGTTTCTTCGGAATAATGCCCTCGGCGTTAATCGTAATCGTCACATCGTTTCCTACGATCAACTGGCCACCGGGAAGTGTTTTCCCCCACGTCATCCCAAAATCTTGACGATTGATCGTTGTACGCGCCTGATAGCCGAAACGTGTATGACCCCATGGGTCGGTAACCTTTCCGAGAACTTCGCCGGTAAGGGTCACGGGTTTGGTTACGCCATGTAGTGTGAGATTGCCGACGGCAACGAAGTGCGTTGCATCCGTGGCTTTAATCGACGTCGCAACAAACGTCATCGTTGGGTATTGTGCGACGTCAAAGAAATTCGGGCTACGCAGATCCTTATCGCGATCCGGCTCATGCGTATCAACTTTGCTGACATCAAGCGTTGCTTGAAGAGCGCTCGGCATACCGGCTGAATTCACTGTGGCCGACCAGGCAGTAATCGGAATGCGTCCCTGAACATGACTAATGGCTAAATGCGTGATGCCGAAGCGGGCGCTCGAATGAACGGGGTCGCCAACAAGCGGCGTCGCATTCGCTGCGATCGGCAGCCCAACAGCAAGAGCGACAATTACGGAAAGTAAGTAACGTTTCATGCGCTCAGTAACGCACCCCAAACCCCGAAAGTTGCAATCCCGTCGCACACACCCCTTCGAGACGCGCACTGCGTGCGCTCCTCAGGGTGACAATGCTCTGTCATGCGGACGAGCAAGTGCAATGCTCTGTCATGCTGAGGAGCAAGTGCAATGCTCTGTCATGCTGAGGAGCGAGCGAAGCGAGCGTCTCGAAGCACGTGTCCCTTCGCACATGCCCCTTCGAGACGCGCACTGCGTGCGCTCCTCAGGGTGACAGGCTCGCACGCGGCCCTTCGAGACGCGCACTGCGTGCGCTCCTCAGGGTGACGGGGATTCCGACCGTGGACTAACGCACGCAGAGGGCGGCGGCGAGGAGGGATGGGATGCCGACGGTTAGGCCGACGAGAGCGAATCGGCGAAACGAAACGCGATGGCCCGCGTCGCGAACGATGCGCATCCACAGGAGCGTCGAGAGCGATCCCGTCGTGAAGATATTCGGCCCGAGATCGACACCGATGATCGCTGCATGAAACGCGCGTGATGTGATCGGAGCCGTAGAAAATGCATGAGCAACACTCAGCGCCACCGGCAAATTATTCAGCGCATTGGATCCCGCGCTCACCGCACCGACAATCGCGATGGATGCCCAGACGCTACTCGTATGGAGCAGAGAAAGCTGCTCGGAGAGAAAACGTAACGCTCCGTGGCGGTCCAAGGCATCAACCACGACGAGAAGACCCGCAACAAGCGGAAGAACCCCCCATGCGATCCGCGGGAAGTCCTTGGGCGTGTCACCCGATCGCGCGGCCAAACGCGCGAGGGTGAGCGTCACCCCGGCGCCCGCTAGGGCGACGAAACCCAGAGCCACGCCGGCCATAGCGGCCCAAATCATCGCACAGAATGTCGCCGCGATCCCAACGGCGGCGAGTATTCCCGAGGATCGGATCTCTGGCCACTCGGGATGCGTCGTATAGCTCCCACGCAAATCGGATCGAAAGTATGCCATCAATCCCAGAAGCGTCACGACGATTGCGGCGACACTCGGGAACCCGAACCCCGACATCCACGGTCCCAACGCCGGAGCCCGACCGGCCAACATCAACAAATTTGCGGGATTCGAAAAGGGGAAAACCAACGAGGCCGCATTGGCGACGAATGCACTAGCATACAAGAACGGCGCGGCCGCGACCCTCGCACGGCCCAAGACGGCGATAAACACCGGCGTCAGGACCACCGCCGTCGTGTCGTTGGAGAGCATTGCCGTCACCACGACGCACACCCCAAAGAGCATCACAAACAGCATGGCCGTCGATCCCCGCGCCAGCTCAAGCGCCCAATCGGCCATCAGATCGAACAGTCGTTCGCGCTCGGCAACCGCGGACAAGAGCATAATTCCGGCTAAGAACGCATAGACGTTAAGCCCGCTACGAATCGCAAGCGCCGCGTGCTCCGGCGACTCCAAACCAACCACCATGACCAACAGCGCGCCGCCTGCGGCGAACGCCCAATCGGGCCAACCAAACGGTCGAGTGACCATCGTGATGATCGCGGCCACCGCGATCGCCGCACTACAAACGAGGGGAAGCTCGCTCATCCACCATTCTCCACAGTCTTTGCTATATCCACAAACATTGATTTGGTGATACAGAATGGCCTGTGGAAAGAAGTGCGCCACTGAGAATCATGATTGCAAACGCTCACGGATACCAACCTTCGGGGACTGGGAGCGTTTGCCTTACTTGCCGTCGTACTAAAAGCCGGACATGAGTTCGTACATTCCGGCGGATCCGAGCATCGCGGAGTTTGCTGCGTATATCCGCTTGGAGCGCGGACAATCGGCGCGAACCTCCGAGGAATACGCGCGCGACATCGAGCGCTTCGGCAAATTCCTGGAACCGGGCCATCCCAACACCGCGCCGTTTCTTGCCTTAAAGACGTCGACGACCTCGGATGTGCGGCGCTTTGTCATGGAACTCATGGGGCCGCGAAAATATACTGCGACCTCCGTTCGCCGCAAGCTTGCCGCCCTGCGGGCCTATTTCGCCTTACAAAAACGCGAAGGGCACCGGAGCGACAATCCGGCACTCGATGTGCCGCCGCCGAAGGCCGGTCGAAGGCTGCCGCATGTGATGAGCGAGGGCGAGGTGGCTACCCTGCTAAAGGCGCGCATTGCGGGAAAGACGGATTTTCAGCGCCTTCGCGACGCCGCGATTATGGAATTGCTCTACGCCAGTGGTATTCGCCGCGCCGAGCTTGTCGGCTTAAATCTGCCGGATATCGATCTTGATCGGCGCCTCATGCGCGTGATCGGGAAAGGCAACAAGCAACGCACGGTCTTTATTAACCAAGCCGCAGCTGATGCGGTGCGAACCTATCTCGGCGTTCGGCCGCGAACCGATGATGACGCGCTGTTCGTCTCGCGTCGCAAGACGCGGCTCTCGCATCGGCAAGCGTGGGTCATCTTTCGTGATTTTGCCCGCATTTCCGGATTATCGCGAAATATTACGCCGCACGTGATGCGACATTCGTTTGCAACGCATTTACTTGAAAACGGCGCCGATTTGGTCACGATTAAAGAATTGCTCGGCCATGAAAGCCTCTCGACAACGCAGATTTATACAAACGTCTCACTTGAACATATGCGCCGAAGTTATGAAGAGGCTCACCCGCGAGACCGGACGAACGAGCGCTAACGCTATGCGATTGCGAACTGCGCTTCTTCTTCTGGTGACGCTTTCCGCGTGCTCCACATCACGTCCGTTCGTCACGACGATCGGCGCGTTGCCGCCGGGCACGACCATGCACATTCGGGCTGTCTCCGCGCAGATCGACGTGTATAAGCCGAAGATCGGTGAACCGAGCAATCGGTACACCATTTCAGCGACCGCCTTCAGTGGCCAAAAACAACCGCCGCCGCCGATGCTCTTGCCGACGCGCGATGGAATCAGTGTTGCTGCCAACGATCCACTGAGGTTTTTATTGGTTCGCGCCCCAGCAGCGGTGAATGTCGATGTGCGGTCGCAACGCGGGAACGTATCGGTGACCGATATTTCCGGAAACGCCACGGCCTATGCCGGCAACGGCGATGTCCATATCATGCTTTCGGGCTATGCCCAGGCGAGTACGGGAAACGGAAACATCACCGTCTATATGGGCGCCGGACACTGGCCGGGAACGCTCCATTTTTCGACCGACCATGGCGATGTCTTGATCTACGTCAAAGCGACCGCCCACTTTACGGCGCAGCTGCACACCGACGATGGAACGATATTTACCGATTTTCGCCTTCACGGATCGGCGCGCGGAACGGCGGAAACGCTTGCCGGCGCAGTTGCCGGAGGCGGCAAGCAGGCGATCGACATCCACGTCAAACGTGGAGCGATTCGCCTGCTGCGCTTACTGCCTCAGAGTTAATCGCGTCCTATTGATTCGGGTTGAGGAACGAATTAAAAACGTTCCCAACGTTCGAGGTGCCGCCCGCCTGCGTTGCGCCTTCTGGAGCGGGTGGATGATACGTCATCGATTGAATACCGATACGACCGGGGCCGGTAAAGCGGTTCATCTGTACGGTAATTCCGCCGACAAGTGCGCCGAGCGCACCCATCAAGCCACCGCCGCCACCGGATTGCAAAACCGAGACCGTGCTCATTTGGACGTTCGCGTCTTTCCAGAGCCAACCACCCGGTTCTACATCGAGCATCTCGCCGGGAGCCAGATTCTTTTCAAAGACATTTCCATAGCCGTGAAGCAGCACAATACCTTCGCCCTGTTCCGCTTGAAACCGATCGATAAACAATCCGGTTCGCGCAAAGAGAATGTTTGCCAAACCTTGCTGGAAATAGAACGAATACGCAACATTACTTGAAGCGACCAAAAACTGATGCTCGCGTACATCGATAGCCTGGCCCTGTTGTAGGTGCAAGGCCACGACTTGGCCCGGTGCTTCACGCGAGAACGCGATGTTTCCAGGCCCCTTCGCTGTCGAAATAAAAATTTGCAAACCCGCAAAAAAGCGCTTGGCAGCGCCCTTCAGGCTCATAAAGCCAAGCGTCGTATTCGGCGATTTCCACAGCATCGTGTGATGCTCGAAATAAATCGTTTGCTGCGTACCGAGTTCGACATCGACCACAGGCACGACTTGGCCTTCGATGCGCACAGACATATCCCCGACGCGTATGACATCGCGCGGATTGTCGGTTTCGGGAATTGGTTCGTTATAGGTACCGACGTTCGTCACTTGCGGTGCCGGTGCGCCGCATCCAGGGCAGAACTTTGCACCATCGGGAATAGGGGATTGACAACTCGGGCAAATCATTGGTCGTCCCTTCGATTAAGATGAAAGTGATTCGTGGGCTTTAATGAGTCGGACCATGGCATCATTGTACGGTGTCGGCATGCCGCAGCGACGACCGGATGCACAAATTGCACCATTAATGTAATCGATTTCACTGGGATGTTTGGAGAGGAGATCAAACGCCATTGAACTCTTCGCATCGGCTCCAATACGAATGACTTCGGAAACGTAGTGCCACGGGTTTGCAAAGGGCAACTTGATATCCGATGCGGCGGCCACGGCGGCAGCTTCTTCTGCCAATGATTCGGCGAGATGCGCAGCATTGGCATCGCGCAGAATATCGCCGGCCGAACAATCCAGCAATGCGGATAAGGCGTTGACCGAAGCATTGGCAATGAGTTTGCCCCACAAGTGCGGCCGTATATCGTAGACCACGGCCGCTTTGAGCGCGCTTTGCGTGAGCAGTTCGGCAATCATTTTTGAGGTTGCCGCAGCCGCTCCGGCAGATCCTAATAACGTATTTCCATCCGACGTACGCAATGAATGGCCTGGTCCGGCACTTAGAGCCGATTCGGTCGTGATGCCTAAAATGACGGGAACGGAGCCGCCCAGCGCCGTTTTGATCGCATCGTCGTTGCCGAGGCCATTCTGTAGTGAGATCACCGGTGTCGACGGATCTAATTCCGAGGCAAACGGCCTGAGTGCCCGCAACGTGTCGACAGCCTTGACGAAGAGGAATAATGCACCAACGGAAAAGAGATCCGAGGTTCGTTTGGCGACGGTCACCATGCGAGTTGGTTCATCATTGACCCGCAATCCGTCTCGCGCGATCGTTGCCAAGAGTTCGACATTGCTATCGAGCACGGTGACATCGCACGTTTGCGCAAGGTGATAGCCGAAAAGTGTGCCCATTGCTCCGGCACCGATAATTCCTACTCGCATTCGCTCCGTACTCATCTTAAAAGCCGGTCTCGATTCCATACACAAAACGTCGTGATTGTCGCGTCAAGGATCGCTCTCCAAAGAACAGCCGAAGGGCCGGTGCAATTTTGAGTTTCGCATACGCATCAAGCGTAGGATACCGTGGATCGTAAATGTACGCATCGAGCGCATTTCCCCGCTTTGCGTACGATGCGAGTACGCCCAAACGCGAATAGAGAATTCCGCCTCCGTAGCGAAGCGAATGTCCGTATCGGCGAAGAACCGCGGCCGTCACCGTTGATTGTCCACCTAGATCGTTGACTCCGAGCATGAGGCTCGTCGCGCTTCTCGGGAGAAGTGTGGCAGACAGATCCATTTGCGGGCCGCGATCCTGCGTCAGCAAAGGTGAACCACAACACACGCGCTGTGGACTCAGCATCTCCGCGCGAACATTGAAGCGAAAGAGCTGTAGCGGAGTGCCTGGGGGACGCTGTTGTGTCGGTGGTTGCCCGATAGGCTGACTGCCCGTTGTCGTATCGACTCCGGCCACATGGCTTCGTCCACCGAGCCCGGCTAATATCGCATTTAAGCGCTGCGTCGCCGCATCGAGATTCGCAACGGTGTCGCGCACTTGGCCTTGCGTTTGAGCATTGCCGCTAATGGTCCGAAGGTCTTTGGCTATTTCCGAAATGGTTTGCGTCGTATCGGCAATGTTTTGTGCGGTTTGCGCAAGATTCGTGTGAAAAGATGGATCGGTCGCCATCTTTTGTATCGACTGCGCGGAAACTGCAAGCGATGCCGACGATGCATCCAAAGAATCCAGCAACCGCCCAACCTTCGGTCCGCTTACTCGTGAGGTTTCCTCGAGCGTTTGCGACAAAGCGACGATATTTCTCCCGGCTTCAAGCGCTTGCTCCGCTAAGAGTGAGACGGAGGCATTTGCCGTTGTTGTCAACTCGTTGACTTCATGCGTCGTCTTTTCAATGGAATCAAGCAAACGAGGCTCGCGTGTTTGAATTTCCGAGAGGATGATATCCAGCCGTTTGACTTCTCCCTGACCTTGCTGCAAGAGATCGGCGATGGTGGCTGTGTTGAGGCCTTGCGGCTGATCGGCTGGCGGAAGCACACGACGCTCCAGCATGACGGGATTGATTTCACCGACAGGGGGAACGATCAGAAGATTCGGGTCTCCGGTGAGCGGCGCTTGAATCAGAAATTTCGAGTCGCGCGGGATATCGAAGGGTTTGCCGTTGATTTCGGGGTTGACTGCGATGATGACATCAACCGTATTATCAGGTAGCAGGGTGATCGAATCGACCGTCCCCACCGTAAGACCGCTAAAATAGACCAGCGACCCGGTGTGCAGTCCGGCGGCCGATTTGAATCGCACCCCAACTTTATACCCGTTGTTGCGTGCGGCGAAATCCGTGATGACATAGAACATGCCAAACAGCAGCAACAGTGAAAGGATCGCGAGAAGGCCGACTTGTGCCTGCTTGGTCATACGGTTCCTACCTTCTAAATCGGAATGGGACCAACCTCGGAACCCCCCAAAAACTGTTGGACGATGGGGTTCGGCGACGCCTGAATTTCGGCAACCGAGCCGTAGGCAATAATCGCGCCCTCGAAAAGCATCGCGACGTAATCCGCCATCATAAAGATCGAATGAAGGTCGTGCGAGATAACGACGGCCGTTCCATTGAGCTTGCGTCGTAGGTTGACGATGGTATCGGTGATCAAGTGGGTCACAATCGGATCAAGGCCGGTTGTCGGTTCGTCATACAGGACGAGATCCGGCTTGGTTACGATCGCTCGCGCAAAGCCCGCTCGCTTGAGCATTCCACCGGAGAGTTCACTCGGCAGATTATCGTACGTATGGGCCAAGCCGACGGATTCGAGCGCATCGGTTACGGTTTTCCGAATGTCATCGTCGTGCATATGCGTGTTTTCGCGAAGCGGTAAAGCGACGTTTTCGCCAACCGAAAGGCTATCGAGCAGGGCTGCGAATTGAAAGCTCATGCCAATTTTGCTGCGAATCTCATCGAGTTCGTGCTCGGGAGAGTGGCACAAATCGCGCGTCCCCAAATAGACGTGGCCCGATGATGGTCGCTGTAACCCCATGAGCAGGCGAACGATCGTCGATTTCCCGGCACCGGAAAGGCCGATAATACATGTGATCGCGCCTTCAACGACATCCATTGAACAATGCTTCAGAATGATCTTCTCACCGTAGCTCACGGTGACATCATCGATGCGAGCAATGATATCAGTCATCAGTGCGAACCATACAGGAAATACGACATCACAAAGTTGGTGATGAAAATCAAGATGATGGAAATAACCACAGCCCCAGTCGTAGCCCGACCGACGCCGGCGGCTCCGCCTCGCGTCGAAAGCCCTTGATACGAGCCGATCATGGCGATAATAAAGCCGAAGACGAGTGATTTTAACAGGCCTTTGGCGATATCCTCAAATCCGATGGCTTGTCTTGCCGAGAGGATGAACGAGGAGTAGGAAATGTGCGCGTAACTCTGAGCAGA
>JAJYCL010000047.1 GCA_021778415.1 bacterium | reverse complement strand
GCGTGATCACCGCGTAGTACACGCTGATGAGCACGGGCATCTGCAAGAGCGTCGGCCAGCATCCGGCCAACGGATTGACACCCTCGCTCTGATAGAGGGCCATCGTCTCTTGCTGGAGTTTTTGCGGGTCGCCCTTGAACTTCGTCTGGAGCGCCTTGATCTTGGGAGCGATTTTCTGCATCCCAATCATCGACTTGAACTGCTTGACGTTGAGTGGCCAGAAGGCCAGACGAATCAAGAGCGCGAGCACAATAAGCGCCAGTGCCGGGCTATGAACGACGCTCACCAACCAGGTGATGACAACGCCGAGACCGCCGACGATCGGGTCGAGCAGCCAATTAGTCAGAAGAAGGTGCACAGGCTTCCTTTCGAAGCGTTCGCGCAACGGACGGAACCGGATCGAGACCGCCGGGATGCAACGGATGGCAGCGAGTCAGACGACGAAAGGCCATCCAGCCGCCGCGCCGGAGACCGTGGTTCTCGATGGCGTCGCTCGCATACTGCGAGCATGTGGGGTAGAACCGGCATGCCGGAGGAAGCAGCGGAGAGATCAAGCGTCGATAGAGTGCCAGGATCGCCAAAACGATGCGACTCATACCGGAGCCGACCCCAGCGACGCAAAAGAAGCGACGAGCTCGCTAAAAGGCAGATCAAGCGCCTGCGGCCGAGCGATGGCCACCATCCGAAGCCGACGAGGGGCCGCTTTGAGGGCATGGTGAAACGCGGCCGAAAGACGCCGTTTGGCCCGATTACGGACGACGGCCCCGCCGAGTTTTGAACTCACGGTGATACCGACGGTACTGCGACGCTCCCACGAACGCGCCTCGACGACAAAAACCGTCGCGGGCACCAGGCTCACGCGACGGCCAGATCGACGAATACGCAAGAAGTCACCGCTCCGCGCGAGGGTAACGAAACTTCGCACTAAACGGTGAGGCGGTGACGCCCTTTTTTCCGACGGCGGGCGATCACGTTGCGACCGTTCTTAGTGGACATGCGCTCCATAAAACCATGGACGCGTTTGCGCCGACGGTTGTGCGGCTGGAAAGTCCGCTTCATAACCTAAGTACTCCATAGCATCGAGGGGGCCGAGCAGATGCCCGGCAGCGCCCAAGTATAGACGGACCTTAGGCCCCCTGTCAAACGCTCTTGCCGGGGGGCGGCAAAGCCTCTCTCCACACCTGTGGGCATTCCTGTGCATATCCCCGCTCCAGGCATCCTCCGACGAGGCGGAAAACCGCGTCGTTATTGGCTTTTCCAGCATCTTGAAGGCGACGAAAATCGGGCTCGCCACGAAGGAAAAAAGACCGAAAAATGGGCCTTTTTCACCCTGTGGATAAGTGTATAACTTCGTGGATTCTTTGCGCAGGAGCCCCCCCTTCGAGCGCTAACTCAAGGCCCCTCGCCCCGGTCATATGCGTAGACTTTTCTCGGCATGGATCGGCTCTGAAAACACCTTTCGTTTTGTAATCTAAGGACGACGTCACCATGGCGCTAGCGCTCGGATCCTCCGACATCTCCTCTGAACTCTGGCAATCGGCGCTTCCCGCGCTCGAACGGACGTTTTCAAAACCCGTGTTCGAAATGTGGGTCAAGCCCATTCGCCCGATCTCCCTTGAGGAAGACGAACTTACCCTTGCCGTTCATACAAAATTTGCGCGCGAGTGGATAGAAGGTCGTCTCAAGGCGGTGATGCTGGAGACCCTGGCGGACGTCTTCGAAACGAATATCGCGCTAAAGTTCATCGTCGTTGAAAACGCCCACGCGCTGGGCCAAAACACGGCCCAAGCTCCGGTCGCGAAAACCAGCGATGACGTCCGCTCGTGGACGCTCAATCCTCGCTATACGTTTAATGAGTTCGTCATCGGAAACTCCAATCGCTTCGCCCATGCCGCAGCGCAAGCCGTCGCCGCGTCGCCCGCCCGTGCCTACAATCCCCTCTTCTTATACGGTGGAGTCGGCTTGGGCAAAACGCATCTTATGCACGCCATCGGCCATCGCGCGCTGCTCGATAATCCGGCAGCCAACGTCGTGTATGTCACCTGCGAAAAATTCACCAACGAATACATCATCGCAGTGCAAAACAACAAGACCCCCGAGTTTCGTAACAAATATCGTCTCGTCGACGTCCTCTTGATCGACGACATTCAATTTCTCGAGGGCAAGGAAGGCACACAAGAAGAGTTCTTCCATACGTTCAATGCGTTGCACGAATCAGGCCGGCAACTTGTCATCGCAAGCGATCGTCCGCCAAAAGAGATTCAAACGCTGGAATCACGCTTGCGTTCGCGCTTTGAATGGGGGCTTCTCACCGATATTCAATCGCCCGATCTTGAAACGCGCGAAGCGATCTTGCGCAAGAAAGCACAAAGCGAACAGATTCCGGTCCCCGACGATGTCACCTCATTCATCGCCAAAGTAATTCCCTCGAATATCCGTGAGCTCGAAGGCGCACTGATTCGCGTCGTCGCCTATGCGTCGCTCACAAAATCCGAGATCACCGTCGAACTTGCCGGTGAAGTCCTAAAAAACGCCCTTGCGCAAACTCCGCCGGCGAGAATAACGATCGCCAAAATTAAGGAAACGGTGGCCGCCGCTCACGGTCTTACGGTCAAAGAAATGGATAACGGGCGTCGCGATCAACGCCTCGCTCAACCCAGACAAATTGCCATGTATATCGCGACGGAACTAACGAATTTCTCGCTGCCGCATATCGCGCGTGAATTCGGCAAGAAAGACCACACCACCGTTATGTACGCACGCAACAAAATAAAAGATCTGATGCAAAGCGACGAGGCATATCGTAATCGGATTCGCGGCTATATCGGCCTCTGTCAATCACCTTCATAACGAACTATCCCCGTTCTCCACGGATTCCGACAAAAAACTCCGTGGATGGGCGTAAACAGGTCGCAAATCCCCCCGTCCCGGGGATAGTGTGGATACCGGCGCCGGACCATCCACATTCTATTCAACCGAAAAAACCCCATCGTACCGAGGAAAAAGCCACTTGTTCGCAGGATGCACCGCCTTAGTACGGTTAGTACGAAGTCTTTTATATACTAAACGAGAGAGAACGACGGGAACGCATCGATGAAGTTTACCTGCAACACGAAAGATATCGCCTCCGCAGTTGGAGCCGCTGGAAAAGTCGTCAACGCTCATACGACCGTGCCGATCCTCTCCAACGTGCTTCTCACCGGAAGCGATGGCAAGATTGCGATTCGTGCCACCGATCTCGAGGTAACGTTGGAGCATGCGTTTGCAGCAGACGTCACCGAGCCCGGAAGTGCGACGGTCCCAGCAAAGCTCTTCGCAAGCTACGTTGGAAATCTCGGCGCAGGTGTTTTAGAGTTCTCGGGAAGCGCAACGCGAGCATCGGTGAAATGCGAGCGCTCGAATTACGATTTCCTGGCCTTGCCGGCCGACGAGTATCCGCCGCTTCCCGCAGCATCGCGTGCCGAAGCCTTTACCCTACCGGCAAAAGTCTTTCGTGAAGCCGTAAACGGCACGATCTTTGCCGCATCGAACGAAGAAGCCCGAGGAGCCGTCCTGATGGGCACGCTGCTAGAACTCGATGGCCAACTGTTAACGATGGTGGCAACCGATGGCTATCGACTGGCAAAATGGACAGTCACGCTCGAGAATCCCGTCGGTGAACCGACGAAATATATCGTTCCGTCGCGCGCACTCTCCGAAGCTGCCCGAAATATCGCCGGAGCCGAACACGTTGAAGTCGCCGCACTTGGTGCGCAAGGGAATCAACTCCGTTTTGCCGCCGGCGATGTCGCCGTCACCGTTCGTCTCGTCGATGGGCAGTACCCGAATTATGGGCAGGTGATTCCGGCGAAGTTCGATCGTAGCATCACGGTTGGAACGAGCGCTTTTATTGCGGCGCTTCGCCGCGCAGAACTTGTCGCCGGAGATCGCGCATCGATGGTAAAACTCGCGGTGACCAATCAAACGCTTGTGGTCACGGCAAGCTCCGAAGGCACCGGCAACGCCTATGAAGAGCTCGAAGTCGAACAACACGGCGAGGATCTCACCATCGCGTTTAACGCGCGCTATCTCGTTGAAATTCTCAATCATTTGGAAAGCTCGCACGCTGTGTTGGAGTTTCTTGGGCCGCTTTCTCCTGCGGTTATTCGTCCCAGCGAAGCGTCGGCGGCGGGGAACCAAATGTACGTACTCATGCCGCTACGGCAATAGATCACCATGCGCCTTGAGCGCATCGTCCTAGCCAATTTTCGGAATTTCTCGAGCCTGGAGTACCAAGCGTCCTCCGGGCTCAATCTCTTCCTTGGTGCCAATGCCCAAGGGAAAACGAACCTCTTAGAAGCCTTGGCGATGCTCGGAACCGGAAAATCTTTTCGGACAACCTCCGAAGGCGAGCTGATTCGACACGAGATTCCCGTGGCATCGGTCAGTGGCGAAGCGCGTGTTCGAGCGGGCACGGTATCGGTCAGTTGTGTGATCGCCAAAGGCCCGCGAGGAATCACTAAGCGCTATACCCTCAACGGCTCGGCGGTTCGCTATGCCGGGTACCTAGGAAATCTGCGCGTCGTGGCGTTCGTTCCATCCGACCTTAGCTTAGTCGATGGCCCCCCCTCCGGTCGCCGTCGCTTCCTCAATGAAGCCTTGGCCCAAGACGATCCGACCTACTATCATGCATTAGCCCGGTACCGAAAGACGCTGGCGCAAAAAGCCGCCCTGCTTCGCGGTTCGGTCACGAGCGACGAGGAACTTCTCGCCATTTACGATGCCGCACTCATTGAACATGGGACGAAACTCATGATGGCACGCGCTCAATTTGTGCGTGACGTTGCCCGCTATGCCGGCGAGGTTCACGCGCGATGGACGGGGGGTGCGGAGCGTCTGGAGGTTCGCTATCGGCCCGATGCTGCGTGCGAGGTGATCACCGCCGATGCCATCGGTTCCGCTCTGGCAGAGCGCCTTCGCAGCCGTGCGGCGGCGGAACGACTGCGAGAAGCCCCTCTCGTCGGGCCTCAGCGCGATGATCTCGACTTGCTTCTCGATGGGTCGTCTCTCGGCTCCTTCGGTTCTCAAGGGCAACGGCGGACGGCGGTACTCGCGCTGAAGGTCGCCGAATATCAGGTCATGCGTGACCGTTGCGGCGAAGCGCCGTTGCTGCTCTTGGACGATGTGCTTTCCGAACTCGACGCCACACGAGCCGGGGCATTTCTCTCCGGCCTCGGCGAGATCGAGCAAGGCTTTATCACCGCGACCTCGCTGCCGCCCGGGATCGGGCCCATGAGAAGCATCGAAATCGTCGCCGGCCAGCTGCGAGAGAACGGATGAAACGACTGCAAGAGGCCCTGGCTGGATGGAAACCCGGTACGGGACGACGCGTGGATCCCGTCGTCGTCCTCGCCGCCCGGTGGGCTGAAATCGTCGGCGAAAAAGTCGCCCGAGGATCGCACCCGAGTGCCATCGAGGCAGGGACCTTGGTGATTACCGCGCGATCGTCGGCCTGGGTGGCCCAGCTTGGATACCTCGAAACGCAGATTCTCACCGCGTTACGAGCCGCCGATCCGGCAACGACCGTCTCGCGCATTCGATCGGTGGTCGGGCGGGTGCAGCAAGCCTCGTCGGTTACTCCCCGGCCAAGCGAACGCACGCCCCTTCGTCGGAACGTGCTCCCTCAAACCCTCGACGAGGAGCCGCTGACCGCGTTTCGCCGGAGCGTCGAGGAAGAGCGGCGGGCGAAAGTCGGGGCGGGGTGGAAAGAATGTCTTGGGTGCGGATCGTTGCTTCCCGGCAACGCTTCGACGAGATGTACCGCTTGTACCAACGCGCGAAACGCGGAGCGCGAGCGTCACATCTCACGCTTGCTGTACGAAATGCCGTGGCTTGGGTTTCTTGGGACTGCCGAGTATATCGATGGTCTCTCCGAACTCGAATACCGGGCGGTTCGACGGCGCTTGCTCTCACGTTGGCGTCAAGCGCTTAACCTCGCGCTCAAGCGGGGAGTGCTTTCGCGCGATGGCCGAGAACGCGTGCTGGCGTCGTCGTATTTGGTACTAAAAAGCGGGCTCCATCCGGATCGTATCGCCGAGGCAACGATCCGGGCGGAATTCGGGGATGAAATGTATGCGCTGCTCTATGCAACGAACGGATAAAAAACAAAGCGATGTCCACTGAGTACTCAAGCGATCAAATCGAAGTTTTACGCGGGCTCGAAGCCGTCCGCAAACGCCCCGGTATGTATATCGGCAATACGTCGGATCGCGGCTTACATCAACTCGTCTACGAGGCCGTCGACAATTCCGTCGACGAAGCTCTTGCCGGCCACGCAAAAACGATTAATGTCATTCTCTATAAAGATGGCGCTTGTTCCGTAGAAGACGATGGTCGCGGTATTCCCGTTGATATGCATCCGGAAGAAAAGCTTCCGGCCGTTGAAGTCGTTATGACGATTCTTCATGCGGGCGGAAAGTTTGGCAAAGGCGGCTACAAGGTCTCCGGCGGTCTGCACGGCGTTGGCATTTCCGTCGTGAACGCGCTTTCGGAATCGATGATTACCCGCGTACGTCGCGATGGTAATCTCTACGAGATGCGCTTTGAACGTGGCATCACCGTCAGCAAACTCAAAAAAATCGGCAAAGCCGAAGGGACGGGAACGTTCCAATGGTTTAAACCGGATACAAGTATTTTTGAGACGACGGATTTTCATTGGGACGTTCTGCAAAAGCGGTTGCGCGAGTTGGCGTTTCTCAATCGCGGACTTTCCATTACGTTGCGCGACGAACGCGGCGAAGAGCCTCGCGAACGCAATTACAAATACGACGGCGGCATCATTTCATTCGTTGAATATTTGAACGAAAAGAAAGATGTTCTTCATCCTGTCTTGTCGACACACAATGAACGAGACGGCATCGATGTTGAAGTCGCCATGCAGTATACCGATTCGTATACGGATCAGATATACTCGTTTGCCAACAACATCAACACGATCGAGGGAGGTATGCATCTCCTTGGATTTCGTACCGCTGTCACGACGGCCATTAATAGCTATGGGAAGAAGCGCGGTATTCTCAAAGAAGCCGACGGATCGCTTTCGACCGACGACTGCCTTGAAGGGCTCACCGCCGTTGTTTCCGTCAAGCTTTCCGAGCCGCAATTCGAAGGACAAACGAAAACAAAGCTTGGCAACGCGAAAGTTCGATCGATCGTTCACGGACTCGTAAACGAGCGCCTCGAATTTTTCTTTGAAGAAAATCCAAAATACGCCCGTTCGATTATCGAAAAATCAACGCAAGCAGCGCGCGCCCGTGAAGCGGCTAAAAAAGCGCGCGATCTTTCACGGCGAAAAAACGCGCTTGAAGGCTCGGGGCTTCCCGGCAAACTCGTTGATTGCAAGAATACCGATCCGCGTGAAAGTGAAGTCTTTCTTGTCGAAGGCGATTCGGCAGGCGGTACGGCCAAAGGTGGTCGCGACCCAAATAATCAGGCAATTCTGCCGCTGCGCGGTAAAATTATCAACGTCGAAAAGGCGCGCTTGGATAAGGTGCTTTCCAACGAAGAAATTCGCACCATGATCACGGCGTTCGGAACGGGCTTCGGCGACGAGTTTGATGCAACCAAATTGCGGTATCACAAAATCATCATCATGACCGATGCTGATGTCGACGGATCCCATATTCGTACGCTCTTGCTCACGTTTTTCTATCGTCAAATGAAGCCGCTCGTGGAGCAAGGGCATATTTACATCGCCCAGCCGCCGCTCTACGGCGTTCGTAAGGGAAAACAAGCGATGCAGTATGCGTATAGCGATGAGGAGCTCAAAGGGCTCGTTGGAGACGCCGGCGAGAAAGAGTTCATGATTCAGCAATACAAAGGCTTGGGCGAAATGGATGCCGAGCAACTTGCGGTCACGACGATGGATGTGGGTCAACGGCGACTCAAGCAGATCACCGTTGAGGATGCCGTCGAGGCGGAACAGATTTTCACCGATCTCATGGGAGATAAAGTGGAACCGCGCAAGCAGTATATCTTCGACTACGCAAAATCCGTAAAAAACCTGGATCTCTAACGGCATGGCCCGCAGTTTTAGCGGGCCATGCTTCTTTTTGCGGCTAATACCGTTACGTTAGGGTAATCGTGCGCAAAGCTATCGTGATCGCCATCCTCCTGATTGCCGGCTTGAGCCTCGCGGCCTGGCAGCGCAATACGATTGTGCGTTTTGCGCTCACGACCATCTTGGCCCATAGCGTTGGAGATGGGGCCACGATCGGGTCGCTCCGTTTCTCGGGCGATCATCTGCTCATCAATGATCTTCTCGTGACGCGGCGATTACGGCCGGTGCTGACGATACGGGCGGCCGACGTGACGTTCTCATGGCGCGATCTTCTTCCCGGAAGCGCGCACCGGTTCGGTCTTCGTCGAATCGATATTGCCGATGCACATTTTACGATTATTCGTTTTGCCGATGGGACGTTAACGATTCCGCTCCATCGTGCATCCGGAAATGGGTCGCTGCGTGCTCCCATTGCTACGCCGCTCGTCTGCGATATTCACATTCGCAATAGCCAAGTGACGATGATCGATGATCTCGATCACGCCGGGCAGGGAATCAAAAATTTCAACGCGGATATCATGCTTCAATCGAATCGTGAGTCGACGATTCTCGCGACGGGCGTCGATGCGGAAAATGCGCAGAATCGGCTGAACATTCGCGGAATCGTCAGTCAAACGCGAAACTTTGCGTCGCTTGATGCGCAGCTCCCACACATGGCGGCGCGCGGTCTGCTCGATGCGCTCATCGGCTCACAGGCAATTCGTTTCGCTCGCGGCGATCTTGATGCCATAACTTTTCATGCCGGGTCATTTTCCGTCTCCGAAGGCGTTCCAACCGATTTGAGTTATGCGCTGACGGCCGATGTTCGCAATGCAAGCATCACGCTACCGTGGCTGGCAAAGCCGATAACGAACATCTCCGGCCCGGTAACGATTGTCGATGGGATCATTTCCACACCCTCGCTCGCCGCGACAATTTCCGGTACGTCCATCGATGTCGGCGGAGGTGTTCGCATCGGCGAGCAATCGCACATCGCGCTTCGCGTCGATGCTCGCGGTGATCTTTCACGCGCCCGTCAAGCGCTAACGTACTTACGAGGTCTTCCGCTTTCCGGTGCGGCCGATGTGCATCTGGATATTCGGGGCTTACTCGATGCTCCGCATCTTGCTATCGCAGTTGCCGCTCCGTCCGCGCATTACGGTGATTTTCCGTTGGATCGAGTGCAAGCAAATTTCGCGCTTGAGGCGGGCCATATCGTCGTCGCCCGCTTTGATGCTCGGTACCAGGGCATTCCGCTTCGCGTGCGCGGGAGTCTTGTTCCCGGAGATCATCTGCTCTCCGAATTTGCTATTCACGCGGCAACAATCGGTGCGAATCTTCCATATCTTGCGCAACTCCGTCCACATGAACCGATAGTGATCGATGCGGTCATGCGCGGAACCGATTTGCGCTTTACCGGCACGGCGTTGGCGCGCGATCCGAGTGGTGCGACCGTTGCCTTTGCTCAGTCGTGGCCGGACGGACGCCTGCGGGTTGCTCCGCTTTGGATTCACAAGGGCGCAGCCGAACTTGCCGGAGGGTATACGCAAGATCGCTCCGCGCAGACGAGTGCCGCCTGGCTCTTCGCGCACGGGCTCGCCGTTCGTCAGCCGCCGAATCAGCCGTTCGCAGGTTTGACGCTTCCCGATGCTCCTTTTGCCGGTCGGCTCGATGCGGCCGTTGCGTTGCGAACGCACCGAGCCGCGAGCGCCCTCGCGATGCGGGCCCAGCTCACCGGCGGCACGGTGGGTTCTATGGCCGCCACACGGATACGCGGAAGTGC
>JAJYCL010000026.1 GCA_021778415.1 bacterium | reverse complement strand
TGATGGTGCTTCGAGACGCTCGCTGCGCTCGCTCCTCAGCATGACGGGGGGGAGGGGCCTGTCACCCTGAGGAGCGCCCATAGGGCGCGTCTCGAAGGGCGCTCGCTGCGCTCGCTCCTCAGCATGACGGGGGGCGGGGCCTGTCACCCTGAGGAGCGCCCATAGGGCGCGTCTCGAAGGGCGCTCGCTCCTCAGCATCACGGGTGGGCGGTAGCGCGGGGGCGGCGGGTTAGTGGGTGGTGGTGCCCGTCCAGTAGTCGAATTCGGCGCGGTCGGCGGCGGCGACGTGGATCCGGACGACCGGGACGTGAACGACCTTGGCGACGTGCTTCCAGGCGCGCATGACTTTACTGACGTAGCGTTGCGTCTCGGCAAACGGCGGGACTCCGTCGTACTCGATGACGGCCTTTGGACCGGCGTTATAGGCGGCGAACGCGAGAATCGGGCCGTTCGGTTTGCCTGCGAAGCGAGTGAGCAGGCCGCTGAGATAGTGTGCGGCCCCGGTGATATTTTGAAACGGGTCGTAGGGGTTGACCCCAAGGCGCGCCGCGGTGGCCGGCATGAGCTGGCCCAGGCCGACGGCACCGGCCCATGATTGGGCCTGGGTATGCCACGACGATTCGACGCTGACGAGCGCCACGAGCATGTTTACATCGATGTGCAGTTGAGCCGAGGTCCGAATCGCGTGTTCAGCAAGGGCCTTGGATTGCCAGGCGGGGAGCTGTGGGTTATAGGAGCGCAGGACCTTGGCGTAGGCTCCGATCGCCAGACGCGTCGGGGCCACATCGATCACCGGGCTTGCGGCCCGGGCGGGTGCGGCGCCAAAAATGCACACGGAAAGAACGATAGCGCTCATCACGAGCGTTACAAGAAATCGGCTCATCACCCGCGGCTTCGAGTTAGGCGGGGCAGCGTCCTATGAGCCCGAAGTCATCCCCTCATGAGTCGTTTTTCAGGAATGTCCTCGGGTGGCAAGCGGGCCTGGGGCGTCGGGGTCGTCCTTTTCTTTGTCCTTTTGATCGGCCTGATCGGCTATTCGCAGTGGTACGCCGTCCATGTGAACGTGCCGCGCTACGAGCAGGCGAAACCCTAATTTGACTCCCCGAGTTCTTACAGTTTGATGGAAAATCAAGCTTATATCGACCGCGTTGAAGCGATGTCGGAGTCCGAAATCGACGCTCTTCCCGTCGGCGTGATCACGCTGGATCTTGCGGGCAAGGTCAAGCGCTACAACAAAATGGAGGCGGAACTTGCTCGCCTCGATCAAAAATCGCAACTCGGCAAAGATTTTTTTGTTGACGTTGCGCCCTGTACGGCGAACCCCGAGTTTCAGGGGCGCTTTACCACCTTAGCCGCTAAGTCGGCTGGGGTCGAAACCTTCGATTATATCTTTCGCTTTTCGTGGGGCCACCAACGCGTTCATATCACGTTTGTCAAAAAGGCGGCTCGCGACGAAGTTGATGTCTTGGTGACGCGCGTCGGAGCGTGATCTCGGTCCTTTGATGAAAGTTTGAGCGCGGCGCTGAAGGAGCGCCGCGCTCTTTCGTTTTACAGGGTGCGCGAATGGAGGTCATTGAGTGACGAAACGATTCGGCAGTCTTGCCGTTGCCCTTTTTGCGGCTATTTCTCTTTTTGCAGCACCTGCGGCGCATGCCCAAGGTACACCGGCTGCTAGTCCATCACCGAAAGCGACGGTGAAGCCCTCGCCAAAACCCGTACCGACGCCGAAAACGCCGTTCGATGCGATGCAATGGCGTGAGGTTGGCCCGGCGCTCCCCGGCGGACGTGTCAGCTCGGTGGTTGGCAGCGCGACCAATCCAAAGCTGTATTATCTCGGATCGGCCGGCGGTGGTGTCTGGAAATCCGTCGATGGGGGTGCCACGTGGGATCCCGTGTTCGGCAAGCAAGACGTGGCCTCGATCGGTGCCATCGCACTCGATCCAACCGACGATAACACCGTCTATGTTGGAACCGGCGAGACGAATCCGCGCAACGATGTCTCCTACGGCGACGGCATCTATGTCTCGCACAACGGCGGATTGAAGTGGACGAACCTTGGCCTTAAAGCCACGCGCAACATCAGTAAGGTCATCGTCGATCCTAAAAATCCGAAGGTGATTCTTGTTGGTGCGCTTGGCGATATTTTCGCCGACTCGACGCACCGCGGTGTTTACCGCAGCGATGATGGCGGCAAAACGTGGACCAAAACGCTGTACGTGAGTGCCGCCAGCGGCGTCTCGGATATGGCGATGGATCCTAATGATCCCAATATTGTGTACGCGGGCATGTGGCACTTCCGCCGCGAGCCGTGGAATTTTCATAGCGGCGGTCCGGATGACGGCCTCTATAAATCAACCGATGGCGGCAAGACCTGGACAAAACTCGAAGGTCATGGCTTGCCGACCGGAACGACCGGCAAAATCGCTATCGCCATTGCGCCGAGCGACTCCAAGCGTATCTATGCGATCATCGAGTCGGCTCACGGGCTCTTGTTCCGTTCGGACGATGGTGGTGCCAATTGGAAGATGATGAGCGACGATACGCTTGTCGATCAGCGTCCGTTCTATTTCGGCAAGATCAATGTCGATCCGAAGAACGAAAACAAAGTGTATGCCGTCTCAATGTTTGTTGCCATGTCTGTTAACGGCGGCAAGAAATTTAATATCATCGCGCCGCAGATTCACGTAGACTATCATGCGATGTGGATTGCTCCCAATGATCCGCAGCGTATCATCGTCGGTGAAGATGGTGGTTACGCGCTTACGGTCGATGGAACGCATTGGTCATTCTCGCGGAATCTAGCGATCGGCCAAGTCTATCATGTCGGCGTGTCGCAAAATGAAAACCCATATACCATCTGCGGCGGTTGGCAAGATAATAACGCGTGGTGTTTCCCGAGCAACTCGCTCGATCCGAGTGGAATTCTCAGCCGTCATGTGATCAGCGTCAATGGCGGCGACGGCGAGTGGGCGTTGCCCGATCCGTCCAATCCGAATTGGATTTGGTCGGATTCCGAAAACGGCGCCGTTGTCGTGTATAACAAAGTGACTCAAGATAGTTGGTATGCGCAGCCGTGGATGGGTACTGCACTGCAAGGCTATGACTTGCGTCAATCCAAGTATCGCTTTAATTGGGATTCGCCCATCGCATTTGCGCCATGGAATGGGCATATTGCGTGGGTCGGCTCAAACGTTGTGTTCCAGTCAACGGATCGCGGCCGGAGTTGGAAGCCGATTAGCCCGGATCTCACGCTCAACGATAAGGCGCATCAAATCCCATCGGGCGGCCCGATTACCCATGATGTATCCGGCGCCGAATACTCTGATACGATTCTCGATATCGAAGGATCGCACGTTCGCAAAGGCATCATTTGGGTTGGTACCGACGACGGTTTAGTGCAACTCACGCAAAATAGCGGGAAAACATGGGCGAATGTCACGCCTCCAGGTGTTCCGCCATTCGGTCGTGTCGAAACGGTTGCGCCGTCGCCCTTCGATCCGGCAACGGCGTACGTCTCGATCGATCGTCATCGTTCAGGCGATTATAAGCCGTATCTTTTCGTCACCCATAACTACGGCAAAACGTGGACGTCGATCGTCGCGAATTTGCCAGCCGATGTCTTCGTGCGTACCGTTCGCCCCGATGATCGCAATCGCGACATGTGGTTTGTCGGTACCGAGACCGGGTTGTTCGCCACCTTCGATGGCGGCAAGAGCTATTACGATCTCAAGCAGAACCTCCCGGCCGTTTCTGTTCGCGATATTCGCGAACAGCGAGCGTTCAACGATGTCATCATCGCGACGCATGGTCGCGCCGTGTGGGTGATGGATGATATCAGTTCACTGCAGCAACTTGGTGCAGCTATGAATAGTGGCGCAATGCTCTTCCCGATTCGTACCGCCTATGAATACAATATGCATAGCAACGACGAAGGCATCTACACGCGCTTCTCCGGTACGAATCCGCCAAACGGTGTCATCATTACGTACTATCAGAAGACGCAAGCGGCCAAAGGTCTCGAAATCGATATTCTCGATAGTAAAGGACACATCGTACGCCATCTCGTCGGCTCGATGAGTTTCTTTGGGCACAGCGTACCGTTAGTCTCGAATAAGCCAGGAATGAATCGTATCACCTGGGATTTCGGAACCGATGGCCCGGTAAAATGGAAAGGCGCGTTCAAGCCTGAGTTTGCCGGTCCGCCGGAAGGACCAAGCGTTCCACCGGGGACGTATTCCGCTCGGGTGGTCTTAGGCGGTAAAACCTTTACGCAAAAATTCGTGGTAAAGGCAGATCCGCGGACGGTCATCACGCAAAAAGAATTGCAAGACTCGTATAATTTTGCGGTTCGCTTTGCGGCATACTTCTCGAACGTCGATGTGATGCTCAATTCACTCGATGCCGCGAAGAAGCAATTCACTGCGGCGATGAACGATCCGAAATTGAAAACGAACGTAGCGTTGCAAGCCAAGCTAAAAGCAGCGATGGCCAGTCACGATGCGGTCTTCTCGAATCTCACCGCCGATTTCCATAACGATGAAGATTCTATCGAGCGTCCGGGCGCGTTGCGCGAGGATATGCAAGGGGTCTTCTATCTCGGTGGAGGTCTGCTGACGCAACCTATACGTGATTTTGCAGGCAAACTGCAAACGCGCTATAAGGCTGCCGTCGTGCAGTACAACACCTTTACTACGAGTGCGAATGCACTTTCGGCCGATCTCAAATCAGCCGGACTTAAACCCATAACGGGCGTCAATGCGATTAAGCCGTAGCGCTTCGTATCGATGAACCATGCAAGCGGGGGCAGGGCGATACGCTCTGCCCCCGCTTGTTTTCTCTCGCGATAATCAATGGTGTGGAGGACCGATGAAACGTTTAATTCCCCTTGTCAGTGCGCTGGCAATACTGCTTACCTCGTCGTATGCACTTGCCGCAGGCACTCCGTATGCAAATTTGAAGTGGCGGCCCATTGGGCCGGCAATCTCGGGCGGTCGCGTGGCCGCAGTCGCCGGCACTCCGCAGAACTCGGAGCTGTATTATCTCGGGACGGCGGGTGGAGGAGTCTGGAAATCCGCGAATGGCGGCGCAACGTGGAAACCCGTTTTTAATGGGCAAGCCGTTTCAGCCGTTGGCGCCGTCGCCATCGACCCGACCAACGAAAACGTCGTTTGGGCGGGAACAGGCGAAGCAAATCCCCGTAACGATGTTTCCTATGGCGACGGTCTGTACAAGAGCGTGGATGGCGGCAAGAAATGGACGCGTGTCGGCCTCAAGCTGACGCGACATATTTCCCGCATTGCCATTGATCCCAAAGATTCAAAACACGTTGTCGTCGCTGCATTCGGCGATCCATTTCGCGATTCCACACATCGCGGTGTCTACGTGACGTTCGATGGCGGCACCACCTGGACGAAAAGTTTGTATCTCGCGCCCGATAGCGGCGCAAGCGATCTCGCGATGGATCCTAGCGATCCGAATGTCGTGTATGCGGGAATGTGGCAGTTCCGACGCAAGCCCTGGACGTTTCGCAGCGGCGGCCCGAATGATGGACTCTTTAAATCCATCGATGGCGGCCGTACGTGGGCGCGGCTCACCGGCAACGGGCTGCCCGATGGATTCACCGGGCGTATCGGTCTCGCCATCTCGCAAAGCAATCCCAATCGCGTCTACGCCTTAATCGAAGCCAAAGGTGGCATACTGTGGCGCAGCGATGATGCGGGAGCGCATTGGAAGATGATGAGCGATAATACGCTTGTCGATCAACGTCCGTTTTATTTTACGCATATTGCCGTCGATCCGAGCAATGCCGATCATGTGTACGCCGTTTCCGAAATGCTCTCAGAGAGCAAAGACGGAGGCAAAACTTTTAAAGAAATCGCCAAAGATGTGCATGTCGATTATCACGCCATTTGGATCGCGCCGAATAATCCCAAGCGCATTATCACCGGAGAAGATGGTGGCTACGCGCTAACAGTCGATAACGGAAAAAACTGGTCATTCTCGCGAAATCTTGCTATCGGTGAAATCTATCACGTGGGGCTTTCAAACGAAAATCCGTATTCCGTTTGCGTCGCACTTCAAGATAATAACGGGTTCTGCGGCCCTTCGAATTCTCTTGATCGCGAAGGGATTCTCGATCGAGATTGGATGGATGTCATCGGCGGAGATGGCGAGTGGACGGTTCCCGATCCCGTTGATCCGAATTATATTTGGTCCGATCTAGAAAATGGCGTGGCGGCGATTTTTGATCGCAAAGCGCAATCCTATCGCTTTATCACGCCGTTCACAGCGTTTCCGGGAAGTTTCCTTGGCCCGTTCGATCTGCGTACGGCAAAGTATCGTTTCAACTGGGATTCGCCGATTGCGTTCGCGCCGTGGAACGGGCACATTGCTTGGTTTGGTAGTGATGTCGTGTTTCAAAGCACCGATCGTGGCGAGCATTGGAAAGTCATTAGCCCTGATCTCACTCGAAACATCAAAGATCACCAGAAGCCGACCGGCGGCCCGCTGGCCAAAGATGTTTCGGGCGCCGAGTATTCCGATACAATTCTTTATATCGAAGGCTCGGAAAAAACGAAGGGTCAGATTTGGGTTGGTACCGACGACGGTCTCGTGCAGATGACGGCTGATTCCGGTGCGCACTGGCATAATGTGACGCCTCTCGGAGTTCCGAAATTCGCCCGAGTTGAAACGACGGCTCCCTCACCAATTGTTGCGGGCACGACGTATGTGAGCGCCGATAACCATCGTCTTGGCGATTACGCGCCGTACGCATTTGTCACGCACGACAATGGGAAAACGTGGACGAAAATCATTTCCGGATTGCCTGCCGATCAGTATGTGCGGACCATTCGCCCCGATATTCATAATCCGAATATCGTCTATGCGGGAACGGAGAATGGTCTGTTCATCTCCTTCGATCAAGGGGCGAATTGGCAGAATTTCCGCATGAATCTGCCACAGGTCTCTGTGCGCGATATTCGTATGCAACCGCAGTTCAACGATATCGTCATCGCAACGCACGGCCGCGCGGCGTGGATTCTTGATGATGTGACGTCGCTTCAAAATCTTCCCCAAGCGGAGCAACGCGGTGCGATGCTCTTTGCGCCGCGCACCGCGTACATGTACCATAGTCACTCCAACGACGAGGGCATCTACACACGGTATGCCGGGAAAAATCCGCCGAACGGTGCAATCATCGATTTTTATCAGAAGGCACCGCAAAGCAAACCGCCGGTTGTGACTATCCTTGCGAGCAACGGTAGCGTCATTCGGACGATCACCGGAACGCACACCGTCAAAGGCAAGAAAGTATCCAATGTCCCAAACAAGGCGGGGATCAATCGCCTGACGTGGGATTTTCACGAGAATGGCCCGACGCTCTGGATGGGTGCCGCGCGCAAATCGTACCGTGGCCCGCGTGTGGGCGCGATGGTCGTTCCGGGAACGTATGTCGTGAAAATGGTGCTCGATGGCAAGACGTTCACGCAGAATGTCGTTGTAAAACCGGATCCGCGCGATCATTGGACTTCGGCCCAATACCGCGTCGGCTATGATTTTGCGACAAAATATCTTCGCGCATATAACCAAATCGACGTTGTGCTCAACAACATCGATACCATGCGTGCCTCGCTGAATAAGGCTGCCGGCGCGGCCAAGAGCAATGCGGCATTAGCCTCGCAAATCTCGCAAACGCAATCAAGCCTTGCCGATGTGTTCTCGGCGTTTACCGCCGATTATCACAACGACGAAGATTCGATTCAACGGCCCGGTTCGTTGCGCGAATCGATTCCGCGAACGGGGTTTGGCGTTCAGCAGCCACCGACAGCGGCAACACTCAATTACGCGGCGCGTTTTGATCGCGCGTACTCCGCGGCCTTCGTTCGGTACAATGCCTTCGTGCAATCGGCGAAGGTGCTTTCCGCAAAACTCGTAGCCGCGCATCTCGGTGCGCTAGCGGGGACAAACGAGGTCAAGCCCTAAGTCGCTTAGGATGAGACCGTTCGTTCTGCTCGTAGCCGGAGTAGCTGCCCTTGGCGGGTTGCTCTTCGGCTACGACACGGGGGTGATTTCGGGCGCGATGCTTTTCATCGCGCACGATTTTCATTTGCCGCTTCACATGCAAGAGTTTGTCGTGAGCGTTGTACTGATCGGTGCGATGCTCGGTGCAATCACTGCCGGGGCGAGCGCCGATCATTTTGGGCGCCGGGCCACATTGGTTTGCGCCGGCGTTATTTTCGGCATCGGAGCCATCGGTTCGGCCGTTGCCCCATCGCCGATTGTTTTGATTTTTGCGCGTTTCGTTGTGGGTATCGCTATCGGATTGAGTTCGGTCGTATCACCGCTGTATATTTCCGAAGTCGCACCGTCAAAAGTGCGCGGCGGCCTTGTTTCGCTTTATCAGTTTGCGATTACGATTGGCATCCTCGCCGCCTTTATTGTCGATTACGTACTCGCACACGATGGATCGTGGCGCTGGATGCTCGGTCTTGCGATCGTTCCGTCGCTTTTGCTGCTCATCGGTATGATCGCGATGCCGGAATCGCCGCGCTATCTTTTTAAAATCGGCCGAGATCAGGAAGCGCAAGATGAGCTTCAACGGATTCACGATGGCGATGGTTGGAAAATTGAGGAAGAGACCATACGCTCAGCCCTTATGCAGCGGCAAGGTGCATCGACCGAGATTTTTGCGCCGTCGGTTCGTGGGGCATTATTCCTCGGCATTGCACTCGCCGTCTTGCAGCAAATCACCGGCATCAATAGCGTGATCTATTACGGGCCGCGCATTTTTGCCGCTACGGGTGTCTCCGGCGCCGAAGCGGCAATTCTGGCGACCGCGTTGGTTGGCGCGGTGAACGTGCTTGCAACGCTTATTGCCATTTTCTTTGCCGATCGCATTGGACGCAAGCCATTACTCTATGCCGGCCTCGGTTGCATGGGTGTCGGGCTCCTATCACTTGCCTATGTGTTTGCACAGCCTGGTGCAGCGCTCTCCGGCCTTGCACTGGGTAGTCTCATGCTCTACGTCGGATGTTTTGCTTTTAGTCTAGGGCCGATCGTCTGGCTTTTAATCTCGGAAATATACCCGCTTCGCGTTCGCGGTATCGGGATGTCCCTGGCCACGTTGGCGAATTGGCTCGCAAATTTCGTTGTCTCACTCTATTTCTTAACGATGCTTCATGGCCTCGGCGGCCCGGTGACATTCTCGATCTATGCGGCAATGTGCGTCATTACGATGATTGTCGTTGCCAGATTCGTGCCGGAGACGAAGCATGAACTTCTGGAATCTATCAGCGGCGGGCCCGCAGGGGGATGAATATGAAGTACGGATCGACGGTAAGTAGTCCGCGTGATTACGCCACAACTATCGAGCATACGAAGGCAGCGCTCAAAGAGTATGGTTTTGGTGTGCTCTGTGAAATTGATGTTGCAAAGACGCTCAAGGAAAAAATCGGCGCCGAGATGGAGCCGTATATTATTTTGGGTGCGTGTAATCCGGGATTCGCACATAAAGCGTTACAAGTGGAGCCGGATCTGGGATTGCTCCTTCCGTGCAATGTCGTTGTCATGCAGCAGGGCGGTAAAGTTTTCGTGAAAGCGATCGATGCGCACGCAATGCTTGGCGTTACGGGAAACCCCGACCTTACAGCCACGGCAGCGGAAGTGAATACTCTACTAGCAAAAGCTCTCAACGATAGTGTCGCCTAAACATTTTTGCACAACAATACCTATGGAGAAAGTATGATGAATCGCTTGTCGTTTTTCACCAGTGCCGCCGCGGCAGGTCTTGTAGCGACAGCCCTTCCTTCGATGGCTTCGGCGGAGCAGAATTCGTTAACCGGCGTCTGGCAATGCTCGGCAACGGGCGAAGGGAGCACCGGCAATAGCACCGGGCACTTCTCGATGAGTTTGGCGCAATCGGGGCCGCTCGTTATTGGCACCTATTACAAAGGCACGGCAACGCTCTCGGGTCACCTTTCAGGGAATGATCTCGTTGGAAAATGGGACGAGAGCGGAAATACGGGTGATTTCCACTTTGCCTTTGCGCCTAACGGGCGTTCGTTTACGGGTTCGTGGGGGACCGACGGGCATACGCAAGGGCAGTGGAGCGGGACGAAGATCGCGTAGACTCCGCAAGTCGTTCTGCGAGTGCGACGAACACGAGACAAAGCACGCTTAAGAGAACGGCATCATCGAGAAGCCCAAGAATCGGGATATCGCTAAAAATATCCAAGGGCGAGAGAATCAATAGGGCGAGCGCGCCTGTTGCTATCTTAAGAGCAATGGGCACGTTCGCGTGGCGCATAAGCGGAATGACCCGGCCCAGGCGCTTGCGATTCGCTAAGAGCGTTTGCAAGAACGGCATAATCCTCTAGTACCGGGGATTGCGGGAAGAGTTTCAGTTACGCCGTTGTATGATTTATCACAGACCTATCCAAGAATTTCGGCGCTAGAATACGGTATGAATAAATTCGCATTGGTGCTTGCAGCGGCGATGGCGGTCGCCCCGCTTGCAGCACTAGCCCAACAATCGCCTCCGCCGATGAACGGAATGAGTGGCATGAACGGCATGCACATGATGCCGTCTCAGACCATGCAACAAATGGAACAAATGCACGCACAAGCGCGCGCTAAAATGCTGGCAACGCTCACGCCGCAAAATCGCCAGCTCCTTGCGACCCTTGCCGGCCAACTTGCGGTAGCAGAAAAGCCCGATGTCGCAGCTGCCGCAAAACAGCTCGATGGAGCGCTTTCAGCAAGCGAAAAAACGGCGATTCTCACAATCCACTCGAGCATGCGTAAGCAAATGCAGGCGCACATGCCGCAACGCACCGCTCAGACAATGCCTGGAATGCCAGGAATGCAGGGAAAGGATCACCACATGGGCGCCATGGGCAACATGAATGATCCCGGCATGATTCTTCTGATGATGGCAACCATGCACGGTGGCCCCGGAATGATGCATCACCCACCAAAACGCGCGTAATATCGTTCCTTGGTACAATCGTGAGCGGTGAATTCAGGAGCACTTCAACCACGTTGTTCTGAGGTTTTACCAAGAAACACACGCATTTGCGTGTGTTTCTTTTTCGTTATCCACTACGTTACCGCCAGAATTTACGGGGCTTTTACCGCCTGGTAGTCCACGCCGTTTTGATCGAGCGTGAGTCCGATGACGGTTCCTACCGGATTGCGAGTGAAAGTGACCGATGCATCGACAACTTTATAATAGAAATGATCTTTTGCCATCGCATAAACGGGAACGCTTGCTTGCCCAACGACGCGAAGTTCGATGCCGTACTTATCTTGCTTGACCGTTATGTACGGTTGGCCGTTGAGCGTATACGTACCGACATAGGATTGCAGCGTTTCGGGGGAGAGAGTGACGATCGGCGGATGTGGAATAGTAACTGCTTGAACGAGCGGCTCGCCGGATGGCCCGAGTTTAACCGCATCAAGCTCGCGGCCGGCTTGTAGTAGTCCCAAGCCAACGATTGTGCCATGCTGGCGAATAAATTGGATTGCCCCTGCAACATCGTTGTTATAAAAGTGATCTGGAGCCGATGCGGTCAGCGGTAACGGGTCTTGTCCCGTGAGTTGTGCAGTGAGATGATTTCCGCGTTTTGCGATCATCAAGTTCGCCCCGGGTATGGTCGTGCGATAGGTGCCGACATATGCCGAGAGTTCCGTACTCGATAGATTTACGTACCGTGCCTGCGGTGAGAGCGGGATCGCGGTATTGAGAATATGCAATCCCAAATTGCCGTCCACTTCTGGGCCATTGCTCAAGATAACAATGCCGCGCGTACGGTCTGCCGTCATAGCAATCATCGCATGATAGCCGGCTGTATCTCCTCCGTGTTGAATGATGTCGGTTCCGTTATCGGTCCACCACGCTAGACCGATGCGATGTCCGGGAAATGTCGAACGGGGTTGTTGCGCAAAGAGGCAGGCCCGTGCAAGCGGCCCTAGACCCATATTGCAGCGCAGATAGTTGAGCATATCATGCATGTTGGAATGCACCGCGCCGGCACCAGCGAGCGTTCGAAGCGTCCATGGCTCGACAGAGCCGCCCGACGAATCATGGCCAACCGCGAACAACGGCCGTAATGCTGGCGGCAGCGTCACGCTGCTTTGCGTCATATGAAGCGGAGCGAAAATGCGCGATTCAATTAGCGCGTCATACGATAGGTGTGCCTTTATCGCGAGGACCGTTCCGAGTAACCCAAATCCTAGATTGGAATACTCAAAGCTGGCTCCCGGGTCTCTCGTTAGCGTGTACGAATCAAGAAATTGAAAAAGGTCGGCCTTTGTATAATCCGCATACGGATTCTCGGGATCACGCGCAACGATGTTCGAGGGCATTCTCGGTAAGCCGGAATGCTGGGTGGCAAGATTGAGCAGTGTAATCTGCTTGCCGTCTTTGCTCGGAACGCGAACTGTCGCGGGAAGAATGTTCGAGATTGGTTCGTTCAACGTAACCGTCTTGGCAAGCACCATCTCGGCGAGGGTAGTAGCCGTCATCGTTTTCGTGACGGAACCGATTTCAAATAGGGTGCGGGTATCGAGCGGGCGAGCCATGCCGCTACTCCCTATTTTGACGACGCGAACCGTCCCGTCATCGATGATCCCGAGGATGATACCGGATTTTGGCTGGCCTAGAAGGCGCTGTTTCAGGATCGCCGTAATCGTTGCGTCCGATGGGATCGGTGGCTGCGCGGCCATCGCCGATGCGTGCGGCATCAGAAATAGCAATAAAAAGGCAATCATTATGAAGCGTCTCATGGCGCTGGCGTTCGTCACGCTCGGTTCCCCGTACCTTTCCGCGATGCAGGACGTAGTCGATTTTGGGCGTCTGCCAGGGTGCGCCTTTTGGCGCACCTAATAGGGGCGCGATGCGCATTCCTCTGAAAATCGTCGCGGTGCTCAGCACGCTCGTGCTCCTCCTGGCCATTGGAGCCTCAAGCGGTGCAAAAGAACCGGAACTGCTTTCGTATAGCACGATGCCGGCAAAAGATGGGAGTGTCGAACTCGTTCTCGATTTCGATGGCTTCGCGCCGAATTGGCAGATCATCCATGCCAAGCGCGACGATGTGCGCGTGCTGCTCTTTGGGGTCGAGCGGGGCCCTGGAATGCCCGGAATCATTACCCCGGCCGGTGAGATCACTCGAGGCACGATTACGCCGTTCGCCGGCGTCGGGTTGGTGGTGAATCTCTCTCTGAAAAGCGATGTACGCGCACATGCAGAGACGATCGGCTCGCGCATTGTCGTGCATATTCCGGCACCGGGTAGTGATGAAGAGGCCCATTTACCCGGGCCGATTCCATTGTCGGCCGAAGGCGTCAAGGTGATTCCCCTTTCGTACGCGGATGTGAGCGAAATTGCCGGGTTGCTCAAAGGTGGCGTACAAGTTCCCTCCGTCGATCAATTCCGCGCGCAGTCGCCGTTTGCCCAGACACCGTCGACATCGAGTTCTTCGAGTTCCTCGAGTGGGTCGTCGGGAGGAAACGTACCAAGTTACGTTACGTTGCCGACCTATGCACTGATTCCGAAAGATTCCGCGCAAGGTGTCTATATCAACGAACACGTTTCGGTTGATCGACGTTTAAACGCCGTCGTGCTCACCGGGACGCCGGCGGAAATCGCGCCGTATGAACGGATGATCGCGCTCGTCGATACGCCGCGCCGGAGCGTGCTGCTTGATACGCAGATCGTTGAGCTTACCGAAACAGGTGAGCATAATCTCGGCATCAATTATTCGCCCGGTGGGCAAGTGGCGAATGCCACGTTTAGCGGTGTTAGCGCGAGTAAGCCGTTGGGTTCCCTGGCATTTAGTGCGCAATTGCAAGCTCTCGAAGAACATGGTCAAGCAAAAATTCTTGCGCAACCTCGCATCCTCGCGCTCGATAATCAGATGGCCGCGATCCTCTCCGGTGAGGCGGTTCCGATTTTCACCAATGTTGTCGTCCCCTCCGGTGGTACGACGATTTTGCAACAACAACTGCAGTACATAAACGTTGGTGTAAGTTTAGAAATTCTTCCGCGCGTGGCGATGAACGGGCAAGTCACCGCTGATCTTTTTTCGGAAGTTTCGAGCATTATCGATTACGTACAAACCGCACCGCGCATCGCCGTTCGTCAGGAATTGACGGCAGTAACCGTTGGTGACGGGCAATCGATTCTCATCGGTGGATTGTTGCAAGATCAGGAGATCAAAACACTGAGCAAAGTCCCGGGTCTCGGTGACATTCCATTACTTGGAGCGTTCTTCCGGCAGACTATTTCTTCGCGCCAGAAAACGAATCTCTACATCGTGATTACGCCGCATGTTCTCAGCAAGACGTACAAGGCGTCGCCTCCGCCAAATCCAAAACCGTAGCGTACGCTTACGGCGTCTTTGCGGCTTCCTCGCGTGCGTGGCGCTCTAGCATGCGCGCTGCGATCGATTGTAGGAGCGTTTGCGCCGTCGATTCGGCAATGTGTTTACCGGCTAATGCATCGAAGGCCTCGCCGATCGCGCCAAGCGGCGGCGCATACGAACCTTCGAGTTCGAGAGCGCAGCCCGTGAAATCGTCGCCGGCACGAACGCAAAGCTGGCCATCGAAATCCGGATAAAGACCACCGCCTTCCGGCGACCAGTGAATCTTCCACGGTTGATCAAAATGCATCGGATCAACTGACGGTGCATAGTGTACAACGACGTTGTGCGTCATATGCAAAATTTCGAGGCGCAGCGGGATGGTCTGCTCTTTTCCGCTCTGCGCGAGATCGGCTAGCGAATCGGCCAAATATTGCCGCGCACGTGCGAACGGAACCTCAACATACGTCTTCTCGAACAGTGAACTCATGCCAAAAGTATAGCATAGAACCGGAGCCGCTTTGCCTATTCGGTTACTTCCGAGTAATGACGGTGAAGGTGAACGCGCAACCCGTGTTAGTATCCGTTACCGTGATTTTGGCTCTGGCAATGTTGTACCCACGGAAGTTTGGCTGAATGTCTATTTGATTCTGGTCGACCCCATGTTTATTTATCACCACTTCAACGTTTTGCGGATTCGAGGACGTCACCGTAAAATGGCTGCCGATCATCCGGAACCGATAGTCGGTCGCATCTAACGCAAGGGGCTGAAGATTGGGGATGCTGCACCCAGCAGCGCGGGCCGGGAGAAGAAAAGGCTGAGATGATTCTTGCCGCCCCCCCAAGCCAACGAACAGTACAAGCGTCATAGCTAGGATGCCAAGGCCCTGAACGAATCTAAAAATGATTCTCTCCTCCTTATGACAAAAGATGGATTCGTCTTCCTTTCGCTCTATCTCACTCCTCCTGGTTATCAGGCAACATTTGCAGATGGGAGATATCTCTGTTGCGTTTCAATCCCGGGCTCCTGAGCGTTCTCCTTGGCGTTTTGGTGCTTTCGTCATGTGGTGGTGCAGGTAACGGTGCAACGAGCGGTGCTGGCGTGATGCCGAGTCCGCTCCCTACGCTATCGCCCACGCCAGCGGGCAGCGCGGGACCGCAAATCGTCGGCTATTGGTCCGATTGGCAGCAGACGAGTTGGTCGCAGGTACCGCAAGGCGTAACGACGCTGATTTATGCGTTTGATTTTGTCAGTGGGCACGCGGTGATCGACGACGGAAATGCGCCAGGGTACGTTACGCCCGCTGCGATTGCAACCTTGCATCAGCGAGGAATCAAGGTACTCCTTTCACTCGGCGGCGGTAGCCCGGCAACCGCGTTCGTGTTTGACGGCGATACGAAAGATTTTGAGACGAATCTCATTTCCGTGTTGCAACAGTATGGCTACGATGGCGTGGATTTCGATGATGAATCGGGAACCCAGGCGACACGCGTGGCAACGCTGGAAACCTTGATTCCCGCGACGCGCGCTGCATTGAACGCGGCTGGATTGGGGAGCGATCTCATCACCTTGGCTGCGTTTGATACGCCGTCATCGTTCGGGGATGATACACTTCTTGCCGCACCCGGTGTGGCATCCTCGCTATCATGGGTGAATGTGATGAGCTATTACTACAACGTCGCCGAGAACGATATGCAGCTCTTTGCATCACTCTTTCCGCCCGCGAAGTTGATGCTTGGGAGCGATATCATGAGCGACCCCGGCGTTCCCCTTGCCCCTGATGCCACGCTCGAATCGCTTGCCGGTTGGGTGAAAACGAATGGCTATGGTGGCATGATGATCTGGACCGTCAATTCCATTACGCCATCGCAATTGCAATCCATCACTACCGGCCTCACCACCGGTCATTAGGAAGTAAGCGGATTTTCCGTGCAGCCATCGTGGAAGGCATTGATTCAGGAAATCGTGGCGCAATTGCCAGCGGAATTTTCACTTCGCGATCTGCTTAAGCATGAGGCCGATCTGGCGCGCTTTTATCCGGCAAACAAACATATCGCGGCGAAAATCCGCCAAACATTGCAAATACTTCGCGATCAGGGAATGATTGCGTTCCACGGCGATGGCCGGTATACAAAACGGAATGTTGCCCCGCGATATTCACCGATCATTGATTTCTCGGGTGGCGAGAACCTCACGAGTCGCGCGCAAATTGCGCGACAAGTCCTTGAAACGTGGGCGGAACTCAATCTCTTTTGCTTTGCGTGCGATGCCGATGCACTGACGCGCCTAACGGCAAACACTCCGGTAGCCGATTTCGCCTGCGCCAAATGCGCAGCACGATACCAACTAAAAGGCAAAAATGGCCGATTTGGCGGGACTATTCCAGGTGCGGCATACAAGCCGCTAGTCGATGCGATTCGCGCCGGGGCGTGCCCGCATTATGTTCTTGTGGAGTATGATGAGCGATATTCGACGGTGGTGTTCGGAACGGCAATTGCCGGCCCACACATTACGGAGGACCGCGTCATCGCACGCAAGCCGTTGGCAGAAAGTGCGCGTCGGGCGGGATGGATCGGCTGCTCTGTCGTCATCGAAGGATTACCTAGTGTGGCTTTGGTCGAGCCCACGTCGCTGGATCCCGGAAAAGTGCGTGCCGATTGGCAGACCATCTTGTAAGGCGTACGCGGGTCTATGTCGTTCCAGTGGCCGTAATCCGCCTAAAAGAATGAAACCGCTGTCCGGTTGAGCCCGCAGCTATGTCGTAGTTAAAGGGAAGGTACGGGCACGACGCGTACGCATTCTATCGGGTTTTGGTAGGCCGAGACTGGAGATTGGCGTGATAACGACGACATCGAGGCTATTCGCCATCATGCTGATGCGGACGTGTTTCGTCTTCGCACTCTTCGTCTTCGCTTTTACAAACCTGGTTGCGAAGGCCGGCACTCCGGTCGATGTTGTGGGACGCTATTCTGCGGTATTGCGCTCGTTCAATCCTCGGCTCTCGCCGAGTATGGCTCGAAATATGGCCGAGCATGTCCTTTTTATTTCAGACTATTACGATGTCGACCCTGCGTTTATTCTCGCTCTTGTCAATCAAGAATCGAGTTGGCATGAGAACGCACGCTCAAGCGTTGGTGCAATCGGACTTGGACAACTCATGCCCGGCACTGCGCGGGGATTGCAAGTGATTCCAAGCGATGCCCTAGAGAATCTCGATGGGGCGGTACGCTACATTCGTCGTCAGATTGAATCTTTTCGATCGGTTCGGCCTGAGTCGAGGCGATACGAACTTGCGCTTGCAGCATATAACGCCGGTCCAGGCGCAGTGCAAAAATACGGTGGAATACCGCCGTACAAAGAGACCATCGCCTATGTTTCGACAATAATGGCTTCCTGGGAGCATCTCAAGCGTATCCTGCCATCAAGAGCAGTCGCGGCACGGAGCATTGTTCGCATTGCCGACCGTCGGTTGTATGTTGATCTAGCTTTGCGAGCCGTTCCTCCAGTGCACAGGACCGCTCCGAACCCCAACGCTCCGAGGCATAGTTCCGTAAGCCCTTCCATCAAAACCACGGCATCGCCCAGAACCACGGCAGCGCCGGAACGAGTGATTACTCGCGGATCGTTCGATATCGTCGCCTTCACCGGAATAACGCCCAACGCTGCCTGCGGGCCGCGCAACCTCCTTGATCCTGCTTCGCGGTGTGGATGGGATGCAACTCGCGGCAATGGTGTCCGCATTGGGCTTGTGCTTGATTTGGGGAGTACCCAACAAACGATTCAGGCCGTGAAGATTCGCTTCGAGAAGGGCGCTGTGCCAACGGGCTTCGAGATCGCTACGTCCGACGATCCACGAGCGAATGCGGATGAGTGGCTTGGGATACGGTATTGCCGAGTGCCTCCGATTTCGGATCAAGTTACTTGCACGATCGGAGTTCGAAAGCCGCGCGCCGTTCGTATAATCGTTGACGGCAATCGTGCCTCCATCCGTAAGATTCGATTGCTCCCTGCAAATTAGCCGAGCACATTGATCTCAATGGAGAAATTCTCCGTGTCGTAAAATCCCATGGCGTCCCCAGCATTGCACGTCATTGAGCCCTTGAGGATTGCGTTACCCCCTTCAAGTCGCGCAACGCCGCTGCAATGTGCTCGTAATTTTGCATAGTTATTCGACCAGACGCCCAAGCCTGAAGCGTCGACTTTGAAGCTCAAACGTCCGCCCGCAACGCTTCCTTGATGGGCTATTGTTTCGTATTCAATCGGAGGTGCGGGATAGGTGTCCGCCGATGCTGCGGCCCGCGATGCCGCAGTTTCTTTCCGTCCCGAGAAACTGCTCAATGCATCAAAGGTGCCTTGCTCGGAGTTAAAATGGGTCATTCGTACTTCGAACTCCGACCCAAGGCCATTTTGGAAGAGAGCTTTACACGATCCAAGCCCGAGTTTAGAACAGGAGGATGTTCCAGTGCCGACTATCTGAACCACAAACGTCGACACGGAGGCGATCGCTTTGTCGAGGGCGATGCTTCGCAGATCTGCGTCGGAGCTGGCGAATGCGGTGGATAACGCCACGCGGCGTAGTGTGCTATCGGAGCCAGCCAATGCTTCTTCTAAGGTCGCTATGCGTGTAGCGGGATCCAGCGAATTCAGGCCATTTATGACGCTGTTGATCTTCGTCTCGCGTGCGTCCGGTGTGGCCTGCTGCGCGATTGTTGCGTGCGGTACGAACGCAAGCAACAAAAATGTCGTGATCAAGAAGAGTTTATTCGTCATCGTAGGAGCTCCTATATCGAGACTTCACATACGACTAAATGCCTTCGAGCGGCATCAGGCGTGTTCCCTTGACTGTAGCCTTCAAATCGTGCGGCCGTTTAATTCTGGAAAGGTTTTTCGAGCACCGAAGCTTGCAGTCGAAGTAAAGCCGAAGATGGGAAATGGGTCATGAGCGGCATCAGCCGGCCGTAACGCTACACCCGCGAAACGCACCAATCGCTCGATCATTTTCGTCCATCGCCCTTTCTTGTAAGCAAATTCGTCTTAGGTGTTGACACAAAACATGTGTTTGTGTTATATGCTGATACAATGAATTACCATCCATCGATCCCGACTGTCGACGTTAGTGCAGTTGCCGTGCTTTGCGCGATTGTTTATGCCGCTCTCAGCTTTCGAGGGTGGGCATCAATGCTTGTGCGCGTCGTGGTAGCGGCGTCCGTGATTGGGTATGTGTCGGTGCTTTTCTTCACAAGGGCACCGATGGTTTGGCAGGGCGTGATGGGAGTGGCAATTGCCGCGCTTGTTGTCGTTCTGGTGCTGGCCATTCGTGCATATCGTACGAGCGCGTCGGAATTCGTCAGGTATTGTATCGCGACCGTCGCTCTAGGAATCGCGTTACTCGTGTTGCCGGGCATCCTATCGCCCGTTGTGGGCTACGGATTGCTCTGCTTGGCACTTGGGAGCAAGTATCTCTTCGATCTGCTTCACGACGAACGTGCGCGCAGACGCCGCGTTGCGCCGCTGACTCCTCGGCCCGTCGCTGAAGTTGTTCCAACAATTTGGATCGCGCTTGCTGCAGTTTCGGCGCTCATGCTTACGCCGTATATAACCCTTGGAGAGGAGCGGGCTGCCGCGTTTCTTGTTGGTGTTTGCGCCCTCGGCCTTGCCGCCATTGCCTGGCGCATCACGACAGCTCCCGTGCAACTCGAGGGTGAGGGAAATCCGCATGCCGAGCGCATGCACGATCGCGCGATGCGCTATCGTAAAGCGGGCTTATCATGCGTCATTGCCGTCGGAACGATCATGGTCTTTGTCGATTTTGTGTATTCCGGTTTGCCATTTCAAAGGATCTTCAGCTTGCTATTGATGGGGATATGGGCGGGGTTGGCTTTGTGGGTAATACTGCACTCCCGCCATCTCGATCACGTAGCCGATTCACTTTCGTGAAAGAACTGTTCCTTGCCGTCGATCCCGATCTCGCGCCGTTTCAGCAGGTGATGGATCAGTTTCGAGATTTGATTGAACGCGGTGAATTGTTGCCAGGCGATCGCCTTCCCACGGTGCGACAACTCGCCGGTGATCTCGGTGTTGCACCAAATACGGTTGCGCGCGCGTATGCGGAACTGGAGGAAGAAGGGCTGCTCATCTGTGACGGACGGCGAGGCACGCACGTCGCGCCGAACATTGTCGCGAACAACAAATCGACGCGCATACGCGGACTTATGGAGACTGTCGCGCGTTTTATTTCGACGCTAACGAACCGTGGTTATTCGGATGCCGAAATTTCCACAGCATTACGTCGTTATGTAAAAGAGTGAAATCTGCCTATTTGAGTATGCCTTGGGATTTGAGGCGGTTGTATATCGGCTGAACGAGAACAACGACCGCAGCGATCGCAATTGCCCCGACAAGACTCCTATCGAGATGGAACACTGCGCCCAACACGAAGCCGAAAATGCCGGCGATTGCCCCCACAACGATAGCGATAACAAGAAGCTGCGAGTAATTAACTTTGCGGTTCATGGGTGAACGCTTTACCTGGCCTCATGAGCGATACCTGGCTATTGGTCATTCAGCGTCCATCGTGGTCTCCGCAAAGATGCCACCCGCCGCGAGTTCGCTTGCGCGGCGGGTGGCATCGTTATAGCGCGATTGCTTTACCCTCGGGTGACGCGGAATGTCGTTGCATCCACCTCGTATTTTGTTGGCGGTGTCGTCGCGTTGAGCGGGAACACCCAGATTCCGTAAGCGTGTCCGCTGCTCTCATTAATGAGGAACTCGCAGGTGAAGCCGCTCCCCATCTTGCCGCCGCTGCCACACACCCGCGTTGCCAGAAGCGCCGCGATTGCGCGCACGCCATTTGCCGATACGGCTGTCTCCATCGTATGATGACTCTTTGCGTGCGCAAAATCGGGTTTTCCGCCAACCGTCGGTAGATCATCGATGGTATTCGTCCGGATCACCGTCATGGGACTCCGCGATTGCGCCAGGCCAGCAATTTCGCTGAGATGACCACGATCGATCAGCGTGCTGTGCCCCGTCAATGGAGCAATCCGATCAGCTGTATTTGCAAGTTTTTCATCGCCCCCAAGGACGGTGATGCGGTAGAGCAACGGAAGTGTTTGCGCGAGGCTTGCAGCCGGCGTGACACGCGCCATTGCTGCCTTTACTTCTTCTTGTTGCCCGGGGCCGAGGACGACGACAGTTTCTTTACCGACGTTCCAATGCGTGACTTGCCCCATTGGCAGCTTCTGCCCATTGGGGAGTGTCGGTGCCTCACCGTGGTTTACCGTCGACGCATCGACTAAGAGAAATTGTGTGCTGGCGCCCGTTGTCTTGCCTTCATACGAGGCATCGATAAAATTCGGGTGATTCGCTGGCGAGAAGAAGAGGTTATGCAAATGCGTTCCTTTTGGAATGCCAACGGGGAGCACGACCGGAAAGGTTGCATCGGCAGTAACGCGGCGGAGATCCTCTGCATTTGGGTTCGTTATGACAGTAAATGAATGGATGGCGACTGCCGCCTTATCGCCAAAGAGCCAGAGGCGAACACCGCCGAAGAGCACCGCTGCAAGTACTGTTCCCGAGCCGAGGATGGTTATCGCTGCGATCGCGCTCATGATGAGCAGCTGCGAGCGGTGGCGCGCGTTTGCAGTGCGGAGTCGATTGTGAAAAGAAGCGGTGGGGAATTCGGGAACGGGCATTGCTGTTTGCAATTGTTTTCCGATTTCCGCAAAATTAGACGGCATAGTTCATCTCCTTGTAACCGGTGCGCAATTCAATATCGTAATCACCGAGCAGGATGCGCAATCGATCGCGTGCTCGAGAAAGCCGCATGCGCACCGCTCCGTGAGAAATGCGTAGTGCATCGGCAATTTCTTCGCCGCTGAGATCGTGGAAGTAGAAGAGCACCGTGACTTCTCGCAACTCCGGTGCGAGTTCGCCGAGCGCTTGCCACACATCGAGCGTGATGTGCGAGTCGGTTGTCGTGATGTGATCCGTCGGCTCGGTCACGTTGCCTGAGCGACGACGAACCCGCGTGGATTCGTGCATAATGATGCGATAGAGCCATGCATCGAACGCATCGACGCGACGTAAGCTGCGGATCTTGCGATACACGGCCACGCACGTTTCTTGGGCCGCATCCTCGGCGAGCCCGCGATCTCCCGTCACCATCATCGCAAGCCGAAAGCATGCGGGCCAGATGCCGGTAATCAGATCATCAAGGGCGGTTTCGTTGCCGCTTAGTGCGGAAGCAATGGCTTCCGGGGGCACCCAACGTCCCATAGGTCTCCTTTCGTAGTTCGTACTCTACTACAAAGAGGGAGCCGTGGCTCGAAATGTCACCGGCGGTGGGGAAAAATTCAATATCGTCCGAAACGTTGGTTTCATGTCAGGATTAACGTACGTATGGATTGTCGTTCTGCTCACTGTTCTCTATGGCAGCATGCAATTTTTCAGGCGTGGGCATCGCTCGTTTACGCAGCAACGGATCACGCTTGCGTTAGCCGTGCCATGCGCCGAGGCGATTCAGCTCTGCATACGTGCCCTGCCAAGCGTAAAGGCAACACTGCGGGAAGGCGATCCCAAATCCGGCCGCATCGTCGCGACGACCGGCATTTCAGGGAGAACCTGGGGCGACGTTCTTGAAATGGAAGTGACACCGATTGATGCATCACATACGAGCGTGTTGATCGTCGCGTCGCAAGTATTCAAGAGTACAATCGTCGACTGGGGCCAAAATCGCCATTTGCTCAGCGTTTTAAGGCGCGAACTGCTTACGGGTGAGGCAAGTGGTTGATCCGATTCATCCCTAGATACGAACGCCTTGGGTTCTAAAGCCATAGCAGAGAACGGGATTCCTCTCAACTAGGAAAGATGACCAAGCGACGAATGTGAATGGGCGAACGCCAGCCACGTCTACATAGGCGAGAGGCAATAGTTGCACAATAAAGAGAGAGCCGTGGCTCGAAATGTCACTAGTGGTGGTGCGGATATTTACAGGTCGAAAATTGTGAAGATATGAAGTGCAAGGAGTCATGATGACCGCGAAATTTGCGATAAGCTGTGTGGTGTCCAACGTGCTAGCGCTAACAGCGGTGTTTCTCCCGGCGGGGACGTTTGCATTTTGGCAGGGATGGGTGTTTCTCGGAGTTGGCGGCATTTGCGGTAGCTTGACACTTATATATCTCGCGATGAACGATCGCGTCTTGCTGGAGCGTCGTTTGCGCGGCCCAATGAGGGAATCGCGCGGGGTCCAGAAATCCATCGTTATAGCGCTATATTTGTGCCTTTTCAGCAGTGTTGTGCTTTCTGGTTTCGACCACCGCTACGGCTGGACGGGAAACGCCCTGCCGCTCGTGTTCATAGGGAATTCACTCCTCATTGCGGGTCTGTATCTCTACTTTCTTGTGTATCGCCAGAATCGCTTTGCCGCAGCGACGGTTGAGATCGCCGAAGATCACCGGGTTATTTCGACCGGAGTATACGGAATCGTGCGTCATCCGTTGTACGTCGCGCTTTTAACGGTCGCAATCGGCATTCCGCTAGCGCTCGAATCGTATTGGGGATTGCTTTTCGTTGTGCCGGTTATCGCACTCGTTGTGTGGAGGCTACGCGACGAAGAAACGCTTCTCGCGGAGAACTTGCGCGGGTATGCCGAGTATCAGGCGCAAACGCGCTGGCGCTTGATTCCCGGTATTTTCTAGCGTTCTCCATTAAGAAGTCGTTTGCTCGCCGCAGTAAGCCGCAAGCAATTTCTTGCGCCCCGGAGATCCCAACGCTACGGTAGCTGTTATCGTCTCCGGATATTTTTATTTTCAGATACACAATCGCACTGATGCGATGAAACGCCTCCCTACAAGCCGATTCACTTATGATTGCACTTCAACGCGCAGCATGATAATCTCATCCTCACTTCGGATAAACCGCTGCTTGATTTTTTTCGCAAAATGAAGCGGCCTCGCCCGGCAAATCTGTGTGAAGTGTAAGCCATCTGTTGGAGCATATGATGTTAAGGAAAATGATACTCGTACTCGCGGCCGTCATGGCCGTTGTTCAACTAACTTCTGCGGCGGCTCAGGCGGATGTCAATCTCCATAATGGCTATATCGAAGTCGTCGATCACATAACATACAATGAAGATCTTACAGGCGTTATTGATAGGAGCAAACTCCACGGAATCCCAAAACTCCCCTTCGATGTGGATTTTCATTCACCGTCTTATGACGTAGGTTATGGCAAAGTGCGGATGACCAACGGCGTCGCAATCATGAATCATTGCTGCGTCCTTGCCGGGTCCTTCTACACGGTAACGGGTATGGCGATGAACCAGCAGGAGGGAAACAGGCATGTTGTGATTGCGGGAGCTCACTTCAAGGACACGATGAAAGCCGCTCTCTGTAACGTTCGCGGGATTCCGTTTGGCTTTATACGAGTCGTGCTGTTTGGAATGGTTACCTACAAACCGTACGAGTATCTGGGGCGAATTAGAAACGAGTGGAAAGTTCATCAGCTGCGATATGGCGTCAATTTAACGTGCCCATAGTTCCCTGCGAAATGGACGGAGCGTGCTGGGATGTCCCGGTGCATGCGTTCGAGCGACGAGGTGCAGCGCAAAGGTAACTGCTGGGACGCTGCCGTTCTAGCGAAATTTCACGTAACGTCGCGCCGCCGCTTTTCTGAGTGCAAAAAGCACGCCGTTCCGATTAACGCAATGAGGCAGATCCACGGCAAGTCACCGACGGTGTCGTAGAACGTTGGGTGCGCCGGCGGCGCGAAGAAGGTTGCGCGTAACAGACGTCCGACGGCGATCGAACTCACCCATTTCCCATTCGCATCGATGACACCGGATGGCCCGACAGTTCCGGACAAGATGAGCGGCGTTCCCGTTTCGATCGCGACGAGTCGCGCCGTTTGTTCGAGCTCCCATACACCGGATTGTTGGGTGAACCACGAATCATTCGAGGCTGCGACGAGCAGATTTGCACCGCGACGCACTTCGTCGCGAGCTAGACCCGGGAAAGCGGATTCGTAACAGATGAGCGGGCCGATGGTTCGTCCGCCAACGTTGAACGTGACAGGCTCGCGTCCCGGAGAAAGATTCGGTATCGTGGAGACGATCGTCTTTGGAATGATGATGTGCGCGAGCGCCGGCAACGGAAGGTATTCCCCGAACGGAACGAGTTGCCGCTTCGCATAGTAGCCCCGAATGTTGCCGTCACCGCTGATGAATTCGAGGGCGTCGTGGACTCCTGTCGCATCCGAAATGGTTCCGCCCACAAGCATTGGGGCATGTCGCGCGCGTGCGATAGTGCGGAGTAATTCACTTAAAGGGACGTCCGAAAGATCGATCGTCGATTCGGGCCAAATCGCGAGGCCTGCTGCCGGTCCAAGCTTACGGGAAGCGATCAGATATGTGCCGATCCGCGCGTCGACCGTTCCGAGTTGAAGGACGGTGATCGGCAGCGTGCCGCGGGTGATGGTCGGTTTCGCGTTTTGCGTCAGGATGTTCGTTGCGAAGAGCGCCGCAAACGCTACCCAGGCGATGGAGCGCAGCCGCGAAGGACGAAGCGATAACTCGTAAAGCGCCGCTGCAACGGCGACGCACAGAAATGTCAACGCCTCGGTTCCTCCAAAGCGCGCGAGTTCGACGAGCGGAGTATCGATGAGCGCGTGCCCTATCTGAAGGTATGGAATGCCAAGCGGTAGTGTCGCGCGTGCAAAATCACAGAGCGTCCAGAGGCTCGCGACGGTAAGCGACCATAGAGCCGACGGAAAGTTCCTTGCATACGACGCGATAAGACCGATAATCGCGTAGGGAGCGCATTGAAAAAGAAGTGCAATAAACGACGTGTAATAATCGCCGGGACCTTGGTGCGCTACGGCTCCGCCGTAAACCCAGGCTAGGCCGACCAATAGTGTAAACGCCGTGTAAAGTGCGCTGAGGCAGATCGATCCGAGGCGGCTTCCGCTACGATACACCCAGAAGAGTGGGAACAGCGTCAACGGCGCTAGTGCGGCAAAATCCGCCGCCCATGGAAATCCCAGCAGCATCCCGCATAGCGCGCCACACGTCGCGGTTGCGATGATTGCTGTCGTCCTGCGCATATTTGCAGCCGCCGCGTTCGACCATCGCAGTATTGAGCCTGCTTTGAGAAGGTTGGGGATGCTGCTGACGAAGACGACGTTGTGGACGAAGTTTCGCAGCGCGGGCACACCGTCGCCGGGATGCTGCGGGTGGCTACCCTAATCGTGTTTCCACCGCTGCTTGTAGCCGCCAACGCCGCCGTTTGCTCCAATACATTGTTTGCCGTGTTTCTCGTGTATGCACCGGTCGTCGGCGGATGGCTCGGACTTATGAGTCGCCCCATTTTGGATGCGGCGATGGATCGCGACCAAACGCGCGTCGGCTTTTCAGGGAAAGGCGCGATCGTTGGTGCCGTTGTTGCGTTTCTTCTGGTTCTCGTATTCACACCAAAAACCGTCGACCGCTCGACGCTCGTTGCACTCTTTATTGCAAGCGGACTGTTTTACTACACGGTTGGAAAGCTTGGCTGTTTCTTTATCGGGTGCTGCCGCGCCGTCGAATCCAGAACGGTTCAGGTTCCGCTGCCACTAATCGAAACCACCGCGGCGCTTACGCTTTGTATCTTTTCATTTGTCGCCGCGACTGTGCCTCACAGCGTGCGCATGGACATGTTTCCGCTCATCGTCGCCGGCTTGTTGATCCAACGCATTTATTCGCGAGTTGCGAGGGGCGCCCGCTTGGTGCGATCTCTTCAGCAACTCGATTCGCTGATGCTGGCAATTCTGTTCCTTTTCGCGATCGCAGGAATGTTTATAGGAGCGTCTCGCTAAGGTAAGGAGCAAACCGCAAGCTCGGTTGAACTGCCGGGGTCGTCAGGCTTCGGCTGGAACGGATGCTTATCAACCTGAGGGAGAGCATGGAAATTAAGAGATTTGCTAGGATCGCCGGCGCCATTAAGTACGGATTTCTCTCGTTTTGCGGCGTCACGCTGCTCGGATCAAACTGTTTTAGCCAGACTGTTCCGGCATCATCGATAACGACATTGACGCCAAACCCGACGTCGCTGACGTTTGCCAATGCCAATTCTCCCGCTCAACAGCTAACGATCAGCGGTGTTGCGCCGCAATATACCAATTCCGGGAACCCGGGCTCGCAGTGCTTCAACATCGCAGGGCAAACGACGCAGGGAACGTCTGTCACCTATTCCATTAGCCCGACCGGCGCTCTGGGCGCGTGCGAGCTGGATGCCTATGCGGCCGGAACGTCGCAACTCCTGGTGCCAATTGCCATCGGCGTACAAGCGCTACCGAACAGCTCGATCACGTACACGGCCGGATCGTTCTTTGTGGGCTCTGGGGCGACGCTGCAGTCAAGCAATGCGCAGATCGCAAGCGTGCCCGCCGCCGTAAACTCAACAAGTAACAGCAGCCTGGGGATGGACGTCGTCACCTTTACCATTACAACGGGCCACATTGGTTCCGCTGTGATCCATTTGACCGAAAGCAACAATGCGCTGACGCTGACCTACGCAATTCCGGTGCTTGTTTCGACTGGCCCGGCGCCGACGCCGACTCCTTCACCGACGGCCACGCCGACATCGGCCCCGACGACCGCGCCGACATCGGCCCCGACAACGGCCCCGAACACGTTCACGCTGCTCAATAGCAGTTCGCAAACATTTTCTCTCGTCGGGTCGCCGGTAGCCGCGCAAGTGTCTTTTTTTGGCACCGTCACGATCAGCGGTGCAAGCTCGGAGAATGTGGGTTACTCGGAAATAACCGGTGTGCCGGCAAATGGATGTCCGGTGACGGGAACCGTCGTCGACGCGATTTCGCTCACATTTCCGACATCGTTCTCGTTCGCTCCGAACGGCTCGTTCGGCCCCGGTAGCGGACTTCTCGACACTCTATTCTCACCGGCTTCGGCGACGGGTACCTATTATGGGACCATTTATCAAGCCGGAACATGCGCCACGCCGTTTGACTCAGCTGCGGCGATTTCGTCGCCGCCGTCGAGTTATGAGTACCCCGGTGGAGGAAACACGAACGTTCCGGCCGGCACGTACATCCTAGAGCTCTGGCACTGATCGTCGAGGCGAAGGGACAACGCTCTCCCGCTCTGAGATAGAAAAGCGCCAGATCTACCGATCGATTTCGTAGGGTGCGATTCCGTGATACGTTGCGCACGCAGTGTTTACATCGAACTGCGGTTCGGCGTACGGAATCGACACAAATGGGGTATATTGCTTCGAAAAATCGAAAAATGAGCCGAGATCGTTTGCGTACGCGTCGAGTGTGTTGAGCGGCGCGATCCCGTAGAGTTCCTCAGTAAAGTGCAACACCGAGGCATAGGTTGTAAAGTCGTGATTGACACCGCCCGGCGTGCGGTCGTATGGGGAGATGACGATGAAGGGTTGTCGCATGCCCGGCGTGAGCCCGTCGTCGAGTCCAATTCCGGGCTGCGGTGGAATTTTATGATCGTAAAAACCGCCCCAGTCGTCCCAGACGACGAAGATCACGGTGTGTTGCCAAAGGGCTTGGTTTGCACCGATTTTATTCACGACTGAAGCGACCCAGTCGGAGCCGCCAAAGGGATCGTGGCTGACGCCGGGGTGATCGGAAAGCGCGATGCACGGAGGCTTCACCCACGTGAACTGAGGAAGATCGCCGGCATTGATGTCGTTATAGAGATCGTTGATCGATATACGAAAGTGCGAGCCGGGGAGGTTCGGATCGGTAAGCGGATACCACGACCGGAAGTTGATGAATCCGTTGAAGACGCCGGTGTTATCGGTACTATAGTGTCTCCAGGAAACGTGCGCGGCATCGAGCGCATCGCCGAACGTTGGGCCGTTCCAGCATACGCCCGTGTCGCCCTCATACTGCCACGTGGTAAAGCCGTTGGTGCGATTGAGCACCGGAGTCTGTACATCGTTCGTGCCGACGGCCGATCCGCAGCTCATCAATTCGCCCCCGCGAGTCGGTGTGCCGGAAATGAGTTCGCCGAGATCGTTGCGCGAACGTAACGCAACGATAAACTGATGTCCGGCGAACGAATCCGCATCTTGGATCGCGTAGTACGCATCGGAAATTTCGAACTCGTTCGCCAGTGCGGTATACGTGGCGCGATGGACGCCGTCGATAATCGTCAGAGCGGCTCTATCGGCGTGCGCGAAGGCGTCGGGATTGTACGGCGGCCCCGTCGTCGGACATGGTTGCGGTGACTGCGTCCACACACCGGCCTTCATGTTGCCCCAAGTGGTTGCCGAAAAATTGTTAACTTGCAGGCAACGATAATAATCGTGCGCGTTGTACGCAACGTCAGTGTTGAAGCCCCCCGGTTTAATTTCGGACGCGATATCGCTAGGGATCGCGCCGTCGCCGCCGAGATAGATCGGTGGGCCGCCGCTAAAGCCGCCTCCGAAAATGTCGTCGTAGGTGCGGTTCTCTTCGGAGATCACCACGACGTGCGTGATTTTGTCCCGCGCCGCAATGCCGCCGGGCGGCGTCGGCAACGCAGCGCTAGGCGGAGCGACGCTGCCGCCATGACATGCCACGAAAAGCGCCGTAAGAGCAACTGTAGCAGCCATGAGCCGCACCCGATTGACGCGCATCCGTTGGAGGTTAGCGTTTCAAAAGCATGCGCCTGCGCGCGAAGCGATCCGCCCCTGGCCGTTTGTGCCGACGCACGTGGCATTGGGCATTATACCGATCCGCAAGCAATGTGCTCGCGACGATAACCTGACTATGTGCCGCAAAAAACGCCAGATTTGCAGGCGCTTTCGAATTGGTGGAGATGAGGAGACTCGAACTCCTGACCCCTTACATGCGAAACAGACTGAGACCGTCGGCCACAATCACCGAAGTACGGAAAAAGGGTGGTGGAGTAAGCGGAATTTGGTGAGCGAGAGTTCGCAAAAATACGCCCCGGTTTGCCGCATTGGGTGCCATTAGGTTGTCAAATTAAATCCAAAGAAGATCCCCTCGATAATCCCTTACATTTACTCGGTCAATCTGCCGCTACTCGGTCAATCTGCCGCAATCGCTTGGGGCTTGTCGGCGGCCATGCGGAGGCCGGATCATTGCCTTCAATCCAAGCCCGAACGCACTCAGCGAAGTACCCGTGGATTTCGGTTGCTGCATAGGGTGTGCCGAACTGCTGCGCCGCGGTGAAGGCTCCTCGGACCGTCGGATCGATTCCCGAGAGGTATGCGCCACCAGCGAGAGCGCAGTCCAGAGCGCGCCCCGGACTCGTGGCAAATCATCATGGCTGAATGGCTGCGGACATATAAGTTGCGATTCTCGACAACGACGAGGCCGGCAAACGGAGCGGGCCACGAATCGACGTCGGACCAGAGCCGCGCTAAGACCGACGAAGCCTCGGCGTAGCGCTCTCCGCGTATAAGAGGCCTGATCCGGGAGCCATGTCGGCAGCAAATCGCAGGGCGGGCACGCCGAAGGCCTGGAGCGTTTTCGCGACCTGCGCGCGGCTCGTTGTGCTCGCGTCTTGAACCAGGGCTGAAAAAATCTGCTTGTCCATCCCTCGCTCCCATCTTCGGCGGCGCCGCGTCGTTGTGGAAGCCGTGAATGGACATAGGATTGTCGCTGCAAGGGCGCGTTAGCGACAAAATTTCCCTTGCAGTCGACCAAGTGCGAATGATCTAGGATTTCATCTGAAACGGCGGAGCCGCAAAGAGCATGCGAACTGACTGGGCAGAGCAGCTTTTTCTGGTGGCGACGGGAAGCCTGGGCGCTATGGTGAGCGAAGAACGAGGCATGCCAGTACCCAAATTCGACGCCCTTATGATGCCGCTGCTGAAAATTTCCAGCGACGGCAAGGACCACCGTCTAAACGACGTAGTCCAGCCGATAGCAGATGATCTCAGTTTGTCTGAAGCGGATCGCGCTGAACAGATTCCATCCGGCCAATCGCGCCTTAGAAATCGTATTTACTGGGCAAAGTTGTTTCTGAGCCAGGCAAAGGCAATTGATTCCATTGGCCAAGGCGTCTTTCGCATCAACGATCGAGGTCGAGACTTGCTGGCTCGCAACCTTTCGAACATCACCCCAGAGCTTCTCATGGAATTTCCGGAGTTCGTCGCATTCAAAGCTAAGTCACGGAACGGAACTCACAAGGTGCGCCGTGCGGATAAAGATATAACGGTTATCGTGCCAGAGGATCAATCCGATGATAACGATGGAAACGTAAGTCAGGGTGAGGTTCGCGAGTCCCATCAAATACAAGCGCTTCTTGCAGAGATCGGGTCGAGCATGGGGATGCAGATTTGGATTCCCAGAAATGACCGCGCCGCCGTGCTGACCGAATGGAAAGGCAGTCATCCTGACCTAATTGAGCGCCTTCCGCTTAACTACGACGAGCCAACGTTAAAGACGATTGAGCAGATCGACGTCCTTTGGTTGCGCGGGAGATCAATACGACGCGCGTTCGAGGTCGAGCATACTACGGCCGTCTATTCTGGCATTCTTCGGATGGCTGATCTCCTAGCGCTTCAGCCAAATATGGATATAAAACTCCACATTGTCGCGCCAACTGCTCGAAGAGATAAAGTCTTCCAAGAACTTCGTCGCCCCGTGTTTTCGTTGCTCGAACGCGGTCCTTTGATCGAGTATTGCAACTATCTGTCGTACGATGGCGTCCGAGATTTGCGAGAGCAACCGCACCTTGCACACCTGACGGAAGGCGTTCTCGACGAATACACTGAGGATGCTGACGAGATCGGCGCTACTGAGAACTGACCTAGCTAGCTAGGTTAAGCGGTAGGCCGTGGCCTCAATAGAAATCAGAGCAACCTTGACCGAATTTCTCGCCCTTTCCCATCCACTATTCGGATGATTTTCGGGGAATGGCTACGGGACGCTCAAATTGTATTCCCTTCGGCCAGCATCCGGTACGCGATTAGAAATTCCGTTTTCTTTGCCTTCGATTTTAAAAGCGTAGAGATGACACTCGCGCCATCTCATCGCCGCTTGCATGTACCGATGTAGCATTGCAAGCTTCGCGTCTGGGTGCACGAGTATCACCCGCCAAGCGATGGGCATTACGCTGGTCAGCCCAATAATTAATCATCGCGCGCAATCTGTGGAGCGTTTCGGACCACGCCGGTCATTCGTAAAATGCGCATGAGCGCGGGGCGAATGAGAAAATGAAACGCCGCTGAAATCGCTATGGGCACCACCGAGATAAGTGTCGGCAGAACGAGTCCGAAAACGAACGACATTCCAATGGCAAAACCGAAGACGTATTCTGCGCGGTAAATTGGGAAGACGAGGCCCGAAGCCAATACGGCGACCATGATCATTGCCGATGCATTCCCGCTTGAATCGATCGTGAAGGCCACGCACATTGCTATTCCAACGAGAAAGGCGCCGGCCGCTGAGGCCACAGCGGTTCTTGCGCTGCTTCGCTGCGCCGACCAGGCTGCAAGCGCGCCGACGAGCGGAAGAATGGCGAGCCCCCACCAGTTGGAGATCGCCGGCAAGTCACGTTGATCGAGTAAATGATGACTCACCACACCGCCATGCGTGAGTTGCCACGCAAGATGCGAACCCGCGAAGAGTAGAGCGAAGGCAACAAGGGAGAATAAGGTGAGACGAGAGCTATTTATGCTAGCCATGCTTAGCATACGGAACAATTCGCGCCTTGTTTCAAATCTGCGGCGCTGTGCCGAACAGGGCATGCCGTGCGTTTACCTGGAGTGACTCGCGTGATGCGCAGCACCCCAGGTGGCGTCGTCCCTCTTTTGTTTGTTTCGCTTATTATGCACACGGCGTTATACGGCGGGCAGCACACCGCGGGGGAGATAAGTTAGGCCAACCGATTACGCAAAAGTTCGTCCGAGTTGAAAACATGGGCGCAAGATCCGAAAAACAAAAACGCCTGATTTCTCAAGCGTTTTCCAATTGGTGGACATGAGGAGACTCGAACTCCCGACCCCTTACATGCGAAGACGCCCCAAGAAAAAGAAGTGAGACACCGGGACATGGCTTGGTACGGCTTTTCCGCACTGAAGGAAGGGCGGTAGCGGTGAGACCGTCCGCCTTGTCTCTAGGTGATTCAAGCCTTTTGGCGGACTAATGGCGGACCGTTTGGCAGAGGCTTACGTGCAGGCCCCGCCTAAGGGGCCGCCGATGCTACATACCGGCGATCTGAAGGCTTTCAGAGACAGTCTCTTTGAGTTGTCACTTGGATGGAAGGACTTGCCCCCGCGAGATGGAGAGATCCTTCGTCTGCACTTGACGAGCGCGAAGACCGCCATGCGAATGTATGTCGAAGCGTATATCGTCCCTGCCGACCAAAATGATCATGATGAAGAGCCGGAACAGGTCACGGTCGCATTGTACAATCAGGACGATTTCATGCTCGACGCCAGTTTTCTATTGTCTGGATATCCTCTCGCTACCGAGTTTGTTTCCGCCGTTATTGATGAGCGGCAAGCCATAGTTGTTTACGATAAGGACGGCGATTGGGGAGGCTCGGGAACGATCCGACCGGCGATGCAAAAAGACCGTAAGCCTACGGTGGATGATGCGCTTCGTGCGGTCGAAGATGACGCTAATGACCTCTTCGCCGGTCGTCCCATTCGGTATATCCGGTCGTGGCGGGGAACTTATGATTGGCAATAGCCGCGGCAGCGTCTAAAGAAAGCGTAAGTCCAACGTCATCCGACGCGTTTGGTAACCGCTTCTGGAGCGGGCTGCCCTGCCCGTCACGACCTTCCATAGCATGCGGCACGCGGTGGCGACGCATCTCTTCAACAGCGGCATCCCGATGAAGTCCATCTCCCGTTTGCTTTGGCATTCCAGCTCCGCCGTAACGGATTGCATCTTCAATCACGCGCAAGCCGTACCGTTTGCGTCCAAGGTAACGGCAGCAATCGATTTTATTTTTGGCGGACCTCGCGGCGGACCAAAGCTTTCGCCGGGGGGATACCCTGTCAAACAAAAAGCCCGGAAAGCGTGATGCTACCGGGCTTTTGGACTTGGTGGAGATGAGGAGACTCGAACTCCTGACCCCTTACATGCGAAGCAAGTGCTCTACCAGCTGAGCTACATCCCCAGGGCGACTCGCGAGATTATACGCGATGACGCCGGGCCCTGCTTACCGCAGATGACGGAATTCGACCAGCAAGAATGATTTTGAGAACCGTTCGCAAATATAGCCCTCATGAGACACGAGTACGCCACGAAACCGCGGGAACAGATCGCGGCCATCCTTGCCACCGAGCGCCGCTACCTCTCGGCCGCTGAGATTTTTGAGCGCTTGGAGAAGGCCGAAGCCGGCGTCTCGCTCTCCACTGTTTACCGCACCCTCGAACGCTTGCGCGAGAAAGGCGTTGCCACCAGCCGCCTTGATGAGCGTGGCGAAGCCACCTATCTCGCCTGCGAACCCTCGCATCATCATCACGCGATCTGCCGCGTTTGCGGCGGTGTCGAAGACGTCCCCTGCGAAGCCATCGAACGCTTCGCCAGGTCACTGCACGACGAGCGCGGCTTCATGCTCGATGGTCACACCATCGAATTTTTCGGACGGTGCAAATCATGCGGCTAATCGCTCTCGCCTTCGCTGCCACCGTGCTCGTCTCGTGTTCGCATCCCGCGCAAAAAGCGCCGCCGGCCGACGGGCGCATTCACGTCGAAACCACGTTCTCGACGCTCAATTCGTTCGTCACCGCTGTCGGCGGCGATCATGTCGTTGTGAGCAATCTTGTTCCCGTCGGCGCTTCGCCGGAAGAATACCAACCAACGCCGCAAGATGTCGCGACGCTTGCCGATGCGCAAATTGCCGTCGTCAATGGCGCAGGCATCGATGGTTGGGTGGAGCGCATTATTCGGAGCAGCGGCAATGCGCAGTTGCGCGTCGTCACGTGCACGGATGGCCTCACGGTTGTTGGTGGCAATCCGCACCTCTGGATGGATCCGCAACTCGCGAAGCACTACGTCGACACGATTCAAATCGCACTCTCGCAACTTGATCCTGCGCACGCGGCCGAATATGTTGCCAATGCCCATGCGTACGATGCCAAACTCGATGCGCTCACCACATCGATCTCGACGCAAATCGCGACGATTCCTCAGCAGCAGCGCTTGATGATCGTCTATCACGATGCGTGGCCGTATTATGCGCGGCAGTTCGGCTTGCAGATTGTCGGTGCGATCGTCCCCGGCCCCGGCCAAGAGCCGAATCCCGGCGATCTTGCGCGCCTCGTTGCGCTAGCGCGCACGCGTAACGTACGCGCAATTTTTGCCGAACCGGAATACAGCGCAAAGCTCGCACATTCGATTGCTAGCGATGCGCATATCGCGATCGTCAGTAATCTCTACGATGATTCGATCGGTACCGATCCACGGGTTCATGATTATCTCTCCATGCTGCAGTACGACACCGATGTCATCGTGAAAGCCCTGCGCTAAGTGGAAGCAATCGCATTGCGCGACGTTCATGTCTGTTATGACGCGTTCGTTGCGCTTGATGGCGTCGATCTCGTCGTTGGGCAGGGCCAAGCGTTGGGCATCGTCGGCCCGAATGGTTCGGGCAAATCAACGCTTCTAAAATCCATTGCCGGCCTGCTGCAACCGAGTTCGGGATCGCTGTGCGTGCTGGGCACATCGCCGAAAAGCCTAGAGCCTGGCGCTATTGCGTATGTCCCGCAGGTCGAAGCGGTGGATTGGTCGTTTCCGGCGACGGTGTGGGATGTTGTTGCGATGGGGCGTTTCCCACGCATTCCATTTTGGCGGCGCTTTTCTCGTGCCGATCGCGAAATTGTGAATCATGCGCTTGAAGCGGTGCAGATGGAATCACTCGCAAAGCGACACATCGCACATCTCTCCGGCGGCCAGCAACAGCGCGTCTTTCTTGCTCGCGCCCTTGCGCAACAACCGCGGTTGTTGCTGCTCGATGAGCCGACGACGGGCGTGGATCACGCCACGGAGGAAGCACTGCGTCTCGTGGTGCGCGATCTTGTGGCGCAAGGGATGCCGGTGCTGATGACGACCCATGATCTCGATCGCGTAACGGAGTGGTTCGATCTTCTCTGCGTCATGGATCGCCATATTCTCGCGTTTGGGACGCCTGAAGAAGTCGTGGATTCCGGCGCGTATGCTGCGATTCGCGAACATACCCATACGCATGGGCATCTGCGTCACGATCATGCCCCGCATGAAGGCCACGCCGACCATCCGGAGGTACGCCCGATATGAGTTATTTGCTCGCGCCGTTCGCCTATGATTTTATGCAGCGCGCGTTCATTGCGGCCTTGTTGGTGGGTGTGCTTTGCAGCGTGATGGGGACGTATGTCGTGTTGCGCCGCCTGTCGTTTATCGGCGACGGGATCGCGCATGCCTCGTTTGCGGGTATTGTGATTGCGTATCTGCGCGGGGCCGATTATTACATCGGCGCGGCGGTCGTTGCGGTGCTGACGGCGCTGGGTATTGGCTACGTGCATCGTAAGGGGAAGGTCTCGCTGGATACGTCGATCGGTGTCCTCTTCACAGGAGCGTTTGCACTCGGCATATTTTTGATGTCGCGACAACGTTCGTACACGGTGGATCTGCAGAGCTTTCTGTTCGGCGATGTGCTCTCCGTGACACGTGCGGATTTGTGGCTTATCGTGGCTCTTGGCGCGATCATTGCGCTTGCGGTGATTATTCTCTATCGTCCGCTGTTGTTTGCGTCGTTTGATCCGGTTGTGGCCGAAGCATCAGGTATTCGTGCACCGATTCTCGATTATACTTTGCTCGTGCTTTTGGCGCTGACGATCACGGTGTCGCTGCAGTCTGTCGGCATTGTGTTGGTTGCGGCGTTGCTGGTGACGCCGGCCGCCGCGGCCTATCAACTGACGAATCGTTTTGCGCCGATGATGGCGTTAGCCGTTGGATTCGGGGCCGTCTCCGGTGTTGGCGGGTTGTACGTTTCCTACTATTTGCGCAGTTCCAGCGGCGCCACAATCGTACTCCTCGCGACGCTACTGTTCTTCCTCGCCGTCGGGCTCAAACGCTTCATAAAACGCCAACGCGCATAGCATACCGACACCCTGAGGAGCGCTTTGTCACCCTGAGGAGCGCACGAAGTGCGCGTCTCGAAGGGGCGCTGGGCGATTGTTGCACGCTTCGCGTGCTCCGTTTTGATGCTGCTTCGAGACGCTCGCTGCGCTCGCTCCTCAGCATGACAGGATGTTGTCACCCTGAGGAGCGCACGAAGTGCGCGTCTCGAAGGGCCGTCGGGCGAATGTTGCACGCTTCGCGTGCTCCGTTTTGATGTGCTTCGAGACGCTCGCTGCGCTCGCTCCTCAGCATGACAGGGCGTTGTCACCCTGAGGAGCGCACGAAGTGCGCGTCTCGAAGGGACGCCTGGCGAATGTTGCACGCTTCGCGTGCTCCGTTTTCATGTGCTTCGAGACGCTCGCTGCGCTCGCTCCTCAGCATGACAGGATGTGCACTCGTTCCTCAGCATGACAGGGCGTTGTCACCCTGAGGAGCGCACGAAGTGCGCGTTTCGAAGGGCGCTCACTCGTCAGGGTGACGGGGGGCGGACTTGCCAGGATTCGTTGGATTCGGGGGTGAGGAAGCCCGCGGTTGCTAGCGCTTCGAGGGCTTCTTTGAGAGCGGCGCGTTCGTTCTTGTTTGGCATGCCGGCCCAACGCATTGCGGCGTCGTGTAACTCGATCGTTGTATTCGGAACGAGGAGACTGCGCAGAAAGTGCGACGAGAGATTCACGCGTTCCATGCGTCGCGCCACCGGAACGAGCGCAGCATCGAATGGATCACTAGGTGGTACTAGTGCATTTTGTGACTCCGCATTCGATGGTACTGCATCGGCCATTTCCAGCGCATCGCTCGGCTTGGCGACGACGCGTGACATCGCCATGTCGGCGAGCCACGGAAATGTCGCGGCGATTCCGACGGCGAGCGTTTGCAGGGGAACGGCGTTGATGGTTCGTGCCCGGCGCGCGAGACCGCGCAGAATATTGCGAGCAACACCAGCCGGCTGCACATGCCATCCGCCGCTACTCGGCGCTAATCCTGAGGCTTCTAAAAATTCGGTAGCGACTGCACCGGGATCGATGTAACTCACGGAAATGCCGTCGTGGCGCAGTTCGCGCCGCAATTGCTCAGCCACCGAACGAATCGCTGCCTTTGCCGCGCAATACGCACCAAATTCCGGTGCCGCGACCCGCGCCAAGCCGCTTCCGACAAACGCGATCACTCCATGTGAAGCGCGCAGCGCGGGAAGTGCTGCGCGCGAAAGACGCAACGGCGCAGCAACATGTAATTGCCATTGCGCGTCGATCGCCGCATCGCTCTGGGCGAGCAACGTTCCGGCCGCTCCGGTTCCGGCGTTGTGTACGACGATATCGATGCGTCCGAACGCGTGCATCGCAGCGGCAACGATGCGCGCAGGCGCATCCGCCGCACAGACATCCGCGGTGAGCGTCACGCAGCGCCCGCCAGCGTGGTCAACGATCATACGAAGCGCCTCCAGGCGTTCGGCACGCCGCGCTACGGCAAGAACTGCATAGCCGCGCGCAGCCGCTTGTAGCGCCAGTTCGTAGCCGATACCGGAACTTGCTCCGGTAATGATGATGCAACGTGGATCAGTCGTCATAACGTTGGCAGTACTCCCGATACGCGGCATCGATACCATCCGGCAGCGACGCATAGAATGCGGATTCATTGTGCGGCGCGTCGTTCGGCGCAACGACCGGACGCGCTTCGCGCGCAAACCGTTGCAGCGCCAGAGCGACGGGCTTAAGACTTCCGTCCGCGCGCACTATGCCGAAACGCATTTCATGGGTGGCGAGATCAAATGGCGGCAGCGTTGCAAGTGCGGCATCGTAATCCGCGTAACACCACCACATCGCACCGATGGCCCCGCGTTGCTGCACGCGATCGAGCACGGCGTAGGCATACGTCGCCATTTCATCGTCGGTGAGGCATGCATATGGTGCGGCATTGCGCGGAAGTGTTTTTGCGTCGACCGGCGGTTCATCTGGGAGCGGAACGCGATCATACGGCGAAACGGTGCCCGGCGGACACGATGGATTTCCGAGTTCTGAAAAAAGGACAGGCTTAGCAGTGAACGCGCGCGCAAGTTCTGCCAAAAATGGTACGACATCGGCATCGGTGCGTGATCGCGCAAACGCACTATAAACGGGATAGCCATGCATCGTTGCAATTTGCCACGGCACGGAGATCGACGATGGCCGAATGTGTCGATCTCGCGAGAAATCTTCGCCATGAATGCCGCCAGTGACCGGAGCGTCGGAACTTGCGAGCAACGCGGCACTCAAGCGCGCACTCCAGGCCGCGGCATCTTGCGGCGATGCAGGCTCGCGAAGATTCGAAAATTCATTACCGAGATCCCAGGTGTAGAGCGCTTCATGCCCGCGTGCGACATTCCCAAGGGTAGTCGCCAATAATTCTTGCGCTACAAGAAGGTCTTCACGCGCATAAAAATCACCGATGCCATAGGGCGAAATTGCGCCGCCGGAAATGGTGCGAAAGCGACCGTGCGGTGTCTGCGAATCAAGCGACCACGCGGGCAACCAATTGCAACCGCTCATGTGCCCGCAAAACAGCGTTGGCATGCAACGCAAGCCGGCGGCGGCCGCCGCATCGAGTACCTGCATGAAACGCGCGCACATCGTGGCATCGATGGCATCGATCTCGGGCGCAAATGCCTCCCAATCGATGAAAAAACGCACCGTTTCCAAGCCGAGCGCGGAAATGCGGTCGAAATCCTCGCCGACTTCGGCTAGATCGAAGCGTCTCCACCAGTACATCGCGCTACTGCGCGGCCAATAATTGACGCCGAGAGAAAAATGCTGCACTTCCCCACTCTTCGGCATTCGTCGCGAGGGCGCTTGCAAGCGATGGCGAAGGGCCTCGACTATGCATGAACGTCATCCGGTCGTCGGTATTGTCATGGGTAGCTCCACGGATTCGGCCACCATGGCTGCTGCGCGCGAGGTGCTTGAGCGCTTGGATGTTCCGTTTGAGTTTCGCGTGGTCTCCGCGCATCGGATGCCCGATGAGATGTTCGCCTATGCCGAAGGCGCGCAAGAGCGCGGCCTAAAGGCGATTATTGCCGGTGCGGGTGGAGCGGCGCATCTTCCGGGCATGCTGGCCGCAAAAACATTGGTGCCGGTCATCGGCGTTCCGATTCAATCGAAGGCTCTCAATGGATTGGATTCGCTGCTCTCGATCGTTCAAATGCCGGCCGGGATTCCGGTCGCGACGGTGGCCATCGGCAATGCAACGAACGCGGCCTTGCTTGCCGCACAAATTCTTGCCTTGCACGATCATTCGTTGCGCGCGCGTCTGGAGCTGTATCGCGCGGAAATGCACGATATGGCCGTTGCGAGTACGCCATAGTGCGTCGAATCGGCGTCATTGGCGGCGGACAGCTTGGGCGCATGTTCTCCCTTGATGCCAAGCGCATGGGGTTTCACGTTATCGTCCTTGATCCGCAAGAACACTCTCCGTGCGGCCAAGTTGCCGACGAACAGATCATCGCAAAATACGATGACGCTTCGGCGATTGAAGAACTCGGAAAGACGACGGACGTCGTCACGTACGAATTTGAGAACATCGCCATCGGTTCGGTGGAATATCTCGAACGGCGCGGCTATACCGTTCATCCATCGAGTAAAGTGCTGAAAATTACGCAGGATCGGCTGCTAGAGAAAAAATTTGTTCGCGATTGCGGCATTGCGGTCCCCGATTTTGCGCCCGTCGAGCGTCTGGACGATTTCGCCAAAGCGGCGATGCAGATAGGCTTTCCGGCGATTATGAAAACGGCGCGGGGCGGGTATGACGGCAAAGGCCAGTGGCGCGTCAATAAAAGCGACGATGTGAAAAGTGCATTCGCTCAGGCGAAAGGTGCGCCGCTTATTTATGAGCGCATGATTGGATTTACCAAAGAGTTGAGCGTCGTTGCGACGCGTAACCGGCGGGATGAAGTGATGACGTATCCACCGAGTGAGAATATTCACGATTCGGGAATTCTGTCGATGTCGATTGCACCGGCGCGTGTGCCTAAGGAAGTTGCCAGGCAAGCGCAGGAAATGGCCGCAACAATTGGTCGTAAGCTTGCAATCGTGGGAACGTATTGCGTCGAGTTCTTTTTAAATGGCAAAACACTCTTGATGGTGAACGAAATTGCGCCGCGTCCGCACAATAGCGGGCACTATACAATGGATGCGACACAATGCTCGCAATACGAGCAACACATCCGCGCAATTTGCGATCTGCCGCTCTCGCCGCCGAAAATGTTCAGTAACGCGATCATGTGCAATATTTTGGGCGCCGGAACCGGCGATGTGTTATTGGGACTCGAAGATTTGCTTTCCGATCCGTCCATCGTGTTGCATCTCTACGGAAAGCACCACGCCGTGGATCGCCGTAAAATGGGCCACTTCACGATGCTCATTGACGCGCCAATCACTGACGCTCACATCGCAAAAGCAAAAGCCGCCCACGCCAAACTC
>JAJYCL010000025.1 GCA_021778415.1 bacterium | reverse complement strand
CAACGCGGAGCACCGCTTCCATGCCGGCAGCGCCGGCAAGCATATTATGCAAGAAGCGCTCGTGACCGGGAACATCAATGATGCCGGCCTCTTGCCCATCGGGCAACTGCAAATGCGCAAAACCGAGATCGAGCGTCATGCCGCGCAGTTGCTCTTCGGCAAAGCGATCGGGATCGGTACCGGTCAAGCTTTTTACCAGCGACGATTTCCCGTGATCGACGTGACCGGCCGTGCCAATGATATGCATGACTACCCGATGAGTTCGCGCACGGTCGCAATCACTGCAGCATCATCGGCCGGCGCAATCGTGCGCAGATCAAGCAAAATAGTGCCTGACTCGATGCGCGCAACAATCGGACGCGACGCACGTCGTAACTGACGCGCGATATCCGTACCATGCGCAGCGGGGAGTGCAATTGCCACGGAGGCAAAATCATTCGTCGCGAGCGTACCACCACCAACAAAGGCCCGCGAGTCGACGCAGCGTACACCGGAAATTGCCTTCACATAGGCATCGGCGCGCAGGCGCAATGCATCGCACGTTGTTGCGAGCATCGCATAGATGGGAATAGCGCGGCGAGATTCTGCGCTACGATGCAATTGCAAGGTCGCATCCAATGCAGCCAGCGTCATCTTATCCACGCGCAACGCACGCAAGAGCGGATTGCTGCGCATCCGCGCAATGAACGATGGGTTGCCGAGAATGATTCCGGCCTGCGGCCCGCCGAGTAATTTATCACCGGAGAACACCACGAGATCGCTTCCGTCGTGGAGAGCATCGCCGATGGTCCGCTCGGCGGGAAGCCCAAACTCGGTCAGATCGACGATCGCGCCGCTGCCAAGATCTTCAACGACGGGAATCCCAACGCGATGCCCCAACGCGGCAAGCTCTCGGCCGGGGAGCGGATGGACAAACCCTTCGATACGATAATTCGATGTATGCGAGCGCAACAGTAACGCCGTTTGCGTCGTCAGGGCTGCCTGCACATCGGTGATATACGTTTTATTCGTTGATCCGACTTCGACAAGCCGCGCGCCGCTGCGCTCTAATACATCCGGCAAGCGAAAACCACCGCCGATTTCGATCAACTCGCCGCGCGAAACGATGACATCCTTTCCGCGAGCAAAGGTATCAAGAACCAACATCATTGCTGCCGCACAGTTGTTGACGACAAGCGCATCGCGACCGTCAAAAAGGTCGCCAAGGATATCGTTAACGCGCTCATAGCGCGAACTGCGCACTCCGGCGTCCACATCGAACTCGAGATTCGAATACCCGGCGCCAAGATCGGACATGGCATCGAGGGCGGCCTGCGCCAGCGGCGCCCGTCCCAAATTCGTATGAATGAGTATTCCGGTTGCATTGATCGCCGATCGCAACCCGCGTAACGAGCGCAATTCGAGATCGGCGATCACGAGTTCGACGATAGCGGGTAGCGTTGCCTCATCCAAAGAGAAACGCGCGCGATCAAAAACTGCGTTGATCGCGCGCTTTATCGTTTCGCGTCCGAGAACGCGCTCGTACTCGGCGACCGCCGGGTGATCGAGAATCCGATGCACCGCGGGCAGATGCCGCGGCGGCGTCGTCAGGCGACGTGCTTGGCGAGCATCGACGAGATCGTATTCTCCGGCACATAGCCGACGATCCGATCGACAGCCTTACCATCCTTGAACAGGATGAGGCACGGAATTCCGGAGACCTGATACTCGCCTGCGATCGACGGATTATCATCGGTGTTCAGTTTGACGAACTTCGCTTTGCCGACATTATTGGCAGCGACTTTTTCGACAACCGGGGCAAGCATGCGGCACGGGCCGCACCATGGTGCCCAGAAATCGACCAGCACCGGCTGGCCGTGACCGAGGACTTCGGTCTGAAAATTTTGTTGGGTAACTTCAGCTAATGCGCTCACAGTGGTAAGAACCTCCGGCCCTAAAAGACCTCAAACACACAAGAATAGGTTGCAACCACTCGCTTTCGCCACTCCTTCGCAGCGCCACTCCTCACCAGCCGAAATGTGCATTTGGCGGCGCAATGGTTCGGATTGAGGAGCCGAGGGTCGACGTGTACTACGCGTACACGAGACCCGAGGCGACGAAGAGCCGAGCCATTGCACCGTCAAATGCTAGAGTTCGGGTTGCTGGGGTTCGCCCGTAATCCCCGTAATCAACTCCGCCTGTTTTCCTAGGTTGGTAATCGCGATAACCTCGCCCTCGCCTTCGATGCGCTGCAAACGCACGCCCTTGGTGGAGCGTCCCGCTCGACGCACATCCGCTACGCGAATGCGAATCACCTGATTTGCGGAGGTGATCATCAAGAGCTGATCATCCGGTGCGACCATAATTTGATCGACGACATGGCCGATATCTTCACGCTCGCGAGCAAAGGCTTTAACACCCTTTCCTCCACGCGACGTGTGGCGGTAATCATCGATCGGCGTACGTTTACCAAACGCCTTTGAGGTAACGAGCAGCACTTCGCGACGTTCATCCTCGATAACATCCATCGCGACGATCTCATCTCCGCTATCGAGCGTCATCGCTTTCACGCCGCGAGCGTTGCGGCCCATTGAACGCACGGTCTTCTCGTTGAAGTGAACCGCCATACCGGCTTTGGTTCCGAGAATAATATCGCGCGTTCCGTCGGAGAGATCGACGGCCAGCAATTCATCACCCTCATCGAGATTGATGGCATTGAGACCATTGCGACGCACGTTCGCGAACTCGGAGAGATCGGTCTTTTTGATGACGCCCATCTTCGTGACCATCACCAAATGTTTATCGGATTCGAATTTATCGATTGCAAAAATCGCGCTGACTTCCTCACCCGGAGGCAGCGTAAGAAGATTCACGAGCGCCGTGCCGCGCGCGGTACGGGTCGTATCGGGAATTTCATACGCGCGCATCCGATAGACGCGCCCTTTGTTGGTGAAGAACAGGACGTGATCGTGCGTTTTGGTTGCAAAGAAATTGCGAACAATATCCTCGCGCTTGAGGTTGGCAATACCCGTTACGCCGCGTCCGCCGCGAATTTGCGTGCGGAACGTATCGACGGTGACGCGTTTGATATAGCCGCCAACCGTATAGGTTACGACGACTTCCGTATTCGGGATGAGTTGCTCCATCGAGATCTCATCTTCAGCCGGAATAATCGGGGTGCGACGCGCATCGCCATGCTTACGCTTCACTTCCAACGTTTCGTCTTTGACGATGGCGGCAACGCGGCGAGGGCTGGCGATAATATCGTTGAGCTCGGCAATCGTTTTGATCAACTCGTTATATTCGTCCTCGATTTTTTTGCGTTCGAGGCCGGTGAGGGTGCGCAAGCGCATATCGACAATCGCTTGCGACTGAATATCCGAGAGGCCGAAGCGGGCGACGAGCGCCTTCTTGGCTTCGTCGGTGGTCGCACTCGCGCGAATGAGCCGGATAACTTCATCGATGTTATCAAGCGCAATGCGATAGCCTTCGAGAAGATGCGCGCGCTCTTCGGCCTTGCGAAGATCGAATTTCGTTCGGCGCAAGACCACGTCTTTACGATGCTCGATAAAGAATTCGAGAATCTCTTTGAGGCGCAGAACGCGGGGTTCGAGCGCAACCGTGCCATTCGCACGAGGCTCGCCAACCGGAACGAGCGCCAACATATTAAAGCCGAACGACGATTGCAGCGGCGTATGCTTATACAGCTGATTGAGCACGACTTTCGGTGTCGCCGATTTCTGCAGTTCGACGACGACTTTCATCCCCTTACGGTTTGAAAGATCGTCCAAACGAGCAATTCCGGTGATGCGTTTTTCGGAATGTGCCTCGGCAATGGCTTCGACGATGCGGCTCTTATAGACCTGATACGGAATTTCCGTAATGACGATCTTGAATTTGCCTTTTTCTTCGATAATCTCGGCTTTGCCGCGAATTGAAATCGAACCGCGACCCGTCTTATAGGCTTCGCGAATGGCTTCTTGGCCCATGATGACGCCGCCCGTGGGGAAATCGGGGCCTTTGACGATATCGCAGAGTGCATCATCGGAGACGTTGGGATCATCGATGATTGCGGCAATCGCATCGGAGATTTCATTGAGGTTATGCGGCGGAATGTTCGTCGCCATACCGACAGCGATACCGCTGCTGCCGTTGATGAGCAATTGCGGAGCGCGGCCGGGAAGCACCGCCGGTTCCGTCCCTTGATTATCAAAGTTGGGAATGAACGCGACCGTCTCTTTATCGATGTCGGCTAAAACATCGAGGGAAAGACGCTCTAAGCGAGCTTCCGTATAACGATAGGCGGCCGGACGATCGGGATCGATCGAGCCGAAGTTTCCATGACCGTCGACGAGCGGATAGCGTAAGGTAAAATCTTGCGCCATGCGCACGAGCGCGTCGTACACCGACGAATCGCCGTGCGGATGGTACGATTTGAGGACTTCACCGATGATACCGGCGCATTTGCGATGCTGCTTCGATGGATCTAATCCCATCTCGCGCATGGCGAAAAGAATGCGCCGCTGCACAGGCTTGAGTCCGTCGCGCACATCCGGAAGTGCGCGCGAGGCGATGACCGACATGGCATACGAGAGATAACTCTCGCGCATCTCGTCTTCGACGTTGATTGTAGAAATGAGCTCGTTCGTCACGCTCGTGTGGTTACTCCATCAAAAAACGGCAGGCCAATGGGCCAACCGTCGCGCAGACGAATTCGTCTGCTAAGGCTTTCGACAATTTCAGAAGTTCGCGGTCCCCTCGGAATCTTCCCAGGAGAAATCGACGAGCGGCCGCCCCGATGTCGCCGCGCCCTCTGGCTCGCCCAGGCCGCGAACGGCGCTTGAACCGTACGGACTCGGTTGGGCCGGTGAGGTCGGTTGTTCTTCGTCCACGTAGCTCATCGTCACGTTCGGCGGTTCGGCGACGGCCGCGACGGTATCGAAGCCGCCGGCGGCCAGGCGCGCCGAAACTCGGTCGAATCCGGCCTCCAGAGCCGAGATCGCCTGAGCATAGATGCTCTCGATTCCGGACTTCACGTCGCCGTCCATCAGGAGGCGGACCCCGTGCGACCGAATGACGCGACTCTCACTGTGAACATTCCGCTCTCTTTCGACGCCCCGACCCAGGCTACTTGCCCCACGCCGACGAGCCTCGTCGATCTCGCCCACCACGTCGCCTCGCATCTGAAGCCGGGGGATTGCGTCGCCCTCTCGGGGGATTTGGGCGCCGGGAAAACGACCTTCGTGCGGGCGGTCGTCACGGCGCTCCACGGCGACGACCCGACAACGAGCCCAACGTTCACCTTCCGGCATACCTATCCGGGTGTACCCCCGATCGAGCACCTCGATCTTTACCGGCTCACAACGCCCGAGGAGCTTCCCGAACTCGGCCTGGAGGACGCCTTCAACGACGAGTCCATCACGATGGTCGAGTGGTGGGAGCATGCGCCCGCCCTGCTTCCGATGCGGCGCTGGGCCATCGCCATCCGTGGCGCCGGCGATGATACCCGACACGTCACCATCTGGCCGCCACGATGAGGATTCTCGGAATCGACGGCGCGCTTGGGGCGTTTACTGCGGCGGTCCGCGACGGTGATGCCGTGCTCGCGACCGTCACCGTCGAAGCCAAGCGCGGCTTGGAAGACGGCCTCTCCGCCATCGCCCGCTGTCTCGCCGACGCCGAGATTTCCGGCGCCGCGCTCGATCGCATCGCGATCGGCATCGGGCCGGGGGGATTCACCGGGTTACGTATCGCCGTTGCCTACGCGAAGGCACTTGCTTTCGGCTGGGGCGTCGATCTCGTCGGCTTCTCGTCCTACGATCTTTTAGAGGCGGGACTGACCCTCCCGGACGTGCTCACCGTCGTCTCCGGCCGGACGGGAATTATCAGCGCCCGGTATCGCGGTGCGGGCGGAGAGCAACGAGCTTCGGGGCCGATCCCGGACGTTCTGGCCACCGTCCTTGAGTGCGCACCAACCTCGCTCCCGATTCTCGGTGCGTCGAAGGACGTGCAACGCGCCTGCGCCGAACGCGGCATCCTCGTGAACCCTACGGCCTCTCGCTTCACCCACGCCGCAACGGCTGCAACGTATCTCGCCCTCACGGCCGATGCGCCGGCATCCCCGCACGCGCTACGGGCCGATTATGGCGAAGCCCCGGCGGCAAAACTCCCGGACGCACGATAATGCAGATCGAGCCGATGACGATGGCCCACATCAAAGACGTGATGCGGATCGAAGCGCAATCCTTTCCAACGACGTGGCCATCGGACGCGTTCTTTAATGAGCTACAAACAAATAAACTCGCCCATTATTTTATTGCAAAAATCGATGACGAGATCATCGGCTACGGCGGATGCTGGGTCATCATGGAAGATGCGCACGTCACGACGATCGCCGTTCTTCCCGAGTATCGCGGAAAAGGTTATGGCGAACGTATATTGCTGACGCTGATCGATGAGGCAATCACGCGCGGTGGTGCGTGGCTTACGCTCGAAGTGCGGGAAGGAAACATTTCCGCGCAACAACTCTATCGAAAATATGGGTTTACGACCGTCGCCGTTCGCAAACAATATTATAGCGATAACAATGAAAACGCCTTAGTCATGTGGGCCGGAAATCTCAAAAGCGAACTCTACCGAAATCGCTTGCAGGCTCTTCGCGCGCAACTCGTGGCGTGACGTTCGCGCAACTCTGCTCGAATGTTCGAGCCGATCTCGGGCAAACGCACCGTTACGCGCATTGCGTGCGCGTCGCACGGCTGGCCGATCGACTCGCATTACGACACGGTGAATCTACCGCACACGCACGCCTAGCCGGAATGCTCCACGATCTTGCACGCCTCTATTCAGGCGAGCGGTTGTTGGCAGAATGTCGCGCGCGTTCGATGCCGATCGCCGAGTATGAAGCAGCCAGTCCGATCCTTCTGCACGCACGACTTGGCGCATACTTGGCCCGCGAACGATATGGCATCACCGACGCGTCGATTTTGAGCGCAATCGCCAAACACACGACGGCTGATAGGCACATGTCGCGTCTCGATATCATCCTCTACCTCGCCGATGCCCTGGAGCCCGGCCGTTCCTACGAAGGCCGGGAGCGTCTCGAAGCGCTCGCATTTTCCAGCCTCGAAGAAGCCTACCATGAGGTGCTCGTGGGCTCGGTCGACTACTGCCGCCGGATGGAGGTGACGGTTGCGCCCCCGACGCTCGAAGCAATCGCGGCCCTAAAAGACCAGGCTCGGCCAATATTAGGGTAAAGCCCACTGCGACGGCGAAAGAGGCCGACGTCATCCCGCTCGTTTCCGGAGGTATCCCCTGTCCACCCTACTTGAGATCGTGCGCGACGCCGCACTCGACAAAAAAGGCGAATCGTACGAAGAAATCGATGTTGCCGGCCGCACGATTCTGGGCGATACGTTCGTCCTGGTAACCGGACGATCGAAAATTCAGACGCGAGCCATCGCCGACGCCATTGCCGAGAAGGTCAAGGAATCGGGCAATCGCGTCGCGCGAACCGAAGGCTACAGCGACGGTGGATGGATCCTCCTCGATCTCGGCTCGATCGTCGTCCATGTCTTCACGCCGGACGAGCGCGAATTTTACAACCTTGAGCGCCTCTGGACGCTCACCCCGTCGACGAAAGATACCCAGTAAGTGAGTACCACCGCACGCATCCGTCACGAAACGAAATCAAAACGCACGCGCCGCCAAGCCCTGCTCAAAGCAGGCGTATGGATTTTCTTGGGCGTCTTTGCGCTCTCCGTCGTTGGCGGAATCGGCCTGCTCGCCCAGTCTCTGGCCAGCCGCTAAAGCGGTGAGTTCATCGTCCGGCAACGCCGAGGAAAGCTTCCTGTAAAGAGCGTAGGCGATACTCAGCATCATGGAACATGAACCTTCGCCTCGGGACATTCTCGACGCCCTCATCGACTTTCGCGATGAGGTGATGCTGCGCTTCGATAAGCATGATCGGCGATTCGATGAGCACGATAAGCGATTCGACAATATAGAGCGACGCCTCGGTCGAATTGAGACGCGCTTGGAGAACGTGGAAGATCGCATGGTTGCGGTCGAACACCGCTAGACAAGAAACTCTTCGCCTCTTTGATGGTACTACGCATGGTGAGAGGAACCACTATGAACCGGATTTCCCGCGCCCTGGCGCTTGCCGCGGCATTAACCTACGCGTTCGTTGCCCTTCCGGCCCTTGCCGGCACCTGGGTCGATGATGGCGCGTCGATGCTGACGCCCACCGTGGCATCGCAAATCGATGCAAAACTTGCATCGTTTACTGCGCAAACACACAAGCAAATTCTTGTGGTGACGGTACCAACCACGAATGGCACACCGATTGCGCAAGCGGCGCAAGCGATGTATGCGCAACGCGCCGTGAACGGTTTTCTCATTCTCGTTGCAAAGAATGATCGTCGCGATATTATTTTGCCCGGCCGCACCGAAATCTCATCGGGATGGTTTTCGCAGGCGAGCATCGCCGACATTCAAACCACGATGCAAAGTTCGTTTAAGGCCGGCGATTTCGATGGTGGGATCACCGGCGCGGTCAACGCCATTCTTAGCGTCTACCGTTCGCATCTCGGATCGCTCCACGGTGGCGTTGCGACGGTACCGCGCTACGCGAACGGAGCATCGGTTTCCAACGTGACGTCAGGAGGTTTTCATATGCCGGGATGGATTTGGATCGTCGCGATTCTCTTTATCGCGTATCTCGTTATCCGCGCGATTTTCCGCGCGATTTTTGGTGCTGCCGGGCGCATGATGGGCGGCGGCGCGCCGATGAATCCGATGGGTGGCGGCCCAATGATGGGCGGCCCCATGGGCGGCTACGGCGGCGGCGGCGGAAGTTTTTGGTCCGGCCTCCTCGGTGGCATGGGCGGCGCATTTATCGGCAATGAACTCTTCGGCAACCGCGGAGGCATGATGGGCGGCAACGACATGATGGGCGGCCCGGTCGACGCATCCCAAATGGGTGGCAACGATGGCGGCGGTTGGGGTGGCGATGCCGGGCAATCCGATCTTTCGGGTTCCGCCGGCGGCGATTGGGGTGGCGGCGGCTTCGGTGATTCCGGCGGCGGCGGTGATTTCGGCGGCGGCGACGGCGGAGGCGGCTGGTAAGCGAGCACGAGGGTTCGCAGATATAAGGGCAAACGAGCCTCGGATGCAACGTTTCGTATCGTTCGTCCTTACGCTCTGCCTCGGAGCCTCGTTTGCGGTAACGCTCTCTGCCAACGCGCGTGCGGCAGTTCCGACCGTCACCGCCGGTGATCTTGCGGGCCTCAGCTGGCGACTCGTCGGCCCAACGCGAGCGGGCCGCGAAATTGCCGTCACCGGCGTCATCGGGCATCCGAACCGATTCTATTTTGGTGCCGTCGACGGCGGGGTTTGGGAAACCAATAACGCCGGACGAACGTGGGACCCGATCTTCGATGCCGTACATATCGGATCGATCGGTGCAATTGCCGTCGCTCCGAGCGATTCCAACGTGGTCTACGTCGGTAGCGGCGAAGCGGATATGCGCAGCAGTCTGGGCATGGGCGATGGCATGTATCGCTCCAACGACGGCGGCGCACATTGGCAGCGTGCGGGATTAACGCATACGCAAGCCATTGGGCGCATCGTCGTCGACCCACGCAATGCAAACGTTGCCTACGCTGCAGTCCTCGGTAAGCCGTACGCAGCATCCACACAACGCGGACTCTTTAAAACTGTCGATGGCGGGAAAACGTGGACGCGCGTGTTGTACCACAACGATCTCACCGGCGCTATCGATGTCAGCATCGATCCTAGCAATCCGTCGATCGTTTATGCCGCACTCTGGCAAGCTGTTCGCCCACCGTGGAATACCTATCCGCCGAAAAGCGGCCCAGGTAGCGGACTCTACAAATCCACCGACGGCGGAGCAACGTGGACGCAACTCACCAATGGCTTACCAGCGCATGTTGGACGTATCGGCGTGAGCGTCTCACCCTCGAATCCGCAGCGCATCTATGCGCGCATCGATGCCAAGACGGCAAGCAAAGGCGGCGTCTATCGCAGCGACGATGCCGGCGCAACCTGGCATTTTATGGCCGGCGGACTTGCGCAAGTTCGCATTTGGGAACGCGGCTGGTACTTCGGTGAAATTGTCGCCGATCCGAAAAATCCCGATGTCGTCTATGTGATGGATACGTCGACGTATCGCAGCACCGATGGCGGACGCTCGTGGTCGGCGATCAAAGGCGCGCCCGGTGGCGACGATTATCATGCGCTCTGGATCGATCCGAACAATACCGCGCATCTCATTCTCGGCAGCGATCAAGGCACCGTGATTTCACTTGACGGCGCAAAGACATGGAGCTCATGGTATAACCAACCGACGGCACAGCTCTATCATATTGCCGCAGACAATCGCTTTCCGTATCACATCTACGGCTCGCAGCAAGATTCCGGTGCGATCGATGTTCCTTCTGCGAGTAAATACGCGCACATCTCATTTCGCGATTGGAAGCCTATCGATGTCGGCGGAGAAAATGGCTATCTGGCACCGGATCCGCTGCATCCGGGATACGTCTACGGTGCATCGCTCGGCGATGTCGGCGATACCGTCACGCTCGAACGGCTCAAAACCGGATGGGAGCGCAATCTCGATCCCGTCCTCAACCATCCGAAAACGATATGGCGGTCAACGTGGACCGAACCCTTAGTCTTCTCACCACTCGATCCGCATGCGCTCTACTTTGCGCATCAAAACATCTTTGTCACGCACAACGGCGGTCGGAATTGGACGATCATCAGCCCCGATCTGACGCGCCCGGGTACGCCGCGACGCGGTGTGGTCTATTCGCTCGCACCATCGCCGATCAATTCGCATCTGCTCTGGGCCGGCACCGACGATGGCTATCTTTGGGTAACCCGCGATTCGGGCGCACACTGGAAAAACGTGACGCCTCCCGCGCTCACGCCGTGGAGTAAAGTCACGGAAATTGCCGCCTCGCATTTTTCTGCCGGAACCGCGTATGCGGCGGTCGATCGCCATCGCCTGAACGACATGGCCCCGTATCTCTATAAAACGTCGGATTACGGTGCGCACTGGACGATGATCGCAAACGGCATCCCAAGCAAACATTTTCTCAATGCGATCACCGAAGATACGCAACGTCCCGGCTTACTGTACGCCGGAACGGAACGCGGCATCAGCGTCTCGTTTAACGACGGCGCATCGTGGCAATCGCTGCGCTTGAATCTTCCGACGACATCGGTTCGCGATGTCTTAGTGCATGGCAACGATCTCATCGCCGGAACATTCGGCCGTGGTATTTGGATTCTCGACAACGGCGCGAGCCTATTGCGGCAAATGCATGGGACTGCGCTCACGGCAAACGCGTATCTCTTTGCACCGACATTAACGTTCCGACTTCGCCCCGGCAACGATGAAGGCACGCCGATTCCGGCGGATGAGCCGCAAATGAACAATCCATCCGTCGGCGTCTCCTTCGATTACGTCTTGCATGAAGCGGCAACGACGCCGCTCACTCTGACGGTGCGCAACGCGGCCGGCCGTGTTCTTCGTCGCTGGAGTTCATCGGACAAACCGATTATCACCGATCCGCAGACGGTTGATATCCCGGCGTATTGGCTCACCCCGATTCTCCCGCCGTCGGCTGCACTCGGGGCGCATCGGTTCATCTGGGGATTTCACGATAAGAACGCTCGCGGACCGCTGGTTCCACCGGGCACCTATCGCGTAACGCTCACGGTCGATGGGCACTCACAATCGCAAAACTTCCGCATCGCACGCGATCCGCGCTTGACGGTGCCACGCGGCTCTCTCGCCAAGCAATACGCATTCTCGATGGCAGTGGAGCAACGATTCTCGGAAATTGCCACGTTACAAACGCGTGCGCAAGCACTGCTCAAACGACCCGGAACTTCCCCGATGAATGCGATGCGTCTACGCGTCGAAATCCTCGGGCAAGCACCGAAAGTCGATCCATCGAACTCCGTCGGCGTCGCATCGCACGATGTGCAATCGCTGCGTTTTCTGCGAGGCGAGTATGCATTGCTCTATGCCGATGCGCAATCGGCAGACGCAGCTCCAACGGCCACGATGCAATCAACGCTTCAACGACTCGATGCCATACTCCACGCAGCATCGGCAAAACTCACGATACTGGAGCGCATGCGTTAGCGCTCCAGTATCGTCGCCGAGTGTCGTTTACTGGCCGGAGAGCGTGCTATCGTACCAGCGCGCAAGATCGGCCTTGTAGTGCGCTAAGGATTTCGGGCGCAGGTAGATCATATGCCCGGATTGATAGAACCCGTAGGTGATATGCGATTGGATCGCCGGGCTCAAGTAGAGATGCGTGAGCGTATAGACCGTCGCAAAATACGGGGTCGCGAAATCGTAATAGCCGTTTGCCGAGAATACGCGCAAATGCGGATTATACGTCATCGCTTCAGCAAGATCGGGAGCGACATTGGTGGGCTGAATGCCATCGTGTTTCCAGTTCCAGCCGCCGCTCTTTCCGATAAGTGAGTAGACACTCGAACGATAGCGCAACGGCGAGGTGTAATGGAGTTGGTCGCGCAGATAGGCGTTGACCGCCGTCGTATAGGGTGCATCAATCGCGGCATCCGTTGTATCCCACGATGGTTGCGTGGCGTTGCGATCAAGCACGCCGGTTTCAAATCGGGAATCCAATCGTCCCACGGTTTTTCCGTCATTGCGAAGCAATTCGTTTTCAAAACGTCCGTATTGAATGCGAAGATTTGCATTGCGAATATATTGTTCGGAAAGTCCGGTGTACGCATGAAGTTGCGAGACGAGCGCGTTAAACTGCGATCGAGGAAGATTCGCTCCCTGCGCGAGGCCACTGAGATAGGGTCCCATCGCAAAGCGCTGCACCTGAGCTAAAAATGCCGGTAACGATGCGGGGCGATTCGGGATAGCATGGTGATACCACGCCGTCGCGGCTGCGGTGGGAAGATATAAGACGTACGACCAATCGCCGCCGCCGATATCGGTAGCTCCGAAATTCGTCGACCAATCGAGATTAAAGTTCAATATCGACGACTGCAAGACCACACCATTCATGCCGATGCCGTGGTTTTGCAAATAATCGACAAGGCCGGCAGAACGCGTCGTGCCGTAGGATTCGCCGAAGAGAAATTTCGGAGAGTTCCAGCGATGGAAGTTCGTGATATAGCGTTCGATAAATTGTCCGAACGCGGCAATATCACCATCGACACCCCAGAACATTTTCGGCGTGCCTTTGCCGATGATGCGCCCAAAACCGGAACCGGGCATATCGATGAAGACGAGATCGGTCTTATCGAGCAGCGAATACGGATTGGCGGAGACGGTATATGGCGGCGGATTCGTAATCGTTCCGTCGCCGACGCTTACACGAACCGGGCCAAATGAGCCCATATGCAACCACATCGTGGAGCTTCCCGGACCGCCGTTGTAAAAAAACGTGACCGGTCGATGGGTGGCCTGTGCGCCATCGAGGGTATAGGCAACGTAAAACATGCGTAACGTTGGTTGGTGCTGCGTGTTGCGCAACGTAATCGTTCCGGCACGTGCGGTGTACGCATACGATTTGCCACCGATCTCAACGGTGTGCTGACTTACGGCATCGGGCGTGGCCGCAGGGACCATCGCTGCCGGCTTTGCTGCTGGCGAGCCGGCCGCCATCGCGGCGGTAGAACTCAGGAACATACCGCTCGCTAGCGCAAGCGCAAAACATCTCTTCATACGTGCGATGTTAGGGCCGTAAGGAGCGCTTCCTTTCCGGCAAAGGGCTCGATTGCTTAGGCGACAACTCGGGCATCGACGGCCAAAGGCGCATCGTCCGGTGTCATTTCAACACTCTCAACGGAAATATTGAGCGGAACGGCAAGTTCAATCTCGTGCTCGAGCGAGCACGCCAAGACGACATCGAGCCCCTCTGGTTGGTCCTCGGCTGAAAAAACGACCGGGTCTCCCGCCTCATCGACAATGATGGATCGCGCGCCTTCGGTCGCGAGAACTTCGCGACATGTCGGGCAAGCGATGGTGCGTAGATGCACGAGCGCCAGAAACACGTTAGGTGTAGAGCTCCGATTTCAAACGGCCAATGGCCGCTTCCAGCTGCTCAAGATACGGCAACATCGCGCCCTTGATCCGCACGAGCCGATCTTCCCCGTCGGGCGTTATGGAATAGATACGACGGGATCGCTTATTGGGGTGCTCCCAGGTGCCAAGTAAAAATCCGCGCTCTTCTAACCGACGCAGCAACGGATAAATTTTATTGGTATTCACCGCCACCAAATCACCGCAAATAGCTTCGATGCGTTGCATCAGTCCGTACCCGTGATCGGGGCGCTGATTCACCAGTGCTAAGACGAGGGCGGGAAAGATCGTCTTGGATTTTATCGGTCCACGAAGAACCTCATCAACTTTACGACTCATCCGCGAAGCGCCGTTTGCGAGGCGTGATCGTAGACGGCATCGATTTGCGAAGCATAGCGATCTTCAACAACCCGTCGTTTTATTTTCATCGAAGGGGAGAGCTCACCACTTTCCACTGAGAATTCCGTGGGAATCAAGACAAAATGCCGAATTTGTTCGAAAGAAGCCAGATCGGATGTACGGCGCTTCACTTGTTCGTGCAGAAACGCATTGACATCGTCGCGATGAATCAGATCCGCGCCGGATAGGCCGGCGTCGAGCGCGAGTTCGACACGAACGAGATCCCAATTGGGGCAGATCAACGCGATAGGGAAGGCGCGCCCGTCGCCGACGACCATCGCTTGCGCGATAAAGACGCTACGTTTGAGGGCAGATTCAACGCGCGCCGGCGAAACGAACTTTCCGGTGGATGTCTTAAAAACTTCCTTTTTACGATCGGTGATGCGTAAATAGCCATCCGCATCGATCTCGCCGATATCGCCGGTATGAAACCATCCATCGATGATTGCGGCGTTTGTGGCTTCTTCATCGCGATAATAGCCGATCATGACGTTGCGACCACGCGCTAGGATTTCGCCATCCGCTGCAATTTTGATTTCGACGCCGGGAATCGCGTAACCAACGGTTCCGACGCGATTTTTTTCGAGCGGATTTGTCGTGATCACCGGCGAGGTTTCGGTTAAGCCATATCCTTGCGATATCGGAATACCCATCGCTAAAAACGTAAACGAAATATCGTCATGGAGTTTTGCGCTACCACTCGTAATGCCAATAATGCGATCCAACCCCAATCGTGCCGGTATTTTAGAAAGCACAAGGCTAGAGGCAAAGAAAAACGCCAGACGCATGCCAAAAGATATCGGCGTTCCTCGATTTTGCGCGCGCATATATTCACGGCCGGAACGCAAAGCCCACGGGACCAGTTGAGCCTGGAGGCCGCCTGCCTTGAGTGCATTCCCCATGACGCCGGCTAAGACGCGGTCGAAAATGCGCGGAACCGCCGTGAGAAAATAGGGTCGCGTATCGAGCAAATCGCGCAATAATTCGTTCGGATCATGTGAAATCACGTACCGAACGCGCGAGAGCAAGTAGATGTAAATCATCGTATGCTCATAGATATGCGAGAACGGCAACACGGAAAGGACCGTATTACCGGGATCTAAGACATCGACGGCATAGACCAGCGTCGCTTGAGAATCATACGCCAAATTATCATGGGTCAGCATGACCCCTTTAGGGTTTCCCGTCGTTCCCGAGGTATAGATAAGAACGGCAAGATCATCGGGGGAACGCTCGGATTCGTAGGTGCGAACACGCTGTGGATCCGCGTTAAAGAGTTCCTGACCGCGTTTTTCAAATGCTGAGAGAGAACGATTATTGTTTCCGGTAAAGACAACGGTCGTAGGGAGCGGAATCCCAAGCGCCACGAGACGATCGTAGCCTTCAAGCGTATCGACGAATAAAAGTTTCGTGCCGGAATGGCGGAGAATAAATGCCGTTTGATCGGCTGCCTGTGTTGGATAGATCGGTACGACAACACAACCCGCAAAAAACGCGGCGAAATCGACAACGACCCAATCGACGCAATTGTGCGCGATCAATGCAACGCGATCACCGGCTAGTAATCCCGCATCACGAATCGCACATGCGAGATGTTCGGCACGCGCTAAAAGCTGCGTGCTTGAGGTCGATTTCCACCCTCCGTTGTCTCGTTCAACTAAGACATCGTCGCGCGAATCGGCGAGTGCGCGGCGAATGAGCGCAGGAAGCGTCTCTTTCGGCGGAAGCCCATCTGACATAGAGGCGCGATTCCGCTCGATTCCTCGGGCTCCTGTTCATTTTATCCGATTCAAACACGGACAAAGGGCGCAATGCGATCCAGTTTTGCCGGAGAAAATCCCGCCACGTCGAGTAAACCATCAACAGAAACGAACGGCCCATTGAGACGTCTGTAGGCGATAATTCGCTGCGCCAGCGTTGGGCCGATCCCCGGGATCGCTTGCAGCGAGGCTGCATCAACGGTGTTCAAATCGATAGGCGCCGTTGCCGCGCGACGGGGACCACGCTTGCGCTTGGGTTTTCTAGCATGGGTAATCCCGGAAGAACGTCGGCGTGCGTGCGCGGTTCCCGGCACGCGCACTTCATCGCCGTCGTTGAGCGGGGCGGCCAAGTTCACCCCTGCTCGATCGGCTCCGCTGGTGAAGCCGCCGGCCTGGTTCACAGCATCGGAGGCCCGCTGCCCGGGGAGGATGCGATAGAGGCCGGGGTGCCGGACCTCGCCTGCGACGTAGACGAGCATCGTCGGACGCACCGTCGCGTGAGGAATCGGGCTACGTCGAGGGCGATTATGGGGGGCGTTCTGGAGATCGGTCCGAGGAGCTGGAGCGTGAAACGCGGCGAGGGCGATCACGACGGCCACCGCCCCGATGATCAGAATGGGCTTCTTCATAGTACCCTTCCATCACGTCGTTGGAGCCTGGCGACAAGGGGTTCGTTCAAGGAGCATACTATTCCAAGCATCTCTATGGCCGATTATGATTTCCGCTCCGTCGAGGCGCGCTGGCAGCAGCGCTGGGAGACCGAGAAGACCTACCGCACCACTGCAGCCGGGCAGAAATATTACGTGCTTGAAATGTTGCCGTACCCATCCGGCGATCTGCATGTCGGCCATGCAAAAAATTACACGATCGGCGATGCCATTGCGCGCATGATGCGCATGCTCGGTTATGATGTGCTGCATCCGATGGGCTGGGATGCGTTCGGCCTTCCCGCTGAAAATGCAGCGATTGCCCGCAACATCGATCCCGGCGATTGGACCCGATCGAATATCGCGAACATGCAACGCCAAGTGCGCCTGATGGGCACGGGCTACGATTGGTCGCGCGAAATTGCCACGTGTACGCCCGAGTATTATCGCTGGAATCAGTGGCTGTTTTTACGCTTGTACGAAGCGGGCCTCGCGTATAAGCGCGAAGCGCCGGTGAATTGGTGCCCGCAAGATCAAACCGTTTTAGCGAACGAACAAGTCATTGATGGGCGCTGCTGGCGCTGCAATTCGCTGGTCGAACGACGTAATCTATCGCAGTGGTTCCTCAAAATTACCGACTACGCGGATCGCTTGCTCAATGATCTCGAGAAACTCCCCGGATGGCCGGAACGCACGAAAACGATGCAGCGAAACTGGATCGGGCGCAGCGAAGGAACGCAATTTTCGTTTTTCGTCGAATCCTGCGATGCGAGCATCGATGTCTTTACCACGCGCGTCGATACGGCATTCGGCGTCACGTTTCTCGCGATCGCCGCAGAACATCCGCTCGTTGCAACGCTATTACCAACGCTTGAGCCGGCGACGGCGGCAGCAATTGTTGCATTCGGCGAAAGTCTGAAATCCAAATCCGAGCTCGAGCGCACGAGTCTCATGGAAAAGCAAGGGATCTTCACGGGTGCCTATGCGACGAACCCACTTTCCGGTGAACGCGTTCCCATTTGGGTCACGAACTACGTTCTCGCTGAATACGGAACCGGCGCTGTGATGGGTGTCCCCGCGCACGACGAACGCGATTTCGTGTTTGCGCAGACCTACGGACTTCCAATTTCGTATGTCGTCCTGCCTACCGAGCAAAAAGCAGAGCAGGTACAGGATGCAGCATTCACCGACGATGGTGTTCTCGTTGCCAGCGGAGAGTTCTCGGGGATGACATCGGCTGCGGCGCGCAAAGCGATCACCGCGTCACTGACATCGCGCGGTCTCGGGCAGGTGCGCGTCAACTATCGCGTGCGCGATTGGTTGGTTTCGCGCCAACGCTATTGGGGCACGCCGATTCCGATTCTCACCTGCGAGCAATGCGGAGAACTTGCGGTTCCCGATAAGCAGTTACCGATCATGTTGCCAAGTGGAGCACCGATTACCGGTGAAGGCTCGCCACTGGCGCGTATGCCGGAATTCATCACAACGACGTGCCCGAAATGCGGCGGCCCGGCGCGCCGTGAATCCGATACAATGGATACGTTTTTTGAATCGTCGTGGTATTACTTGCGCTATCTCGATCCGCAGAACGACCGCGCGCCATGGGCCCCGGAAAATGCCAAACAATGGATGAACGTCGATCAATATATCGGCGGCGCAGAACATGCCGTCCTCCATCTGCTGTACTCACGCTTCTTTTATAAATTCTTCCACGATCAAGGCTGGGTCGGCGAAACGGATGAGCCGTTTGAACGTCTCTTCCATCAGGGGATGGTGCTGTATAACAGCGAGAAGATGAGCAAATCACGTGGCAATGTGATCGGGATCGATCGCATCGCCGAGCAATACGGCGTCGATGCGATGCGTTTGTTTTTACTCTATGTCACGCCGCCGGAAGATACGTCGGATTGGAACGACGATGGCATCAGTGGGCGCATTCGCTTTATCGCCCGCGTCTGGCGTCTATGCGAGCCGCATCTGCAAGCGGCGAGTCACGTCGATGTGCGTGTTTTCCCGCAGGCAAACACCAAGGAAGAGAAGGCGCTTTTGCGTGCCGTTCACACGGCCGTGAAATCCGCGCTCGATGAAACGCTCTCGCGACGTTTTCATTACAACGCGACGATTGCAAAATTCGATGAATATCTCAACGCGCTATCTACGGCAACGACGGCGATGCCCGATTCGCCATGCACGCTGTATGCCATTGCCGCTTTGCCCTTGGTGCTCGCGCCGTTTGCCCCGCATATTGCCGAAGAATTATGGGCAGGCCTCGGGCACCGCACATCGGTGCATCTCGAACGATTTCTCGAACCCGATCCGCGCGCACTCGACGTCGATGAGATCACGCTCGTCGTGCAAGTCAACGGTAAAATTCGTGGGCGCATCACGACGGCGCCCGGTATCTCAGAAGACGATGCGCTTGCGTTAGCTCACGCCGAAAAACCCGTCATTGCTGCCCTCGAAGGGAAAACGATCCGCAAAGTGATCTTCGTGCCCAACAAGCTGGTCAACATCGTCGCGACGTAAGCTTCCTCAGTTAGAGAACGTTTGTAGCAGTTCGTTAAGCCAAGGCCTTTGCGCGAGATGGATAACATCCATCCTATTTCGAACAGCGAAGCAAAAGAGCCATACGAAAAAGGTTGTCATATATTTTGACTACCTGATCCGTCGAAGACGTTACATTCGATAATCACTCAGAAAACAGGAGTAACGCACGATTCCGCGCGCACCAAGAATATTTTCAATTGAAATGATCTGATCGGCAGAAACTTTCACGGGTTCCCAAGGGCCGACGTCAGAAGACGAATGGGAATTTTGAAAATAGCGCCAGTACAAATCAATATCTCGAAACGTGCTCGCGTGCACCTGGGGAGCAAACTGAATATAATAATCGCTAACGGCTCTCTTAAATAGCCATGCAGTTGGAAAGCCGCCACGGTTAGGGAGAAACGCCCAAATATTGATAACACTTGTCGATGGAGTATCTAGATTTCCACGATGCGAAATGTTCCCCGTTCCAATTGCGTATGCGATTTTGGATCCATCGCAAGTCGATTGAATAGTCGCATGCTTTATCGAAGTTTGAACATCCGAACCGCTAGCCGCAATTAGCGCTGAAAGGAGAAGATGGTGCATGTTTTACCCTGTCTTAGGCTACTGGAAATTTCTCACAAAACACTCATGAGCGTGATAGGTGCCGCGCACGGAAGCCGAGATACTATTATTGAATTGGGTAGAATTCAAGGGATAGCCTACGGTGGTCGCATTGACAAACACATGTACAATTCCCTGCGCCACCGGTACTCCTTGAAGGAAAGACAATCCGCGAAATGATCTTCGTTCCCAACAAACTAGAGAACATCGTCGCGACGTAAGCGCCCTCCGTTAGCGGATGCCGGGCTCCACATCGAGTGTATTATCGTTGACCCAATGCATCCGGCACTTCGCGCTGCCCGGTGTGAGCACGGCATGCCAGCGATGGGCAAAGGCCTTGTGGTTTTCCTTAATCACACTAATTTCGCACGTGCGCATCATAGCGCCGTACATCGTATTCAGGAAGATCTTGTGCCAGTGGTACATACTCATAGCATCCTGATCGGTGCAGCGCATCTTGTCCCCGTCGTACTTGGTTCGCGCGGTTAATTCACATCCGCTACCGAGCTTCTTATCCTCGACGCGTAACCGTTGCAAATTGATATACAGGTTCTGCGCCGATGCCGTCATCGGAAAGGCCGCTATGCACAGAGAAAAGGCAATCGCCAACATCTTACCCATCGATGAACCCTCTTTTCTTGGCCGAACTCTTCGATGGCAATTTGGCGTTTTCCGGCCTACCGGCCGTAGCCTACGACACCGCTTCTTTGGGTTGTTGGGCGGCGAAATAATCGTAGGTGGCTTGCATGCCGTCGACGAGCGAGGTTTGGGGTTTCCATTGCAGCTCTTTGGCGGCTAAGGCGATGTTGTATTGCACGGCGCGGGCGTCGCCGGAGCGGCGTTCGCCGTGCGTGATGGGCGGCTCGAATCCGCTGATCTTCACGAGTGCTTTATAGAGCTGATTCACCGAGGTTTTCACGCCGGTGCCGATGCAGTAAAAACTTCCCGATCCGCGTTCTAATGCGGCGACATTGGCTGCGGCGACATCTTTAACGTAGACATAATCGCGGGTCTGCTCACCATCCCAATCGATGCGTACGCCTTGCTTCTGCAAGAATTTCGCAATGAAAATCGAGATGACGCCGGCTTCGCCGTTGGGATCTTGACGCGGTCCGAAAACGTTGCCGTAGCGCAGCGCGGTAAAATCGAGGCCTTTTTCGTTCTTGAAGAAACGCAAATAATGCTCGGCGACCATCTTGGTGATGCCATAAGGAGACGTTGGGCGCTGCGGTGTGCTCTCATCGATCGGCAAGCGCTCGATCTCGCCGAACGTTGCGGCACTTGAAGCGAAAATCACTTTGCGAACGCTAGCCTTGACGGCGCAATCCAGCACATTGATCAGCCCGAGGACATTCACATCCGCATCGAAGTGCGGATCGCGCGAAGAAATTGCAACGGAATGTTGCGCCGCGTGATGGCTCACCACATCGGGCTTGAACTCACGGAAGATACGTTCGATGCCGGCATCGCGGACATCCATGTGAACGAATGACACCCCTTGCGGCACATTGGCGCGGCGACCGCCGCCATGCTCCCAGAGAGAATCGAGCACCAAGACTTCGTGGCCGAGCGCAAGGTACGCATCAACAATGTGCGAGCCGATAAAACCAGCTCCACCAGTAACAATCATTCGCATGAATTAAGCCTCTTCTCCCTAGACGTGCGTCAGCCGACGCGCAGAGGGCACTACGATGAAGAACATCGCTGCGCTCTCGCCGCCAACGCTTCGCGCGTGGCTGGGACTCACCCTGGCATTTTGCGTCGCCCTGGGCTTTCGCGCCCATGTCTTAACCACAACAATACACGAATTTATTGGACGCTTTAATGGAACCGTTCTCGGTGATCTTCGGGTCGCAGGCGACGAACGGAGCTTTACGTTTCATATCGATAACGGGCCGACAGTCACTGCGACACTTTGGCGTACAAACGTCGCAATCGGTGAGCGCTTGCGTCTACGTGGGCGCCTTGAAAGCATGGGCGCTGCGCGCAATCCGGGCGATCCGGACCCGGCACTTTTAGCTCGAGAGCGCGGCATCGAGGGGCGCTTGAGTGCGACCACGTTGTTGCAGCGCTTGCCGCCACGGAGTGGATTTCATGTAACGGATCGCCTGGCGCGATTACGAGGTTGGATGCTCGCATTGTTACGTGCAGATATCGGCGAACCGTATGCAGGCATCGTTGCCGGTGAACTCTATGGCGAACGCGGCGATCTTTCAACGGGCATTCGCGACGATTTCGCCACGACGGGAACCATCCATATCCTCATTACCGCCGGATTACATATCGGCGCGCTTGCTGCCGTGTTGCTCTTTGCGATGGAACTCCTGACGCTCCCTCGCGCCCTCGGATGCATTATTACGACGGGGGTCTTATGGGCCTACGCCTACCTGAGCGGGATGCATCTACCGACGTTGCGTGCAGCAATTATGTTGAGCATCGCGCTGCTCGCGCGCGCTACGGGGCGCCAGGCATTTTCATGGAGCGCTCTCATCCTTGCAGCGGCGGTTATCGAACTCTACGATCCGACGGCCATTACCAGCGCCTCGTTCCTTATCTCGTTTAGCTGCGTCGCAGGATTACTCGCTTTTGCGACGCCGCTTGCGCATCTATTTCGCGATCATGCACACTTGCATCCGCGTCTTGCCGAAGCAATCGGCGCAACGATTGCCACGCAAGCCCTTACATGGCCGTTGCTAGCCGCTACCTTCGGCTATTTTTCACTGTACGCAATGCTTGCCAACGCGCTTGTCGTTCCACTTGTCGGCATCTCCATGCTCTGCGGGACGCTCGTTCTCGCGACTGCCTGGATTCCGCCGCTAGCACGTACGTTCGGTTCGCTTGCGAGTTGGCCGCTCGCATGGACTCTTTTTATCACCCATCTCATTGCGGGATTTCCACATGCGCGGATATGGCTGGCGAAACCCGCGACATGGAGCATTGTTGGCTATTGCATCAGTATGCTTGCGATGCCGCACGTTTGGCGCATCGGTGCGCGCACGCTAGCCGTCGCCCTTCCGTTAGCAATGTTCTGTAGCATGATCGCGCCGACGCCGCGCAGCGGGGAAACGCTGCGAATCACAATGCTCGATGTCGGCCAAGGCGAAGGTATTGTCGTGCAGACACCGGGTGATCATACGTTGATGATCGATACAGGGGGCCGCATGGAACGCGGCGTTCGCGATCCGCGTGCATCACCGGCGGAAGCCGTTGGGAACCGCACGGTCGTTCCGTTCTTGCTTCGTCATGGCGTGCAACGCGTCGATGCACTGATTCTCACCCACCCGCACGGCGATCACGTTGGCGGAGCGGCGCCAATCCTTCGTGCATTTCCGGTCGGCGTGCTCATCGACAACGGTGCAACATACGGCGGCATGGCCTACACCGATGCGCGTGCTACAGCAGCACGCCATCATGTCCGCGAGTTGCACCCGCTCGCCGGCCAACAACTACGATTCGACGATGGTGTTGTGCTGACGTTTCTCACTCCGCTCCCAAATCCGATTCGTGGCAGCCAAGCGGACATTGACGAAAACTCGCTGGTGCTTCGTTTGCACTACGGATCTTTTTCGATGCTCTTTACTGGAGATATCGAAGCACGCGCGGAAGCGGCGCTGCTGGCATCGGGAGTTTCCTTACGCTCCGATATCCTCAAAGTGCCGCATCACGGCTCCGGGCACTCTGCGTCCCTCGCCTTTTTTAGCGCCGTCGAACCGCAATTCGCGATTATTTCCGACGGGCAGCGCAATCGCTATGGAGAACCTGCGCCGCGCATGCTTGCAGCGCTTGCATCCGTTCACGCGCGAGTCTATCGCACCGACGAAAACGGCGCCATCACAATCACTAGCGACGGACACCGTTTTTCGGTACGACCATTTCTTGCGCGGGCAGGCTTGTAGGAAACTGCATACCGGTATAGGCGACATCGATGCTCACGTGATGCACGGCGATTCCGGCGACGCGAATATCGTCGACGATATGAACATCGGTTGCCATCCAGTAGGACCCGACGGTTCCAAAATGCTCTTCCGCATACCCCGTAATTCCGACCATCGGCCCCGATCCTGCGATGTGGAAACGCAACGAACAAGAGACACCATTGTGCAAATCGATCGTCGCGTTAAGTAGCGGGTGATGTTCGGGATCGCGTCGTGCAATCGTCTGCACCTGGTGCCCCGGATCGCCATTCGGGCAAACGGCCGCGCCCGCATCCCGAACGTGATATATCGCCGATCCCATCGCCTTTAAGATGGCGATTGTTTTCAATTTTGGCGCGGGCGCAACAGGCGCGAGTTTCGCTTGCGCGGCGCGAGCTTTCACCGCGCTCTCGGGTTCACCGGCGGGGCCGAACATAAGCCAATCGTAGACACCCTGCCAGGTCGGATTAAACATCGTCCGTCGCGTTTGCCCGAGAAATTTCTTCCCTTCGGTGACATTCGAGCTATCGGTATCCGAGCGATATGCAACCGAATACGATGTATCCGGATTTTCGTGAGGGCCAATTTGTTCAAGAAACAAGAGTTGTTTATCAGCGCCCACTTGCTCGACCGTTAACTGCGCGCCAACGGCATGGATTTTTGCCTCATACGTTGCAAATGCCGGCACCTCCAGACGCTTGGTGGCATCAAGGGCCGCAAGATAGAATTGCGCGGCCGATGGCGGAGTTTGCGCCGAAACGCTCCTCGCAACAAGGGCAAGTGCAACGATAAAAAGCAGGAGCAGAGAACACTTCTTCATGCCCGGCCTAACGAACCCGAAACCGAGGAAGTTCCGCGCTACCCCTTGGAGCCGCGACTCATAAAGGCCATAAATGCAGCCCGTGCTTCATCGGAGCGTAATTGCTCGGCGAAAATAGCCCCTTCGTGTTCGACCAAGGCCATGAGCTTATCGTGATCTCGACGCATCAAGCGTTTCGTTTGGGCCATTGCACCGCGCGGCTTGCTTGCGAGCGTTGCGCCGATCTGCGCAATATGAGCAGACAACTCCGCCGCGTCGACGATGCCGGAGATCATTCCATGAGCAAGTGCCGTCGGGGCATCAAAGCGTTCTCCAAGCATGAGCAGACGATTCGCCTGAGCAAATCCCATTGTTCTCGGAACGAGATAACTCGATGCCGCTTCCGGCACGAGTGCGAGATCGACGAACGGGAGAGCAAAAACGGCGCTCGGCGATGCGTAGACGAGATCGGCATGAAAAAGCATCGTCGTTCCGATGCCGACGGCGTTGCCGTGAACGCCGATAACAACAGGTTTTTCGAAACGAATCAGTGTCTCTAAAAAGAGAAACACTGGGCTCTCTTTGCCCACGGGCGGACGCATCGCGAAATCCATGATGTCGTTTCCTGCGGTAAACGTTTCGCCTTCGCCGCGAATGACGACGCAACCGATCTCGTCATCGTTGGCTGCGGCATGCAACGCCGCGGTGAGCGACTCATACATTTCATTCGTGAGCGCATTGCGCTTGGCGGCACGATTGAGCACGAGCGTGCTCACGGCACCATCGCGGGTAACGAGAACTTCATCAGCCATGAGGCGGCCCTTCGCTACAGAACGAGCAAAGCCCGGCTAGGGCGTGGGCGCCTCGTCAAGCTGCTCCTCAAGCACGCGAGAAATCGCCGTCTCCAAGCGTTCGAGCCCCTTGGCTCCGGCTTGAAAATAGCGCATCTCGTGATTGCGATTGAACACGTAAAATCCGGGGACGAACTCATTGCTGAAGCGATCCACGATGGTGTGCTCGTTGTCGATGGCGCAGGGTTGCGTGAGATGCATCTCGTCGTGCGCGTCGGTCGTGACCTTGGCGATATCGAGTTCATCTTGCGAGCGCGGTTGATGCACCGCGAGAAAAATCACGCCCTGCGGCGCATATTTTTCACGCAATGCCGCAACGGACGCAGCGGTATCATGGCATTGATAACAACTCAACGACCAAAACGAGACGACGACGGGATGGCCGCGCAGTTCTTCACTGCGCGGCTCCACGCCGTTGATCCAACTGGCCACGCCATCGAAGGATGGCAGCGGCGAGCGCATCCGAAGAGCCATTATGCTTTGCTGAGCAGTTGCTTGCCGGGCTTCCATTCGGCCGGGCAAAGACCACCGGTTTGCAACGCTTGCAGGACGCGCAGCGTCTCTTCAACGCTACGTCCGACGTTATCATCGGTCACGACCGCATATTTGAGGACGCCTTCGGGATCGATGATGAACAGTCCACGCTGCGCGGCTCCCGATGCTTCATCGAGCACGCCATACGCACGTGCAGTTTCTTTCGTGAAATCGGCAACGAGCGGAAACTGCGTGCCATGAATGCCGTTCTTTTCGCGAGGCGTATTCAACCACGCCCAATGACTGAACACAGAATCCGTCGAGCAACCGAGAATCTCGGTGTCGAATTCTTGGAATTCGGCGGTGCGATCGGAAAGCGCTGTGATCTCAGTCGGGCAAACAAACGTGAAATCGAGTGGATAGAAGAAAAATATCAACCATTTGCCTTTGTAATCCGAGAGCGAAATCTCTTTCCCGAGATCCTTGGCACTCGTCGCACCCTTGGTGCTGGCAAGTTTAAAATCCGGCGCGGGTTTTCCAACCTGTGCAAACATTCGCGGTCACCTTTTCTAAAATGGGATGGGTTACGGGGGTATTTGCCCTTTCGAGGGCAAGCTCTTGTAAGAACCGCTGCCCAACCGCTAATGGTTGCTCCACCAAGCAAGCAAGAATAGGCGTCTTTATGTCTTTTATACTCGCCTTTATATACTTGACGCCTTAAGTGCAATAGGAAATGCCGGCTTCTCGCCCTAAGCCCCGCCGTGCGTGGCTCACATCCTTTGGTTATAAATCGGGTTGTGACTGAGAAGCAAGACCCGCTGCGGAGACTCCTAGAGCGCCTACTTCAGGTGCCCGAAACCGAAATCGACAAGCTCGAGACCGAGAGGCCAAGGCGCGGGAAGGGCAAGAAGCCCGCCGCCTAGAGCTAAGTGGTCCGATACCCCATTTTTTTACGGGTTATCGGTCGGCAAATTTTAGGCACGCTTCTTCCACCCAAATGTGGACAGCGGCGCCGGCCGATTCGCTTGGTCCGTTTGCGCTGAAGACCCTGACGGAGATATCTTTTTCTATATTTCTCTTTGTTATACCATTTAAGTATATCGCTTCGAACTTGAGCAGGCCAGCGAAACGTTCGCGCCAGCTCGGCGCGCTCATCATCGCTTATGAGATGATTATGGCGCTCAAATACGGCGACAGCTATCTTGTAATAGTAATCTTGCGGCTCGCTAACCGGTATCGGAAAGATATCTTCACCATCCACCGTCACATTTCCACGAGCGACTAGTCCGTCAGACGCATGCTTCCATCGCGGTTCTTTCGGTTGCTCGAAAGCATAAGTTCCAATAAAACTCGCAATTTCGTAGACCTGCATGCGGTTCGCATTGCTAGCGATCCTGAGCATGACAAACGCAACGACCTCCGGCGGTGGATTCCAGGACCAACCATTGGCATGTAAGGCTTGCGTCATTGCCAGGAAAGATGTTCGCTTATTGCCATTGCCAAAACAATGGTTCGCGGCTATGCCGTGACCTAGCGCAGCGACTTTCGCGAATAATCCCTGGTGAAGGTCATTTCCATCAAACACTTGTCTCGGGCGCGCCGTGGCGCTTTCCAACTTTTCCATCACCAGCCCGATGGGCAAATCTGGATTAAAAGTTTGACCCTCCCCGTTTGCCGTAGCAACCGTTCGGAGGGTCAACCATAGACCGTAGACGTATCTGGCGGTGAGGGAGCGCAATTACACGCGCGCTAGAAATCTCAGCGCTTCGTTGTTATTCTGAATAGTTTCCAGAATGTCGATGATTGAATCGTCGGAGAGTTCGAGACGCGTGTGGTCAAAGCGCACATCTCCAGCTGCTCGCTGCACCTCTTCAATCAGCATTTTTTGCGTCACGTTTATCTCCTTAGTATCCATAATGCGCTCAGTACCCACTATTAGTAACGAACGTAGTCATCGCACGGTTTCGATCTTCCGTACCACGTCCTTGTAGGGTGGTAGACTAGCTTACCTGCATGTCTATCCCTCTTGCTCAGGGTATCGGCAAGGGGCCGCCAAGGTTTCATTGGGCCAGGCGTGCTTAGTGTACCAATCACGTCAAGGTGTGCCAAGCACATAATGTCGCTTATGCTTGACATTTAGAGTTGTGTGGCGTACATTTCCGGCATGCTTTTTCGATTTCTTTTTGAGTTGCGGGCGAAGTTGGCGTGGCTGGACCCGCTTCCGACGTACCCCTGGCATACCGGCGCGCCGATCGCCGAGTACGATCGGCTCAGGCGCTCAACGGTTTTCCCAGCAGGCCTTCTCATTGCTGGGACACTTGGGCTGTCGAGTACGTGGGCAAGCTCGCATCAAGCGCTGGCCCTTGGGGTCTCGTTTTTGATGTGGGCCCTCGGAACAACGGGCTTCGTTATCGCCTATGCGCGGTATATGAGTACGTGGGATGAGCTCCAACAACGGATCGGCTTGCATGCGAGTGCAATTGCCCTGGTTGCAACAACAGCGATCCTCGTCGTCAACGCGTTTGCGTCGCACGCACACCTCGCACACATCCCAGTGATGGCAACGATGATCGTTCCGGCTGTTGCCTATTGGGCCAGTGTGATTGCCGTACGAATTCGTCTCGGCGTCCTTCATGCGGAGAGCTCATCATGAAATCCCAGAATCCGGTTCATCGGGCGCATCGGCGGTATCTGATCACCCTGATCGTCGCGATGGTGGCGTATATCGCTCTGCTCTTTACGTCGATTACGCTGCTCAACGGCGGGCTCACGGGGCCGATGCGACTGCTCGTCGCGCTGATGCCGGTTCCGCCGATCATCGTCGTCTTCATCGCCGTGCTTCAACTCTTGCAGGGTGTCGATGAATTCGAACGTCGCATCCTCATCGAATCGCTGGCGCTTGCCGCCGGCATTACTGCCGTCGTTTCCGTCACCTATGGATTCCTCGAAAACGCCGGATTCCCAACACTTTCCGCCTGGTGGACCTGGACCGTCGTGATGGGGAGCTGGGGGGTTTCGTCGATCATTCTTCGCGCGCGGTATCGCTAGCGTGAAAAACCGTCTTCGCGTCTTGCGCGCCGAGTTGGATATTTCACAGGCCGAGCTTGCCGATCGCATCGGCGTGGCGCGTCAAACCATCGTTGCCATCGAGGGCGAAAAATACGCGCCGAGTTTACCGCTCGCATTCAAACTGAGCCGCGTCTTCAATCTCCCCGTAGAACAAATTTTCGATCCCGAATCTGCGGAATAACACCCGCCAAAGGAAAGCACACTCCATGAAATTCACACCGGCTGCACTCGTTGCAGCGCTCATTTCCGCTACCCTGAGCGTCAGCATGACGGCCATCCTGGTCCTCGGCCTCGCTCGCGAACGTGCAATAGCGAGCACGAGCATTTCCCTCACGCTACCGACACCGAATGCAACCTTTCGCAGCGGCTCGCTCTTGGTGCAACAATTCGGATCGGGTGGGAGAAACATCGTGCTCATTCCCGGGCTTTCAAGCGGACCGTGGGAATTTGCGTCGATGATCCGCTCGTTCGCACAACACAATACCGTCTACGCGCTCACGCTTCCGGGCTTTGATGGCACTCCAGCCATCGCATCGCCATACCTACCTCGCGTCACCAGCGATTTCTGGGCGCTGCTACAATCGCATCACCTACAAAAGCCGGTTGTGATCGGGCACAGTCTCGGTGGAACGTTGGCCTATCTTCTTGCCGAGCAACACGCACAGCGGTTGCAGGCCATCGTCTCAATCGACGGCCTACCCGTCTTTCCCGGCACCGAAGCATTCACCGCAGCGACGCGTGCTGCGCGTGCGAAGGCAATGCTCGGCATGTTTGCAAGCCTCACACCGGCTCAATTCGCCGCATCGAATGCGCGCTATATGGCGTCCATCGGGACCCGCGATCCGCGTTTGGCCGAACGCCTCGCTATCGAAGCAGATCGCTCCGATCCGGCAGCGATGGCCGAATTTGCCAGTGAAGATTTGGCGTTAGATTTGCGCCCGAAGCTCTCCACCATCACGATTCCGGTGCTTCTTCTCTCACCGTATTTTGCCGCGGATTTCTCAACGCCACCAATGCAATTCAGTGCATCGCAAAAAGCTGCCTATTATGCGCTCCTGACACCGGGAATTGCACACGAAAAAATCGTGACGATCTCTCCGGCGCGCCACTACGCACAACTCGATCAGCCACAAGAAACACAGGATGCCATCGACGCGTTTCTTACGTCGCTGCCAACATCGCCGTAAAGCGTTCGCGCATGCGGACGGCCTCAACATGATCGTAGGCACGCGCAGCTTCGCGCGCAAGTTCTTGCAGCATCGCAATTTCTTCGGGATCGAGTTGTGAGCCATTCGTATGCGCACCATAGAGCACAAACGAAACCACTTCATGGCGAACCGTCACCGGTAACGCAACTACGTACACCGCCGTATTCTCCGCATCAAGGTGGGATCGCACGCTATCGAGCCAGACGATGGATTCGTCAGCTCGAAGCATGCGCACCAAAAGATGATCGGCGTCAAAGGCGCGCGGCGCGTGCGGCGTCTGTTCACTCGTCGCAACACCGACGTACCCCGTACCGTCATCGGAGCGACGATACAGCGCAGCCGCGCTCAAGGAAAGCGCCTCACTGGGAATGTTAATCAAGCCGTCCGTAATCGACGCTTCCTTCGTTGCATATGGCAATGCTGCCGCGGCTTTGCGCACATAATCCTCGGCGCGGCGGCGATCGCTAAAGAAAAGTGTATCGACGACCCGCGTCACACTCCGGTTGATCCTGTCGAGTAAAAATCCGATTCCCACGGTGACCAACAAATTCACGACTGTCGCTAATCGTGCCGCCGAAATCATATTCGATGTCACCCAATCGAGAACGGAGATCGCGGCGATAATGAGCAACGAAATAACGCCGTAGACGGCGGCACGATTGAGTACGAAGCCGACATCGAGAACGCGATGGCGGAAGACCGCGTACGCAACCGTAATCGGGCCGAGCACCGCCGCGACCCCGAAAATCTGCCCGACAACAAACGGAATTCCGGGGATATAATAGACGGCGTACGCAAGAAACGCGACAATGACGCCGATCGAAAGAAAGCCTAATCGCTGACGAATTTCCGGTGTTGCGGTTTTATAGTTCTTCACGAAAATGAGCGCACTTAACACGAAGCATAGCAGTGGTAGGCCATTGTCGATCCACGGCTGCCATGTCGGGACGCTATGCCCCGCACGAACGCGAAACCAATCAACAACAACAAGAATGCTCGAGACGGTAACGAGCCCCCATACCCAACGCTCAACGGGCGCACGCCAACCGTCGGCGGTTCCGCGCGGAAACCGCAGCAAAAATATCGGTAACGGCAAAATCGCAAGTGGCCCGAGTACCGTCGACATCACAAATGCCACGATGTCATACAGACCCGGATTCATCGAATGCGCCCAATACATGAACGGCGGCCCCGTCCCGAAAAAGCCGACGGCGTAGAGGTAATACGCCCACGTCATCACATTGGGGCGCACAAACACAAGAATGCAGGCAACAAGCAGAAAGGCCGTGGCGGGCAAAAACGGCAGCAGACCGCTGAGACGCGAATTCACGGTAAAATTCGGAGTCGGTATGGCAACGAGATGCACGCGAAAGCTCCGCCCGCCGTGGAGAAACGTCACGTCCGCCGTATCGCCGACATAAGGCGCACGAAGAAGCGCCGTGCGCCTCAATCCCACGCGAGCATCAACGGTATCCCCGACGCGAATTCCGGCTGCGGCTGCCGGTGATCCCGGCTCAACATCGACAACAGTCAGCGTCGTCGGCGTCACGTCCAAGCCATATGTGCCTTCGCCCCATCGCTCGGCCAGATCCACATGCCCGATCGGCACGTAGAACAGCACTACGACAATGAGCGTCACCACAAGGAGAATTCCGCGAGCGATCATCAAGCGCATAGCTCCTTCCTCTTAGCAAGAAGGTGCAACACCCCTTGTGCGGTAAGCGCAGGGGTGCATGATGTCGATCCTTGCCGAGCCTCTTGAGGCCATTTTTGAGCGCGCCGAACGCGCCATTCCTCGTGTTGAATGGCCACTGCACGCACCCTACATCGAGGCGATTCTTCGCCTCAAACGCGAAAAAAATGCGGTTATTTTGGCTCACAATTACCAAGTACCCGAGATTTTTTACACCGTTGCCGATATCGTCGGCGATTCACTCACGCTTGCGATGGAGGCGGCAAAAACGGATGCCGATATCATCGTCCTCTGCGGTGTGCATTTCATGGCGGAGACGGCAAAACTCCTCAATCCTGAAAAGCGCGTCCTCGTTCCCGATCTTCGCGCGGGTTGTTCGCTTGCCGAATCGATAACCGCCGCCGATGTCCGGCTCTTGCGGCAACGCTATCCCGGCGTTCCCGTCGTTACGTATGTCAATACGTCGGCGAAAGTAAAGGCCGAATCCGATGTCTGCGTCACAAGTGGCAACGCCGTACGCATCGTCGAGGCACTCGGCGTTCCGCGTGTCATCTTTCTCCCCGATGAATATCTCGCCGCGTATGTCGCGTCAAAGACCTCCGTTGAGATTATTGCCTGGAAAGGCCATTGCGAAGTCCACGAGCGTTTTACGGCCGCCGATATTCGACACTTCCGGCAGGACGATCCAACGCTGGTTGTCCTCGCCCATCCCGAGTGTCCACCGGATGTCCTTGCCGAAGCCGATTACGTCGGTTCGACGCACGGCATGGCCGAATATGTCGGTACGATGAACGATGCACAACGCACGGTGCGCCCGCGCGTTGTGCTCATTACCGAATGTTCGATGGCGGATAACGTCACCGCCGCGAATCCGAATGTCGATTTCATCCGTCCGTGTAATCTGTGCCCGCATATGAAGCGCAATACGTTGCCGAAAATTCAACACTCGCTGGAAACGCTTGAATTCGAAGTGCATGTCGATCCGCAGATCGCAGTTCGCGCACGTGCGGCCGTTGAACGGATGCTCGCGTACGGGCGCAGCAGCGGCGCCTAGCGCGATGCGATCGGGTGACTATGATGCCGTCATCGTCGGTGCCGGCATCGCCGGGCTTACGACGGCATTACAACTCACTCCACTACGCGTCGCCGTTCTGTGCAAAGGAACGCTCGGTCAATTCGCTGCAAGCGACTGGGCGCAAGGTGGTGTCGCTGCGGCCATCGGCACCGATGATTCCCCGCGTCTGCACGCGCGCGACACGCTACTTGCCGGCGCCGGAATATCCGACGATACGATCGTCGATATTCTCACGCGCGATGCGCCGGCTGCGATCGAAACACTCCTTGGCCTTGGCGCTTCATTCGATCGGGATTCCGATGGCGAACTCGTTCTGGGCCGTGAAGCCGCGCACGGACGTCGGCGCATCGTCAAAGCCGGCGGCGACGCTACGGGCCACGAGATCGTAAAAACCCTCATTTCCGCCATCCATCATGCAGCACACATCGATGTCATTGAAAACACGGCCGCCGATGATCTCATGCTCCACGACGGCCGGGTCGTTGGCATCTACGCGCACATCCAACCAAGCGCCCAACCATTATTGCTTTTTGCCCGCGCAACGATTCTTGCCACCGGGGGCATAGGGCGGCTTTATCGCGCCACAACGAATCCGCCGCAAGCCTGCGGCGATGGTTTAGCGATGGCGGCGCGTGCGGATGCCGTTCTTGCCGATTGCGAATTCGTGCAGTTTCATCCGACGGCACTCGCTATCGGGGCCGATCCGATGCCCTTGGTTACGGAAGCAATTCGCGGTGAAGGAGCAACGCTCGTCAATGATTTAGGCGAACGCTTTATGCCGGAAATTCACGCCGATGCGGAGCTTGCGCCGCGCGATGTTGTCGCTCGCGCCATTTTCGATCAATTACGCCGCGGACGCAGCGTCGGACTTGATGCGACGCAGGCTGTAGGCGCGCAATTCCCCGTACGCTTTCCGACTGTTTTTGCATCCTGCATGAGTGCCGGTATCGATCCGCGGGTGCAGCGCATTCCCATTGCTCCCGCTGCGCACTATCACATGGGCGGAATTGCGGTCGATGCGTGGGGCAAATCATCTCTTCCGGGATTGTGGGCGTGCGGAGAATGCAGCGCAACCGGAGTCCACGGTGCGAATCGCTTAGCATCGAACTCTCTGCTTGAAGCACTTGTCTACGGGACGCGCGTTGCCACCGACATTCACGCGACGCAAACATCGCCGATGCTGCATCCTTCGATATCCCGCACCTACGATCGCCCGTGCGGTGACGACGACGAAACGCAGGCTGTGCGCGACCTGCGTCATCTCATGTATGCCAACGTGGGTCTTGTCCGCACTGGCAGCGACCTTCGTGACGCACTCGACCGCATCGCCACCCTCACCGAAGAACATCCATATGCAAAAACGGAACTGCGCAACTTGTTGGTCGTCGCTCGTCTCATTGCCAATGCGGCGAGCGAACGTTGTGAATCGCGAGGAAGCCACTATCGATCGGATTTTCCGTTGCCTGATGCTGCTCTCGCCCATCGATCGTTCCGGAGGTTGACTAGCGTTGTTTGAACCACATCCCCTCGTTGTCGAGCCGATCCTGCGCAACGCGCTCCTCGAAGATCTCGGTCGTGGCAACGATCTCACGACCGATGCCATCATTCCAGCCTCCCTGCGCTCAACGGCAAAACTCGTCGCGCGCGAGTCCGGCATTGCCGCCGGCATTGCCATCGCATGCGGTGCATTTGCACTGCTCAGCGATGACGTCGAGGTCGCACTTCTCGTCGAGGATGGAAACGCATTCGCCGCCGGGCAGACCCTTGCCGAAATTTCCGGTGATGCGCGAGCGATTCTTAGCGGCGAGCGAACGGCCCTGAATCTCCTCGCACGACTCTGCGGCATTGCCACCGTCACCCACACCCTGGTAACCGCTATTGCCGGGACGCGTGCCCACGTCGTCTGCACGCGAAAAACAACTCCCGGCTTGCGCATCCTCGAAAAATATGCCGTGCGTTGCGGCGGCGGCTCCAATCATCGCTTCGGCCTCGATGATGCCGTACTCATCAAGGACAATCATATCGCCCTCGCCGGATCGCTCCAGGAAGCGATTGCGCGTGTACACGCACACGTTGGGCACATGGTAAAAATCGAAGTCGAAGTCGATTCCCTCGATCAACTACGCGAGATTCTCGATGCGCGCATCGATGCGGTCCTGCTCGATAATATGGATGTTGCGACGCTACGTGAGGCAGTAAGCATGGTCGATGGTCGGATGCTGACGGAGGCTAGCGGCGGCGTCACCGCGGAGCGCATCCTTGCAATCGCGCAAACCGGCGTCGATCTCATCTCCGTCGGCCGAATCACGCACGGTGCCGCGTCAATCGATATCGGTCTCGATATCGACGGTTAGCGAAGGCGCAAAAGCTCGATCGCGACGATAGAACCGACCAGTGCGGTCACGATGGCACCTGAGAGTGCCAGCCAAATTGAAAGCGCACCATTCTTCGCCTCACGCAACGCTTTATCGGTGACAAAATATCGCCACGCTCCGATAAGGCCGACAAGAACACCGAAGAACGCCATGGAAACGCCGAAAAACAGCGACGAACCGCTTTGTTGCAATTGCAGATGAGCAATCAGCGAAATTTCGCGCGTGAAGAGTGCGAACCGCGCGATCACGAAACCGAAGGCGATAAACGATAACGACGTTCGCAGATACGCGAGATAGGTTCGCTCGTTTGCTAGCGTATCCGAGGCCTTAGCCGGCGAAGTTTGCTCCATGCCCTAGGCTACGCCGCCAAGACTAGCGAAGCCCGTCGATGCTATGAAAACCGGTCACGATACAGAGACGCCGCAAGCCTTGATCGCCTTCATGTCCACGGGCTGGCTCGATCGCCCCCTCGCGGCAACCATCCATCCGCAGCTCACGCTCCTTCACGCTCGGCGCGCCCAACTGTCGGCGCACTTTCGCGGCCAACGGATCATCATCGAAGCCGGTCTCGAGCAGGTCCGCGCAAACGACACGAATTTCCGTTTTCGACCGAGTAGCGATTTTGCATATCTGATGGGAACGGGCGAACCCGGCGCGATGCTCGTTTTTGAGCCCGTCGGGGATGCGCATCGTACCATTCTTTTTACCCAGCCGCATAATCGTGGCGAAGAGGCATTTTTCACCGATCGCGTTCATGGCGAATTATGGGTTGGCCGGCATCGCGGCGTCGATGAATCTGCACTCTTCTACGGTGTTGATGATGCTCGACCGATTGCCGAACTCCCAAAGCATCTCGCGTCGAGTGTCCCACACGCAGACGCCGCCCAAGTAGCAATAACACTCGCGGAAATTCGGTTGATCAAAGATGCGTACGAAATTTCCGAATTGCGAAAGGCCGTCGAGATCACCAAGCGCGGCTTTGAAGATGCCATCCGCCTCCTTGGCCGGGCGAAAAGCGAACGCGAAATCGAGGCCGCATTTTGGTCGCGCGCGCGTATCGAAGCAAACGACGTCGGCTACCTCACCATCGCTGCAGCCGGCGATCACGCGTGTACCTTGCACTGGAATCACAATCACGGCGCGTTACGAAATGCCGATCTTCTCTTGCTCGATGCCGGGGTTGAATGCGATTCACTCTATACCGCCGATGTCACGCGGACATTGCCGATTTCCGGACGTTTCTCCGGCGAACAACGCGCGATCTACGAACTCGTTTGGGAGGCGCAGCGTGTCGGCATCGAAGCAGTTCGCTCCGGCAACGATTTTCTCGAGCCGAATACGCGCGCGATGCGAGTGCTGACGCAGGGACTCATCGATCTTGGCATTCTCACCTGTTCCTTCGATGAGGCTATGGATCCGCAACACCAATATTTCAAGCGCTATACGTTGCATAACGTCAGCCACATGCTGGGCATCGATGTGCACGATTGCGCACGAGCACGCGCCGAAACCTACAAATTCGGCACGCTTAGCAGCGGCATGGCCCTAACCGTGGAACCGGGTCTGTATTTTCAACCGGACGATGCCACCGTCCCGGATCGCTTCCGCGGCATCGGCGTTCGCATCGAGGACGATATCATCGTCACAAACGACGCACCGGAGAATCTCTCGGCTATTTTACCCTCGCAGATCGACGACGTAGAGGCCTGGTACACAAGCCTCCACGTCTGATCGCATCACACTGCGGCGTTATGGTAACGTTTGCGGCGGGCCGCCGTACTGTTCCGGCGGCAGCGGCGGTGCGGGCGGCGGCATGTAGTTCGGTTGCATCATCGGCCCACCGGTTTGTTGTGACGGCCATGTGGAAAACGCCAAAATAATCAGGCAGATGAGATTCCCGAATCCGGGAACGAGATTGAGCAACGAGAGCGCGCCGGAAAAGCCCGCCTTTTCAAAGATGCGCCAGTACATCCAGATGAAAAGGACGATCGACGCAATTCCAATGACGATAAAGAACAAATAAAAGGCTGCAAAACCAGCCATGAGTCCGGCCGAGCCGGAAGTATCACCGTGCATAAAGGCCTCCACAGTTGCTAGTATGTCGTGCTATGAGTTCTGAGCGAACGCGAGGACTTTCGTTGGGGTATCCGACAAATACTGCACATGCTCACTCGGCGCGATGGCCTCATTATCGTCGATCCGCAGAATGATTTTCTGCCCGGCGGCCCACTGGCCGTCGCCGACGGAATGCGCATTTTTGAACCTATCCGCCGCATACTACGCGGTTTTTCCTACGTCGTTGCAACCCGCGATTGGCACCCCGATGATCACCGCTACACGCAACGCTACGGCGGACCTTGGCCTTTTCATTGTTTGCAAAACACGCCGGGGGCGGAATTTTCCAAAGAACTGCCGCTCGATGCCATCGATGAAATCATCAGTAAAGGCATCGATCCGATGATCGATGGCTACTCCGGATTTGCCGCAACGCCGTTGGCCGAACATCTCCGCGATCGCGAGATCTCGCACGTGTACCTCTGCGGGCTTGCAACCGATTATTGCGTGAAGGCAACGGCAATCGATGCGCGCAAACTCGGCTTCGAGGCAACGGTGCTCCTCGATGCGATCGCGGCCGTCAATGTGCACCCGAGCGATGGAGAGCGCGCCATCGAGGCGATGCTTGCCGCGGGAGTGCACCTCGCGCTGAGTACGCAACTCGGCATCGCGCAATGAACGAACCGCAACCTGTGTATCGGGACCAGGTCCTCGCCGTCGAGCCTACCGGCATCGAACCGGTTCTCCCCGAGCAACGTCACGGCAACCCGCGCGATCTTTTTGGCATCTGGTTTTCGGCGAACGCCGAAATTGCCACGTGGATGGTCGGCATTTTTATCGTCGCGCTTTACGGAACCGATCTTCGTAGCGCGCTCATCGGCATCGTGCTTGGAAACTGCGCCGGCTTTGCCGTATTGGGTGTTTTAGCGACACTCGGCCCGCGGTATGGCGTGCCGCAAATGGTGGCATCGCGTTTTGCCTTGGGGCGAATCGCCAACATTGCTCCGGCGACGCTGTCGTTTCTTGCCGGCGTGGGCTGGTTTGCCATCAATACGATCTTCGGATCCTATGCGTTAGAGACGCTCGCGCACATCGGCTACCCGCTAGCGTTGGCCTTCATGCTCGTGCTACAAATTATCATCGCCGTGTACGGCTACAATTTATTGGCGCGCTTCGAACATATCAGTGCGATTCTCTTAGCTGCGGGTTTTCTTACGCTAGGGGTCGTCACGTTTTCGCGGGTCGATTGGTCCACTCCATTTCACGCACTCGCTCCCATTGCATCCGGCGGCCCAATCGCCGGGTTCATCTTTGCAACGGCGCTATCGTTCTCATATGCCCTTGGTTGGGTACCTTGTGCATCGGATTACTCGCGCTATTTACCGGCGGCGACATCACGCAAGGCCGTATTTTGGTATAGCCTTGCGGGCACGGCGATCCCATGCATCGCCTTACAAATCATGGGAGCGGCAACGGTAACCCTCACGAAAGCCGATCTCTCCGCATCGATTCCGACCGACGCAATTGCCGCACTTCTCGGCCCACATGGAATCGTTGCCGGCCTTGTCCTCGCCAGCATCGTTCTCGGCACAATTACCGCAAATTGCATGAATCTCTACTCAGGTGCATTGGCCGGACTCGTCGCATTTAACATTCGGATTCCGCGGTGGTCGGCTGCTTTGGGCGTCGGTGTCATCGGTGCGATTCTCGCACTCGCCGGCGCGAATCCACGCGATACGGCGGATTCCTACGCGAATTTTCTGTTGCTGCTTTCCTACTGGGCATCGCCCTGGGCCGGAGTCATTCTCGTCAATGCCTTCATGCACAAGCAGGCCGATCGTGAAAAACCGCAAGCGTTTCGCCGCGGAGCCGCTGCATGGATACTCGGCTTACTTGCATCCGTACCGTTTTGGAATCAAACGTGGTTCATCGGACCAATGCCTCGTGCGTTTCCGCATATCGGCGACCTCTCGTATTATGTCGGCTTTCTCGTCGCTGCACTTCTCACGTTTACGTTCGAGCGGATTCGCACGAAGACGTCACTTATCGATCCGACGTAGACCCGACGCCAATTCGCTTGCCGCAACAAAGTCGTTCCTAACGCGCCATTTTTTCCGGCGATCACCGTATTGGCGCGAATGCGCCGTAGAGTTGTCACCGCGCGTGAACCGCCGCGAGCAATGCGCAGGTACCGCCGCCATACCGGCCACGGAAATGGGTCGGCGCGACCATCGAGATAAACTCGCATCCGCACATCTCCCAACGACATCGAACACCAAGCGAAATCGGTGCAATAGAGCCGCCGCTCGCCGGGCAGTCGGGCGATGCGTCGCATGGCCGCAAACGGCAATCGGCCTCCATTGGGAACATGTGCCAAACGATAACTCAACGCAAAGACGAGCACGAGTGCAGCGCCTACGCCGATTGCGAGCAGCCGCTTCGCGGGTTCTTGGAGTTTTATCGACGGGAAGGTCACACGCGAAAGCCACGGATCGAGCAGCGTGGCGAAAAGCGGTGCAGCGGCGATACCGAGCAGCGCGACATTACGAATCGCCATGCAACTCATGGCGATGAACAGCGCCACGCGAAGCACTTCTCGTGGCTGTCGTAACGCCCAGCGAAACCGTACTGCAAGCGTTGCGATCACCGGAAACACCACAAGGACAAACGACGGCCGATACCACGCCCACGATTGCCACTCCACAATATAGGTGCGGATCGGGCTCCCGCTCAAATGCAAGGCGTACATAGGTAACGCGATGCCGAATGGTCCAACGCAGATCGCACCAAGCAGGGCGACCATGAGCAACAACCGACGCTTCAAGACCCCCGGATCCCGCCGCGGCGTTATCAGCAAATCGATGGCAACAAGCGGCAAGGCGACAACGGCACTCGCATGAACATTCGCCCACACGATAACGAGCGGGACCGCCCAAAATACGCGATTATCGTCCCAGTCGAGAATGCTCAACAACGCGGCGAAGCACAGCCAACCGACATCCTGCGCGCGCACTCCGAGCGATGGATCCAACGCAATACCGCAAAGAACGACGGCGGCGACACTTGCCAGCGTCCCAGCATGCGCAGTCGTACGGCGAGCGACCATGTAGAGCGTCGCTGCAACGCACGCGCCGACGGCGGCGTGAAAGAACCACGCGCCGTGCGCGGCCACGGCAAGTGCATAGAGCGTTGAGAACAGCCACTCTTGCGGCAGCCAAGGCGCGCCCACGGCAGCAAAGGTTTCGGGGCCTAACGCTCGGGGAATCTCACCGGTGCGCAAAATGTGCTCGCCGAGCCAGCGTTGCCAAAACAAATCGCCATCGATATACGGATGCGCAAGCGTGCCGGCGATATAGGTCGCGCCGAAAATCGCGACGACAAGGCCGACGAGCTTCATTCGATTCGTAAGCGATCCCCAAGCGCGCACTGCTTCGCCTCGGCACCCCCGGAGAGCAGTTCGATCGTATGACGCGCCGCTCGATGCGCAATCACCGGACGCATCGGCGGGATATCGCAAACGATGGCGACGATGCGAAATTCCGCATCGAGAAAAAGAACGTCGATGCGGCGTCGCATACCGATGGTATGAATCGCGTTGCAGTTGGGGAGAAGCAACGCTTCCTGCGCATCGATTTGCTTGCGCCCAATCCAGCCAACGGCGCGCGAGATCGGATTTTTGGCAATGCGCACGTGGGTAGCAATCGGAGTATCGCGTCCATCACAGAGCAACATCATCGCTAGCGATGCGCTTGCACAAGCATTCCCACGATAATTGCCGCGACCATATAGGGCCCAAAGGCGATCGGCTCGGTCGCCGCTCGTTTGGCGATCATGGCGACAGCCACCGCTACAAGCGACGCCAAAGCAAAGGCGATGAGCGACGGGGCCAATCCGAGGATGGCGCCGCCGAATGCCGCGAGCTTTGCGTCCCCCCATCCCATTCCGCGACCCTTCGAGAGCGCCGCACTGAGGGCAAATGCGGCGAACGGAACGGCTGCACCGACGAGCATGGGAAGCCACGGGCCGTGCATCCCGTTCCAAACCAATAACACAACCATCGGTACCACGGTGAGCAAATCCGGGATCAGTCCTTTGGCCATATCCACGATGATAATCGCCCCAAGTGGAATGCACAGTACGGCAATAATCCCAAGTTGCTCGACGGATGCATGGCCGAAAAGAACGACGACGCCGAGAACGGCATACGCGGCCGGGAGTAGCCAGAGCGGCAGCGTTCTTCCCCGCGGTGATTCCTCCAGCATCGGCAGACGCGGAATCAAGACGCTTGCGATCAACGTTGCGACGACTCCGGCGCACGCATACAGCAGAGCGGCAGCACACGCGATGATGAAAAAGCCGAACGTCATTTATTCAGAAAATCGGCCACGATAGCGCCAAAAATGATAAGCAGCAGAGCCGGTAGCATACACAACACCATCGGAAAGACCATTTTTACAGGAAGCTGAGCGGCGAGTTCTTCGGCGCGCATCAAACGTTTATCACGCGCATCCTTTGCCAGTTCGTCCAAGACGCTGACAATATTTCCACCTAAGCGTTCAGCTTGCACGATGGCCGTAACGGTCGTGGTGATATCGATTTGATGTGCGCGCTTTGCAAACGCAGCAAGGGCTTCCACACGCGAACGCCCCAAGCGAATATCCGAGAGAACGATCTGAAATTCGTCTCGTAATGGTCCGGATAATGCGTCGACGGCAACTGCCATCGCGCCATTGAGCGCAATACCGGCTTCTACGGTCGTTGCGACCATATCCAGAAAATCGGGGAGTTCGCGATACAATTCACGCTTGCGCTTCTCGATCGCCGAGTTCAGCATGAAATTCGGGGCCGCAGCACCGCAAATGATCAGCACGGCCGTTGCGCCGATTGTCATTGCATCGAATTCCGAGAGAATAAACATCAGTGCGACGCCAATGGCCCCTCCGACCACGGCCGCAATGACCGAGCGGAAAACCATTTGTTGCGCAGTGATATCATTCCATCCGGCTTCTTGTAATCGACGCAACAACACACTGCGTTGGTCGTCGGCGAGGAGTCGATAGAAAAGATCCTCGCCGGAACTCTTGCGATCGGAAATATCGCTGAGATTCAGTTCGGCAAGTCGATCGTGAACGGAGTGACGGCCGCGCGCCAAGAACAGTACCGCGGCAAAACATGCAGCGGCGGTGAGAAATGTTGCAGCGAGAGCAATCAGCAACGACATCAGGCTTCGAAATCCGTCATGCGATTCATAATCAATTGCCCCACGGCGATTAACGTGAACGTCCCCAAGAGCGAAAGTCGACCGATCAGGGTGCCGAAGAGCGAACCGCGCATATGCGGTTCGGCGACGAGAATAAAGCCGCCGACGAAGATCGGTAGGGCCGTAATAACATAGCCGGATGCACGCGCTTCGGAGGTAAGGGCACGCACTTTGCGAGTGATTTTTCTGCGCTGTTTAATCGTTTCGGCGAGAACTTCCAACACGTGACCGAGGTTACCGCCGGTTTGGGACTGCACCCGTATCGCTTTCGCCATCATCGTCAACTCATTCGAGGGCATACGCCCCGACAGTTGATCGAGGGCATCATAGATACTTACGCCGATGCTTGTCTGTCCGAGTACCCGACCAAACTCGATGCGGGCAGGCTCCGGCATCTCCTGGACGACCGTTGTGAGGGCCTGTCGCAAGCCCAATCCAACACGAAGACCCGACGACATGAGGCGGAGCGCAATTTCGAGTTGTTCGTTAAAAAGACGAAGCCGTTTTTTAATGCGTCCTTGGACCCAGACACTGGCGGAATAAAACGCGAGAACGCCGCAACCCAGCAATTCTGCAGCACCGATGAGCGGGTTCGGGTGCGTGAGCAGCAAGATCGCACCCCACATGATCA
>JAJYCL010000046.1 GCA_021778415.1 bacterium | reverse complement strand
GCTCCTTTGACCGGCGTGTTTTATCGCGCATCGTCTCCCGATGCCGAATCGTTCGTCAACATCGGCGATCGCGTCGAAGTCGGGCGAGTCGTGTGCATTTTGGAAGCGATGAAACTCTTCAACGAAATTCAATCCGAGTTTGCCGGCGTCATCACAAAGATACTCCCGCAGAATGGCGATCTTGTTTCGCAGGGTCAAGACATTTTTTGGATCGAGCCCTAGTGCCGATTGATTACAAGGCTCAACGCTCGTTTGCAGCGCTGCTCGCGGATCGTAAGGGGCTCTTCGATGCTCCGCATTATCAGGCGCAAGTCGAAGCGATTGTCGCAGCAATCGTTAATGCCTTTACTCACGGAAATAAAGTGCTCTGGTGTGGCAACGGTGGAAGTGCGGCTGAGGCGCAGCATATGGCGGCGGAACTCTCCGGACGCTATCTGCGCGAACGGCCCGGATTTTATAGCGAAGCGCTCACGGTCAACACCTCGACGCTGACCTGCGTGGGTAACGATTACGGGTATGATTTTATTTTTTCGCGCCAAGTTGAAGCGTTCGCAAAGCCCGGTGATGTACTCATCGCAATGACGACGAGCGGCACCTCGCGCAATGTTGTGCTTGCACTCGAAGCCGCGCGAGAACGCGGGGTGGTTACCGTTGCCTTTACCGGTAATGGCGGCGGTACCGTCGCGGCTATGGCGGATTTGGTGCTCATGGGGCCCGATGGCTACGCTGCGATTATTCAAGAAGTGCATCAAGTGATGGCGCACATTATTTGCGATCTCGTCGAACAGCATTTTCTTTTTCCATCATGACGGTTGTGACGACGCTGCTCTCCCATGATGCAAAAGCGCTCTTTGCGAGTATGCGGAATCGACGCATTCTCGTCGTTGGCGATGTAATGCTCGATGAATGGATCTGGGGGAGTGTCACGCGCATCTCACCTGAAGCTCCTGTTCCCGTCGTTGCCGTGAGCGAACATTCGTTCACCCTGGGCGGGGCGGGGAATGTGGCGAATAATCTTCGCGCACTCGATGCGCATGTGAGTTTTGCCGCGGCAGTCGGCGACGATGAATACGCGGGGCACGTGCGCCGCTTGCTCACCGATGAGCAGGTGGAAGTCGATGCCGTTATCAGTGTTTCGGATCGCCCGACGACGCGCAAAACGCGCGTTGTCGCCCATCATCAGCAAGTCGTTCGTGCCGATTGGGAATCGGCAAAACCGCTGCAGGGTGCGGATCGTACACGATTGGCAGCGTTAATTTCGGAGCACGCCGTCAACAGCGATGCGGTCATACTCAGCGATTACGCCAAAGGCGTACTCTCACCGGAAATCGTCGAGGCCGCCCTCGCGTGCCCGATTGTCTTGGCTGATCCGAAGCCGGCAAATCTCTCGTTATTTACCGGCGTCACCTGCGTTGCTCCGAATGTCCACGAGGCTTCCGCTGCTGCCGGAATCGCCATCGTCGATGATGCCTCGCTTGAAGCGGCAGGATCTGCACTTCTCGAACGTTTGAAATGCCGGTACGTCGTCATTACGCGCGGCGAACACGGAATGTCGTTGTTCGGGCGCGATGGCGATCGACTGCACATTCCATCCGTTGCGCGTACGGTATTTGACGTGAGTGGCGCCGGCGATACCGTCGTCGCGGTACTTGCATTAGCGCTGGCCGCAAATGCATCGATTGCAACGGCGATGCAACTCGCGAATTTTGCCGCTGGTGCCGTCGTTGAAAAACTCGGCACGGCAACGGCAACGGCAGACGAAATTTTGGCCCTTGTTGATCTCGCCGATGCCTGAGTCGTTTTTCGGCAGAATACTTGACGTTGATGCCGCAATAGCCTGGAGGCAGGCGCAAGGCCGGGACGCGCGATGCGTCGTCTTTACCAACGGATGTTTTGACGTGCTTCATGCGGGTCACGTCGCCTATCTTGCCTGGGCACGAGCGCAAGGCGATGCGTTGGTTCTCGGCTTGAATAGTGATGAATCCGTTCGTCTCCTCAAAGGCGATTTGCGCCCGATCGTTCCGTTTGCGGAACGCGCGCGAATCCTCGCTGCGTTACGGAGCGTCGATGTCGTCGTTGGTTTTGGCGAAGCCACGCCGGAAGCTTTGCTCGGTCGCCTTCGTCCGGATATCCATGTCAAAAGCGCGCAATATCGGGAAGAGGATTTGCCGGAACGCGTCGTCGTGCAGGCATATGGAGGCCGTATTTTGTTGGCTCCGCATCAGGAAGGCGTGAGCACAAGTGATACTATTGCGCGAATAGTGCAGCGTTATTCGTTGAAGTGAAAATCGCCATAACGGTCAATGGCCCGGGCGAAACGGCCGGGTGGGTCCGGCCGGTGCTTCGACGACTCTATGAACTCGATGAGGCTCTGCAAGCATGGATATTTTGCGTGCCCGATGATTATGCGACGGGTGCGGAAGCTGCGACGTTGCGGAGTTGGTTTCCGCAAGCGCACGTCTTTACTCCGCAAGAGTACCTGCGCTTTGCATTCGGTGGCCAGCGGCAGGGTGTGCCCGATCATGTCGACGTTGTCCAGTATTTCGGTGGCGATTTACTGCATGCGGCGCGAATCAGACAGCGTCTTGGCGGCGTTCTCTCAACGTTCAAGTTTTCGCGTCCACGCTACGCGCGAAGTACGGCCTTGGCGTGTGCGGTGGATGAAAAAAATGCCGCCGAGTTGCGAGCCTGGGGTGTGCCGGAAGCCAACATTCAGATCGTCGGAAATCCGGCCATCGATGCGGCATTCGATGAAGTATTGCGTCCGGATGAGAGCCTTGAGGCGAAAAATGGAATCGTCATTCTTCCCGGCTCGCGACGATATGAAGTCGAGCAACTCATTCCGTTCTTCTTCACGATGGCAGTGCGAATTGTTCGCGAACAGCCGATGCTTCCGGTTTCGATGGCGATCTCTCCGTTTACGCCGCTCGATGATGTTGCGTCGGCAATAGCCGCCGGTGGCGATCCGCGCGTTTTTTCGCAAACCGGAACGCTGGTTCGCGACGGCGAGCAAGCATTCTTGCAAACGCACGACGGGTCAATTCGCATTCCAATTGTTCGCAATGCGATGCGCGCCGCGTCGGCCTCGCGATTGACGGTGACAATTCCGGGGACGAAAGTCATCGAGCTTGCCGCGCTCGGCGTTCCGACGCTTGCCATCACGCCGCTGAATGCGCCGGAAAAAATCACGATCAACGGACTACTCACCTACATCGACCGAATTCCGTTTTTGGGCCCGAAACTCAAAGCGGGTGTCGTCCTTGGTGTCGCAAAACGATTCGTCTATCATACGCAACCGAATATCGACGCCGGCGAAGAGATCGTGCGAGAACTGCATGGAACCCTTACCCCCGGGCGGGTAGCGCGAGTCGCCCTCGAACTCTTTGCCGATGAACGGTGGCTAGGCAGTGTATCGACGCGGCTCGCCGGGATGTATCAGCATCAGCGTGGCGCGGCACGTCGCATGGCTACGTTGATAAAGAGCGAAGCCTAGCACGTGCGCCTTTCCGTCATCATTGCGACCAAAGATCGTGCCGGCTACCTTGAGCGGGCCCTGGCTTCACTCGCGTCGCAGATCGCCCCGCCCTCGTTCGAGGTGATCGTTGTGGATAACGGGTCCACGGACTGGACGCACGCGGTCGTTGAACACGAATCTCGTCGTGAACGCTTTCCCATTCTCTACGTTTATGAAGCTGAGCCGAATCGGGGCCGTGCGCGTAACCGCGGAATAGAACAGGCCAGCGGCCATATCGTGCTTTTTATCGACGATGATGTGGTGTTGCCGCCGGGGTTTCTTGCGGCTCATGAAGCCGCGCATACGGCCGCGGGGTTGGTCGTCAATGGCCCGATTCTCAACGTACCGTCGTATGAAGAACGGCCCAGGCCGAGCTTCGCGCATTATTCGCGCGCATTCTTGTGCACGTGTAATGTTTCGTTATCGAAACAGTCGCTCGACGCGGTTGGAGGCTTTGATGAATCCTTTCATTTGTACGGGTGGGAGGATACCGAGCTTGGCGTGCGATTGCGCGAATCGGGGATGCAATGGCGGTTTGCCTGGGATGCGTATCTTTGGCACATAAAACCGCCGAGCGACGACACATTGACTGTGCAAACGCAAAAGACGATGGAAAAAGCGCGAATGGCGGTTCGATTTGTGCAAAAAGCGCCATCGTCGCGCGTGCGCATGGCGACTGGACTTCACGCAGCGAATATGTTGCGCGCGCAATATTTTCTTCCGGAGTCTTTGTTGGCAATTTTTGCCGGCGCGGCAACCGAAGAGCGACTCCCGGGATGGCTGAGATCGCTTGCCAAGGCGCAGTTTTTAGATGGCATGTATGCCAAGGAATTGCTCGCCGAACGCAAACGCAAGGGTGATGGATAGAGCTTTACTCTACTGCGCCGGTGGTGGCATCGGGGACTCGATTATCGCGTCGGTCGTGGCACGCGCGTTGCGAACACGCTATCGGTACGTCGATGCGTTAACGTTGCCCCATCATCGCGATGCCTTGCTTCGAATACCCGATATCGACGACGTTCTGCTCGATGATGGATCCGAAAACGATGTTGCGCGACAACTACAGGGCATCGGATATGACGCAGTTGTCGTTACCTGGGCCACGGCACGAACAGCGCGGATCGCAGCGAGATCGGGGATTCCCGTTCGCGTCGGTCAAGCGCGCCGCTTATATTCGTCGTCATTTACGCATCGTGTGACGGTGCGAAGCGAACTCGGTGATGTGACCACGCCGTGGGTGCAAATATTACTCGACTATGCCCGAGTGATCGATTGCGATGTTGCTGATGACGTGCCGCGATTTGTTCCAACCGAGGCTGATCGGCGTGAAGCGCAGACGTGGTTGACGGAGCATGACGTTGGGCCGTTCGTCCTTCTTCATGCAACGAACGCCATTGCAACGCAACGCAATCGCTGGCCGACACAGGGATGGTCATCGCTAGCAACGGCGTTGGCTCAGGCGTGCAATAGCCGGATTCTTTTGAGTGGCTCACGCGCCGATGATGCCATCAGCGCCGAGATTGCAGCAGCCAGTGCCGCACGCCCGGTGCGATTGTCGATAGGCGCCTTTGGCGCGTTGGCGGCATTGAGCCGGGGATTCTGCGGGATAACGACTGGTAGCATGCATATCGCGGCGGCTGTCGGGGCACCGACGCTGGGCATTTTCCCCTTTCAATCCGATGTTCCCGATCGCTGGGGGCCGCACAGCACACGAAGCGCCGTGGTTCGCGCCTCCTATCCATGCCATCCCGGGGACACAAAAGAGCGCTGCATCGACTATGCCTGCATCGAGCATCTCGATGTCCCGCGCATCGTCGCTGCGTTTTCCGCCCTAATTCGTTGCGCCCAAGCGCAGCCGCCCGTATACTCCTCGACGTGAGCAGCCCCACAGCCTTTCGCGCGACGATTCAGCTCTGCACGTATAATCGCGCGGCCTTGCTCGAGCGCGTTCTCGATGCGTGTTTTGAGCAGACGGCAGCGAGCGACAGCTATGAAATCGTGCTCGTCAATGACGGTTCAAGCGACGGAACCGATGCCGTGATCGAACGCGCAAAAGCGCGAGCAACCTGTTCGTTGACGGCGATAACGCAGAGCAACGCAGGATTGGCACGCGGGCGCAACGTGGGCATCGAACGCGCTCGCGGCGAGCGGATTATTTTTATCGACGACGATGTGCTTCCAACACCGACATTCGTGCAAGAGCATATACGCGCACATGACGAACATCCGCACAATATCGTTCGCGGCGGCGCAATCAATGTCGAATCGTTTGATGATCTACCTCCACCAATCTGGTCGCTTAAGCATTATAGTGGCAATTTTTTCTGGACAACTAATGTATCCGTACCGTTGGCGGCGATTCGAGCCATCGGAGGGTTTAACGAATCATTTTCCGAGTATGGTTGGGAAGATATCGATGTCGGATTGCGACTGCGCTTTGGCGGAGTAAAGGCGACGTTTCATCCCCAGGCATTGGCGTATCATTATAAGCCTCGCCTTCGCGGCCGCGATGTAAGCAAAAGTATTCGCCAAGCACAAGCGCAAGCGAGGACTGCCGTGCAGTTGGCGCACCTTCATCCGCATTGGCGCACGTATTTGGCGACGGGCATTAACCCGGTGCAGCGATCGATGCATCGTTGGTTTCGTTCGGCGGCGGCGACGGCAAAAGACGAGCAGCGATTATCGGGCATCGACGACGAGAGCATACTCACCCCTGCGCAAGCGCGCATTGCGCGCCGACTAAGCAGCGATGCCTATTTCCGCGAACTCGAAAGAAGTCTCGCAGCGGCTCGCTGACGCCATGCGAATTCTTCTTTCGCGCACCGATCGCATCGGCGATCTCGTGCTCTCTACTCCGGCTATTGCCACCGTGCGAAAATCATTTCCCGATGCGCATATCACGATGGTTGCGAGCGCCTATAACGCGATCGTTATGGAGCGCAACGATGACGTGAACGAAGTGGTCATATTACCGCGTGAAGCCAAGCCGAGTGTTTTTGGGCAACGGTTTCTCGGCTACGATGTGGCGATCGCTCTTGCGCCTCGACGTGAAGATCTTGAACTTATCGGCGCAACACGGGCACCGATTCGCGTTGGATATACCTACACACGGCGCTATCTTGCGCGTTTAACGCTCCCGCTGTTTGCAAATCGACGCATGATTTCCGAGGCCGATCCCGATCTCTGTGAGCGACAGCCGCTTTGCCACGTGCGTCACGAAAGCGATCAGTTGTTGGATCTCGTCGCTTTGGCCGGTGCTGGAATGCGAGTTGAACGCTTGCGAATCGATGTTCGAGATGACGATCGCCAAGGATTTGAGCGCCTGCCCGCAGACCCCATTGTTTTCCATCTCGGGCAGCGTTGGTTAGAAGTCGGGAGCACGCTTGAATCGACCCGCCGGCTACTCATCGAGCTTCGCTCGCTCGGGCATCCGTTACTCATGACCTACGCTCCCGATTGTCAGGAGGCAGCCGATGAGCTCTGCGGGAGCGTCGATCTTTGCCTTGGGGGCTTGCCCTTCCATCGTTGGGCCGCGGTCTTCGAGCGCGCAGCGTGCATCGTCACGGTGGATACCGGTGCGACTCACGTCGCAAGTGCCATGCGCAGGCCCACGGTGGTGGCGTTCGAACACCGCTATTTCCGGTTGAATTCTCAAGAGTGGGCACCGTATCGTGTACCGAATACGCTTGTTCGCAAACCGGAATCCGAAAGCGACGAGGCCCTCGCGCAGTTCCGCAGCGAAATTATCGACGCAGTCACCAATCTGTTACATGGCAAAAATACACGCTAGCATCGTCGTTCCGACGTATAACCGACTCGATACGCTACAAAACGTTCTTCCGACGTTATTAGCGCAGAATGTCGCGCCCGAATCCTTTGAAGTACTGATTTGTGATTCAAACTCATCGGACGGAACGGCCGAGCATCTTGCCGCGATGATGCGCGAGCATCCGAATCTTCGGCATCTTCCCGATGCGTATTCAGGGCGTGCGGCAGCTCGTAATGCGGGCGTCTCTGCGGCCCAAGGCGAGATCGTTCTCTTTAACGATGCCGATATTTTCGCTTCGCCGGATTTACTTTCCGCACACCTGAATCGTCATGCGTCGGCAGAACGCGTAGCCGTCGTCGGCTGGGAAGTCCAAGTCCGCGATATCGATGATTACAAACTGAAGCGCGATCATCCCGAATTGCGGGGTCATTTGCATCCGCCGTCGCGAACGACGTTGAGTTGGCTCTATTTTCTCACCGGGAACGCATCGGTGCGCCGTGAAGATCTTTTGGCCGTGGGATCCTTCGATGAGTCGTTCACCGGTTATGGCCATGAAGATCTTGAATTGGGCTATCGTCTCGAAAAGTCGGGCGTCCGAATCTTGTATGAACCGCGTGCCGTGAATTATCACTGCCAAGATGTCCCACACGACGACCAGAAAGAAAAAATGCGATTGGCCGGACGCTCGACCGTTCGTTTTTATCGCAAGCATCCGGATATGGCTGTCAAGCTGCAATTAGGAATGACGCCCGTTTCCTTGGGTGCGCATTCGCTGCTCACCGCGTTTCCCGGCATGTTACGCTGGTTTGATGCGCGATCGCAAAAGTCACGCTTTGCGCGAAACCTCGTGCAACAATATCATTACGTTTCGGGCATCAAAGAAGCCCTCACGCAAGCATAAAGGAACGATCATGCAGACCATCGATGCTCCCGTCGTCTCGTGCGGAGCGCTACGCTCCTCCGATGAAGGCCGCCGTGTCACGCTTAACGGATGGATCAATCGCCGTCGCGATCACGGTGGGCTCATTTTCATTGATTTGCGCGATCACGAAGGCATAACCCAGGTTGTCTTCGATCCGGCTCAGGCGTCCTTTACCGATGCGGAACAACTGCGCTCCGAAGATGTCGTCACCGTCGTTGGTTCCGTGCGTCGTCGCCCGGAAGGCACGATAAACGCGAAACTTGGCACCGGGGAAATTGAGATCGTAGTCGATACGCTCGTTATCCTCAATCGTTCGGCCGTTCCGCCGTTTCCGGTCAATCTCGATGAGACCGTCAACGAAAATCTTCGTCTGGAATATCGCTATCTCGATCTTCGTCGGCCGCGTATGCAGCACAATTTACGCACACGTCATAAGATCATCAAATCGATGCGCGATTTTTTCGATGCCCATGATTTTATCGAAATCGAAACGCCGCTCTTGATTAAATCGACGCCGGAGGGTGCGCGCGATTATCTCGTCCCCAGCCGCTTGTTCCCAGGGTCGTTCTACGCGCTTCCGCAATCGCCGCAACTCTTAAAACAATTGTGCATGGTCTCGGGCTTCGGCCGATACATGCAGATTGCGCGTTGCATGCGCGATGAAGACCTGCGTGCCGATCGGCAACCGGAATTCACGCAAGTCGATGTCGAAATGTCGTTTGTCTCGCAAGAAGATGTGATGGAAATTATGGAGTCGTGCGTGCGCACGGTGTGGCGTGACGTGTTACATCATGATGTTCCAACCTTCGTTCGGATGACGCATCAGGATGCGATGCGCCGATTCGGAAGCGATAAGCCCGATCTGCGCTACGGACTCGAACTCACCGATGTGAGCGATCTCTTTGCCGCGAGCGACTTCGTCGTTTTTCGCACCGCGATCGACGCGGGCGGATCGGTCATCGGCGTGCGCTATCCGGGCGGCGCATCGCTTTCGCGTCGCGACTTCGATGCGCTAACCGAGTCGGCCAAACGCCACGGGGCAAAGGGCATGGTCTGGGTCGCTCTGGGGGCCGACGGCGTCAAATCATCGGCGGCCAAATTCATTTCGCCCGAGCTTGCGGCCGAAATCGGAAACCGCTGCGATGCCGTCACGGGCGATGCGTTCTTGCTCTTTGCCGATGCAACGGAACTGACGCGAACGGTCGCCGGGCGGATGCGCGTCGAGATCGCGACAAAGGCGGGCCTGCGGGATCCCAAGGTCTTCGCTTTCGCGTGGGTCACGGATTTTCCGTACCTCGAACGTGACGAAGCGACCGGTCTGCCTGTCCCCGCTCATCACCCATTCAGCTCGCCGGGGCCTGGCCAGTGGGAGCTCATCGATTCGGACCCCTTTGCCATGCGCGCCCAGCATTACGACATGGTCCTCAACGGCTACGAGCTCGGCTCGGGATCGATCCGCATCCATCAGGCGGCTCAACAGCGGCGCATCTTTGCCATGCTGGGCATGAGCGATGAGCAGGTCGAGGATCGGTTCGGCTTCTTCGTGAGGGCTCTTGAGTACGGAGCGCCGCCGCACGGCGGCATGGCGCTTGGCATCGACCGCTTGGTCATGTTGGCCTGCGGTGAGGAAGATCTCCGGGAGGTCATCGCATTTCCAAAGAATCAGGCCTTTCGCGACGTGATGATGGATGCGCCATCCCCCGTCCCAGGGAAACTTTTGCGAGAACTTTACCTAACGAGTACGGCGCCCCAGGCCGAGGATGGCCGATAACAGTATCGTGGGTCCTACGTCCGCCTTTGCAGGCCTGAGGATGTTTGCCGCGGCGCTGGGCGTTGCGGTGCTCTTCGGCTGCGCTTCGCAACCGGCACGCGCCTACTCGACCGGGTCTCCTTGCAGCCAAGCAATCGAGCATTCGCCGAGTGGGGTCACTTTTCGCGTCCTGTTCGCCAAAAACGGCGCGGTGCAGCGCTACGAAGTGATCGGCGGCGTCAAAAATACCGAATCGATCAACGATGCCCGCATTGATCTCGAGAAAGCGTTCGGCCCGGCCGGTATCTACGCGCCGCCGCTGAAAATTGTTGGCTATAAACCGTCGCCGGGAGGCGGAGGAATGATGATCCCCGACAAAGCCATCGATTCGTGTGGTCGCACGCTCTCGTTCGGAAGTTAGCTCCCCTGGCACTCTTGGCGGCAGTCGCCTGTAGCCACGCGCGGGCGATAAACTCGGCATCACCTTCTCCCGATCCATTTCCAGCGCTCGTCCCGTGCGACACGCAAATGGTGCATGTTGACGGAATTGACGTGTCGTTAACCACAAACGTCGATGATTCACTGGCTCGCGTGCGCATACTCGCAATGGTGCCGGAGGATGCGCAAAATAAAATTTTCGCCGACATAGAAAAGCACTACGGCGTTGCTCATCGCGACACGCGCGTTTTTCTCCGGCCGCAGAAATGGGGTTTGGTGCAATCCACCGATCCATGCGGTCGAGCAGTGTATCTTTCGCGTCCGATTTCGACGCCCTAGTCGTGTCAGCGACGACCGATCGCGGAGGATTACGTCTCCTCGTTCTCGCGCATATCGTTAACGATCTCAATCAAAGTGCGATTCCCGCGATCATTCCCTTTCTCGTGTTGCAGCGGCACATGTCGCTAGCAGCTGCCGG
>JAJYCL010000002.1 GCA_021778415.1 bacterium | reverse complement strand
GGGCCGCCTAGCGGAGCTTTCAAACGAATGTGGACGTTAACACCGGGGCGCATGCCGATGTCGCCGAGATAGCGAAGCATTTCCGGCACCTCTTCGGTGACGCCGCAGATGCGAACATGAGCGCCGACGTCGAATTGCGCCAACGGCGCGCCGATACGTTCGACACGACTTCCGTCGCGAGGCGGAATGGGCAAGCCGTGCGGACAGGTGGTGGGATGCCCCAACAACGTACTCAAGCGCTCTTCCACGCGATCGGAAATGGCATGTTCAAGCATGCATGCTTCGCTTTGCACTTCATCCCACGCGATGCCGAGAACATCGGTGAGCCAGCGTTCCGCCAAACGATGCCGACGAACGACCCGCGCACCGACGAGCGCTCCATGTTCGGTGAGTTCGATATTTCCGCGCGAGAGTTGCGTGACAAAGCCATCGCGAGCGAGCTTCTTAAGCATGCCGCTCACCGAAGCCGGAGCGACGCCAAGTTCGCTTGCCAAGCCCGAGGTGCTCACACCGGGGCCCTCACGTTCTAAACGATAGATCGCTTCGAGATACTCCTCGACGGATTCCGCAAAATGGCTATGGCCGGACATACTGGCTACAACGCCTCACTCTCAGGATTCGTTGCCGCAATCGCCTCATGGAGGGCGATGCGAAGACGTTGTTTGCTCGCGGAATCGGCAAACGATGCCGAGATCGCTCGATCGATACATGCCGTTAGGACCTGCGGCCCAAACGCCTTAGCGACAAGCGCATATTCCTGCGAGATGCTCGTTCCGAACAGCGTCGGATCATCGGCATCGATGATGAGGGGGAGCTCGGCCTCAAGCATCGCCCCGAGCGGATGGGCTTCGTCGGGTCCGACCACGCCCGTGCGATAGTTTGAGGTCGGGCAGACTTCACAGACGATCTCACGACTGCGCAGCAGCTCGGCGACCTCGGGATGCTCCAAGGCGCGGACCCCATGGCCGATCCGTTCGGCACCGAGGGCTTCGATGGCGGACCGAACCGATTCGGCGCCATCGGCTTCGCCGGCATGGGCGACGGTGTGCAATCCTTCGGATCGAGCAAAGGCAAACGCATCGGCAAAGAGCTCGGCCGGGAAGCGCGCCTCATCGCCACCAAGGCCGACGCCGATGACACCATAGCGCGTCAAACCCGCTGCCAATTCCGCCGTCTCCAGGGCGCCCGCCGCGCCGAAATTTCTCGTCAGATCGACGATCATGCGGAACTCCATAGAAGGCTCACGCGCGAATTCTGCGTGAATCGCTTCAAAACACGCGATAACATCAAGTTTCGGGTGAAAGAAACTCCAGACCGAAGGCGAGACGAACATTTCACCATAGAGAACATGCTGCGCTTTTGCATCCTGCACGAACTCCGCTGCTAATCGCGCATAATCGTCCGGCGTGGCAAGCGATCGGCTCACTGCCGCAAACAGCAACAAAAATTCACGGAAATCGGCAAACGCAAAGGCGTGCTCGATATCGCGCGACGGTTCGGGCACTTCGGAGCCGCTACCGGGAAGATAGCGAAGCCCCAAACCATACCGATCCGTCAGGTCGAGAAACGTCGTAGCCCGCATGGTGCCTTCGAGGTGGCAATGCAAATGAATTTTAGGCAGACGCTCGACGTAGGGGGGGACTTGCGCCGCGTGATATACTAGCGAGCGCCGACGCGGGGTGGAGCAGTCCGGTAGCTCGTCGGGCTCATAACCCGAAGGTCGCAAGTTCAAATCTTGCCCCCGCAACCAATATAGGTTCGATAGCGGAAACGTTGTTGGGCCTTTTTCTTTTTTATCCGTCGTTCGAGGATCATCAACGAGCTACATTCGCCGCCGTTTTGAGCAGGTCATCGTTTGGCCGGGTGTGTCACGGGGCTCCCACCGCCAAGGACCCAGGCGAACGCTTCGCCTTCAAGTAACATTTATCTGTCTACGTCGCGAGCGCAAATGAACAGCGAGGCCGAATGCGGAGTATAATCGACGAAGTTTTCAAGCGAGTCCAAAAAAGGGAGCTTGAACGCCTAAAGTTCTGTGTGGCATTCGCGCTCTTTGAGCACGCACTCAAAGAAACATTCCCTGCGCCTAGTAAACGTGTCGCACGGGCCAACTGGGAAGCATTCGAAAAGTCCCTCCCAGACTTAGCGGAAAACGCTTCCCCGAAGTTACAAGGCGCAATCAGCTACGTTTGCAATGAGCCGCCCAAAAAGCAATGCGTTCAAAATGGGCGCGTTGTATTTACCAAAGCCACGCTGACCGGAACCGGCAATGCCGCGATCTGCGAAGCGCTCCGGCGAATACGAAACAACTTGTTTCATGGTGGGAAGCAGCCATACACCGACCGCGATCGACAGTTAGTCGAGGCTGGCCTGGAAATCATCGAGGGCTACGTTCAAAATAGTCGCCGTGTGCAGGGCGCGTTCAAGCACGGCGCAGGTTTATTGTGAGAAGTCTTACGCTTATTGTGCTAACGTTTTGACTGTGGCGCTCCGCTATATTCTGATATCGCAAACGTTTGCGTCGCGCAAATATGCGTCGAATTTGCACCTATGCAAGCTTGCGCTTCACTGCATAGCAAACACAGCGATGCTTTATTGCTAATCTGCATTTTTTGCGCTGATTTGCTCGATTGTTCGAATGCCGAATTTGGTGTATCTTCCTAGGGTGGGTCTCTAACCCTGCGTCGTATTTATATCCAGGAAGGTTACGTATCGCACCGTGGCAATCAAGAAATCGGACCTCTACTCAAGCCTCTGGGCCAGTTGTGACGAACTCCGCGGAGGCATGGACGCGAGTCAGTATAAGGACTACGTGCTCGTGCTGCTATTCGTCAAGTACGTCAGCGATAAATACGCCGGCAAGAAATATGCGGCCATCACCGTGCCGCCCGGTTCATCATTCAGCGACATGGTCGCCCTCAAGGGTAAGGCCGACATCGGCGATCAGATCAATAAAAGGATTATCACACCCTTAGCCGCGGCCAATGGTCTGGCGGATATGCCAGATTTCAACGACGATCTGAAACTCGGCAGCGGCAAAGACAAGGTCGATCGCCTCACCAACCTCATCGCGATCTTCCAGAACCCAGCCCTGGACTTCTCGAACAACCGCGCCGACGGCGACGATCTTTTGGGCGATGCGTATGAATATCTGATGCGCCACTTTGCGACCGAAAGCGGCAAGAGTAAGGGGCAGTTCTACACGCCTTCCGAGGTCAGCCAAGTCGACGCCCGCCTCCTCGGCATCGTGAAATCAAAGGTCAGCGCACAAACGACAATTTACGACCCGACCTGCGGCTCCGGCTCGCTGCTGCTAAAGGTTGCGGAGGAGGCAGGCCCCGATGTCACGCTTTATGGCCAGGAGAAAGACGCGACGACGAGCGGCCTGGCCCGCATGAACATGATTCTGCACCAGCGCCCGACGGCCGAAATCGTTCAGGGCAACACCCTCGCGAATCCCAAATTCACGGATAAGGGCAAACTCAAACAGTTCAACTACGTCATCGCCAATCCGCCATTTTCGGACAAACGATGGAGCAATGGCATCGATCCCGAAAACGACGAATTCAAGCGATTCGAAGGCTTCGGAGTTCCACCTGACAAGCAGGGTGATTTCGCGTATCTGCTCCACATCGTTGCGTCGCTCAAAAGTACCGGCACGGGCACCTGCATTTTGCCGCACGGCGTGCTTTTTCGCGGCGGCGGTGAGGCGACGATTCGCGAGAACCTTATTCGCAGGGGCTACATCGCTGGCATCATCGGCTTACCGCCAAACCTGTTCTATGGCACGAGTATCCCCGCATGCATCGTCGTTATCGACAAGAAGCACGCGAAGGACCGCACTGGCATCTTTATGATTGATGCCAGCACTGGCTTCATGAAGGATGGCCCGAAAAACCGCCTACGCGCGCAAGACATTCACAAAATCGTTGACGTTTTTACGCGCCAGCTCGAGGTGTCGAAATACTCTCGCATGGTGCCGTTCGCCGAAATTGAGAAGAACGGCTTTAACCTCAACATTCCGCGCTACATTGATAGCCTGGTAACGGAAGACATCCAAGACATTGCCGCGCATCTGCAGGGCGGGATTCCCGAGGCCGATATTGACGCACTCGAGCGCTATTGGAAGGTCTGCCCGAACCTGCGCGACGCGCTCTTCAAACCTAACCGGCCCGGCTACGTCGACCTCGCTGTCGAACAATCAGCGATTAAAAGCACCATCCATGCGCATCCGCAGTTTCTGGCGTTCGTCGCCGACATGAACGCGCATTTTGCCACCTGGCGCAGTCAGACCGTTAAATCACTCAAAGACCTCAAGCCCGGATTTCATCCGAAGGACCTCATAAAAAAGATTTCCGAGGAGTTGCTCGCGCATTACACTGGCAATCCCCTAATCGATCCGTACGCCGTCTACCAGCATCTCATGGACTATTGGGCCGACACGATGCAAGACGACTGCTACCTCATTTCGATTGACGGCTGGAAAGCCGAGACGCAGCGCGTTATCGAAAGGAACAAAAAAGGCCAGAGCAAGGATAAGGGCTGGGTATGCGAGCTGATTCCGAAGGACATTATCGTTGCCCGCTATTTCGCAAAAGAGCGCAGCGAGATTGAAGACCTGACGAGCGCGCTTGAATCGGCAACGTCACGACTAGCCGAAATCGAAGAGGAACACGAAGTCGAAGGAGGCGCGTTGGATCTCGATGCGATCAAGCGCCCGAACGTAGCGGCCCGCCTCAAGGAAATTGCCAAAGACAAAGGTGCGCGCAATGAGGTCGCCGTTCTGAAGGCCTGGCTTAAACTTAGCGACGAGGAAGCAGCGCTCAAGAAGAGCCTCAAAGCAGTAGAAGCAGCTCTCGACCTTGCAGCATTCGAGAAATATCCGAAACTAAGCGAGCGCGAAATTAAGACCCTCGTAGTCGAGGATAAGTGGCTCGGCGCAATTGACTCCGCAATTCACAGTGAGATGAATCGTTTAGGGCAACAGCTCGCAAAACGGACCGAAGAACTCTCATCTCGCTATGCCACTGCACTTCCGCTCCTGACTCAATCTGTCACGACTCTGGAAACAATGGTGAATGGTCATCTGCAGCGGATGGGATTTACATGGAAGTAGCAACGGCGCCGGAACGCAATCAGACGGAACTTGGAGTGATAGCATTTGGTTGGACTGCGCAACGCATTAGTGAACTCGCGGAGTGCTTCTCTGGGGGTACTCCGAACACGTCTGTTCGAGAATACTACGGTGGGGCAATACCTTGGATCACCTCGGGAGATCTTAATGCGGTCCGTATCCGCGACGTCGAAGGTCGTATTACTAAGCTCGGCCTCGCAAATTCTTCAGCTAAAATGGTTGAGGCTGGAGATTTGCTTATCGCTCTATACGGAGCAACTGCCGGGGTCGCGGCAAGAACTCAAATTCCCGCAGCTATCAATCAAGCAATTCTAGCGATCAAGCCTTCGAAGATATTGAATACTGAATTCTTATTCCAGTATCTACGTTTTCAGAAGCAAGCCTACCTGGACACGTATCTGCAAGGCGGGCAGCCGAATCTCAGTGGTGAAATCGTAAAGTCCTTTTTAATCCCTGTGCCGGCGCTCTGCGAACAAGAAGCGATCGCCGAAGTCCTGAGCAATGCCGACGCGTACATCGAATCGATGGAAAAATTGCTTGCGAAGAAGCGCGCCATCATGCAGGGCGCAATGCAGGAGTTGCTCACTGGCACCCGGCGGCTGCCGGGATTCGAGAAAATGCCTGGCTGGAAAAGCACCGAGGTCGGGTCGATTCCGCGAGATTGGATTGTCGTCGAGGCGAAGCAATTGGGCAACTTCAGAGGCGGCACAGGATTCCCGCTATCATACCAGGGCGCAACATCTGGCGCCTACCCGTTCTTTAAAGTCTCGGATATGAACAACGACGGGAACGAGACCTTCATGCGCACCTCGAACAATTACATTTCTGAGACTCAGCGCAAACTCCTTGGCGCTCCAACATTCGCTCCCGGTACAATCGTTCTCGCCAAAGTCGGCGCCGCAGTTTTTCTTGAAAGAAAGCGTATTCTTTCGCAAACGTCATGCCTAGATAACAACATGGCTGGCTTTACATTATTCGACGGTAGCGCGGACCACCGCTTTGTTCACTTTCTCTTTAGGAACACACGGTTTGGTGATTTAGTGAGCACCACCGCGCTTCCGGCTCTGAATGGTTCCGTTTTAAGCGCGATGAAGCTCATTGTCCCGTCTGATCTCCAGGAACAGTCGGCGATTTCTAGTGCCCTTTCTGACATGGATGATGAAGTAGCCGCAATCAACGATCACTTGGCAAAAGCTTGCAATATCAAACAAGGCATGATGCAGCAACTACTTACAGGGAAAGTGCGACTCGTATGATCGATGAGGTCGGCAAGGCAGAGAAGGTCACGCAAGAACGCATCATCGCGCTCTTTAGGGACGACCTCGGTTACACGTATCTTGGGGATTGGACTGAGCGCGAAAACAACTCGAACGTTGAAGAATCGCTTCTTTCCGATTGGCTTGTCCGCAGCGGCTACTCCCCGGAACAAATCTCCAAGGCGATCTACGCCCTCAAAACTGAAGCGCGTAATCCGCAGCGCTCGTTGTACGAAAACAATCAGGAAGTCTACAAGTTGCTGCGCTACGGCATTCCCGTAAAAACCGCGGTAGGCGAGATGACGAAAACAGTCCATCTCATCAATTGGAACGAGCCCGAGAAGAACGATTTTGGGATTGCCCAAGAGGTCACGCTTAGTGGCGACCATGATCGTCGGCCGGACCTTGTCCTTTTCATCAACGGTATTGCGATTGGCGTAATCGAGCTAAAAAACAGCCGAATCAGCATCGGTGACGGCATTCGGCAGAATCTTTCGAACCAGCAGCCTGAGTTTCACCCGTGGTTCTTCAGCACCATCCAGTTCGTGTTTGCCGGAAACGATTCGGAAGGTCTCAAGTACGGGACAATACTTACCCCCGAGAAGTTCTTTGTCGACTGGAAAGAAGACGAATCCGACAACACGGGATTCAAGATCGACAAGTACTTGCGCAAGATCTGCAGTAAAGCACGCATCGTTGAGTTAATGCAGAATTTCGTACTCTTTGATAACGGTTGGAAAAAGCTACCACGGCCGCATCAGTACTTTGCGATTAAGGCCGCTCAAGAATACGTCGCGCGCAAACAAAGTGGCATCATCTGGCACACGCAGGGCAGCGGCAAAAGCATCGTTATGGTTTTTCTCGCTAAATGGATTCTCGAGAACCTTCCAAATGCGCGAGTGGCCATCATTACCGACAGAGATGAACTTGATAAGCAGATCGAGGGCGTTTTCAACGCTGTTGGAGAGCCGATAAAGCGAACGGCGAGTGGTCGCGATTTGTTGCAACAACTCGGTCAAGCAACGCCGCGCTTGCTATGCTCCCTCATTCATAAATTCGGCCCGAGAAACATCGACAATTTTGAGGCTTTTATCAAAGACCTCGGCGATAAGCCTAGCCAAACTGTTGGCGACGTCTTCATCTTCGTTGATGAGGCGCACCGCACGCAAAGCGGCAAGTTACACCGTGCCATGCGTGCGATCATGCCGAATGCCGTGTTCATTGGGTTTACCGGCACTCCGCTTCTCAAGCAAGATCGGCAGTCGACGCTTGCCTTGTTCGGCGGCTACATCCATAGGTACCAGTTTAAAGAAGCTGTTGAAGACGGTGTCGTCCTTGATTTGGTCTATGACGCGCGTGATATAGACCAATCGCTTGGCTCGCCCGAAACGATCGACGAATGGTTTGCATGCACGACTCGCGAGCTTAACCAGTGGCAAAAAAACGAACTCATGAAACATTGGAGCACCATGCAGATAGTGCTCAGTTCGCGATCACGCATATCGCGCGTTGTTAATGACATCATTTTCGATTTTATGAAAAACGCTCGTTTAGCCAGTAGACTCGGGAATGCAATCCTTGTTGCATCAAGCATCTACGAGGCATGCCGGTATTTCGAACTGTTCCAGTCCACGCGCCTCAAAGGCGAGTGCGCCATTGTCACGTCTTACAATCCTCAGGTTCGCGATATTACGCTTGAGGAGACTGGCGCTAATACCGAAACCGAGAAGCAATTTATTTACCGCATATATACCGATCTATTGGCGAATATAATACCGAAACCCGGCAAGACTGCGACCGAAACCTATGAGGACGATGTCAAGGCAAAGTTTATCAAAGAACCAGCCAGCATGCGTCTGCTGATCGTTGTGGACAAATTACTAACAGGCTTTGATGCGCCACCGTGCAGCGTTCTCTACATCGACAAATCCATGCAGGACCACGGCCTCTTCCAGGCGATTTGCCGCACGAACCGGCTCGACGATGAAACCAAGAAATTCGGCACCGTCGTTGACTACAAGGACCTTTTCAAGAAGGTCGAAGGCGCGATGGCGGTCTACGCGTCCGAATTAGACGATGAAGCGCCAGGGTCGGAACCGGAAATTCTTATTCAGGACCGACTTGTTCGCGGGCGACAACGGATCGAAGACGCAAGAGAGACGCTCTTCGGCCTCTGCGAACCGGTGGCATCTCCTCGCGGCGAATTGCAATTTATTCAATACTTCTGCGGAAACTCCGAAATTGAATCGGACCTTGTTGAGACGCAACCTCGGCGCGTAGCCTTATACAGGGCAACCGTGGATTTTGTGCGCGCAACTGCAGATATCGCTGATGAGATGGCAGGCGCAGGATACACCCCCGATGATGTCTTGGAGCTTAAGCAACTACGCGAATATTACGTCAACATTCGCGACCTTGTTCGCCAGGCAAGTGGCGAAACGTTGGACCTTAAGCCCTTCGAGGCTGATATGAGACACTTGATAGATGTCTACATTGAAGCAGATGCACCGCGGAGTGTCTTCTCGTCGCTAGATACGTCGCTAGCTATGTCCCTTTTGGACCTTATCGGGCGTATCGGCGTTACGAAGGCCGTCGAGCAGCATTTTAGAGGCAGAACAATGAATGCGGAGATCGTCGCCGAGGTCATCGAAAACAACATCCGTAAGACGATCGTTAAACAGCGGTTTTCCGACCCGATCTACTACGAGACTATCTCCTCGTTGCTAAAAGAAGTCATCGAGGCTCGTAAATCCAATGCGATCAAGTATCGAGAGTACCTCAAACAAATTAGTGAACTCGCTAAACAAGCCATTGCCGGCCGCATGGATGATTCGCCCGAACGACTTGATACGCCGGGCAAGCGCGCACTATGGAATAGCTTGGCACGAAATGAAGATTTGGCGCTACGGCTAGATGAGATCATCCGTGAGCGTCGGCCGGACGCTTGGCGCGGCATGCTAGCCAAAGAACGCAAGGTCAAAGAGATTATCTACGAGGTTCTCCAGGATGACGATGAAGTTGAACGCGTATTTGCAATCGTGAAGGCCCAGGACGAGTACTGATGCTGGCACATTTGAACGTCGGTGACTTATTGGTTGCCGTACACTTTAAGGATATTAAAAACGTACATCTGAGTGTTCACCCGCCCTCGGGCCGCGTGACCGTTTCGGCACCGCATCAAACGGATATCGAAACCATTCGTGTATTCGCCATCACTAAACTCGGTTGGATTCGACGGCAGCAACTCAAATTACGCACACAGCATCGGGAGATGGTTCGCGAATTTCTTGCAAACGAAAGCCACTTCGTTTGGGGCAAACGCTACTTGTTGCGTGTCGCCGAATCTAAAAGGGCTTCAGTAACGATCAATCATAGGAACCTCATCCTACACGTTCCCGTCGAAGCAACGGTCGAGCGAAAAGACGCACTATTGGCCGGCTGGTATCGGGAGCAAGTGAAAGCAGCAGTGCCTGCGTTAATCGCACGTTGGGCCCCCGTGGTCGGAGTCGGGGTCGACAAGATTACGGTTCAGCGCATGAAAACGAAGTGGGGTTCCTGCAGCCACAAGTCAGGATCAATCCGACTCAACACGGATATCGCGAAGAAGCCAAAAGAGTGCCTTGAATATGTGCTCCTTCATGAGATGGTTCATCTACTGGAGCCGACGCATAACGCCCGTTTCACGGGCGCCATGGACCGCCTTATGCCCAACTGGCGTTTGCGGCGGGACCTATTGAACGAACTTCCAGTAAGCCATCAAGAGTGGCAATCATGAAGCCAACGCCTACGATGAAGCGACCGAGTGGAAAACGCACAATCCGTGGCGGGCACGAAAAGGCGACGTACACGCTGCCACCAGATACATTGAGAGCGGACGACGACAACTGGCGTTTCCACACGACGCTTGACTCCCATCTCGCAGATAGCAAGAGCCGCATCTCCATGGTCGCGGCCCCTTCTGCGAATTCCCGGTTCCTCGCGATGTCCCCAAGGGCCACGGAGTGTACCTCCTCAAAATTGGCGACCGCGTCATGTACGTTGACAAGACCGGGCCCACGGCAGTCGTTTAAGGGCGGCCCGCGCACAACGTGCTACGTCAATGCCCAAATTCTATCAGTACGCCGCAGCCGGCGATGAGATCGACGTTTACGTCTTTCCTACGGATGGCTTCGAGGATATTGAGCGTGAAATGATTCATGACCTCGGGCATCCGCCATGGAATCAAGATCGGTGCAAAATTTGCGGCCATGAAAACGATCCTTCAGTCGGATCCCTTAAGCCGCAACACTAGCAACAACATAAAGGGCTCACGATTGTCAGTAAGTACTGTAGAAACGGTTGGCGATATCCTCGATTATCTCAATCCTTCCGTGCGAACTTCCGTAGAAATAGCGTGGCCCCCCGACGCCTTCGCTATTGCTGCAAGCCTTCTCAAGAGGAGTGGCGCATATCGCGAAGTGGCCAATACTTGGCCGCCCGCCGAGTACACCGACACGACGGCGTGGCAGCAAGCGATCGAGAAAATTGCGGACGAGTGGCGCAACTCATGCGACGCAAATTCCGCCACGATGCCGGCTCAAGTAAAAACGTGGTGGAAAGTGGTCTTAACCCACTTGAGTATTCCTGTCGCCAAAATCTGCGACACGCGAGATCTGTTTATCGCTCTTGTCGGAATCGTAGCCGCGTGCGATGCTGCTTGTGCTGGCTTTGGTTTTAGGAGCAGCGGCGCTATGAGCGAAAAGGAAGGCCGCGCTAATGCAAATTTGTCGATTGACAAGACTCTATGCGAGTCCATTCATTCGTCGCGATGCGCCGTTTTGCCCAAGGCTCACAACCCGTTTACGGGTATGACTCTACGCTCCTTGACGCACAACATCGCACTGTGGGACAGACCCGAAGTGGTCGGATCGTGGGAAAACATACGGCTCGATATCCCAGACCGAGAAATGAACTTGCTGCTTGTGCCATGGCCGATGACCATTGATCCCGCAGCGTTCCATCCCGCGGCCGATTGTCACAATCTACGCCTTCCCGACCGCGTTGGCTTATTCGATTACGACATTCCATTTAGCGACTCTGATATTGATAAAATTGAGAATTTGCTTCGTGCCGCTCAAAAGGCAGTCGGCGATATACATGGGGTTGTACTGCCCGAACTTGCCATGACTCCAGAACAGTTCTCCAAGCTCCGAGTGCGGATCCAGGACAACTTCAAAGTGCCATTGATCGTCTCTGGGGTTGGCGGCGCCAACTCAGATCGGCTCGGAGCAAACAATGTCGCGATTTCTGTTCATGCGGAATTAGACGAGCCCTATCTGCAAAGCAAACATCATCGTTGGCGTATTGACGAGCAACAAGCAAACAGCTACGCACTTTCGAAGCTTCCCCCTAGGAAAGACAACGGCGCGTGGTGGGAAGGAATCCAAATTGAGAATCGCTCATGCATCTTCTTCAATGCGAACGACTGGCTGACGTTCTGCGTTCTGATCTGTGAGGATCTTGCACGACAGGACCCCGTTTCGGAATTGGTAAGGTCGGTCGGGCCTACGCTAGTAATCGCATTGCTTTTGGACGCCGCCCAGGTGCCAGCGCGTTGGCCCGACCGCTATGCCACGGTTTTGGCCGAAGACCCCCGTTCGTCTGTCTTGACGCTGACGGCAGCCGGGATGGTCGACTTGGCAAATAGAGTTGGCGGCTACGAAGATCGTAGCATCGCCCTTTGGCGTGAAGCCTTTCAGGGAGCAAGCAGGCCCATACCCCTGGAACCCGGGGCAGAGGGCGTGGTTCTTAAACTAGGGAGCAAAATGTCGAAAGAATGGACAGCGGACGGCAGGCATGACGACCAGGCCACGGGCTACCTCTCACTCCTGGATTTAACCCAAATCAAGCCCTAGCCTGGGGCAAGGGGAACGTGGGAATTATAGCCAGAGAACCGAAGGAGGTCATTTATGAGCAAGCAGTTCCGCGGAATACGCCCGGAGGACATGACGAAGCTGCAGCAGATCGTTGAGATGATGTCGCGCGGCTCGGGCACTTATGCCCGCAAGATCGCAGACTCCATTAACGAGCCTGTCGCCCGCGAAGTTGCTCAGGTTTTGGTCGGGGCCGACAGTAATGCGCCGGCTACTTACAGGCAGTTCGCCGAAGAACTACGGGTGACGACAACAAGACTTGCCAGCAAATTGGCCGTCGCGTAAATCACGATAACTCATCAAAAGAAGGCCGCGCATCATGCGTGGCCTTTTAAATTTCGGGCACCCGCCTGCCTCGCGTCGCATGTCGACCGCGTATTGCGATGAGCATCAGAATCGCGCCGTATCCTATGAAGGGGCTGCTTCAATCCAGCGGATTGGGGTGCAAACTGCACTGGTTATCTTGCGCTTCTCGAGCAATGACTCAGTACCGCATTTGCTGCAAATCCAATTCGCCTCCCGTCGGCATCTGCGGCTACGCGCAACATCTCTCGGCGATTCTTTACTCGGCGTTCCCATAGCTAAGTGTTCATGGTTCCGCAGCGGTCACAACCGAGGCCGGTCATCCCGCCTATTACACGAGACTGGCGAATGAACGCTCTGGCCTGAGCCACCGTACCCTATAATTCAAACATCGAGGTGACCATTTTTAACTTGCGCCATCTCAGAATCGTGCAAAATTCAAAATCGCGCCAGTTTTGCCTTGACGCCCTTCAGATTACTGATATGGTGACACCATGAAGAGCGCCTTAAGCCTCAGCGACGCAGTAGCAGAAAAGTTGGCGAGCACCGCCAAAGTTGTTTCCAACGGCAACGCATCGCTATTGGCTGACCTCGCGCTGACCCGGCTCTTGGCATTACCAACGGAGGAGCTGAAATCACTCGTTAGGCGGCACGATCTGAATCGTAAGGCCATAACTCGCGATGGTTGGATGAAATCATTCTGGCTTATTCTCGGCGAGGAGATGGGACAGTCCGACCGGATCGACAACCCCTACGCGCCGCGCAATTTCGGTGCGTTCTACGTCGTATTACTATTCAATCACGCTGGCGGCAACGACGATGAAAGTGATCCATTCATTCCTTACGTCGGACCTCGAGTTGCTACGCCAGAACGTCGGCCGTCGCAACAGTGGTCGTTCGATCGGCAAGTCCCACCGGTAAAAGCAGCCGAAACCGTCGCTGCGACGCTTCGCGATTTAGCAACGGCCGAAGGGAGGTGAGTTATTTGAAAAGCGTTCATCCGATCACGGCGATCGCCTCCCTTTTCCTCATCGCCCTAACTGCGGAAGCATTCGTAAAGCGCGAGAAATCGCTTCTATCAATCTTCTTCGGCTCGCTCGGTGCCTAAATCCCGATGGCAATCCGACTGACAAGAGGCTTGTTGCCATGGGTCCTTTATCGACTAATACCGCTTAGTGTCGATGGTGACGGCGTTTAGGGTCCCTACGATGAGCCAAAACCAACGCCAGGAACGACCCTTGTAAAAGCGATTTTATGAGGGTCGTTGTTCATTTGTCGCTTTGCCCACAATCGCCACCATAATTACGTCTTTTCATGCCGCGTTGCACAAAGCATATCCATAGCCTTAAGAGCGCCGGGATTGGGGCCTAACGACGCTAAAAAACTGTACCGGATAATATAGACGGACGTTGCGTTTTCGCTATAGCGCGTCATCATTACGAGTGGTCCGAATCGAAATGTCGACTGCGGCTGTAGCTCCGTTCCCGAAAATCCGGGACGCACGGCACTAGAAATTTTGCGAAAGCCCTTATACAGACCGAGCATCGTTTGATCGGCGGACATCGCAATGTTTTTCAGAGAGCGTTGCGCAGGAGGCGATCCAACAGGAATGGATACTCGAAAAACATCGTATTCCTCGGATGCATCGCTTGTGGCCGCCAGACGAGCACTTAGCACTAACGAAGGAAGAGCACCGGGAGTCCCATTCGCGGAAGAATCCACAGCGAGCGAGACCCATCCTTTCGGCAAAGGGGCAACCGCATCGAGGCTAGCCCGATCCATTTCCGAGCTCACTCGACCCGGTATGAATGGCTGTGGGCAAAGCGTCGACAACGATGCGTTAATAGTGGGGTCGTCAAGAGCATTGACTGGACGACTATACGTTAGCGTATCCACCGACCCAGGGCCTATTCCGGAAACTTGATGGATGTCAACGGATTGTCCGGCAAACACCGCTTGATAGTGAACGTCGACTCCCGTGTGCGTTCCGCCACAAATGGGGACCGGGGCTTCAGAAAATCGAGAGACTCCGTTCAGTCTCGCGTGGATCGATGCCGAAAGCGCTGTGGCAAGCCCATCGATCGACGTAAGAGTTGATTCTTTCTCAAAGAGGATGAGAGCGGCCCGAGGATGCCAATCGATCCTTTACGTTCGGAAAGAAAAAGCATGCGCGCCCTTGGTGAGAGCATCGATGGTGCAAGCGTCACGTCCATCGTCTTCGGCGCGGTAAAATATGCACTCAGCGGAATTGCCGTTGCCACCGGAGTCGGGCTTGGACTCGGGAGAGGAGACGCCTGAGCAATCGAGAGTGCGAGAAGTAGCGCTGCAAACATTACGTCAACAGCCCAACGTCTTTGCCAACAGCAGCGAACGCGGCGAGTGCGGCATCCAGATGCTCGTGGGTATGGGCCGCGCTGATCTGCACGCGAATTCGTGCGGCACCCTCAGGCACCACGGGGAAGCCGAAACCGGTGACAAAAACGCCGCGTTGTAAGAGCTTATCGCTCATCGCAATCGCGAAGGCCGTCTCGCCGACGATAATGGGGACGATTGCGCTATCGCCTTCGAGCGGCTTGAGTCCGATGCGTGCTAACCCGGCGCGAAAATACGCCACGTTTTCACGTTGACGCTGTACCAACTCGGGGTGCGCATCCAAATACTCGATTGCGGCCAGCGCACTGCACGCAACGGTCGCCGGTAAGGCATTCGAGAAGAGCTGCGGGCGCGATTTTTGAATCAGCGTTTCGATTAACGCTCTGCTTCCGGCAACGAAGCCGCCGGCGGCGCCACCGAGCGCTTTGCCCAGGGTTCCGGTAATAATATCGATCTCGCCTTCGAGCCCAAAATGTTCGATGGTTCCACGCCCCGTGCGACCCATCACACCCGTTCCATGCGAATCATCGACAACGGTGACTGCGCCGTATTTCTTGGCGAGTGCAACGATGGCCGGAAGGTTGGCAACGCTCCCTTCCATGGAGAAGACGCCGTCGGTCACGACCAGAATCGGCGCACACCCTTGCGCGCTCTTGAGCTTCTCTTCAAGATCGTGCATATCGGCGTGCTTGTACACCGCACGCTTAGCTTTCGACGCCAAGCGAACGCCATCGATGATCGATGCGTGATTGAGCTCGTCGGAAATAATCGCCGAGCCCTCATCGCAAATTGCCGGAAACAATCCGGTATTCGCATTCCAGCACGATACGTACGTTAGCGCAGCTTCTGCAGAAAGAAACGAAGCGATGCGATCTTCGAGCGCACGATGCACATCAAAAGTTCCGCAGATGAACCGTACCGATGCCGTCCCGGCTCCGTACTTATCGAGCCCGGCTTTGCCCGCAGCGATCACCTCGGGAACATCGGAGAGGCCCAGATAGTTGTTCGATGAGAGCACGATCACGTCGCCGGCTTCTTCCATATGCACTGTTGGAGCCATTGGCGAGGTGATGTGCCGAAGATGTTTATACGTTCCCGCGCTTTTGAGTTTTTCTAACTCACCGTTGAGCCGCGATTCGAATGCGATATTCACCGTGCGCCATCTCCCTTAAAATCGAGAACAATTTTTACGGCTTCGCCGCTTTTCATCAGCGCGAATGCCCGATCGAATTCCGTGTACGGCAAGACGTGCGAAATAATCGGACGCAGATCTACGCGCCCGGATTTCACCAACGCCTGGGTTTGATACCACGTTTCAAACATGCGGCGCCCGTTGATTCCCAGCACCGTGAGACCCTTGAAAATAATGCGCTCCGCGAGATTGATTTTTACGTCATCACTGGGAATTCCGAGAAGCGCGGCGCGCCCGCCATTGCGAACCATGCGTAGGCCTGCATCGATAGCCGCACCGCTTCCCGACATCTCCAGTAAAACATCGACACCGTCACCGTTCGTGCGGCGAAGAATCTCATCGACGAGATTCGGATCCGTTGCCATGTAGGTGGCATCGGCGCCCAAACGAGCGGCAAGTTCAAGCTTCGCCGGATTCACATCGATGGCAAAAACCGAGGCCGCACCCGCTGCGCGAGCGACGGGAATCGCCATCAAGCCAATCGATCCGACACCGGTAATAACCACCGATTTCGTGCTGACGCCGGCCGCCATCACCGTATGCACGGCATTGCCAAGCGGATCGAAAATGGCGGCAAACTCATCGGGAATGGCATCGTCGAGCGGCCACACATTGTATTCGGGCATCGCAATATATTCGGCGAACGCCCCATCGCGATCGACGCCGATAATTTTGACGCGCTCGCAAATATGCGCGTCACCCGTACGGCAAAGCACGCAGGTGAGATCGGCAATATGGCCTTCCGCACTCACGCGCTGACCAACATGGATTGATCGCACTGCCGCGCCGATAGCCGTGACGGTCCCCATGAACTCGTGGCCGATCACCAGTGGCGGTTTCACGCGGTTTTGCGCCCAGACATCCCAACCGTAAATATGCGCGTCCGTGCCGCAAACGCCGGCTTTTTCGACGCGGATGAGAACGTCGGTCGGACCGATGGTGGGCACAGGGACGTCGCTGAGCGTAAAACCCGCTTGTGGCGCGGTTTTAACCAGCGCTTTCATCATCGCATTCATCGGGCTCAAGTATTCGCGTGGAAGGCGAACGCACCTCGAAAAAACGCACAAGGGCCGGCATTTCTGCCGACCCTTGCGTGCGTCTGCGAACGCGATGCTTTAGAAGTCGTATTCGAGTTGAGCGCGGTTGTACTTGAAGAGCGGGAGCCCACCGAACGCAGAGGTGAACTGCTGCGTGCGCTCTCCGTAACGGTAACGAACGAGCAGACCCTTGCCCGGCTTTTGCAGGTAGAACCATGCATCGGCATCGGTTTCTTGGGTCGGCGAGACGCCGGCACCGTTGTTGTAGTTGTAATATGCGCGCGAGAGGATGCCGTTGAAGCGTTTATCCGACGAGGTGAAGTTCAGTTGGAACTTCACAGCCGAACCGGACATGCCGCGATCGGCGAAGCCCTGCGTCATCGACGTGGTGAAGAGTGGATCGGTTGCGTACGAGAACGTGTACGGCGAAGCAAAGCCACCGTAGTACACGGTCGTCGTGCCGGCTGCCGCGTTAACGGTGCAATCCGGGTTACCGCCTTGCGGCAACCAATATGGCAACGTTCCGTTACCCTTGATGAAGCCGTTCGTTGATGCGCCAGCGGCGGTACACGTCACACCGGTCGCAGCGATCTGCGCATTGGTGTACGTATCGCTCTTCGATGGAACGGTATCGTAGGCAACAAAGAAGTCCACATTCGGCGTCAACGAAAGTCCGCCCTTAAGACCGAACGCCGTTGCGTTGATCTTGCCGACGATGTTGTTACCGGTGTTCTTTTCCGTTGCATACTGTGCCATCACATATGGCTTGTACTTGTTGGCGTACGGGAGATTATAACGGCCTTCAAAGTACGTCAGGTTCGCAAGATTGCTGAACGTGTAGTAATGAAGTGCAGCCGAAAGGCCCTTCGGACCGTTGTAGGCGAGTTTCCCGTAGAGGAAACCGCTGTTGGTGACACGCGGATACGAATTTAAGCCGCAGGCAGCGCCGACAGCGGTGCTCTCGATACCGTTGGTACCGGGAACGCAGGCCGTGATCAACGTCGTGTTATCGAACGCCGATGACGTACGCGACTCAAAGCGCGTCATGTACGAACCTTCAACAGACCAGGTCTTGTTGAACGCATAGTTGGCATCGAAGCCTTGGAACGCGGCCGGTTTGACGCGCGAATCCGAAGGATTGGCCCAAGGCGTCGCCCAGAGCTGATTGCCGAGCGTTGCATTGAAACGTCCGGCATTGTACTTCACGTACGTTTCCATCAACGTGCTCAGCGTATAGCCGGGCAACGTGTCATCGGGATTCAAGCCCGGTGCCTTGTTCGAAACGCATGCCGATCCGAAGGCATGATCTTGTGCATTTGAGCACGAGCCCAGCGGATTGGCGTAGAAGTACGTCGCACCGATCGAGAACGGGGTGCCAACGAATTTGTAATCGCCATGCAGATCCAAGGCCATATTGAATGACTGTTGGTTGACCTGCGCAACGCCACCACTGGCGTTTTGACGGGTAAAGTTGTAGGCGCGGATAAAGCCTTTATAGCTGAACGGGCTCTTGGCGTGCTTCTTGGCCGGGGCCTGAGCCACTACTTTATGCGTCGGTGTGTCCTGTGTTGCCGCCGACGAAATTGCAGTGCTGCCGAGAACCAGCGCAGCGAGGGCCAAGCCGACGCGTGCGATGATTGATTTCACGAAAATATCTCCTAGCTAGAAATGGAGAGGTGCGGGGAATCCCCGCCGTAGTTTACCCACTCCGCCTTAAAATAGCGTTAAGGTGGTATCGGGCGAGCCTGCAGGTTGCTCCTGCAAGCAAAACTCCTCTGCCCCGAACCTTACCCTTTACGCCCCAAACCCGTCAACCCCGAACGTCGCCCCCACATGTGCGTGTGTGTGTATGTGTCATGCTGAGGAGCGAGCGCAGCGAGCGTCTCGAAGCATGAGGAGCACGCGCAGCGAGCGTCTCGAAGCATGAGGAGCGAGCGCCCTTCGAGACGCGCACTCCGTGCGCTCCTCAGGGTGACAGGCCTGTCATGCTGAGGAGCGAGCGCAGCGAGCGTCTCGAAGCACCATTCAAACGGAGCACGCGACAGCGTGCAACATTTCCCCGCGACCCGCGACCCTTCGACCCTTCGAGACGCGCACTCCGTTCGCTCCTCAGGGTGACAGCACTTCGTGCGCTCCTCAGGGTCACAGCACTTCGTGCGCTCCTCAGGGTGGCTTTTAGCCGTAGCGGCCGGTGATGTAGTCTTCGGTGCGCTTATCTTTTGGCTTAGTGAAAATTTCCGACGTCGTGCTCAGTTCGACGAGTTCGCCCATTAAGAAAAATGCCGTGAAATCGGAAATACGAGCGGCCTGTTGCATCGAATGCGTCACGATGACGACCGTATATTTGTCTTTGAGCCCATCGATAAGATCTTCGATTTTACTCGTGGCAATCGGATCGAGTGCGGAAGCGGGTTCATCCATCAAGACGACTTCAGGATCCACAGCTAAACACCGAGCAATACACAGTCGCTGTTGCTGACCGCCGGAGAGCGTCAGCGCAGATTTATCCATCCGGTCTTTGACTTCGTCCCAGAGTGCAGCCGAACGCAGCGATCGCTCGGCGATCTCCATGAGCGTCTTCTTATCTTGCGTTCCATGCAGCCTTGGCCCGTAGGCAACATTATCAAAAATCGATTTCGGAAATGGATTCGGCCGTTGAAAGACCATTCCAATGCGATGACGGATTGCGACGGCATCGATACCGGGCGCATAGATATCGGATCCATCGAGCAAAACTTTGCCTTCGACTCGCGTGCCCGGCTGCAAATCGTGCATACGATTGAGGGCTCGCAAGAAGGTCGATTTTCCACAACCCGATGGGCCGATTAGCGCCATCACACAATGATCGGGCACCGCAAGCGAGGCGTTTTGTATCGCTTGAAATGCACCATAATACACATTGAGCGCGCGAATATCGAGTTTCGTGTGCGTGGCGGAAGGGGCGATCGAAGTCGTCATAATCCTAGCGTTGAACGAGCGCGAGTTATCTGGTACATGCGAGAAAACGGCGGTAAAATCATTCTTTAAGGACGCTTAACGGGCGCTTCCCAGATGCAAAATCGGGAGGCTTAGGGTAAAAGTCGTCCCCTTGCCCAGGCGTGATTCGGCCGTAATCGTTCCGCCGTGGGCATCCACGATTTGCTTCACAATTGAGAGACCGAGGCCGGCGCCGCTACTCGAACGCGCACGAGAACGGTCGACGACGTAAAAACGGTCGAAGACGTGCGGCAGATCGCGGAACGGAATTCCGGAACCCGTATCGCGGACTCGAGCGATGGCATCGCCGCCTGCGGCGTCGAGTTCTACGGTGACGGTTCCCCCTTCCGGCGTATGCCGAATGGCGTTATCCACAAGATTGACAAAGACTTGTGCGAGGCGGTCGGGATCCGCCTCAACGCGGACGGGACGTGAGGCAAGCAACCGAAGTCGGATGTTCTTTGCCGCCGCATGCGCTTCAAACGACGCAACAATCGGTTTTGCAACCGCTTCGATATCGCAGTCTTGTAATCGCAAGCGAAGCACACCGGATTCGCTACGCGCCTGATCCAGCAGTTTCTCGACGAGCGTCGCCAAACGATCGACTTGCGCCAACGCCTGCGGAACAAAAAGATCGGCAGTCTCCTGATCGGCCGAGGCAATGACCGTCTCCAACATCAGCTTGATCGAAGAGAGTGGCGTACGCAATTCGTGCGAGACGTTGGAGATGAGTTCGGTCCGTGCGCGATCCAAGCGCCCAGCCTCGGTGCGATCTTCGGCGATGACCACGGCACCACGGGGAGCCCCGCTTCCGCTATCGAGCGGGACCACGGACACAGCGTGAATACGATTTCCTTCGACGCTCGTAACGGTTAATGGAGCTATCGATGCCTCGCCCGAGAACGCTTCTTCAATGCGTCGTTCCAATTCGATATTCGGAATCGCGGAGAGGACGTGTGCTCCTATTGCCCGTTCAACATCAAAACCAAAAAGCGCTGCCGCCGCATCGTTGACGAACTCGATCCTCCGACGCTCATCAATGAGGATGACGCCGGTATTCAGTGCGCGAACAACGCGCTCAAATGCTCCCTCACGTCGCTCATCGGAAACATCGCTGACGCTCCCGGCGACTTCCGAGATTTCTTCCGAGCGTCGCAAACCAAGGGCCCGCGAAAATGCGCCCAACATCGTTGTTGCCTGCGCCTTATTCTTTGAACATATATCCGCGACTGCGCACCGTTACGATATGCCGCGGATTTCGTGAATCTTCTTCGATCTTCTCGCGTAACCAACGAATGTGAACGCTGACGGTTTGATGTTCTCCATCGAAATCGTAGCCCCACACTTTGTCGAGCAAACTCTGACGTGTCACCACTCGCCCATTATTTTCCATAAGGACGCGCAACAGCGCGAACTCTTTTGGAGCGAGAGAAACATCCTTACCACGGACTTTCAAATGTTGACGCGATGGATCCAACACGATTTCGCCAAGCGAAATTGCTTCGTCCCCATTTGCCGAGATCGTCGATTGTCGACGCAAGCGCGCCTTTACACGGGCCAAAAATTCATGTAACGCGAACGGCTTGGTCACGTAATCGTCGGCACCGAGTTCGAGAGCGAGAACCTTATCGATCTCTTGATCTTTGGCGGTCAGCATGATGATCGGCACCGAAGAAAACTTCCGAATTTCTTTGCAAGCTTCGATTCCGTCGAGGATCGGCAACATGATATCCAGCACGATGAGATCGGGCTGTTCACGCTGGGCCATGGCAATGGCACTGCGACCGTCGCCCGCCGTCACTACGGCGTACCCGCTGCGCTCCAGATTAAAGCGCAATGTCTGCAATATCGCAGATTCATCGTCGACGACAAGAATTTTTTTGTTGAAATCGGGGTGCTTCGTGAAGCTACCGCGTTGAATTTTGATGTCCGGCGAGCCGTTCATACAATTTGGCAATCGCAGTGTAGTCGCGACCGCCGTCTCCTTCTGCGGATTGTGCCGTGTAAAGTTGGTAGGCAAACGCCGATGCCGGCATCGCTAGGTTCATGGTGCGCGCAGTATCCAGCGCTGCCGCAACATCCTTTCGGAGCAAGTCCATCGCGAACCCACCTTCGAATGTCCCGGCAAACCACGTTTTCGGCAACCATTGCTCCAAAAGGTAGTTGTTTCCGGTCGCCCCTGCAAGAACTTTTCGTACTGCGTCACGATCCGCTCCCATCACCGAGGCAAATGTGAGCGCCTCGGCATTGGCCACCATGACGTTGGCGATGATAATCTGATTGACCAATTTGACCGTCTCGCCCATCCCGACAGGTCCGACGTGGTGAGCCGTCCCCATCGCCTCAAGCAGTGGTCTGACCCGCTCAAAATCGGTGTCGCTAGCGCCGGCCATGATCGTGAGGGTTCCAGCCAGGGCACGCGCCGGACCGCCGCTCACCGGAGCATCGACGAACGCGACCTCTTGAGCCCCCAAGCGATCCGCAAAGCCCCGAGAGGCCGTTGGCGCAATCGTTGACATATCGATGACGATCGCACCCTTTTTCACCCCGGCGGCGACACCGTTTGCTCCGAAGAGCACCTCATCGACCTGCGGTGAATCGGGGACGCAGACGATAATCGCCTCGGAGTGCCGTGCGACCTCGGCCGGATCGGAACACGCGATGCAACCGGAGGAAACGAGCCGATCAAAGGCTTCGCGCTTGCGATGAGCAGCTACCCGCACCGTAAAACCGGCGCGCAGCAACGACTGCACCATCGGTTCGCCCATTGCACCCAAACCAAGAAATCCAATGTTTTTCATTCGGGGCGCCCTTAGCCAAGGAACAGGTACATCCTCCGGCTCCTCGCGAATAGAACTGTCCGTGGCTCGATGTGTGAGGGGGATTCGCTCTAAGCGCAATTCGCGAATCGCGGCGTTTGTCTTGATTCCATTTTTGCTATGCGCCTGCAGCGCCGGCGGCGGAACGCCGCCCTTCGGATCGCCATCGACATCACCCGTCGGCGGATTGCCAAGCGAAATCCCATTTTCAAGCAGCAATGGACATGGCGTTGTTAGCCTTCCCGCAGCACTCAGCGCTCCGGCCGGAGACTCAGCCTATGCCGTTGCATCGACGAACCAACCGTCCGGCGTACCCGCCTTGCCGACGACTGGCGGCGCAACCTCGATTTTCTATCTTTCCCTCGGCTTCTCGCAGCCGACAATATTTTCAGCACAACCCGGCATTTCGTATACGCTTGTCGGGATTGATCCGACCAAAGGGCCGATCTACCTGGCCGAACTCCAGCCGGGATCGACGGTTTGGCAACAGCCCTTTGCCGGGCCAGCCGAAACATTCACAGGGAATGCGCAAGTCCTGATCAGCACGGGAACCACATCCTATCCAAGTGGTTCGCCTGTCATTTTTGCGCTGTATCAAACCATCAACCCGATCTTTCCCATTGTTCTTTCCCCCAATACCGTCACGTTATCGACGAAAGGGCAATCCATAGTTGTCGCGGCAAGTGCTGCGAGTTATTCCGGCGCGTTTACGGCAACATCACAAAACACGGCTGTCGCGACCGTCACTCCGTCATCGGGAACATCGTTTACGGTTACTGCTGTTGGCGCAGGCACAACAACGGTTGCCTTTACCGATACGAAAGGCGCGACCACAACGCTCCCAGTCACTGTGGCCTTCGCGCCAATTGTCCTCAGCACGACAACACAAGCGTTTACCTCGATTGGCCAAACGCAGTCGGTCACCGCAACCGTCGCTGGCTACAGCGGCGTCATTTCAGCCGTTTCCGCCAATCCGAACGTTGTCGGCGTCACGTCGAACGGAGGGGGGAATTTTACTCTCAACGCCACCGGAATGGGCTCCACAACCATTACCTTTTCCGATACCGACGGAACGACGGCGCCACTTCCCGTCACCGTGGCCTTCGCTCCAATTGTTTTAAGCGTACCCTCGCAAGCGTTTACGCAGGTCGGCCAAACGCAATCCGTCTCCGCCTCCGTCGCGGGCTACAGCGGCGTCATTTCAGCCGTTTCCGCCAATCCAAGCATTACCACGGTGACCGCCAACGGCGGAGGGCGCTTTACGTTAAAAGCGATCGGCGCTGGATCGACGACGATTACCTTTTCCGATACGAATGGAACCACCGCTCCACTTCCCGTCACCGTCACGTTTGCGCCGATTGTGGTGAGCCCGTCGACGCAAGCCTTTACTGCAATCGGGCAAACGCAAACGCTCACAGCAACCGTCGCAGGCTACACCGGAACGATCACCGCGGTCTCCAACAACACCGGCATTGCAACGATTACGGCAGTTGGCGGCGGACAATTCACCCTTCGCGCCGTCGCTAGCGGATCGACAACAATCACATTTTCCGATGCGAATGGAACAACACAAAATGTTCCCGTTAGCGTCACGCTTTCGGGCGGCGGAGTAACCGTTCCGGGCGCACCGTGGACCATCACCGAACTTGGCAGCGGAAGTTTTACCGCCGCTCCGTCCGGGATCGTTTCGGGACCCGATCACAATCTTTGGTTCACCGAACCGACGACCGACAATTATGGGAACATGACTCTCGGCGGTGTTGTAACCGAATACCCATTTACGTTGCCAACCGGCAGCAAGCCGACAGCAATTGCCAGTGGTACGGATGGGAATCTCTATATGGCAGAATCGCTTGGAAACGCAATTGCCATTTCAACCACGAGCGGCTTTATCATCACGCAACCGCCAACCAGCGGCTCGCCGGTCGCCCTAAGCGTCGCGTCCAATGGCGGCATGTGGGCCGCGGTATTGCCGAATACGCTGTGCCCGGTGAGTGTCTCCGGCATAGGAACGTGCGTAACGACGCCGTCGACGGCACTCTCCGGTTTGGCAAATGGCTCGGATGGGCGACTCTGGTTTGCACAAAACGGCAACAACACCATCGCCGCGATGTCGATTCCGAGTTTCACGTTTGCCAGCTACGCCATACCGACAGCGAATGCGGGGGTGTCCTCACTCGCATCGGGGAGCGATGGAAACATGTGGTTCACGGAAAGCAACACCAATAAAATTGCACGGATCACGACATCCGGAATCGTCACGGAATTCACGACACCGATTGCAGGCGGCGTTCCGACCGCACTCACCCTCGGCTCGGACGGAAATCTCTACGCGATCGATACGACGCACAACGATCTCATTCGTTGTACCACGAGCGGCATGATGACCGTGATCTCTCTCACGACGACATCGCCGCAATTCCTCACGAACGGAACCGACGGCAATCTCTACGTTACCCAGGCGACGCCGGCGGCGATGGCACAGGTGATTCCATGATCAAACCAACCCTCGTGCGTTCGGCACTTCTCCTTGCGCTCACCGGAATGTTTCTCGTGCAGTGCGGAGGGGGCGGCACAACGCCACCGCCGTCGAACAATCAGCCGATTCTCAGCAGTGCGGGCGCACGCATTGTCCTGACCATTCCACCTTCCCGATTACAAGTTCACCTTCGACGACCGCTGTACACATCACCGAGCACCCTGGGCATCGGCGTGAATGTCGGTCTCCACCCGACAACATTTTCGGCTGCGCAGACGCAGACGCCGCAAAGCGCAATCGATCTTTCGCCAACCAGCACCGCGTGCACGCCGGGTGCCGGTGGATCGCGCGTGTGCACCTTCTCGATTGCGGCACCGCCGGGCAGCGACGATATCGCCGTCACCACCTGGGATGCCTCACCCGTGGGAGGCAGCTTTGTTGGCGCCAACGCGCTGTCGTCGCAACTTCTCGCCGCGCAAACGATCACGAGCGGATCATCGACGACGATCTCCTTGTCGCTCAATGGTCTCGTCTCGACAATCACGATGGTCGCCTTACCGTCGCAAATTCACGTGCAACCATCGGGCAGCGGGTACAGCCAAGTGGGCAACGCGCTCATCTCCTATGATGTCAATGCACTCGACGCAGATGGCAATATCATTACCGGGCAAGGCGCGCCGACCGTGACGGTCTCGAGTCCCGATCGTGCCATCGCCCTTGCCAATGCCGGCGGAAGCCTGTGGAATGCACGGGTCGTCGGGTATTCCCCGCAACCGCTTGCGCTGACGGCGACACCTCCGGTCGGTAGCGGCATAGCCCCCACGGTCCTCTCATTCCCGATCACGGCTATTCCGGAGCTATGGGTCACCCTTTTCAACGGCGTTGCCTCCGATGGATCCATCCAAGGCTTTGCCCTCTATGCGTCGGGGCCGACACGCCTCTCCACCGATAAAATCCCGATTCTCGGCGAGCCATTCGGTCTGGCAAGCGACGGACAGGGCGACATCTTCGCGTCCGATTATGCCAACAATGCTATTTACGGGTACCTCATCGGCAACGACGGTGCAATTTCGAGCTGCCTCTGCGACAGCGTTGGCAACACCGCCATTTCCGGCCTAACCGGGCCGACTGACATAGCCTTCGGCAGTTTTGCGCAAGGCGGAGGCTCGGGCAGTGGGCTCTGGTTTGCGGAATGCGGAGCCAACGATTTCCAAACGAGAGTGGTCACGCCGACGAGCGTCGCGGCAACGGGAACCGTCGTTCCCACCGGTAGCGGCTCCGTGCAGCCGATCGGCCTAGCGCTCGATCCTTTCGGATACATTTGGGTAGCGGACTCCGGAACCGGCGCAGTATCCGCCTTCACCTCGTCGCCAACGGTGCCGGCCCCTGCGACCTACACCGTGAACGTGCCCCTGCATCCGCTCGCCGTCGCCTTCGATCCCGCCGACGCCACGAGAATTTGGGTGAGTTCGCTCAACGGTGCCGGAAATATCGTCGAGGCATTGAGTTACCCGACACTTTCCGCGCCGCCGGCACCCCTTGCCAACGAAAATCTTGCGTTCCCAGCGACGACGGTTCCAGTCTCGCTTGTCTTTGATGCAAGCCACCATCTTTGGATCGGGACGGACACGGGCTCGGGTACGAACCTCACGCAGTACACCGTCGCTCCGGGCGTGGCGCCCGCGCCGACGGGCACTGTCATTGCGGCCATCGTCAAACGCGGTCCAACGTCCGTCCGAAGGCCGCAAAACATCACCTTCGGCACGAGCGGGAACCAGCCGAACGGCCTCCTCATTCTGCCCTAAGGTCACTTCGGCAAGGGTCGAACGGAACACGTCGAAGCCACGCCCCTCACCATCTACCTCGATCGTAATAAGGAGTCTCCATGTCGCTTGCAGTTCGTCGGCCAACGTTCGACGAGATGAATCTCTCAACGGGTAAGCGTGCGCGCTTACATCGTCTGATGTACGAACACGGTCCGGCCAACGGTACGCTGATGATTCTTCCGATCGATCAAGGCCTCGAACACGGTCCGATCGATTTCTTCGATAATCCGGCCTCGCTGGATACCGATTGGATCTATCGACTCGCCGTCGAAGGGAATTTCAGCGGCATCGCCCTTCATATCGGACTCGCTGAAAAATATCACAAAGCCTACGCCGGCAAAGTTCCCCTCGTCCTCAAGATCAACGGAAAGACCAATGTTCCCAGCGACGACGATGCTTTTTCATCGCTGACGTCATCGGTCGAAGATGCCGTGCGTTTAGGTGCCGATGCCGTCGGCTACACGTTGTATGTTGGATCGCCGTCACAAGACGTCGATATTGCGCAATGCAACGAAGTGCGTCGTGAATGCGAAAAATACGGAATGCCGTTGATCATTTGGTCCTATCCGCGCGGTGCCGCCATTAAAGCAAAGGGCGGCGTCGATTCGCTGTATGCAATCGATTATGCCGCGCGTGTCGCCTGCGAAGTCGGCGCCGATATCGTGAAGCTCAACGAACCGAAATGGGAAGAGCAAAAAGCTGCCGCGTCACCCAAGCCCTATAACACGCTCGCGTTCTCCGATCTCGAAGGTCTGCAACGCGTTGTCCGCAGCGCCGGCCGCACCTTGGTCCTCGTTTCCGGAGGAAGCAAAATGGGCGACGATGCGACGATCCATAAAGCGAAGATTGCCATGGAAGCCGGATGCGTCGGCCTCATTTTCGGACGCAATATGTGGCAACGCGAATGGGACAGCGCAATGGCGATGTCAACGAAAATGCATAGCCTGATGAAGGGCTTCGGCCAGTAGCAGCCGCTGCTGCTGGGAAGACCGGATTCCGACATTCCCAGCAGCCGTTTGCACGCCAGCGTGGCAACCTGAAGGTTCACATGAGCGACCACACTCCCGAAAACACAGCACAGAGCATCGAAGAGCGCGTCAACCGCGCCCTCGACCGTGTGCGCCCGGGCATCCAAGCCGATGGAGGCGAGGTGTGGCTTGTGGGTGTCCATGGCGATGTCGCCATGGTCCAAATGCTCGGTGCCTGCGGCGGATGCGCCGCCGCCTCGATGACCTTAAAAGGCGCCATCGAAGTCGTCGTGCGCGAGGATGTGCCGGAGATCCGCGAAGTCGTTCAAGTGTAATGTTGCGCGCCGCAACACGCGAGGCAATTTCGGCAGCAGCAGAGATCGTCCGCTCCGGCGGACTCGTTGCCTTTCCGACAGAAACCGTCTACGGACTTGGCGCCAATGCACTCGATGCTTTTGCAGCGGCGAAAATATTTGAGGCGAAAGCTCGCCCCACGTTCGATCCCTTAATTGTGCATATCGCCGATGACGCGATGCTCCGTCTCGTTGTCGACGAGCCGATACCACCGCTGGCCCGTCGTGCGATGCAACGATTTTGGCCGGGGCCGCTTACGCTCGTCCTCCCCAAAAATTCGCGCGTTCCCGATCTCATTACGGCTGGATTATCCACGGTTGCCGTTCGCATTCCCGCGCATCGTGTTGCCCACGCGCTCGTGATGCACGCCGGCGTACCCATTGCAGCACCAAGTGCCAATCCGTTTGGTGCCCTCTCGCCCACCTGCGCCGAACATGTACAAGCGACACTCGGAGATCGCGTCGCGTGCATTCTTGATGATGGTCCGACGCCGTTCGGCATCGAATCCACGATTCTCGCATTTCTTCCCGAACCAACGATTCTTCGGCCCGGTGCCATTGCGCGTGAAGCGATCGAGGAAGCCCTCGGATGCAACGTCGCCGTCGTCTCCATTGCAACGTCAACGCCAAGCGTCCCCGGCCAACTGCCGCAACATTACGCGCCGCGCATACCGCTTCGCATCGTCGATCCCGCAAGCGTTGCACCCGAGGATCGCCGACGCGCGGGGTTGCTCGCATTTCGCGATGACGTCCCCGGTTATGGAGCGAGTCGCATCCTCTCGCCGTCGGGAAATCTGCCCGAAGCAGCAGCGCAACTTTTTGCGCATTTGCACGACTTAGAAAGCAGCGATATCGATCGCATCGACGCGCAAGAAATCCCCGAGGTCGGCTTGGGTGTCGCGATCATGGATCGCTTACGACGCGCCTCTATAAAAAGCTAACCTTACCGCTTGCGAGATCGTAATTTGCGCTCACGATGCGCACCTTGCCAGCATGAACGCTATCATTAACAATGACGCTTCGCTTAGTGATTTGCTCGGCGCCATAACGCGCGTTGGCAATAATCGCTTCTTCGAGCGTCGGATTACCGGACGGAATCGCAGGTTTGATTTTATCAACCAAGGATTGCACGAACCCAGGCGCCTTATCGTGTGCTTTTAGTTGCGCCATCGTTGCGATCACGGCTCCGCAACTGGCGTGTCCTAAAACAACGATGAGTCGCGTACCGAATTGATCGACGGCATATTCGATCGAGCCTAAGCCATCGTCGGTCACGATGTTTCCGGCAACCCGAATGACGAAGAGCGAGCCTGGAAGCTGATCAAATATAGTATCGATTGGGACGCGAGAATCGGCACATCCCACGATAATAGCAAATGGATTTTGCCCACCGACCAACTCGGCGCGACGGTTGACGAGCGGCGTACATTCGGGCGACCCTTGCATGTAGCGCGCATTCCCGGACGTTAATTTTGCCAGGACATCGTCCGGGGCCATCGCAGGAACGGACGATTTGGGGCCGGCGGCAAGCAGGCCGACAGCAAGGCCGCTCGTTAGAAGGAAATCACTACGCGATATCTCTGAATCCATCGTGGAGCCCCCACTTTCTTCTCGACTTCTTCTCCAGTTGTCCGCTCTCCACCCGGTAGAAAGCCATCTGAGGTTCACTGATCCGTTCCGGCGAACCATGCCGTATGAAACGACGCCTCGGTATCGGTGTTTTGGTGGTCATTGGAGCGGTGGGGATTTGGTTTGCCGCCGGGTGGAGCGATGCCGGCCGGGCCTGCGCCCACGACCCGCGCTTCGCGTGCTCTCCGCGCCCGGCCACACATCCGATCGCCATCTCCGACCCCCGGAAATCGTGGGCCTACTATGGTCGACTGACGCCGGGCCAAACCGATACCTACACCGTCTCCACGCAATCGGCCGTAACCGTGCCGTGGCAACTGCTCATTGAGCGCAAGGATGAGGGCAACGCCGCACGACCGTACGCTATCGTGCGCAACCAACGCGGCCAACAGATTGCCACGCTCGATCTGCAAAGCGGCGCGACGCAAACGTTTTTTGAACCGTTTTCAGGAACCAACTATCTCGCAACAATTGCCCGGCAACTCACCCTCGCCCCCGGAATCTCGACGATCACGATCGGCATGAGCAACGGTAGCGCTCCGCAACGCTATGTCATGGCGTTAGGCAAAGACGAGCGCTTTGGGCTTGAGGAAATTCCGTACGTGTTTGGAGCAATCCATCGCGTGAAAACACGCGGGTATTAAGCGGCGCTAGTGCGCTCCCGCGCAGTGAGCGCAGACATAACTGACGGCGCCGTCATGCATCTGGGGCACCATGTGCTCGCGAACCGATCGACGACCGCAGTTGGCGCACGCGAACGTTTGCCCCATCGGAGGAACGAGAGCGACCTCCCGACGCGTCGTCAGCCAGACGACCATAAAAATGGTCAATCCGATCACTAACGGTGCGAGGCCGAAAATCCAACCGAGGGTTTCCTGCGAAATGGCATACGTCATAGGGCATCTCTGTTCGCACCCAATGTCGGCCGCCCCTCGCAGGCTAAAGCCGCAGGGTACCCGCGTAGCCGGTCAATTCGACGTACCCGACGCCGATAGTCGCATGCGTACGCCCATCGCGCACGATGACCGCCCCTTCCCAATAGCTCGTTCCCAAGGCATCGGCCAACTCTTGATCGGCCAATTGCGGAATGAGATCCAGCGGGCGCGTTATGCCGGCGATATGCAACGTCCAGGCCGACGGATACCGGCCATGAGTATGCGGCGATACCCACGTACGCGTCTGCTCGATGCGAAAATCGCGACGCGCCAAATAGCGCACGCGTCCGGAAACGGAGATCAGGCTTCCCGACGACTCACGGGTGGTCGTGCCATTTTTTTCCCGCAACCGATACAACATGATATCTCGTCCATCGTTGAGTTGAATGGAAAACCAATCCCAGCCCGCTTGCGACGGGGATAACTCATCGGATCCGTATTCATGATCCATCCAACTCATGCCCGAAACGACGTAGCGCTTACCGCCGCGAACCAGCACCCCGCTTGTTGCCAAACGCGTAAACGAAAAATAATGGGACGCACACGTTTTGCACGCGCCTTTTTTCGAGATACCGTCACGGCCATGAATGGCGACCGGCTTCATCGCCTTTACCGTCAGATCGATGGCGTCGCCATGGTCATTTGCGCGTAGATGCATCGTCGGTTCGCGCGTGCCGTTTCCGGTAAGCGACCACGTGAAGGCCTTCACATCTAAGCGATGCTGCGAAGCATAGCCCTGCCCCAATGCATCGCGCGCGAGAATCTCGTGGTGATCAAACGCATGTGCGGTGATATCCGAAATAGCAAAATGAGCCGGATAGAGCTGCGCACTCCGCCACGCAGATTTGCCAGGTGCGACGCGATAAGGAACCGGACGTAATGCGGCCCGGAAAAACGTGAGTTCGTAGCCGAAAAGATGACCGTCTGCAGCGCGGAGGTGTCCGGTAAAATACCACCACTCCGTCCGATACGAATCGTGCGCATAATAATCGCGTGGAAAAACAAATGAATATGGCGCGGTAGCCGGGGTAAAAACCGGCGACGCGACGGCAACCTGCGAGAACAGAACCAAGACGGTCACCGCGAGGAACGCAAGACGGCGAATCATTCGACGCGTAAAACCTCCGTACCGCGGATGCGTGCGGCGAGAATCCCGGGATAGAGCGCGGCGAGTACTGCCGCAACGAGTGTCATCACGAACGCTTGAATGAAGATGGCAATCGGAGCGTGCCACTCGATGAGCCAACCGAAACTCTGTCGGTTGATGACAAAAACCAGCAGAGCGCCAAGAGCCAAGCCGATGGCGATTCCAAGCGCCGCGGCAACAACGCCAACGAACGCCGCTTGAACCAAGACCGATGTACGCACCTGTGCTCGAGTCATTCCAAGATACCGTAAGAGTCCGATTTCAACGCGTTTTTCGGTGACCAGGGCGAACAACGTTCCGATCACACCCAGCATGGCAATGGTCAGTGCTATCACATAGAGCGCCGATGTGATGGCAAACGTTCGATCAAATATTCCGATGGCAAACGTTCGCAACTCACGATTGGTGTTGATATCGATTCGCAAGGGTTCGACAGCTCGCTCGATACGCGTTCGTAGCAGCGCAAGTGGTACACCCGGGCGCGCATATACTGCAATGGAATCGACTCCATCGTCGTGATACAACCGAGCGAAGGTCGAACGGTCGACGATCAAACTCCCTCCGGCCGTCGAGTAGTCGTTATAGACCGCGAGTATTTTGAGGGTAACCGGACCATGTAACGAGGGGACGATGACGGTTCCACCAACGTCGCGGTCAAAGTTTGTGGCGAACGGCTCGCTAATCACCGCGACGTTGTGGCCGCGCATGCGCTGCGCGAGTTGCGCGAAATTGACGTGGCCGAGAAAGCGAAGCTTGTTGCGTTTCTCAATGTCCGAAAAACCGGTGGCTCCGAGCGTCGCACTTCGGCCATCGATTACAATATCGATTCCGCGAAATGTATCGACTGCCGCAACGCCCGGAACACGACGCACAAGGCGGACATCGCGCGGGGAAAAATATCCTTGGAACGAGGCATCGACGGCACCCGGCGTCTTGATATAGAGGTCGGCTCCGAGGGCATCGTGCGTCCACGAGACGACGGTTGTGCGAAAGGATGCAACGAGCAAGGCGATGGCCACAGCCATGCCGACGGCAACGGCAAGCGAGGCGACGGCGGTCGCAAAGCGCCGCGGCGAGGCCCGCAAAAATGCTAACGCAGAAGAAAAGGCCGGCCCCCGTATGCCGCTCTTTCCTAAAAGCCACGCAGCGCTGAGCACCAGCGCCGGTGCGCAAAACGTCGCGCCAAGGATAATCAAAAGCCCGGAAGCATAGCCGAAAAGCGGTAATCCGTGCACTGCGGGAAGTTTTGCCAATACCCACGCCAGCAATAAAACGGCACAACCGATGGGCGTCGCGCGACGAACCAGCAGTGTCGCATCGCGCTCATAACTACCCTGAATGCGCATGGCAAAGGCCGGTGATGTCCGTGCGGCTTCTCGCGCCGGAAGCACGGATGCAAGCATCGCGGCACCGGCTCCGAGCAGAAACGCACGCACCGCTGCCACCCAGGAGTACGCGACGTGATCTGCGTGGGATCCAACGTAGAGCGTCGATACCGTTTCTTGCACGGCCCCAACGGAAAGATTGGCGAGCAGCGCGCCGACAAGCAAGCCGATTGCTGCACCGACGACGCCGTAGATCGCGCCCTCCGCCGCAAACACGCCGAATATCGAACGCGATGAGGCGCCAAGAGCGCGAAGCGTGGCGATCTGCGCGCGGCGCTGCACCACCGATATCGAGACGGCATTGGCGATGAGATACATGCCGACTAACAGAGCGACATCGGCCAGGGCCGAGAGATTCATGGCAAACGACGCGAGCATCCGTCGAATTTCGTCGGCGCGCACATGCGGCGTCAACACGCGCGTGCCGGGGAGCATGGAAATGAGGCGCCGTTGAACCGCGTCGATGCGATTTTTCTGCACGATCAGATCGATGCGAGAAAGGAGACCGATTTTCGAGAAGAGCGGCTGCGCCGTGGCGAGATCGGTAAAGACGACACTGGAATCGACACCCACGCCGCGGGCAGGTTCAATGCCCATCACACGCAGAGCGACTTCGTGCGGTCCAGCCGTTGCATGCATCAGCGAACCACGATGAAGCCCGTATGCATGCGCGATCCGTGAACTGATAATGACTCCGTTGTTATTGATAAACGCATCCAGATCAAAATGCGTCGGCGACGACGCTTGAGCGGCAAAAACCGCCACCGGGAGTGCCGCGCGCGTCGCATCGATGCCAAGGACGTGAAGAATCTCGCCGGACTGCGGAACTCCGCGTCGTGCGCCGACAACGATCTCTCCTTCGACGACGGGCGATGCCGACGCAACGCCGTCGAGGCGTTCAACGGCTAGGAGTTTTCGCTCATCAAAACCAGGGCCGATGCCGAACACTTGCAGGTTGACGTGATTGGCGATGACATCGACACTGCGCGCAAATGATGCGACCGATGTTGCGTTGGCCAGATCGATCGCGTACGCGACGGCCGTGCCAAGAACAACGGCCAATAACGTGGCTGCTGCGCGCAACGTATTTCGCCGAAGATACCCGAGAACGAGGGCGCGAAAGAGCACGGCGGTTATGACATGCGTTCTATGCGGCCGTCGCGCAAATGAATGCGCCGGTCAGCACGCGCCGCCGCTTCAGCCGAATGTGTCGCCATGACAATAGCTTGCCCGCTGGATGCAATATCTCGCAATAAGCCGAGCACGAGTTCTCCGCGCAGAGAATCGAGATTCCCGGTGGGTTCGTCAGCTAAGACGATGCTCGGTTCATGGACGATGGCCCGCGCTACGGCCGCCCTCTGCATCTCACCGCCGGAAATCATCGCGGGATACGATGCGTATTTTCCGCTCAATTCGACGCGATCGAGCACGGCGTGAACACGTTCGTCGATCTCGCGCCGCGGTCGGCGTTGCAAGACCAACGGCAAGGCGACATTTTCGGCGACGGTGAGTGTGGGCAGGAGATTAAAAAACTGAAAAACCGTGCCGATCTTCTCTCGGCGAAGTGCGGTTAGCGCATCATCATCTAAGGCCGAGGTAACGATGCCGTCGATTTCAATGTGTCCGCTGGAGGGAGTGTCGATGCACCCAATCAGATTGAGAATCGTCGATTTCCCACAGCCCGATGGCCCGAGTAACGCGAGTAACTCGCCACGTTGAACGTCGAAAGAAACGTCGTCTAGGGCAACGACGTCGGCGGCATAGCGTTTCGCCGCGCGAACTACACGAACGGGTTGCACACTACGCACAACCCGTTCATTTCATTTTTTGGTTGCGAGACCGACGCTGCCTCGGCGAGTTAGGCCTTCTTGAAGTAGGCCGCGTTGATTTCGGTGAACTGCTGCCACTTTTCCGGCACATCGGAATCGGCGAAAATCGCTTCGACCGGACATGCGGAGACGCAGGCACCACAATCGATGCAGACTTCAGGATCGATATAGAGCTGATCGTCCTCGTCTTTGCCGTGGATACAATCCACCGGGCAAACATCAACGCAAGACTTGTCCTTCGTGCCGATACACGGCTCGGTAATAATATAGGCCATGGTATCCCACATCTTAGGCGTGCGCGGGAAATTCGCCTTGCGACTTTTAGTGCGGTCCGATGCGTCCTACCGTTGTGTCAGGAGAGCCCACGCGACAACGGCGATGCCGAGAACGACGAACACGCCGGCAATCAGAAACAGTGCGGCTTGCCTTTTTGGTGAAACCGGTGCCATTTCTTCGCCCGTGTGGTGCGCCGCTGCGGCCGTCGCCGCGCTTGCCGCCGCCACAGCGGCGACGGCTGCTCCGCAGGCGGCACATGAGGCGGCGGCAGCGGCACACGACGCACCGCATGCCGCGCAACATGCACTGCTCATTTAGAAGCGGTTCCAGAGGTATTGGTTGTAGACTTCGTGATGGTACTGCACTTCTTGCGATTTGACGAACGTGCCCAATAAACGCGGACAGCGATCGGCCGATGCCTGCTTGAGTTCTGCATAGCGCTCTTTTACGTCATTGCCGAGCAGTGCCGAAACCCATTTCGACGCGCGAAAATCCGATAGCGCGTCATAAATATTATCGGGAAGATACCGCTCTGCTTGCCGCAGATTTTCAATTGGAGCAATCGTGCCATTCAGGCCGGCATCGAAGATGCCGAGCATGACGAGATAAGGATTGGCATCGGGCCCGACGGAACGCACCTCAAGACGCGAACTCCGCTCGTTTCCAATCGGAACACGAACCATCGATCCGCGGTCCGTCGCGGACACCTTGATCTGATTCGGGGCTTCAAAATGCGGATCCAGGCGGCGATACGCGTTGACGCTCGCATTGAGCATCAAGCACAGATCCCGTCCGGCCGACAGGATGCGGTCGGCGAATTGCCATGCGAATTCGCTGAGTTGTTCTTCTCCATCGGCCTTCCAGAAAATATTTTTCCCGTCTTTATTGACCGAGATATTCGTGTGCATGCCGCTGCCGTTGACATCGACGACGGGCTTCGGCAAAAACGATGCAGTCATGCCCATGCGCGTGGCCACTTGGCGACAAATTAATTTATAGAGTTGAATTTGATCAGCTGCCGCGACCACTTCACCGTAGGTATAATTAATTTCAAATTGCGACGGCGCGACTTCGGGATGATCTTTCTCGTTTTCAAAGCCCATTGCGCGCTGCACTTCGGCAACGGAATCGATGAACGTACGCAGCGAATCTCCGGGAAGCGAATGGTAATATCCGCCGGTATTGACGTACTCGAATTTGCCCGTTTCATGGAACTTGCGCTCAGCATCCAAGCCTTGAAAAAGAAAGCCCTCGATTTCGTTGGCGGCATGCAAGACATAGCCGTTTTTCGCATAGGCATCGTTGGCCAGCGTCTTGAGCTTTCCGCGAATATCCCCGGCGAACGGGGTCCCGTCTTTATCGATGACATCGGCGAAGACCAGCACTTTGCCCGGTCCAAAGACGTCGCCGGGCGCCCAATAGAATGCCGACCAATCCAGGGCAAGACGCAAATCCGATTCACGCTGCGGCGTAAACCCGCGGATCGATGAGCCGTCGAAAGTGAGATTGTCGAACGATTTCAACAAGAATTTCTTGTCGTAATCGAGCATGTGGAGGCGCCCTTCAAGATCGGTAAAGAGGACGGTCACCGCCTTGATCCGATTCTCGTCGTTTAAATACTTGATGCGAAGTTCTTGGATTTTTGCCGGATCGACTCGATTCTTGCGCTGCTCTTTGGCGGCAAGATTGAGCTCTTCGAGCTCTCGGTACGAGAGCATGAGGAATTCGCGCAGTTCGGTAGCCACAGTTACTTGCAATCTCCTAAAAACGTCGGATGGTCACTCTGCCGTTTACACAGACGCTATGGGCCGCCTTTCGACATTCGGTTAAGCCGAGGGGCGTGGCATTCGACGGGCGATATTTAAGAGCACGACGGCCCCGATCAACCCAACGGCAACAATTGCCGGACTCGCCGACGTTATATCGCCATGGGCAAGCCACGCATCCAGCAAAACGCCGAGGAAACCGCCAAGGGCGCCCACGAGCAGATCCCCCGAACGACCCATTCGAGCCTGCCCGGGAAGAATATGCCCGGCAAGGGCACCGACGAGCAGGCCAACGGCAGCTCCAACGATCAAACCTATCATCACAAGGGAGGTTACCATATGCGCCGTCTTCTCCTCGCATTTTTTCTCCTCAGCTTCGGACTCGTCACGACAAGCCAGGCAGCCACCGTCACACACCACGGGCACGGCCCGAGGATGACGCTGACGGTCTCGGCAAGCGCGACGGTCACCAGCGCGCCCGATATCGCCACGATCAACATCGAGATGGACTCCACCAACGATAAGGCGGCCGATGCGACCGGCACGATCAATCGCGATTACGAGACGCTGGTGAAGAAACTCGCCGCGCTGGGCATTGCTACTACCGATATCCGCACCACCTGGTATAACGTCGGCTTCGTACCGAAACCGCAGGGGACGGCGACGCCAGCACCATGGGGACCGCAACCCGGCTATACCGCGCGACGTTCGCTCGCCATTCGCGTCACCAAGCTGAACACCGTCGGCAATGTCATCGATGCCTCGGTTGCCAGCGGAGCCCGGCAAATCAACGGCGTCACCTACGGCCTGAGCAATGATGAGAAGCCGCACAATGCCGCCCTCGCAGCTGCCGTCCGCAAAGCTCGTGCCTCGGCTGACGCGATGGCCGCAGCAGCCGGCGTCCATGTCGCGCATGTCCTCATGCTTTCCAGCGGCTACGTGGCCCAACCGATGTATCAGCCGCAAATGATGATAAAAAGCCTCGCGACGGCTCCGGCCCCGACACCGACCCAGATCGAGCCGCAGTCCCTGACGATCACGGCAAGCGTGACCGTCACCTATGCCCTGCGGCCCTAAGGAGCGGAAACTTCAGCGCACCGTGGGGAGTATCCAAGGCTGATGGAACATTGTAGCGCCTGCGGTTCGCAGACGAAGCTCGTAGCCGGCGGCATTTGCATCTCGTGTGCGCGCCGCCAGTCGGCCACCTCGGCTCTCCCCTTTCTTGGCGCAGCACTTGCCGCCGCCGGCCTCATCGCCGGCGGCGCAATTCTCGTCGAGCGTATGCAGCACGAGGGTGGCAGTTCACCTCTCGGCGATCTTTCGCGTCGATTGCGCGGCGCGACACCGACGCTGGAAACGTTCTCGCGCGATCTGACGCAATTGGCCCGCGAAAACGCGCTGGATCCGGTCATCGGGCGCGATGCCGAAATCGATCGGGTCATTGCCATTCTCGCGCGGCGCAGCAAAAACAATCCGGTCCTTGTGGGCGAACCGGGCGTTGGCAAAACAGCGATTGCCGAAGGGTTAGCCCAACGCATTGCAACGGGAAACGTTCCAGCCTCGCTACGCAATAAGCGCGTTCTCGCGTTGGCACTCGGAGCACTCGTTGCCGGAACAAAATATCGCGGCGAACTCGAATCGCGCGTCAAGCGGATCCTCGATGAAATCAAACGGAGTGCCCGCGATGTGATTCTCTTCATCGATGAACTCCACGCGCTCGTCGGCGCGGGTGCCGCCGAAGGTGCGCTCGATATTTCATCGATGATCAAACCTGAACTTGCCCGCGGCGATCTGCAATGCGTCGGGGCGACGACCTTCGATGAATATCGCAAATACATCGAAGCCGATGCAGCCTTGGAGCGCCGCTTCCAACCCGTTCAAATCGACGAACCGAGCATCGAAGCAACGATCATGATTCTCCGCGGTTTGCGCGCAAAATATGCTCAGCATCATCACGTCATCATCACGGATGCTGCCGTCGAAGCCGCGGCGACGTTAGCAGCGCGCTATATTCCGGACCGTTTTCTCCCGGACAAAGCGATCGATGCACTCGATGAGGCATCGGCCTCCGTTGCGCTCAATGCCCCGGCTGGCGTTTCAATGCCGACGGTCGATGCACGCGATATTGCCTCCGTTATCACGAAGTGGACCGGCGTCCCGCAAGAAGCCCTCACCGAAAACGAATCGTCGGCGCTGCTGCATCTCGAAGCAACGTTAGAGCGTCGCGTCGTCGGACAATCGCGAGCGATCGCCGCTGTCAGTGAAGCGGTCCGCCGCGCCCGCGCAGGCCTGCACGATCCACGCAAGCCACTGGGAACATTTCTCTTTCGCGGCCCGTCGGGCGTCGGAAAAACGGAACTCGCCAAGACTCTCGCCGAGGCACTATTCGGAAGCGAAACGGCACTCATTCGCATTGATTTATCGGAATTCGGTGAAGCGCATGCCATTGCACGCCTCATCGGCGCACCTCCCGGATACGCGGGGTACGACGAAGCCGGGCAATTAACCGAAGCCGTTCGCCGTCGGCCCTATTGCGTGGTGCTTTTCGATGAGTTTGAAAAAGCGCACGCGGATGTCGCATCGCTGCTGTTGGCACTCCTGGATGAAGGCAGAATTTCCGATGCGAAGGGCCGCATTGTCGATTTCCGTCATGCGCTCGTCATTCTCACGACGAATCTCACAGACGACGAACTGCCCTATGCGGTACGTCCCGAACTCATCAATCGCATCGATGAAATCGTCGCTTTCCAGGCGCTGCCGGTCGAGGCGATCGCCGCTATCGTCACGATTCATTTAGATGCCCTTGCGGCGCGATTGGGCACGCGGAATATTCGTTTGGACATCACGGGAACTGCAGCCAATGCGCTCGCACGTGAAGCGATGTCCGGCGACGGAGCACGCGAAGTCGCGCGCGTGGTCACGCGCTATGTAGCGACGCCGATCTCCCATCTCATGCTCGGTGGCAAACTCCCCACTGGAGCCACAGTGTACGTCGCGGTCAACAGTAGTGGCAAAATCCCGGTAAGCGTATCGCTCGAGGCAGCATAAAGCGAATAGACGACGCGTGCGATTACGGTTACGGAGTCGGGAGGACTTGAGCGTGTAATGGCAGAGCTAAAGCTCTTAACGTACCCGTAGGGGGTGTTTTAACATGGATGACAATAAAACCGCCACTCTCCGAGCCATAGCTAAGCATATTTATTATGCTATCGTTGAGGCTCACACCCTAACCATTATAACGGCATATGTACTTGAAAAACTTCCCATCCTAAATAAAAATGCGCTTGACAATGGTGCGTCAAAAAAAGAGCTTACTATATCGATTATTGGTGGCGTCCGAATGGGTGAAGATGCAATCGGCTTACCGGGATATTACGGCCCTGCAATAGAGAAACGATTCCGTCAATTCCCAGGAGCTACCGATAGTCCGGAGAGCCTTATCCCAGCAGCAGTTCTCGCGATTCTTAACACGGCAAACGAGTTTCATCGCAAATAGAGGTTCTTCCAACATTTCTGTCATGAAGTGCCAGAGAAGATCGTGACCCTGAACCCAAAAAGTGGACCAGCGGGACTCGCGAAAAATCGGCAAAATCACCTAGCCCGAGCAGATTGCTTCTCCCTTGCGCCAGGCGGAGGCGGGCGTCCCCGTCGCTGAGATCATTCGGAAACTCGGCATCCACGAATTGCGCCAACTACGCGAAGAGAACAGCACACTAGAAGCAAACTCGTCGCCGACCTCAGACTTGATCGAAAAATGCTTCAGGTCATCGTCTCAAAAAAAATGTAAAGCGGGCGCGACAGCGTGAGCGTGTCGGCTATCTCACGACCACCTGCGATATCGGGGTCCGCCGGGCATGCGAACTCGTCAGGCTCAATCGATGGACGTATTACCGAAAATCGACGGCGAGGCCATTGAACGCCTTTCTTCGAGAGCGGATGAAGGAGATCGCCGCTACGCGGGTTCGCTATGGGTATCGGCGCATCAGCGTACTGCTGTGTTAGCGCCGAGGTAAAATTGACCCACCTGACCTTACTCGAACCCTTGGGTTCATGTTATCGCTGGAGCCACCGTCTATGTCGCGGTCAACAGTAGCGGGAAAGTCCCAGTGAGCGTATCGCTCGAGGCAGCCTGAAAAATAGGGCTACGTCAGATGCATCACATACAACACCACAAAGCGTACATTCGACGTTCCTCAAATCAGTCGGGTTTTTAGTAGCAGCTTGTTAGGCCGAAACCTTTACGCGCAACAGACTCAAACGGATCATTTTTTACAATGACGAGTGCTCCGGTGCCGGCAGGGATTTGTGGAGGAATTCCCAGAGCTTTGAAGACCCTGCTGCGTGGTCCCGCTGGAACCGATGGTCCATCGATAAACCCGTCTTCGTAAATCACCGTTCCATCATTCCGAATGTACATGAATCCAACGACCACCGAATCGAGGCTAACAATAAGACCATGCGCAATTTCGGCAGCATTTGATAGGTCGTCTATCGGGAACTGGTTGTGACGTTGTACTGGAATACGACGACATAAGGATTGTTGCGCCAGCACAAACGGTTTTCCAACCTCGTACATCGTGGACGGCTTGGCATGGTGGCTAATGAGCACTTTTATATCCTCCCATCAGGCAGATTTCGGAAGGTTGAGGCTTACCGACGTACTGTGCTAGTACCATCGCTTGATCGCTCGACATCGAAGATATCCCTGTCGCCAATAATAGCGGCAAAATCCCGGTGAGCGTAGGGAACGAGAATGTCGTGCGATGGAGGGTACTATCGCACGACATTCTCCGGAATACATCCTTAGTTGCCCTCAGAACGCCCTCTGGGGTGGTAATTCATCGCCCGTTGCGATACGAAATCTTTACAGAATGCGCTTGATGGCCGCTTCGATCTCTTTCGGCGCCATCTCGCCAACGACGATACGCTCGATGGTACCGTTGCGGCGAATAAAGATATGCATGGGAAGCCCATTACCGTTTGCATTGAACGCATCGCGAAGAACCCCGGTATCTGCGATGACCGGGTAAACGAGATGATATTTTGCAGCAAATTTCGCCGCCGTGACGGGATTCTCGTCGACATCGACGCCGATCACGGTAAACGTGGAACTCGCGTAACGCTTGTCGAGCGCGTTAATCGCCGGTGCCTCATCATTACACGGCGGACACCACGAAGCGAATAAGTTCAAATAGACGGCTTTCCCCGCGAAATTGCTGGACGAAAGGGTCGTGCCGACGTCGCTCGGATCGGACCAGACCGGTGCGGCGCCGCCAACGGTATTGGCCGCATGCATCTTTGCACAGCCGGCTAGCAGCATCGTCAGTCCGACAAGCATGCCAAGGGTCCGTCCACCCATCGTTCGCGTCACGATAATCGCCTCTCCAGTTACGAGCTAAAATTCGGGTAGGCGATGGCTTCTCGGTCGCGTTGCATCATCGCCATAAGACTTTGAACATCAGGAAACGTCATTTGGTCGCGCACGAAGCGAAAATCTCGCAACGCGATCTCCCGTCCATAACAGGTCGCGTGGAAATCCCGAAGCCATGCTTCGACCGTGCGCTTCGTCCCCGCGAACTGCGGATTCGTTCCGATGCTCACCAACGCCGCATAATCACGACCATCGAACCGGGCCGTCGCCGCATAGATGCCGTCTTTGGGAAGAAGCTTGGGTTCCAGGGCAAGATTCGCCGTTGGGAAATCCAAATCGTGACCACGGCCAAAGCCGACTTCGATGCGCCCACGAATCTCATACGATGCCGTCAACAGGCGATCGGCCGATTCCATATCGCCGGCGGCGACCAGCCCGCGCACGCGCGTCGACGATATGCGCTCGCCGCTTTCATCGACCACGGGATCGACTGCCGTATACGCGATTCCCCTCTCGGAGCAAAACGTTTCGATCATCGCCGAATCGCCGCTACGTTTATGACCAAATCGAAAGCCGCGTCCGGTCACGAGCGCGCGTGCATGCAGCGTCGTGGCAAGCAGATCGAGAAATGTTAAAGCCGAAAGCGTTGCGATGCGTTCGTCAAAAGGCAAGAGCCAACACTCTTCATATCCGGCGTGGGCAAGGGCATTCACGCGCTCTTCTTGCGTCGCCAATAATTCGGGCTCGTGCCCCGGACGCAAATAGGTCGCCGGGTGATTGGCAAACGTCACCACTCCGACGCGACCACCCGGTTTGCGATGCAATCGAGCGTGCCGAGCCAGCTCGGCGTGCCCTCGATGCATCCCGTCAAAAAATCCGATCGCGAGGGCAATCGGCCGCGTCGAGCGTCGCTCCCACGCGTGGTAGATTTTCATTAGACGAAGACCTTGCGCGGAGCGAGCATGACTCCGTGAGCCTCACCAACGCCGACGAGCGTGCGCGAATGATCGCGCACAAAGACATGTTTATTCGCCGCGCCATCCGGCAACGGAACGACGCGCCCGGCGCGAAAATCCGACGAGGCGCGAAGATCCAACACGACGGTGGGGAATGGAATGATACGCTCGGGAGTGAGCAATGCATCGTTTGGATTCTCGGCGATCTCTTCGAGCGTCAACGCTTCATAGAGCACAAACGGCCCGGATGCTTCGCGCAATAACGCCCCCATATGCGCCGGTACACCGATGGCCGCACCGAGATCGTGGCACAACGTTCTCACGTAGGTCCCTTCGCTACACGAGATACGCAGCCGAACAGTCGCCTCTTCGATACCGATGATATCGATGGCATAGATCGTGATGCTCCGCGACTTTCGTTCAACCTCGATACCGGCCCGTGCGAGATCGTATAAGCGTTGCCCCTCATGGTGCACCGCGGAATACATCGGCGGAATCTGCTCGATACGGCCGGAAAAATGCTGCAATGCCGCGCTCAAACGTTTCTGCCAATCGCTGGGAAGATCACCGCGTTCAAGCACGTCGCCCAACGCATCTTGGGTCGTCGTGCTGACACCCAGCGCCAGCGTCGCAACATATGATTTGCGTTGATCTTCAAGGAGGGGAATTAATCGCGTTGCTTTCCCTACGGCAATCGGCAAGACACCGGCCGCCTGCGGGTCCAGCGTCCCAAGATGACCGACGGCAATTTTTTTGTCGCCCGAATGCAAGCCGTAAATGCGTCGCAGGCGAGCAACGACCTGTGCCGACGTGGGGCCGGCGGGCTTGAAGACGTTGACGAATCCCAGCATGGTAGCGATAGTCGCGCTTACAGTCCCTCGGCGACGAGGGCATCGTGCACGGCCGATATCGCCGACGGCAGATCGCCGACATGCGTTAGGCCCGACGCCCTAAAATGACCGCCGCCGCCCAAACGTTTTGCGGCGGCTTGAACATTCACCCGACCGGTCGAGCGCAAACTGACGCGAATCTCGCCATCGTACGCCTTAAACAACGACGCGACTTCAACGCCCTCGATATACAGTAACGTGTTGACCATGTCTTCCGTATCTTCGCCATCGGCGCCGGTTCGAGCGAACATCGCATCGTCAACGTGTGAATACGCATAACGGCCATCGTGCGTGAAGGTCGCAACAGCGAGGACTTCGCCTAACAATTTCATGGCAGCCAAACGCTTATTGCCGAAAATCTCTTGCGTGATAAGCTCTTTATCGGCACCCCGTCGCATAAGATCGGCCGAGAGTTCCAGCACCTCGGGCGTCGTATTCGAATGCATGAACCCGCCGGTATCCGTCATGATTGTCGTGAGCAAACAGGTGGCGATCTCCTGATCGATCTGCACACCCATTTCACGCAACAATCGCACGACGCACGTTCCCGTCGAACACTCCGAATCGATAACATAGTTGAATGCACCGAAATGCAAATTCCCGAGATGATGATCGATATCGAGTGCATTTTCGCGCGTAAACGTCGGCAAAAATTCTCCCGCACGCGCCGGATCGCTCATATCGCAAAACACAAAAAGCGTATCGGGCGGAAAATCACCCGGAATCTCGCGAGAAACGAACTGTGCATCCGGCAAAAAACGCAAATTCCGCGGTACCGGATCCTGCTGAAAATACGCGACGCGTTTACCCATGCGCTTGAGCGCAATGCCCAATGCGAGGCCTGCACCCAACGTATCCCCATCGGGCTTGACATGCGAAACCATCACAAAGGCCGGACGACGCAGCAACTCTGCTACGACCTCTTGCGTGGAAGAATTGTGCAACGTCGTGCTCATTCTTCGTCCTCCGGCTCCGCAGCTTTCACCTCAACCGGTGGAGCAACTTGACGTAAGGTTTTGGACATCTCAATCGCACGTTCGGTCGAGCGATCTTCGATGAAGTTAAGTTCGGGAGTATGCCGCAAATCGATGCGATGCCCAAGCTCGCCCCGCAAAAATCCCGATGCGCGCTCCAGAGCTTCCATCGATTGCTTGGCAACATGTCGATCGCCGATAACAGAAACATACACCTTGGCATGGTTGAGATCATCGGCGACTTCAACGCGCGTCACGGTAAGAAATCCAAGCCGCGGATCCTTCAGCTCTTGCGAAATCAGCGTCGCCAACACTCGCTGCATCTCATGATCAATCCGCGCCAACCGCTGCGATTTCATCGTAAACTCCTCACTCGTGCCCGAGCGCCGTGATGCGGAGTCTACTGACCGTATCACTCGGGACGCGCGCATTCTTGCCTCCTGCAAGAATGCTACTCGGTTCCTCGCGCCTCTCGCCATCCTGGCTTCGGCGCTCGCTCACACGCCCGAGCGATACGGTCAGTAGACTCCGCATCACTCGATTCGTGTTTTCGCTCGTCAACGGCACGCTAGACTTTTGCCAGTTCTGCAGCGACGGTTTCCATTGCGAAGGCCTCGACGATGTCGCCTTCTTTGAGATCCTGGAACTTCGCGACTTGAATACCGCACTCGAAGCCTTCGGCCACTTCTTTGACATCGTCTTTGAAGCGACGAAGCGACTCGAGTTCGCCGGTGAACACAATTGCGCTATCGCGCAAGACGCGCACTTTGGAATTACGCACAATCTTGCCGGAGAGCACATAGCAGCCGGTAATTGTTCCGACTTTGCTGACTTTGAAGACCTGACGGACTTCGGCGCGGCCCAGCGTGACTTCACGCACCACCGGTGCGAGCATGCCGAGCATCGCTTTGCGCAGATCGTCTTCGATTTCGTAGATGACCTGATAGTTGCGCAGATCGACGCCTTCGTTTTCGGCTAAACGCTTGACCGTTTCATCCGGGCGAATGTTGAAGCCGATCAACACGGCGCCCGAAGCGGCCGCGAGATTGACATCGTTTGGCGTAATGGCACCGACGCCGCCGAGAATGACACGAATATCGACATCCTCATTGGAGAGCGATTCCATACGCGAGCGCAACGCTTCAACCGACCCTTGACCATCGGCTTTGATAATGAGATTGAGCGTCTTCTTGCCTTCCGTCGGCATCGACATGAAGGTTTCAAGCGACACTTTGGCCGCACCCGAGGTGGAAATACGCACGTCGCGACGACGCGATTTACGCTTCTCGGCAGCTTCGCGCGCAACGCGCTCGTCGCTCACAACCATCAGCGTATCGCCTGCGGCTGGCACGTCTTGTAAGCCCATGACTTCAACCGGAATCGAAGGTCCGGCTTTCTTGACTTGCTTGCCCTTATCGTCGATGAGTGCGCGTACTTTACCGAACGTTCCACCGACGACGACAATATCGCCGACGCGCAACGTTCCGGTCTGCACGAGCACGGTTGCGACCGCACCGCGGCCGCGATCCAACGACGATTCGATCACCACGCCGCCGGCGCGGCGATTTTTATTCGCTTTGAGATTACGAATATCGGCTTCGAGAAGCACTGTTTCCAACAGCTTTGCAATACCGTCGCCGGTCCGTGCGGAGACGGGCACCATCTCGATGTTTCCGCCCCAATCGACGGCTTGTAATTCAAGCTCGGCAAGTTGTTGCTTGACACGATCCGGCTGTGCATCGGCGCGATCCATTTTGTTGATGGCAACGACGATCGGAACGCCCGCCGCTTTGGCGTGCGAAATCGCTTCGCGCGTCTGCGGCATGACGCCGTCATCGGCGGCGACAACGAGAATCGCAACGTCGGTAACACGAGCACCGCGTGCGCGCATTGCGGTAAACGCTTCGTGACCCGGCGTATCGATGAAGGTAATGCGACGATCGTTTTGCTCGACCGTATAGGCACCGATTTTCTGCGTGATACCGCCGGCTTCGCCCGCGGCGACGTCCGCTTTGCGAATGCGATCGAGCAGCGACGTTTTGCCGTGATCGACATGGCCTAACACGGTGACGACCGGAGGCCGCTCCGTCATCATTTCCGGACGATCTTCTTCTTGCTCGACGCTCACTTCTTCGCCGGCTTCTTTCACAACGGCGTTGAAATTGAACTTCTTGGCAACGGCGATGGCGACATCGCTTGGAATATTCTGATTAATCGTCGCCATCGTTCCCATTTTGATGAGTTCGGTGATGACGTCTTTTGCCGGGACGATCATTGACGTCGCCAGCTCTTGCACGGTTAAAAGATCGGGAATCTCGATCGTTTCAAGAACGCGTTCCGGCGTCGCCAACGCATGGTCGTGTTTCTTCTTGCGCTGACGCTCTTTTTCAAGCAACAGATCCTGTTCGCGATCTTTTTTGGCGGCAGCCTTATCCTCATGCGAGCGAACGCGATCACCCGGACGACCACCGCTCGAAGGCGTTGGGGTCTGCGGTGCTTGTCCGGGAATGAGCGGACGAGCGGCACCTGGAGCAGTTGTTCCGGGCGCGAGCGGGCGGAACGGACCGTTGCCGGCTGGACGACGATTCGCCGGAGCACCGACGCCACTGGGGCGCGGCGCGACGGGAGCGCCGGGGCGCGCACCGGCGACGGTCTGACGACCCATTTGACCGGGACCGGCTTGACCGGGGCGCGGAGCAACACCAGGACGGCCGGGAAGGCCGGTCTGCGGACCGGGCGATGCCGAGGCGGAGGTCGTCGGCGGCGGCGGCGTCGGACGGCGCGGCGGCACGATCGAGGCTTGCCCCGACGGGACCGGACGGAGACGATTCACCGGAGCATCCGGCATCGGCGGCGGAGGCGGCAGCGGTGGCAGAGGGGCGCGTGGACGCGGCGCAACCGGACGCGTCGCTTGCGGTCGGCTCGGGGCGGCGGTCGGTGCCTGCGGCTTCGGCGGCGCGATGGGCGACGGCGGTTCGGGCCGTTGCGGCGGCTCGACTGCGGGTGCAGGCTCGGCGACTACGGCCTCGACGGGCGCGACCTCGACCGGCTCTTCGACTGCGGCCACTGCTTTTTTCGCCCGCGAAGGACGAGCGGCCGGCGTCGCGGGCCCGGTGACCGGCTTGAGGCCGACGACGGGCTCCGGAACGAATTCGATTTTCGCCGAAGCCGCAGGAGCGGCCTTAGCGGCGGGGGCTTTGACCGGCTTGCCTCGAGGCTTTTCAGCGACGGCGGCCGGGGTTTCCATTGGAGCAGACGACGGAGCGGAAACGGGCTTCGCTGCGGGTTTGAGCAGCACACTACGAACGAGGTCCGCGATGTGATCAGGAACGACGCTGAGTTGATTTTTTGCCTCGAAAACGCCAGCCAAGCGCTCGTTGAAGAGCGTGATGAGTTCCTTCGAGGTGAGCCCGACTTCTTTTGCGAGCTCGAATATGCGGACTTTACCGGTTGCCAAGATCAGCCTTTCCTATGCGACCGCGCGCACTCGCGCTAACGGCCATCGCTCCGTTGTACTACATCGCCGACCTCCCCGCAACGCGATTCGTTCGGCCTCTCGGTACGCAGCTTGCGCTACGCATGGTGCATCGTCGTCATATCTTTCTAAACCAGTACTTCGACGGCGACCGTTGCAAGCCCCGGATACCGCCGATTCTTTGCCGAGGCCGCCGCACAGGCTGCCGAGCAGAGGTAGGTTCCCCGCCCCACGCGGCGCGCCGACGCATCGGCGATCCACGTTCCTTCGACTCGGACGAAGCGCCGAAGGCTCCCTTGAGGCTTTCGCTGGCGGCACCCGATACAAAGCCGGCTAGGGATATGTCCTCGGGTGTGCGACATCGACTCCAGACGCCTATGCGTCGCCCAAACGTTCACGGCGGAACGCTTCGAGCTTAGCAATCAGTTCGGCATCCACGCCCTCGACAGGCGCTTCTTGGCCCTCGACGGCCTCGGGAAGCTGCTCTTCGAAGACTTCGGCCGCATCTTGCGCCGGGGTCTCCGAGCGCTCCGCCATATACCGTTCCCGGGCGGCTTCGGCTTCACTTTCGGCGGCGATATCCAAGCGCCAACCGCACATCCGAGCAGCCAAACGAACGTTTTGCCCTTCGCGCCCGATTGCCAGCGATAGCTGATAATCCGGAACGATGACGAGTGCGACGCCGTCGTCTTCAAAAAGTTCCACTTCCACGACTTTAGCCGGTGCCAACGCATTCATGATGAAGACGCGAACATCGGAATCGAAACGAATGACATCGATTTTTTCACCGCGCAAATGATCCGAGACGTTGGCGATGCGCGATGATTTCGGCCCAAGGCACGCGCCGATCGGATCGATTTCCGGGCGATGCGTCCGCACGGCGACTTTGGAGCGAGAACCGGCATCGCGGGCGATCGCCATGATTTCGACCAGGCCATCGGCGACTTCGGGAACTTCCAGCTCGATAAGGCGCTGCACGAGCCCTTCGCTTGCACGCGAAAGCACGACTTGCGGACCTTTGGGTGATTTACGAACATCGAGCACATACGCGCGCACGGTATCGTTAATGCGAAAGACTTCCGTCGGGACTTGTTCACTATAGGGGAGAATCGCTTCATCGCGGCCTTCGAGTTCGACGAACATATTGCGCTGCTCGAAGCGCTGCACTTTACCGACGACGATATCGTTGAGTTTTTTCGAGTACTTATGAAAAACCGTATCGCGTTCGGCTTCACGAATGCGTTGAACGATCACTTGCTTTGCGGTTTGCGCAGCGATGCGGCCGAATTCTTTGGGGATGACTTCTTCATCGAAGAAATCGCCCGGCTGATACGGCTCTTTTGCCTCGGCAACCGAAATTTCCAATTTCGGATCGGTCACTTCCTCAACGACGGTCCGGCGATGATAGACGCGATACTCGCCCGTTTTGCGATCGACGTTCACCAACGCGTTAGCGTCGGCACCGTAGTGACGCTTATAGGCCGTTAAGAGCGCAGCTTCAAGGGCTTCAAGCAACATCTCGAATGATATATTGCGCTCTTTTGCAATTGCAGCGAGCGTATCGAGGAGGCGTTCTTGTGTTTCAGGCATGCTGTTTTCGTTCTTTCTTATCGCGGGTGAGATCAGCGCGCGGATCATATTCGAGATTCGCCGATTTAATGGTATCCAGAGGCAGAGGCAATTCGCCGGAATCGGTCGTGAGCATCACCGACGTTCCACGAACGCCGCCGAGAATGCCGCGGTGCGTTTTCGCACCGTTAATCGTGAGTGTGGTGATGATGCGAACGCGTTTGCCGGCAAAGCGTTGATAGTCGCCGGGTCGAAGCAAGGGGCGTTCAAGCCCTGCGGATTCAACTTCCAATGTGTACAGTTCTTCGAACGAGGCCAACGCATCGTTGATGTACCCGGCAACTTGCGTGCAAAGCGCGACATCCACGCCGCCTTCGCGATCGATCGTCACCGAAAGCGCCGTGCTCCCGCGACGATGCGCCGATGCATGTTTGACGACTTCGACGGCCACAAAGGTTGGATCGTGAGCGATTTCGGCGACTGCCTGCTCGAAGACCTCATTCAACAACGAAGCGCGGGACATGCCCACGCTTGAATCATTAACCACGCACAAACGATACTCGATAATGCGACAGGCCGCAACCCCGTGGGTTACGGCCCGTCTGCTGTTTTTCGTTATTCGCGACGGTGGCGAGTACCGGGAAACGTCCGGCTGCCGTGAAGCGCGTGGGCCGCGCTCGCTAAGATTCGCCTTTGTCGCGGGCCTGGTGGCCCGGTGGATCTTGCGGGTTCAACCGTCCTCCTTGTCTCTCGTAATGAGCGACGAGTTCTGTGCCGATCGGACACGCCTTCATGGTACTCCGACGAATGTCGGCAAGCAAGCGGGAATCGCTTCGCGCCAACGCGACGGAAGTCGTAGGGCCCAACGGCTATGGTCGATAGGGCGCTAGGGCGCTCCGACGGCACGGAATGGTCGCCATACCAACGATAATCGGGTCAACTGCGCGACCGGCTTGCGTCGGTCCGCCACCGCCGCCAAAGATGATCGTCGGGGCAAGCTTACTTGGCGGAGCGGCCTGCGACGGAGGCCCCTGCGGAAAGCGAACGAGCCAGCCGTAGCAACGCGCTGCCAACGCGCCGCTAGTGACGCGCGTCACCCACATTTCCAAGCGATCGATACCTGACGTGCGATAGAGGTACTGCGTTTGGTCGCGCACATCGGGAGGAGGCGTCGGGGCATAGCCGCCGGACATCGCTCCGTAGTTTGGCCCGTAGCGTTTAAGATTCTGCGGCAGCACCGTGTCATGCGGGATCAGCGCATTGAGGTTGCCCGGGGTTCCGGGAGTCGATCGCGGCTTCGGAGTCGGCCGGCTACGCGCCGGCTTCGGCGATGGAGCGACCCGGATGAGGTTTGGAACGTGCACGGCTTTCGGGCCACCCTTCGCATTAGGGCCGGGAGTCCCCCGCGAAATCCGCGCCGGCCCGGGGCTTGGCGCACTCTTCGGCGCCGCGCTTGCCGCGGGGCGCGGGGCACTCGTCGGCGAGGTTGTCGGGGACGTCGTTGGGGCTTGCGTTGGTGCGCTTGTCGGGGCCGGGCTCGGCTGGGCCGTCGGGGCCGGGCTCGGCTGGGCCGTCGGCGCCAGCGTCGGTTGTTGCGTCGGCGCGACGGTCGGTGCAGCCGTCGGGGCGATCGTCGGGCGCGGTGTGATGCGAACGGACACGAGCGCAGCCGAGGGCAGAGCGATCGGACTCTGGGGAAGGGCAACCAGCGGCGATGCCTGTGGCAGCGGCGTCGGCATCGGCGGCGCACTGGGGACGATCACGCTGAGCTCACGTGGACGGGGAACGAATTTTTGTGCGGCCGGAATAACCACCGCCGATTTCGGAAGTTTCGGCGGCGCCTTCATCGCGACGGCCTGATGCGTCGGAGCGCGTTGGTCCATCCGCACCGTCTCCGGGGCACCCGAGATTTCGGCCGTTGCGTCGCTTGTAAAGGGGGCAATCACAAAAAGGGCCGCCAAAAGCACATGCAAGAGAATAGAAAGCAGGTAAGCGCGGGTGATCCGAGCTGGCAATTCCGGATCTTGGCTATCACGCGAACGCATCGTGGCTTAAGTGCGCTTAAGACAGCGCAGGAGCCTTCCACGTCCTTCGCGCACGATGCGCTCGACATGAGTGACGAGCTAGTATTGCAAAAACGAACGAAAATCATTGCGACCATCGGCCCCGCCTCGCGTGACCGTAGTGTCATGCGATCCCTGATTATTTCCGGGGCCAATGTCCTACGCTTAAACTTCTCGCACGGCACGCCGAAAGAACATGCCGAGGTCATCGCAACGGCTCGATCTCTGGCGAACGAACTCTCAACGCAAGTCGCGATTCTCCAAGATCTTCCGGGCCCGAAAATTCGGACCGGGACATTCGCCGATGGCGTCGCCAGCGTTCGCCTCGAACGAGACGACACGTTCACGCTCACAACGGATGACATCGAAGGCGATGGCAAGCGCGTTTCCTGCTCGTATAAAAACCTGCCCAGCGATGTGAGCATTGGAAATCGCCTCTATCTGCAAGACGGAGCAATTACCTTACGCATTACGGCGAAAACCGAGACCGATATTCACACCGTCGTCGAATTCGGCGGCGATCTACGCTCCAAGCAAGGCATTAACTATCCGGACGGAACGCTCAATCTCGATGCCGTCACCGAACGCGATCTTGAACTGCTTGCGTTCGGATTGGATGAAGATGTCGATTACGTCGCCATCTCCTATGTGCGTTCGGCCGACGATGTTCGTAAAGTAAAAACCTTTATGGCAGAGCGCGGGAAATGCATTCCGATCTTGGCAAAAATTGAAAAGCACGAAGCACTCGCGCATATCGACGACATTATTGCCACGGCCGACGGAATCATGGTCGCGCGCGGCGATCTGGGAATCGAAGTGCCGTTGCAAACCGTTCCGATGATTCAAAAAGATATTATCGCGCGTTGCAATCGAGCGAGCAAACCTGTCGTTACGGCGACGCAGATGCTCGAATCGATGACGACGTCATCGCGCCCGACGCGTGCCGAAGTCACCGACGTTGCCAATGCGATCCTCGACGGCACCGATGCGATCATGCTATCCGGCGAAACGGCCCGTGGCTTGTATCCCACCGAAGCCGTGCGTATGATGACCGATATTGCACAACAAGTCGAAGAAAATTATCCGCACGATGCCTTGCGCGATCGCCGGCTCGAAGGGATCATTCCCTCCGTCTCCAGCTCGATTGCCGAAAGCGCAACGCGCTCGGCCGACGAGTTGGATATACCATTTATCGTTACCGGAACGACGACAGGAAACACTGCCCATCATATCGCCGCATTTCGGCCACGCGCACGGATCATTGCGCTGACTCCGGTGCCGTATGTTGCGCGCCGTCTCGCGCTCGTTTGGGGCGTAGAATCGCTCCTGATCGAGAAATACGCGAGCATCGACGTCCTGCTCTATATGATGGAGAATCAGATGATTAGCGCGGGTCTCGTAAAGCACGGGGACCATGTCGCCTTCACGACCGGCATGCCCACGGGCGCCGGCGGAACGAACGTGCTAAAAATTCACCAGATTACGTAGCAGTTCTCGCGCATGAGATTTTGCGGCATCGTGAGATTCGCCGCTGAGCATGCGAGCGATCTCATCGACGCGCTCCTCGTGTGATGCCAATGTGCGAAGGGTGATTGCAGCGCCGTCGGCGTCGTCGCGTTTCTCTAGGACGGCATGCACATCGGCATGGACGGCAATTTGCGCGAGATGCGTCACACAGACAACTTGCGACTGCTTGCCGAGGCGCGCAATGCGCGTTCCAACGGCCGTTGCCGTTGCCCCGCCGATGCCTGCATCGATTTCATCGAAGACGAGAGCATTGCGCTCTCGTGAACCGGCCAAGGCGACGATGAGTGCGAGCAAAACGCGCGAGAGTTCGCCGCCGGATGCGACGTGGGACAAACTGCGCGCCGTGTCACCGGTATTCGCGCGAAACATCAGGCTCATGCGCTGATCGCCCGTCGCCGTGATCGTTTCGATATCTTCGGCGACTACCGTCAACTTCGCTGAGGCAAGGGCCAAATCACCGAGTTCGGCGGCGACCGCCGTTTCAAGCGCTGCCGCCGCCTTTTTGCGCAGAACACGAAGGCGTGAAGCCCGGTCCCGTACTATGCGTTCATCGGCATCGTATCGCGCTTTGGCTGCTGCTCGACGCTCGTCGGAAAGCTCGGCTGCATCGATAATTGCTTGCGCCTGGTTTTGCGCCTCGAACACGGCGTCAAGCGAGCCACCAAAGCGACGCTGGAGACGATCCAACGCATCGATGCGCTCGTTGATGCGCTCGGTTTCAACGGCATCGAATTCGATCTCATTGGCCGCTTTGCTGATCTCTGCAGCACAATCGACCAACTCGTTTTGCGCCGCGTCGAGACGAACGGTGAGATCCTCAAAGTGCGCAGCTAAGGATCGAATACCGTCGAGTGCCGTCCGGGCGGCACCGATTGCGGTAATAGCACCGCCATCATCGTCGGCCAACGCTTCATGCGCGATGGTTAGCGAAGCCGCAACGCGTTGCGCACTTGCCAGCAATTTTGCGCGTTCGCGCAGCGTTCCAAGCTCGCCGGCAAGTGGAGCAAGCTCCGTAATTGCCGCGAGGGTTTCTGCGGCGTCATCATAGCGTCGCCGCGCATCGACTCCGGCAGCTTCGACTTCCCGTAGCGCGTCGCGCGAAGCAACCCACTGGTCATATGCGTCGGCGCACGCATCGCGAACATCCAGAAGCTCACGACCGCCAAAGCGATCCAGTAACGCGAGATGATAGCGCGGTGCGAGGAGGCGTTGCGCTTCGTGCTGGCCGACGAGATCGAACATGTGCGGTGCGAACTCGCGCACAAAACTCGCGGTCGTCGCCCGACCGTTGATACGCAGAGAACTCTTGCCGCTCGAATGCAGTTCACGGACAATCTCGGCCATCTCGCCGGGTTCGAATTCAAAGCCGTTCTCTGCAAGCCACGAGCGTTGCGGTTCATCCAGATCGAAACCGAGCGTTACGCGCACACGCTCACCTCGCCGCCCGATGAAATCGCTACTGGCCCGTTCGCCCACGGCAAAAAGCAACGCGCCGAGAAGCATCGTTTTTCCCGAGCCGGTTTCGCCGGTAATCATCGTCACACCGTCGCCGAAGCAAAGCTCGGCATCGCCGATCAAGGCAAAATTTTCGATGTGGAGGCGCCGAAGCATCGAGCGAATTAGTTTTCTGAACTACCGTCCAGCGACGTTGCACGAATCGAGACACCCCAGCGCAGCTTCTCTTCAAGACGCGAGAAGAAACGCAATTTTTCGACCCTCGCGAAGCGAACGGTTTTCGGATGCCGCGTCACGACGACGGTCCGCCCGCGCGCGATCTCGGCAATGACTTCGCCATCACATTCCAGATGGGCGTGGGCCAATTCGGCATCGCACGTAATTTCGATACGCGAACTTGCCGTCACGATCAACGGACGCGAAAACAGCGTATGCGGAAGTAGGGGGACAATGCCAAAGGCATCGACATTGGGTGAGATGATCGGGCCACCGGCCGAAAGGAAATAAGCGGTTGAGCCCGTGGAGGTGGCGATACAAATCCCATCGGCCGGAACATCTGCCACATGCTCACCATTCATCCGCAAGCCGAAAGGAACGATACGCGAAACCTCGCCCTTGCGAACGACGACATCGTTGAGCGCAAAAAACGAACGTCCGTCGTAATGCGCTTCGAGTGCGGCGCGCTCTTCGTAGACGAGTCCGGATTCCACAGCTTGCGGTAAGAGTTCGATTCGCGGATCCCCGTCATCGAACTCCGTAAGGAATCCCAAGCGACCGGTGTTGATGCCCAAAATCGGAAGATCGTGTTCGATGGCAACGCGCGCAGCACCAAGCAGCGTTCCGTCGCCCCCGATCGTAATGAGCAACGATGCCGACCAAATGCGCTCGTCGCTCGAATCGATCACCGTGAATCCGCGTGCCTCGAAACGCTGGCGAATAGCATGTGAAAGCACTAAGGAGCGAGGCCGAGGGGGCTCCGACGTATAGATGGCAATGATCTGCTGGGACACGATCACTGGGCTCCGATGGCCGCATCGAGCGTTGCATCATCCACCCCAACGCCTGTGCGCTGGATTCGCGCCAGAAATTCGCGGTTTCCAGCCGGGCCGCGTAGAGGCGACGCACACAATGCAGTCATGGTCAATCCAAGATCGGCGATCATATCTCGCACTTCGCGCACGACCATACGATGCACCTCGGGGTCGCGTACGACTCCGCCCTTTCCCAGCCGATCTCGCCCGGCTTCAAATTGCGGTTTGATCAGGGCCACGATGGTTGCTGCCTCGCGCAAATACGGGATGACACTCGGAATGACGCTTCGCAGGGAAATAAAGGACGCATCAATCACGATGAGATCAAAACCTTCCGGGAACGCATCGGCCGGGAGCAAACGGACGTTGGTTCGCTCGCGCACCTCGACCTGCGGATTCGTGCGGAGCGACCAATCGAGTTGCCCATAGCCGACATCGAGCGCAACGACGTGAGCCGCGCCGTGTTGCAACAAGCAATCCGTAAAGCCACCCGTCGACGCGCCAACGTCCAACGCACGCATGCCGGTCGCGTCAAGAGCAAACGCGGACAAGGCCGCAGCCAGTTTCTCTCCACCACGGCTCACATACCGCCGAGGAGCGGTGACGTCAAGAGTTGCTCCCAAGCGAACGTGCTGGCCGCCCTTGGTCATCGTCACCCCATCGACGCGCACACGCCCTTCCATGATCAGGCTGCGCGCGTGCGAACGCGTCACGCCAAGTTCTTGCGCAACGCAATCGTCCAAACGTCGAAGGGCCATGCGGGTTTATTCTTCGCCGTCGAAATAATCCAGGTTTTCGGAGCGCACGATGCGCCGTTCGGGTGAAGCGACTGCCCATTTGTTGCTATCCGGATAGTGGCATGACTCACCAAGGGGATTATCGGCGACGATGTAGAGCACGAGATCCCCGGATGCGCCGCCGATGAGTTGATGTGGTTGCCCCGGTTGAAAGATAAATGCATCTCCGGGGACGATTTCCGTGACACCCGCTTCATGGCGAACCGTTCCGGAGCCCGAAATCACATGATAGAACTCCCATTGCGCGCTATGCGAATGATACGGGCACATCGCTTTACCGGAAGGGACCCGGCAAATTTCCACATCGAACGGATGCCGTTCGTACAGATGCAACGAATCCGGATTGCGCCCAAGCGCCACGGAGATGTTCGAATCAAAACTCGCAAAGTTTCCCGACGGCGAAACCCACGCTACTTCAGGGAGCGCATTCGTATTGACTAGCTTTAGCATTCCACTCCTTGCACTGTTTCTCCACGTGCCCATGTCGCTCCGTATGCCCAGTCAGAGCCCAAAGCCCGTAGCCGAAGGAGCATCTCGGATTCCGGAACCGTACGGCCATCAAAGCTTGCCGAAATAATTTGTGATGTCGAAATAGAAGGCGCGCTTCTCGTTGGTCGTAGGGCAGACAGTATCTAGGCGATCATACTTTTTTCCGCCGTGACTCATCAGCGACTGCGTCGTCGTTTTCCAGCTCACACCGGGGGCACATCCCTGGAGCTGAAGGTAGATATTTTCTTTCTTTACTCCATCGAATTCGTTATCCGCCATTTCGACGATTGCATCGTCGAACGATGTTCCGCCGTGAATGACGGGCTCGGCTACGGTCGGGAGCGCAGAAAAATCGGCCGCCGCCTGAGCTAATTGGATCGCTTTTACCGCGCCACCGAGAAATTCATAGGACCAGATTCCGTCCGGGCGTTCGTAGATGTCGACAGGAAATTTCGTTGACGCAAGTACCTTCGTTGGCTTGCCGTTCAACGTCGTCAATTGTGCTTCCGTTGCTCCGAGCGCAATTCCGTGACCATCAGTAAGCGTGAACGCTCCATCGTTGAGGGCGACGACGCGAACGCGACGGACTCGGCCACGTTCTACGCTGAGAACGAGGAGCGTCGAGGCGTGATTCGACGTATAGAGATAAAGTGTCCTCACGGCCGCTTCGTTTTGCACCTTCAGCGGATCGCCCAGGCGCGAGACGACCGCACTCATCGGCTCACCAAGAGTGACCCCCTGCCACATCACCGGCTGGGTGACTGTTGCGAGCGCTAAGAGCATGGAAAAGAGCATGGAACCCTCACTTTCTGTACGCCTCATTCGCCAACTGCCGACTCATCTCCAGGTCGTATCGTTCGAAACGATTATCGGTAGAGAACGTTGTCTCCTGAAAGGCAGATGAGAAAATCGCCAACCTCATCCTTTCCACAGGGAACGAAACGTAAGGTAGTCACTATGGAACATCAGGTTCAACCGCGGCACGTTCGCATCGCCCACTGGATTAACGCAATTGTTCTGCTCGCAATGCTGTGGACGGGATTTGCGATGCTCGTTGCAGACCGCCATTTCGCCGTCTATACGCACCTCATTCCACGTGCGATTTGGAACGCGCTCCAACTCACGGATCATCGCCTGATCGGGCGTGCCTGGCATTTAGGTATTGCGTTTCTTTTCATGGCGAATGCGCTGTTCTACGCGGTGACATCGATCTCACGGAGCACCTGGAAGCGCATCGTCCCGCAGCGCGATTTTCTACGTGCAGCATGGACGGCAACGATCAAAGAACTGACGTCACCACGGGCCGCAATGCAGCCGGAGGAGTATAATGGCGCGCAGCGGCTCGCGTATACGCTCGTCATGCTTGGCGGAGCGGTGATGATTCTCACCGGGCTCGGCCTTTGGTTGGGGCGCCGAGCTCCGTGGATGCTCGCGATCTTCGGCGGTGAACGCATTGCAATTGTGATTCACATCATCCTTGCCGTTGCGCTGATCGCCTTCATCGCCGTCCATCTTGGGCAAGTACTGCGGGCCGGATTGCCGACGCTGCTCGGCATGGTTACCGGGAGTACCGCACCTCACCCGAAAAAAACACGTCGCGCCCTGGTGTGGGGCGCGGGTGTTTTAGCATCGCTGCTCTTGGCGGTTCTTGCGCTCAATGCAACGAGTGATGCGCGCGGTATTCCCACGCTGCTTCGCTGGGCGGCCCCAACACGGACGGTCATTAGTGCGAGTGATCGATTGCGGTGAAGTTTTGCAACGTCGTCTCGTAAGCTTCCGGCGAAACGCTGACATCGCCACGGAACGGAAAATCCAGGGCCGGCATGAGCATATCTTACGGTAAGGGGATGATGCTGCCTGACAATACGACGGTCAGAATTTTCGTCAGGTCGTCGAGGCTTGTTTTACACTTTGCCATGCACACCATGACCAAATAGCGGCACTAACGACTTCAAGATAGCCATACCATGAGTTCGCGGAAGCCACAATCGAATGAATGCCAAGCACCAAAAATCCGACGGCAAAGAGAGCATACAAAATCCCATAGAACCGCTGCCGTTTCGTGTTGCGCGCGACGCGTTCGGATGTAGGGTCAGGTTCCGTGATCATTCGTATCTTCACTTTTGCCGCTGGCGCGGGCGAGTTCATTTTCGGCGTTCTTTAAGAGCGCGTCGCATTCGCGTTCCAGCGTTTTGCCTTCGCGATAGAGTTCGAGTTGGCGATCCAAGGTCGCTTGGCCGCTTTCAAGTGCTCTGTTTATGCGTCGATCGGGATAGCTCAGCAATTTGACATCGATGGCCTTTTCCTCAATCAACTTAGAATTGCACGCAGAAAATATTCTCATCCTAGCACACAGAATTTATCCATTTTGTCAAAACGCACCTGCTCCCACTAATCCGCCTCATCGAATTTTGGGTGCAAAATGCCCCGAACCGTCATCGCCTTAATCAACAATGCCTCGCATATTTTCGATCACATTTGCGGGTCTTGTAAAACTCATTCATGCCATTTCGCGGAGTCAGTGAAGGTTCAGTTGACCAGTCACTTTGAGGACCTCTAAAAAATTAAACCAACTGAACCTGTCCCAATTATTGACATGATCGCCAAGCCTCTTCCCGAGTGCCTGTCGATGCGTCAAACTTTCGGCGAGATTGATTAATCGACTGTTATTCTGGCTGAGCGGAATAAACGAGATGTTTTAAGTGAATTTTGTGCGTTGGGGGCGTTCTCCGCTGTCTCAGGAAGGTAATTTCTCGCGTTTTTTAGGTCGATATACAGCTACGTCGCGGAAAGATAGAGCATTTTTTGCGGGCCATGGAAAAATTCGAAAATGCGAACAGGACGTTCAAGCAACTTTCGTTCATAGCAATGCCACGGTATTGAATTTTCCTGAAGCCGAAGGTCCCTTTGACCATGCCGAAGATGTGCTCCACGCGAAAAACTAACTACCAGTCCGAATTCAAATTTATCAAATCGCATTTCAATCCGGAATTCCGAACAACGCAATAAAATCGCAAAGGCAACGGAATGATAACCACGCGCAGTAATAGCATGAGCATTAGCCACGCAAGGAGTCACAACCAATCCCGCCGCCATTCCAAAGTGATATTATCAGCCCTAAAACGGCCTCGAAAATTATCGTCCCTCTCGATAATCCCTGCGTCACAATCGCGCCAATGTATGCGCTCAGCGAATTTTTCATATTGCCTCCCACGTCGTCATTAGTAATATAAATGGCGTTCCCGAAAAAAGTATTTAATACTTCATTTTACTCGAGTGTCAGTTCCGGTAAGTGCCGCGCTAATTGCTCTCACCGTTCTCTTTACTTTCGTATTGATCGACTTAGCGACAAATATGTTTTTTTAAGTTCGGTCTTAATCGCGCGCTCGGCAGGACTGACCTACTGCGTATGAATATTAAGACCCAGGAGGGAGCGTTGGCAAAAACTGATTAACGCACGCATTTTTATTTTTGCAGCGGCACCTCTCCTATCTGAAACGGTTCCCATGATTCTGCGAAATACAATCCATAAAGCGCCAATGGATTTTTTCTCAATTTAAAACACGTAATGTTTCATCCTTGTAAACAAGAAACTCTTTCGGTTAGACGTCTTTGTGAATCGATCAACTATTGTAGGTTTGCATAGCTAAACCAATTTAATGCAAGGCACTCAAGCACTAATCAATGCGAGCATGTTAACGGCACTAAATAAACAACGCACTTTGATAAATCGATATTAGTGAGAAACAGACTAAAGCTAAAACCGCGTCTACGCGCCTCATTTATCGATATTTTCCCGATAGAAATTCGACCATTAAAGACGATTAACGCAGCTCCTCCGAGATGGGCGTGGTACATCTGCGCCAAATTGACTGACGCTCTCGATGTCGCAGTCGCCTCTGCGGACTTACCATTACTCGTCCGACCGGAAGTTGACGTGTTAGCGATGATGAAAGCAGACATAGGAATAGCGTCAGGATTGATCACGAAATTATCGGCACTTGCTATTTTGAGGTGGCCTAAACAAATAGGCCAAGTGAAATTCCCCCACGATATGAGTTCATTTGGCATCCTCAAGTGCCAACACAATTTCACGAATGCATCCGTCTATGTCGCCAGCGATTCTGCTTCCGCTAAATGCGAGCACCCGGTAGCCTAATTCGCGAACGCTGGATCGAATTCTGTTATCGTTTTCGACTTGGTCCGGACTTGTGTGAAAATCTCGCCCATCCGCGTATATGGCGATTCGCTGGGCATCGAAAAGCATGTCGGGTCGAGAGACAAGCTTGCCAGTCGAATCGAATACCTCTCCCTGAAGCTCGAACGACGGCAGGTGGCGCCGCATCGCCGCATCCAAGAGCGCTTCGATAGGTGATTCCACATGGCGAATTACATGCGGCTGCTTTTGGTCTCCTTGGACAAGAGCGATGCCACTAGCCGGTTCCAGAACCAGTTCGTCTAGTATTCCCTCGACGAGACGCTTATCAATACGTTCATGGTCGCGCTGATTAAAGTAGTTCAAAAGGCATAGGTAACACGCGCGCACGCAGGGCGGATCATGCTTCATCAACTTGAGTGCACGCGTTGCGATGCGCGGCAAATCACTGCCGGCACGTCGTAAATATCCGGCACCGCCGCTTACGTTCTCATATAACACTATTGTTGTCGGCCGATGTTCGTTTGCGGCAAGGTCAAAGCCATCCAATTCACCTTCATCAGCTTGAAACTCGATCCGGATCGCCGACAGCAATGCATGACGGAGTGTAACCGCCTCATCCGGTCCGAACGACGGAACCTCTATTAAAAGTACATCGCTCTCAAAAGCATACGTCAGATTTGCTCTATACTCTTTTGGTGCGTGTTTTCGGGACCTTACGTGCGCTTGCTTCCAATCGGCCTTTGTATCTTGCTTTGCGTCGCCACAATCCAGACAAAAGACAAACGGCTTCGTCCCGGAATTTTCGCGGACCCCATGATTAATAGCCAATAAGGGCTGATTTCGCCTGTATCGAGCCGTCATCAAATCAAAGCTATGGGTCGTCTCCGAACTCGGCTTCCCAAATATTGCCACCGATAACTCGAATTTTGTCCGGCGTCGCTGTTCTTCGCTGGCCGTAATCTGAGCGTCTACCGCACCACGAAAGGCAACGATCTCCAGACGAGGCTCCTCCTCTTGCGTGTTCTCGGCTTTGCAGTCGGGGCAGTCGCCAATCCAAGCCCGTGGTGCGTGAAAGCCGCATGCTAGACAACGCGAGTATTTCGAATCCGTACCAGCTACGAAATCTTCAGGCGAGGTGCCAATACTTCGAACAAGATTCAAACCCGTACAACTTATTTTTTTCCCGTCAACGTAAACTAATGCGCCGGGGGCGAACTCGCCTAGGGCAAGTAAAGGATCACGCTGCACTTCGCCATCGTCGAGATCGCGCGAAAATAACGTGGCAGGCGTTCCTGGGAAGGCGTAGCTTGGAAGAAATCCGTGGTTCGCGAGATACCCTAAAGTGTAGGCGTCGTTACCGCCCCCGCGATGTTCTCCGTAGGCCGGCATGGTCAATCGCACAAGTGTCTTCTGCAGTTGAGCACGACGGCGATGCTCCTCGCCAGTTGGCGTGGCAAGATCGTTAATTCGTTTTATATCAGCGGCAATTTCAATAATTTCCGAGTGCCAGGCACGTAGCACTCCAAAGAGATCGTGCTCAAATCCATCGATGGTTGCTCCGATTGCTTCCGGGGTCAGGCACGCAAAGCCACGCTCGTCTCGAAACGCGTCGGAAACGGCGCCAACAATAGAAGCCCGTTTCGCACGAAGTTCCACAACCGCTTCTAAATTGGTGCGTAATTTGGAAGTAATAAAGTCGTCAGGGCTGGGCTTTTCGCTGGCCGGAGGAATATCGAGAAATTCACGCATGAAACGAGGCAGTGGGCGCTCGATTTTCTCCAGAGCAAGCGAGCGTATGTGTCTTCGCACAATGGTCGGATTATCAAGTTCAAAATGAGGCGCTGGAATGCTTCCGGAAATCATCTCTCCAGGGTGGGCAAAGAAGTACGCGTCGTGAGGCGACGTTTGCGCGTACGACGATACGATTGCAATACGTTCGCGTCGCCCGGCACGGCCAGCACGTTGAGCGTAATTCGCGGGAGATGGTGGAAGCCCGCGCAAAAGGACGGTCGTCAGTGCGCCAATATCTACCCCTAATTCCAGCGTCGGCGATGCGACAAGAACGTTGATCTTGCCATCGCGAAATTGATGTTCGTACTCCTCGCGTTTCGCTCCGGAAAGTTGGCCGCTATGCTCCCGTACGTGCAAGGCGATTGGTTCGGCATCGCGGTACATATGAGCGTAAAAATTTTCAGCATCTGGACCGGCGACTTTCGTAAGTGTGGCGCCTTCGCAAGTTCCACGGTAGCAGCGTCCGCGAACATTGCGCCAATTTACCGTACCACAGTTCGAGCACTGCCAGAGCTGTGCATTCGCACAAAGCGCCATCATGCCCGTGTTGGCTACGAAAACGTCGCGTATCTTTTGGTTCTGTAATGAGCCGCCGATACTCGTTGTTATCAAGTAACCTTTGTCCTCAAGCAAGTCGACGGCGGCTGCAATAGCCGTATGCGGACTCGGGATGTCAAGACGTTGGTAAAACGATTGAGCCGCAGTCGTTCTCCCTTTGGCGGCCACGAATGGTCTCGCACTTGCATATCCTGAACGAACCGGCCCGGCACTCACCCGCCGGAACCCGACTGGCCGCCTATTGTACGTATCGATCCCACGAACTTGATCCGGATCATCCCAGTAACGCGTCGTAAAGTCATCCGACATTGCGCCCGCATGTCGGACGAAATCCAGCGTCGTTGCAAGTAGATCAACAACGTCTGCAACGTCAAAACCCGGGCACTGAGCGTGCAACTTCGCAAATTTGGGATCGTCGGCTAGCTCATCGAGGAAACGATAGTCGATGCCCACCAGCCCAAGGTTCTCAAGGCTCGATCGTCTCGTTCCCTCACGACTGAACTCCTGGAGAACAAACCACCTTAGATCGTCCTTCTGTTTTTTTGCATTTTCGTTCGAAAAAAGTGAATAGTCCTTACGGCCGACATTGAAGAGCACGGTCCAAAAGCCATCCAGATCCGGGGTATCACTGGGCGTTTCAGCGACAATACGATAGGTTAGTTGTCGCCAACTATACTCGGACGTAACGTCCTGAAGATATCCGGCTTGATAAGCCGTATCTTGTCGACTATCGGCAAAAATAAGAAGCCTACGTTGATCCGGGCTCAATTTGCCGAGCGTGAGCCAGGTTAGAATTGAAACACCAATCGCCGTCGACGATGAAAGGCCGGTGATCGGTTCACGCCCGACGCCGTAACGGGCTCGGCATGCGGTACACTCAAGCATTCGGCCAACATGTACGACATGAAGTTGAACAGTCTCCTCATCCCAGCAGCGAACGCAGGGGCCGCTTTCAGCTCGGAGCGAAACATGTCCACATTCCGGTCGAGTGCAAACGCGAGCTGGCACCAAAGCTCGTCTTGACTGCGTGTCGTCCTCGTCTTCCTCGCTATCCTCATCTGAACCATTTATGAGGGGCTTAACGATTTTTCTCACGAGCCGTACGACGCGGGGGCCAGTGGTATGCAGATCGTCTCGAGTTTCGCGCTGAACGTCAAACTCGCTCAGGCCCTGCAAACTTATTTCATCGCCACTGTTATCGGGGGCTACCGCCATACGGAGATAATCCTGCCCGCATTGCCGACATATCTCCAACGGTACGGCTCGTGAATTACAGGCCGGGCATTCAAGCGAGCCACCCTCCACAAGCGCATTACACCGCAGACATTGCGTTGCGTCCGCGATGCCACGATGGAATACGTGAAGACGCGGGCGAAGCAACGCTCCTTCCGCATTGTAGGCCATCGTACCACGAAATAAAAAATAGGCAATCTGCCGCTGGGCGGACGCCAAGGCGTTTGAATCGTTGCAATCGCGCCCAAGAGCCACAGTCAGATCACCGACTAAGTTATCGAGCGAACGCGGTTCTTGTAATTTCTCTCGCAGCCAAACGATTGTCGGATGGCCATTTAATTCATTGAACAGTGTATTTGCCTGGTCTTCGGGCATGACTTCGGCGGCAGAAATCGTGAGCGCGTCTACGGCCTCTTGCGAAATCTCGATAGGCTCGAGTGCGCCGTCTGCGGTAGTCGGCTCTGCAAACGATTCCTGAACGAGCGATTCATCGTCAAACTCAACGGCGAAGAGCCTGCTCGCGAAATCGAGGGCGGCGGCTTGTTGATCATCGCCGACAGTTGCTGACGCACCGACGCACGTAAGTTGATCGCCATAGCGTTCAACATGTCCACGAAGGCGGCGAATCAAACAGGCCACCTCCGCCCCGAGGGCCCCCGCATAGGTATGGATTTCGTCAAGTACCAAGTACGCGAGCTGCGACGCGCCGCCACCCGGCCGAAAAATCGCTTGATCTTCTCGCCGTACCAGGAGGTACTCGAGCATGCGGTACCCCGTGATGAGAATGTTGGGGTGCCGTCGACGGATCGCATCGCGTGAAAAGCACTCCTCCGCCGGGATCGGGCCGCCAGGCGTATACATTTGGCCCGGCTCAAGAATGCCGGGGTGCGCGTCGCCATCGGTACTTGGCGTGTCACCGGTGTAACGTCCGAACGTGATTCCGGTGCCGTTGAGATATCGCCGAAGTCGTTCGAGTTGGTCGTTTGCGAGAGCATTCATGGGGTAAATTAGCAGAGCTTTGACGCCCTCGCCCGGCCTTCGGGCGCAATAATCGAAGATCGGCAATAGGAACGCCTCGGTTTTCCCGGATCCCGTCCCCGTTGCAATCAACGTGCTACGTCGTCCGCCCATTTCGGAAAGTCGACGGAAAGCAGCGGCTTGGTGCGCGTGGAGTTGGAAGCCCTCAAATATACGAGCCGCACCTTCGTGAATCTCTTGTGCACCAAACAACGCGGATACCGTCGGCCCTGGCATAAACGGGCGCTGCAAAGCGACGATTGGGCCCGTGCCGAGAAGATGTTCCGCTTCAATTTTATGCCGTAGGCGCGCCGCAAGCTCAGGATCGGCAAACGGAAAGGCCGTTCGAATATACTCTCCATAACGTTGTTCGATGTCGCTTGCCACGAGAAATGGTTGCATGCGCGCTCCTTAGCTAGAGATGCTCGATTCAGAATAGCGACGGTTGTTCGCGGCGCAGGGTCTCAGCCGCCAAAAGATGATACGTCGTGCCTATCTTCTCGATGCGTCCTTCCAATATAAGCCGCTTAAGCCATGCATCAGCCTGCGATTTCGTAAGCCCGGCCTGCGCTGCGAACTGCTTTGCATTCATGGGAACCTTCAAAATAAGGAGTATCGCCGGTGCAACCAGTGCATACAAATCGCTTTGCTGTGGCATTGGCGAAAGTTGCAACATTTCCGGTTGGGTTTTCCGCGTCTGCGGTATCGATGGGAGATTAACTTCCCAAAGTTTCTGCAGATCATCTGGAGCTGGCAGCGCTCCATGCTCAAGAAGTGCTTCGTTACCGGGTCGCTCCGGATTCCCAATTCGTACGAAAACGGGCTCACCATGTTTGATTGCCTCGATCGCGCCCGCCCAGGTTCCGCCGCGACCCTGGCTACATGCAACAACCAGCGCACGATCGGAAAGCGCATAAATCCAGCGGTTTCGCGCCATCGCGTTTGGGACAGTAAAACCGGCGTCAGGATCAAACGAGGAAATTAAGGTAAGTCGGCCAGCGAGTATGGCTTCGCGAAAATTACGACGCGTCGATAGCGTGAGAAGGCTTTCTGCTACGACTCCGATTGCCGTTCCGCCAGCGGTTATGCATGACAACATGGTGCCTTCGTCGACGCCCCGCGCAGCACCCGACACGATCTGAATTTTTGCGGACGCAGCCCATTTACCAACGTGCATCGTATATTTTTCGCTCGACTCGTCAGGTTTTCGAGAACCGACAACGGCTAGCCCCCCCCCATCCAACAAAGCCGCGGGCCCAACGCCAAAAACAATCGGGGGAGACGAACGCCCGAGCTTCTTTTTGTATCGCGACGGATAGTGTTCGTCGGCCCGACTTGCGACCCAAATACCTGCAGAGGTCCAGCGCGACAACGCAAGCGCCAACTTTCCACCGCGATCAAGCAACCGCCCGATACGATCCCCCGTAATTCGTTGACGAAATTTTTCAGGAAAGCGTAATACGAGTGCCGATGCTATTGCCGATGCATCGGGTCCGAGCAAATCGCGTGGTCGAACCCCCTCGGCAAAAAGGGCTTCAACGAGCTCCCTATACTCCGCCAAGGTTAACGGCAATGGCCCTTCGGCAGAGCGCTTTCCAAGCGATGCCGCTAGTAACAGCGCGCTCTGAGTGTCGGCCGAAACCTCGGAAACCACGACTATTCCCGACCCGACGCCTTTGAAAGCGTGAACGGGAATATCTGACCTGCGCCAGCCCCACGCAGAAGCGCGACGGCTACGGTAACCGTCCATCCCGAGTCATACATATCGTCAACAAACAACCCTGGTCGCTCCATTCCTTCGAACGGGATAACTTCGAGACTGCCGTCGAGATTGCTGGCACGGAAGCTGCTGTTTTCCATGCCTTTTTGTTGTTCGGTTTCACGCGTCTTGCATAACGCATCGACGTACCGCATCCCGAGCTCGGCTGCCAACTGACGAACGAATTCCGGAACCAAAAAAGGATGGCGCGATGAAACCATGGGGGCAATCCATTCGAGAGTCGGATCCGGAGCCCACTGCCGTATAAGCGCCGCAGCCTGAAGCACACTTTCTTTCGAGAAATGCTTTTGTTCGTACTTTTCGCTTCGCAATCGACGGCCGATAGTACCGAGTTGAAAAAATGCCAGAGCGCGTCCCTCCTCGGACCGCAAGTCAGCCGGGATAGTTGTATTTGCAGCGAATCCGAAGATCGGCAAGCCGCCAGCGGGCCACTTCTTTCGCACTGGTAATCGAATTTCTCGATGATTGACGAAATCCTCGGCTGCCACAGTAAGCGCATCCAGGTCTCCGGCATCAACGACATGTTTACCTGTACACGCGAAACAACGCCCACACCGTACGGCAGTCTCGTCTCCTAGGCTGGTGCTGAGCGTTAGCATAAGGCAATCACGGGCGCTTGCGTAGATGATCATGGCCGTGCGATCAATCCGACGCCGTTCGGCAAGCTTACGTGCCTTCTCTAGGGGATATTCAAACTGTACCGGCGTTCGAGCCCAGCGTGAACCGACCTTTACGATTGGGGACTGCGTTTGAAGCGAGAGAAAGTCTAGGGCGGATTGCATCCGGTCTTTCGGAACGTTGACTATGGCCATTAGGGCCGGCACTGAGAGGCCTTGATGACTCTCGCTTAATGCTGCGAGAATCTTGGCGACAATATCCTCCGATGGAAGTGCAGCCTTCACGAAATAATCAAAAATATCGTCGTCTTCATCGCCTCCTAGGAGAACGCCCACGGCCCGCTCCACTGCGCGCCCCGCCCGGCCAACTTGTTGATAGTAATGCACAATCGACTGAGTACTGTGAAAATGAATAACGAACCCGATATTGGGCTTGTCGAATCCCATAGCTAGGGCCGAAGTCGCAACGAGCGCCTTCAGGTCATCGCCTAGCAGCGCTTGCTCTCGTTCCTCGCGAGTATCGTCGTCGATACCGCCATGGTAAGCCTCGGCCGAAATCCCGCGCGAACGCAGCCACTCAGCGACAAGATTGGCATCACGTTGAGTTAACGTATAAACTATTCCGCTTCCCTCAAATTTGGGTAGTGCAGCAGCGAGCCAGGCAAGCCGCTCTGGATAAGTGAGGCCACTAAGAACATCGAGTTCAAGTGAGTCCCGCCCAAGCGGCCCGCGACTCACCGTAACATGGTCGCCAAGCTGATCTCGCACATCGGCGACGACTGGATTATCGGCCGTTGCGGTAGTGGCTAACACCGGCACATTAGCAGGAAGAAATCGGACAAAATTTGCGATAAGCCGATAATGCGGTCGAAAATCATGACCCCAATCAGAAATGCAATGAGCTTCGTCGACGACTAACATTCCTAACTTTGAGAAGAGCGCTTCCCCGGCCATTTCACGGAAAATTGAATTATTCAAGCGCTCGGGTGAAATCAGGAGAACGTCGATTGCATCGGTTTGCAATCTAGCGTAAATGTCGTCCCACTCGTTTTGATTACTTGAATCAATTCGATGGCAGCGGAGACCCATGCGCGTTGCAGCCTCGAGCTGATTACGCATTAGGGCCAGTAGCGGCGACACGATAAGCGTCGGCCCTGCCCCAGCAGCACGCAATAATGCGGTAGCCACAAAATAGACGATGCTCTTGCCCCAGCCCGTGCGACGAACCAACAATAGCCTTTCGCGACCCCTGACGAGCGCCTCGATTGCTTCGTATTGGCCGTCGCGAAAGTCTACGTTATCGTATCCCGTTCCCTCACGCAAGAACTTTACCGCGCGAGATCGCAATGCAGTATCCAAGTTTAGCCTCCATTGGCTGAATATATTTGGTGAATTGTCTTCTCTACGTCAATTAACAGTCTTTTTTGCCTCCCGTATGCGCCGCTTAATTTCGTCGTAAGTCTCGATTTCATGCTTTAGTGTACTAATATCTGGTCGACTTGCGGAATCCGGGTGAAGATGCGCGTCAATCCAGCGCGAAATGCGAGCGTTCGCCTCTTTGATATCTTGAAGAACGTCACGGTCACATACAACTTTATGCAAATTATCAAGGCTTATTCGAGCCTCGAACCTTCGAACAACGTTAGAAAAAACATCATAAATGACCAAAGCTTCGTAAGACGTGCGTAATGCACCAAAAGCGCTAGTAATCGCTTGTTCCCGCTTTGCCGGCGATATCTCGTTCTTTGCGACCTCAAAGTATTGGCGTGCCCGATTTGCATTTTTAAATTCGTCTTCTATGGCTGGCGATTCGTTTAACGCGACTAATCCCGGAATTCCATCGCGATTTTGAATCCAGTGATGATCCATATGGGCGCCGATACGAAATGCAGCCGACGAGAGAGCACTCAAAAAATGAAAATCGTGCGTAAAAACGAAAACCTGAATATTCCGAGCTTCGGAAGCAAGCGTCTCGGCTATTTTGTCCTTCCAAGCAAAGTCAAGCGATGTTACCGGATCATCCAGTATCAATCCCATAAGATTAGAATCTAGCGATGTCTCAGCGAGAAAATCGGCAAGCGCTATCGCCTTTTGCTCGCCTTCGCTCAAAACAAGTTCGTTGTCGTACGAACTCTGGGCTCGTGTTAGTTGTATCCGCTTCACACTTGAACCCTTTCTCGACTCTGACTCAGCAGTTACCTGAATGCTCGGGCAGAGACTTTGAACACGTTCCGTAAATCGCTCGACATACTTGTCTCGGACGACGAAACCATGCAGAGCCGTATATTTCTCCGTAATATGTCTCGTTGTACGCACATTTTTCTTATCCGAGCAAACTGCACACCACCTTTCCGTCTCTAGCCACTCCCTGATGCTCGGGATTTGCGACTCAAGTGAAGTAAAAGCGCGTTGCATTTTATCCGAATTACCAAGAGCAGCAATTTCCTTTTCAAGATCGCTTGCCTCAAAGTCTCGAATCGCGGCGTTTACCACCTTTTTCGCCGCTTCTAGGTTGCGAAGTGCCGAATCACAGTCCGCAAATTCGGGCCGAGGTTCACTATTGCCAGAGAGAAGTGAGTTCGTCAATCGCAATCGCGAATTCAGGGAGGAAACAGCGGACAAGACCGCCTCCTGATGCACGGGGAAAATTCGGGCAATCGAATCGAAGCCTGCGACACTAGGGTCGTACCGAATGGGTTGGATTTTACGCACGGCGAGCGCGTTTCGGGTGAGCGAAGAGTTCACCGCTTCAAGGTCAGATCTTACACCTTGCTCTACATACCCTAACAGCTCGTTAACGTGTTTTTGCCCGTCCTCATGAAGAACTTGGCCGCATAATAGACAGCTATCGCCAGCCTGTGGATATGTAGCCCTTTCGGTCGACATCATTGCCGTCACATATGCGTGTGCCGCCGACGCGAATTCATCCCATTCTCGAATAGCTTCAGGACGTGCTCGCAGCGTCGCCACTTCGATAACACGCCGTTCAAGGTGACTCCGTCGTTCAATTAGCGTTTCTACCTCCTGAATCATTTTCTCGTCAGTTATTTTGCTAAGCTCCACGGCTTCGGCCAATATATTTGCGAGAAGGTTGCAGTCGGTCGTAAGTTCACGACGAGCTACATCACGCCGTTCTACGCTTAGATCAGCTTGACGAATCGCGATTTGTTCCAGAGTTGGATGGGCGGCGCGAACACCGTCTATGAACGACTGAATTTTAGCGATATCATTGCCACCAACGATTGAATTGACAAACTCGGCTATCGGGGTAGACTTGAACATCGACTTGAAATTCGGAGGTCGTCGCCGCTCAGATATCCGTTTCTGAATCTCAATGCGGACATCATCTGTGGCCGACGCAAGCTTGTTCAAACTAATCAACGCGGCCGGCGTGAAGGCCAGTGCATTATGCCCCCCCATATGCTCAGACACGCTAGTTGAATCGAAACAATAATAATGTTTTAGTTCTGGACGGCGGTCGCCGATAACGTGGGTAAAGGTCATGGGCACGCCGTCATTGTCGGTCAGTGTGAGGTCCGCCGACTGAGGATCCTCGTTCGGCGGGATGAGGATATTCCGTAAAACTTCACGATTACCGCGAGCGTAGCACGCGGATGAAAGAACTCGGGCATATCCTGTTTTCCCTGCACCGTTATTTCCAAACGCTACAGTGAGGTTCTTGCCAATATCCAAGCGCTGGTCCGATGCCAATGCATTTACGTTGCGTAAATTTGAAAAGGAAACCAGCCGCTTACCTTCAGTTAAGGATAGCGCTGGGCTATTTGGTAGTACAAAATCGGGTTCTGGGTCGTCGCGGAGACCGTGCTCGTGAAGGAATAACTCGACTGCTCTATTTTGTTCTGAGTCGGCCAGGTTCCCATTTGTCAGAATTGCAGCAAGACAGAATTGTTCCCAGCGATGGAGTTTCTCTCTGGCCCAGGAAATAATCTGCGACTGAATGTCATACATAGATTGCCTCACGTATCTGTAACGACACAATCGTTCGGGAAATGGCCAAAGAACTGCCACCGAGGTTCGAAAATTTAAGCCACTCGTTATTTTCCCATACCATGGCGATTAAATAAGTTGCGTCGGAACTTGCACCAATAGGTTTTTGGGATAAGCATAACAGTTGATGACCAGCGTGTTTTTGAGGCAACTCAATTGAAATTGAAAGGTTCACGAAGCCTCGCGTTGTTTTCCCTGCAATTTTATCCCTTAGGGTCTTGCACAAGGCGAAAATATAGGGAAGCGGCTCCATATCGCGGTTACTCGCCCGTCTCTTCATCGGCAATATCTTCCAATCGCGTCGCGGGGACGAACGGGCGGGCGCCTATCGCACGAGCCCGATCAGCGCGCTCGCGGTAGTGTCCCGCCTTCGGGTGCCCAAGGCTCGCAGCGTAGGTGGCTAACACGAGGTCGCGGGTAATCGTTGAGTGCCGCTCGCCTTCAAGAGAAGGGGCAAGTTGATCGAGCAACGGAAACGCGCTCATTAAATGTTCGGCGAGCTCAAACGGAAGCTGATACGCTAAAAATGCTGCCGCTTCCCTTTGTTCACGAGAATCGCCAGAAATTTCCAGCTTCGCAAGAGAGGTTGGAACCATTATTGCATTTATTATTCCATGTGTAAGATTCGTTGAACCTCGCATCCGCACTTGCCAATCAAATGCAAAACAATTAAACAGGATCTCGGTATTGTGAATTTCCGTCTCTTTTAACACGCCGCCAGCAACGCTTTGTAACGAGTTTCCCAAAAATGTTCTCGCGGGAAGAATTGCCGATATCATGCTTCTTTCGTTTGTGCTACTTGCGACGTTTCGCCAAACCAACCGCCTAAATGAATTCGTCCTTCTATCCGAAAACGAAGGCAACAAATCGGAGTGCTTGGCGTTAGCCCAGTACCGAAACTCCCCAACCGGAAACTCGTACTGGTAGATATGCTTACCCTCGACGACTGGCCAAAAATCGCCTTCGATTGCATGGCTCCAACGCATCCCGCCAAATGCCGCCCCCATTTTTTCAAGTGCATCGCGATCAACGAATAGGCCGCAATCGGAAGTCATATGAAGCTCCGTACAGTATTGAGGCTCCCAAGCTGTGCCAAACGGTATACCAGTGCAACCAAGGTGTTCCAAAAGAGCGACATCCGCCGCGTCATGTACCTCAAGAAATGCAATCGTGGAAGGCGACATGCGGCGAATTAAGTCGAGTGAAATTTCGAAAAGATGATCCGACGGTGCCGCTAGTATGGTTTCAAGGCCGCGTAACGAAAGTGCCCTCATTTCATTGTTCTGATCTTTGCCGACAGCGAATAGGACATTAGTATGGTCCGCGAATATCCCTCGATCCACCAATAATAATACGATCTTCATCGAATGGTGGATGGGAAAAGCAAAGCGTTCGTTCTGATTTGCAATTAGCGTGCGAATACGACCGTTTCGCATCAAGGTACTCCGCAACGTGCGGCAGTTTGAGTTAGTATAAAAGTTGCTTGGCAAAACGACGCCCATGCTCCCATGTGGGCGGAGCGATCCAAAATCCCGCTCGACAAAAATTTTGAATAGGTCGACATTTCCGCCGTCCATCATACAGCAAGGATAGACGCCCGACTCTCGGAGGAAGTTCGAAAGTTCGTGCCTCGCGCGTGAAAACCGACGGTACTCAGATTCAATGGCCGACTTTTCTCGAAGCTTTTTCATGACAGTGATCGCCAATTGCTTACCGTATCCCCGAAAGCCGAGGTCGTGGTTCTCAAAGAACTCTTGCGTCTTCGGGCTCAGCGTCTCCCAGGGCGGGTTGCCCACAAAAGCATGGAAACCACCGTTTTCGAAAACCTCTGGGAACTCAAGCTCCCAGTGAAAAAACAGCATTTCGCGTGCCACGGATGCAGCGGCCACGCGCTTTAGGAGTTTGGCTTCGCCAATCTTTGTACTGCCTTGCCAAACGTCTTCACTGAGCGACCGTAGATCATCGGTTGTCGGCGGATCAACACTCGCGTCATAGGGCCAGAACCAAGGTGCCATCCAGAGATCGCAAATTTCTTTCAAACGAAAAAATGGTGCGGCCGGGTCTTGCGTGAGATCGCGTAATTGTCGCTCCTTTGCACGGACGCGTTCAACTGCGTCTTGCGCGGATTGGGTCGGATCATCGGCCGAAAGCAGTCGGCGAGCCGTTGCGTATTCGTGCAGCGGTCCCTGGAGATCAAGGCCGAACATCCCTAATCCGCCGCTTCGTTCGATAACACGAAGTTGGGCGGCATTGCGGGCAGCGACGGCTTTGAGGCGAGTCTTTTCCTCTTTGGTCGCCTCTTTGTCCACATCCTTAAATGCCGCTTGCGGCACCGTTTGAATTAGAGCCGCCGTGAGATTACCGTCTTCATCGCGCAAGGGCGCGCCAAGCAATGAATTGCCACATCTCAGATGGTGATCAAAGAAACTAAGTGGGCGATCATAAGAAAGCGTCGTTAACCATAACGAGACTTTGGCAAGCTCGACGGCCATCGGATTCATATCGACGCCATAAATGCACCGCTCGGCTACAATACGCTTCGCATCAAGTCGATCCAAATCGGCTCGATCATCTTCCGGATCGCAAAGACCTTCGCGAACTTGGGCCTGATAGTAAGCATTCCCAAGAAACTCCGTTGCACTTACGAGAAAACCGCCGGAACCCATTGCTGGGTCGCAGACAGATATTTCGAGAATTTCGGCGCTGGATTTCCCAGCCACCTGCGGCCCAAGCGCCTCGCGCACAAGGTAATCGGCAATGACCTTCGGGGTGTAATAAGCGCCAGTCGATTTGCGCTGTCCACCCCACGCTTGAAGGTAAAACTCACCTTCTCGTTTGGAAGGGATTTCTGGTGTCAACTCTCGCTTTTGAATAGCGGAGGCTGGAAGGTATGAAATACCCTTCTGTTTGCCCGTACCGATCGCGAATTCATAGAGATCGGCCGCAGCAATATGCGGCTCGTAATCAAGCAGGCCTTCAAACACGGCTCCGAGCTGCGCTACACCAAGCTCGCGAAACGAGACCCGATCACGCGTCGCTCGCTTTCCTTTCCCAATCGTAACGGTCGTCAGTTCGCGGAGCATCGCAACGAACGCGCGATCATTAAGCTTAGCGGTATCTAAAAGCGGCGCCCGATCTGCTCCAAATAAACCGCCATTGTACGCGGGTATATGGAATTCTTTCGTGTTCGCTCCACGATCAATCAATCGAAAAAGCGCTTTGACCGACTCCCAAATGCCGTGCGCATTTTCCGCATAATCCTCAACATTACCGGAGACGCCAAGTCGTAATCGCTCCAAACTATACGCATTTCGATATAGTGGCCGATCAAGTGGAAGCGCCGGAGGCACGGCGGCCTCTCCGAAAAGCACAAAGAGCAGGCGATATAAGACGTAAATGCCTTCCCGATGAATCCGCTGGAGAGATTCGCCCTCAGCGAAAACATCGTGCGCCCACGTCGCGTTAGCTTCGTCGGCACGAACGCCCTCAAGGAGGCGCTCAAGCGCGCGCCGCGCCGCAGGGCCAAGTTTATCGCTAACCACTGTTCCCAAAGCATCGCTTCGTTGCAATAGCGCATCGAGCTCAGGAGTAGCGCCGAGAAGGAACAGAGGAGAAACGATCGTTGCAAAGACGGCGAACTCGCCAAAATTATCTCCCGAAAGCGTGTCGAGATCGAATTCGAGATAGCGAGGTTCGTTGGCAGCATCGAGTTGCACGATCCGCCAACGCGTTCCACCAAGTATCAGCCCGAATCGCGAACCGGTGGCGGCAAGTGCACGTTCCATTCGGCGTTGCGGGCTTCCACGAAATTCGCCTACTGGCAATCGGTCATCGGGGCTAAGGGCGTACGGGAGCGGATCGATAAGCACTCGCTCCTCGTCTCCAAACGAAGAAAGCGAGATACGCTCGGGATCAAGCTCGATCTCTCTCGCGCGCAAAACATGCCCCTCGAAACCGAGTGTCATAAGGAGCGGCCAATACAAATCGGCAACCGTGCGCGATTTCGTCGAGCGCTCGCCGACCCGGCCTCCGTGGACGGCGCGTTGCCAGAGCCTACGGAACTCACGATAGCGGCGTTCAAGCTCCGAATCGTTCGCGACGAAACCCTTTGCCTCGCGCCGTAACGCATCGAGCGTCAGGTACGAATCGGCAATGAAACGCGAGACGTTGAGAATGCCGCCGTCGATCATGCATTGGCCTCGGCCGTGGGAATAATCAGTAGCGCGCCGATCACGTCCAGGGATGCTGGCGCGAGAACCTGTGAGCGGCGCTCGATGCGTTCGCGCCGATCTCGTGCCGTCGCATCGAGCGTCTCAAGCTGTTGTCTCAAGCGACGACGTTGACGTTCGAAGACCTCGCGCTCGCTCCGTTCGAAACGAGCATGCGTCTCATCGAGCTCGAGCAACATTTGCGTTTCGGGAACGGTTAACTGCGATTCCAACCATGCCCGCTTCGCAACAACCCAGGAATCGATCTCAGCGAGCATGCCCAACGTTCGTTCACTCTCGCCTTTCCGAAAACCCTTGGCACGTTCGTTCGCGCGGCGAAAGGCCTCGGCCATTACGGTCTCTGGAGCACCGCTTTCGGGCATGCTGCCACGGAGACGTTGCACAATCGGCGAATCGATTTGCAAACTTCCGCGGTGTGGCAGCAACGAAAAGAGCTTCTCATCAACCTCGCAATCAGGGGATATCGCGGCGTCCAGCGGCGCAAAGACGGGGAGAATTTCCTCTGAATGCGTCGATCCATCACCAAAAGCATAGCGGGCGGAAAACGTATAGAGCACGCCGGCACGCGATGTATCGGAGATTTTCGCGGAGACGCGAGCCGACGCGAGCATTGATGTTTGATCATAGAGCGCGGTGCGCGCCATCGTCCCACATGCCACGAGGAGTGGGTGAAACATTCCCAGCACCGCTACGTCTTTACGGTCCGGTGGAATAACATCGTACGAGAATGCAGCCGCGTCAAGTCGCGTCGTCATATCGCGGCGCAAAATCTGAGGGACGTCGACTGCAATGAGATTGCCGTTTTTTTCGACGCGTCCGCCGAATGCAGGCACGATCCACTCCACAATGCGTCTCCGCTGCGCTGGATCGAGACGCCGAGCCTCGCCGTGACGGCGATACGCTTCAACATGCTCAAGGCTTTTAACATCGAAAGACATTGTCGGCCCGAGGGTTGCATCGCGCCATTTACGTACGCGGTCCGTTTGCGCATGTACTTCGTGCTCAACGCTCTCCTCGATAACTGTCATGGCCGGTGCGTCTTCGCCAAGAACGCCAGCGCTCGACATTAGGAGCGTCTCCCACGGCAGTGCCGACATCACCCCGATAACATCGCTTGCCGCACCGAGATCCTTGCGAATACGTTCGGTCTTTTCCAGTAAAATATCGAGGATGTGTGCGTCATAGGTTTCGCTATAAGTGAGATTGCGTACGAGGACGTCGTGTGATTGTCCCCAGCGATAGACGCGACCGTTGCGCTGCTCCAATCGATTGGGATTCCAGGGAAGTTCGTAATGGAGAACAACCCGACAATGTTCTTGCAGATTGAGCCCTTCACTTGCGGCATCAGTGGCGACTAGCAGCATGGTATCGGACTGGGCAAAAAGCGCTATCTGCTTTGCACGTTCGTCTCGCGACATCGCCCCGGTCAACGTCGCAATTCCGAACGGGTATCCTACACGCCGAAGCGACTCACACAAATAATCGTGGGTGTCTCGAAACTCCGTGAATACTATGGCCTTCTCTGGGTTCCCAGTTGCGCCACCTTTATTGAGGGACAACAATGCATCAACAAGCGTTGTAAATTTAGAATCAATATCACCAGGAATCCCTTGAGCCTGCTTAAGCAAGCGTTCAAGTTCACGCCGCTCCTTTTTGCGATCACGTTCATCGGCGGGTGGCGCGGCGATAACTTGGCGCTCGGCCTCGTCTTGCTGCGCTTCGGTAAGGGGAGCACCTGCGCGATAATCACCTAGCAGCCCACGTTTCGTCTCCAAATCCAACGGTTCATCCGAAAGCGTTTCGAGGCGAGTCGCAAGGGTGCGCTCTAGTGCATAGCGCGACGAAATAAGCCGCTTCTTGATAACCGTCATTGCGAAGCCAAGGGCCGTGTCTCGCTCGCGTTTCCAGCGGCGCTGGCAGTACTTCACCACGGCGTCATAGAGCGACCGTTCGCGTTCATCGCTGAAGGGAACCGGAATGCTTTGGATATCGATCCCTTTAAAACGTGGATTTCCGAATTTGCCCATAATATCGCTTTTGTACCGGCGCACCAATACCGGGGCAATTCTGTCGCGTGTCATTTGGCCGGGAGACGCCACGAGAGACGGATCCAGAAGCTCGATCAAACTATAGAGACTTTGCGGATCACCGGAATGCGGCGTTGCCGTAAGCAGCACGAGGCTATCGGTCTGATTTGCGAGGAATTGCGCGAGCCGCGAGCGTTCGGTGCGATATGCGCGGCCATTTGCGGACGACTCTGCTAGGTAATGCGCCTCGTCGGCGATGACCAAATCCCAAGGAACATCGCGCAACATACGTTTAACTTCGTGGCGTTTAAGGTAATCAACGCTCGCAATAATCCTGCGCCGAGCCGTCCACGGGTTTTGCCCAACATGTATTTGCTGGCGAATTTCCAATACACGCGCTGAATCAAAAATATCAAAATCAAGGCCTGCTTTGTCGCGTAACTCATCGGCCCACTGATCCTGAAGCCCCGCCGGACAGACGATAAGTACGCGATCCGCCCGAGACCGAGCGTGCAACTCAAGGAGAATGGTAATTGCTTCGACAGTTTTGCCAAGACCAACATCATCTGCAATAAGAATACGTTGAAGCGGACGCTCGAACGCTCGAATAACCGGAACAAGTTGGTAATCCTCGGTGGCGAGCCTCGCTTGATCAAGTCCGCCGAGCATCCCCGTTGGCGGCTTCATCACGCAAAGAAGTGCCGCATGCAAATCCCTCCAGCGATTATAGTCGCCGATCGTGGTGCCCAATTTTGCTTGCGGCAACACCTCAATGGCTTCAACCTCGGCTATGAGATCCAACGTTCTCGTCGGCGTCAAGACATTCCGAAGTGAAAGCACTTGCGTCTCGTCGAGTTCGGAGGGTGGAGTATCAATATCCCACAGCTCCCCACGAACGCGAACACGCTGGCCCGCATGGTAGCGGGCAGCGGCATCAACGAGTGTCACGTGGGAACCCCAAGGCCTACATCACAACGAACTCGCGTTGCTAGGGATTCCGCGTTCTCTAAAAATCGGCTAGGCTTCCGATCATACAGAATTGTCAAACGTTCAGCGGCACGTGTTGCCGCAACGTAAAGTAACTGACAATCCTGAACATCTCTGTCCGCTCGCTCATCATCGGGGAGGTGTTTATTCTTATAGAAAGGATAAACGCCATCGTTCACATCGGGCAAATAAACCTCACGAAACTCTAAGCCTTTGGCTGCGTGGGCAGTTATCAACTTAATCGTGCCTAGTCCATAGAACGCTTTACCACCTTGTTCGACCGTTTTGAGGCCGATTTTTTTCAAGGCTGCGCCAACAGATGCTAGGCGGCCGTGCGAATGAGCAATAACGGCAATATGCTCGGCGCAAATTCCGCTCGTGATTCGACGACGAACATCCTCGGCCAACCACTCGTGAGCTCCTTCTTCGTTTTCCAAAGAATCGATGATGCGCGGTCGTTCACCACTTTTTGACGAAGTCGTCGCCTCGACATCGTCTGAAAGATCAAGCGATTCTGCCCCAAAAATCGCCTTTGTAAATTTAAGTATCTCCTGCGTACTTCGCTCACTTTGCGCAAGCGTGTGAACATTGCCGCCGCCAATTCTCAATCCCACATCGGCCCATCGAAAGCCGCGATTATAAATGGCTTGCCCGGCATCGCCGACCAGCATGAGGCTTTTCGATCGCCCTTGTCCCTTCCCCAAATGCGATATCATGATCAACGTTGGCAGCGGAAGGTCCTGGACTTCGTCCACGATGACAAAATCATATCGATCTTTATCGTCCAGTTTCTCTGCTGCATCTGCCGCTATCATGCGCGTGCTCCCGAGATCCCTAAATCCGTCTCTCGACAGGGCAGCCCGATAACCCTCATATGCCGACCATAGGGCTCGGCGGCCTGGCACACCGAGCCTGCCGCCCCGCCCGCGGCGAAGTGCACGCTCGTACTCATCAGCGGTGCGGAAGTTGCGCCACTGAATGCATTCCGTAATTTCGCTTTCGAAAAATTCGCGCTCGATGTCGACTCCTTCCAGTGCGGCCTCAAGATATGGACCAACTTTCTGAGGGAAAATCGTTCGTGCGCCCGAGCCCGCCAATTTTTCAGCGATCGAGTCGTAAGTAGAGATTGTTAGTCCACTCGGAACCGAGCCGCGGAGGCGAACAATTTTGTTCCGCGCATCGTCACAAAGCTGATTCGTGAAGGTAACGTAGAGGACGCGCGGTGTTTCAAAAAGACTGAGGGCAGGGTCACCGTCCAGTATATGCAACGCGCGGTACAAAGACACGAGCGTTTTTCCCGAGCCTGGGCCACCCTTGACGAGAATCGGCGATCTCTTTGCGCTTTCAATGATCGACCATGACGATGCCGGAAGATTAAACTGCAGATCAAGGATAGAACCCTCGACGAACGCACGGGCTAATGCAGCGCTCGGTAAACGATACATAGGCTTCGCGCCCGTCGAACTAAGGGACGGAATCGGCATGAGCGCTTCAAGGCGGAAAAATGCCTCGTCAGAAATGGCGTTTTCAATCCCTATCCCCCAAAGGGCGTCGCGATCCGCGACCGATCGCAACGCGCTTATCCAATCAACTGGCACCCCGAATTCCTGACATAATCTTTCATCCGATATTTCACGTAATGGACCGCGGAGGCGCGGTTCGTGTGGTGCGAGTGAAAACACCTGAGTTCGCGATCTTTTTATTACGGCCAGAGTTTCGGCTCCGGCGCTTGCTCCAACAGAACCCGATTCAGCCCGATCATATGCCTTATCATGGCGTCCAACCGCAACTAAACTACAGACTTCGCCCTCACGACGGGCAATAATCCTAATGTTTTGCGTGGCACGATAGGACCACATATTCTCGCATTTTTTAAGCTTTTCGGAATTCAATCCCTTGCTATCCGGGGCACTTCGAATTTTGAAAACCGCATCTTTAACCCGACGCTGATCTGCATCCGGAAGGGACTCCAAATCATCCGTAAATTGCTGTGTAAGTACAAAATCCATATCAGCCGACGCACCACTCCAAAGCAAACAACATCGCAATACGATGTGCTAACGATACGGCTCTCTGTTCAGAACTTCGCCTTCCGCCTTGACTTCGCCTCGCCGCGAATAGCTAAAATGGAGTTTCGTCTGAAGTCGTTTCCTTGGCGATCTCTTGACCGGCGGCGCGGGCGAGTTCTTTTTCGGCGTTCTTGAGCAGCGCATCACATTCGCGTTCCAGCGTTTTGCCTTCGCGATAGAGTTCGAGTTGGCGATCCAAGGTCGCTTGGCCGCTTTCAAGCTCTTTGACGATGGCTTCGATGCGGGCAAGTTTGGCTTCGAACGTGGTCGGTGCTTCGCTCATGGGAGCACCTCTTCGACGCGAAGGGCAAGCGACCCGTGGGCGAGACGCGCGCGCACAGCATCGCCGGATTGCACCGCATCGGCGCGCAAGAGCGGATGGCCGCCGGCTTCAACAATGGCATACCCTCGTGCCAATGGTGCCGCTGGGTCCAACGCTTTCAGGAGCGCACAAGAGCGATCATACTGAACGACGCGTTGCGATACCACAGCATCAAGAGCGATTTGCAACCGTTGCGCCGCATCTTGCAAACTGCTCTTAGAGCGCACCAATGCGTGTGCAGGCCAGGCTCCGAGTCGGCCGATAGCCTGCGCATACGCGGCGCGGCGCTGACCCAGACGTGTCAATGGGCTGCCCTGATCAAGGCGAACCGAGCGCTTACGAAGGCGTTCCCTGAGAACACCGAGAGCTAGACGCGACGCGTCAGGCAACTTACTGTTCATTCCATCCAAGCGTTGCGCGAGCAAACGCAGAGTCGTTCGAATAATGTTTTCACTGCGTTCCCCGGCTTCTAGCACGCGATGCTTGCCCTCGGTCCAGGAGGCGGTAATCGATTTAATGGCCGCAGTCGGCGTAGCGAAATACGCATCGGCGACGTCATCGGCGAGATGTCGGTCCGCATTATGTCCAATCGATGTAACGATGGGCGTTACCGCATTAGCAATCGCGCGCACCACAGGGTCGAGGTTGAACGTAAAGAGTTCTTCGTAGGCCCCACCGCCGCGCAAGACAACAATAATATCGGGCGCGAGGGCATCGGCGGCCGCAATTGCCCGCGCAATAGAGAGTTCCGCACCCGAGCCTTGTACTTGCGTCTCTTGGAGCGAGACCTTGACGAATGGAGCTTCTTTGCGCATTTGATCGACAAAATCGTCCGTTCCCTTGCCACGGCTCGACGAAACGACAATCACCCGAAGCGGGTATTTCGGCAATGCAACTTTACGCGTGACGTCGAATAAGCCATCTGCCGCATACGACTCCTTGAGCGTCGCATACTGGAGAGCTAACCGTCCTCGCTCATCACTCGGGCGAAGTTCCGTGCACACGAGTTGATATGCGCTTCGCTTCGGATAGGTTGTCACATTACCTATCGCGGTAACGATCATCCCGACGGCGACCTTTGGAAACGCCTTTGCATCACCGGACCAGGCAAAACCATTGAGCGTATTGTCGTCTTGTTTGAGCGTGAAATTGACATTGTTCTGTTCGGACGCCGAATACGAAACGAGTTCTCCCGTGATCCCGATATGATGAAGTGCTTTAAGGCGTCGATCAAACACAACACGAAGGCGCTTCGCGAATTCGGTGACACCGATGATTTCTTTGGGCTCGGTCGCCATTACGGCGGACTCGGTTGCGCCGTCGCAGCAACCTGCGGCGCCGAGGTGGAGATCGGCGGAATCGGCGTCGGCGCAGCCGTCGGCGCGGCTGACGGTTCGGGCGTAAGGGGCGGCGAGGTGGCCGGGGTATCCGTCGGCATCGGCGTTGCGCTTGAAGCCGACATTGGCGACGGCGATGGAATCACCGCATTGACGATCGGTTTTGCCGTATCGACCGCGCACGGCGAAATCGGCGTATCGGCTTTGAGATACAGATGCGTTCCGGGAGTGCCGCATCGTGACGTTCTCTCGACTTGCCCCGATGGCATGATGAACGGATGCGGCGGCGTCTTTGCCAACGCAGCGCGCATAAAGCGGGCCCAAATGCGGGCCGGAATATTTCCGCCGTAGGATTCGCTCATACGCGAATAATCGTCGTTGCCAAGCCAAACGGCCGTCACCAAATCCGGCGTATAGCCGACAAACCACGCATCGCGGAAATCCGTCGTCGTGCCCGTCTTGCCCGCGGCCGGTCGCCCGATATTCGCATTGGTTCCCGTCCCGTACGCGATAACGTCTTCTAACATCGATGTCACCAAATACGCGGTTCCCGCACTGATCGCCTCACGCGAGCGCGGAATAGAATGATCGAGGACGATATTCCCGAGAGAATCCTTTACCAGGCGCACGGCAGTGGGCGTATTATGGATACCGCCGTTGGCAAGCGTCGAGTAGCCGCTGGCCTGATCCAATACGCTGACCACCGACGAGCCGAGTGCAAGGGAAAGATTGGCGTCTAATTGCGCACGTACGCCCATGCGATGTGCGTATTCAATGATTTTATCGAGTCCGACGCGATCGGCTACGCGAACGGCCACGACATTGCGTGAAAGCGCAAGCGCGCGACGCAACGTCATCATCCCCATGTAACGATTATCGTCATCCATCGGCGACCATTTGGTTCCGTCGCCCATCGGATAGCTGATCGGTGCATCATCCACGAGCGTCGACGGTTCGTATCCCGAATCGATGGCGGCGGAATAGACATAGGCCTTAAATGATGAGCCGGGTTGGCGCAACGCTTGCCACGCACGATTGAACTGATTGTTGAGTGAAAACGTCGTACCGCCGATCATCGCAACAATTTCACCCGTCGACGGACGAATGGCAACAAGTGCAGCCTGGTGCGCGCCGATCCCCTCGCTTTTTGCCGCTGCGACGCCCCAATCGACGGCGTTTTGCGCCTCACGTTCAAGCACCGGATCCATCGTCGTATAAACTTGCAATCCCCCTTCGCGAACGGCCTGCGCGCCAAAGAGCGTTTCAAGACGCGAGATGGCATACGTGGTAAACCACGGCGAACGATAGCCCATCACACCAGGTGTACGATATTTCGTCAACTTAATCGGTGCATGTTTTGCCGCAGTCGCTTGAGCGACGGTAATATATCCGCTATCGACCATACGATCGAGGACGTGATGTTCGCGGTCGGTCGCCAACCGAGGATTCACGAATGGCGAGTAATCCGACGGGGCGGCAATAATGCCCGCCAAGGTGGCCGCTTGCGCAAGATCGAGTTTATCGACACTCGTGCCGAAATACGTGTGCGCAGCGGCATCCACACCGTAGGCCCCTGCTCCGAGATAAATCAAATTGAGATAGCGTTCGAGAATTTCGTCTTTGGTATAGTATCGCTCGATCTCGATGGCAAGTAACGCCTCTTCGATTTTGCGTTTAATCGAAATTTCGTCGTTAAGAAACAAGTTACGCGCGAGTTGCTGCGTGATTGTCGAAGCACCTTGAAATTGCTGGTGTGTCATATCGGCAAATGCCGCGCGAAGGATCCCGACCGGATCGACTCCGTGGTGCGTGTAGAAGTTATGATCTTCGTTTGCAACGACGGCTTCTTGCATGACTTTAGGAATGCGTGAAATCGGCACCCAGACGCGATTTTTGGTATACACGCTCGCGAGCAGAGATCCATCGCGCGCATAAATCCGCGTGGCACTCGCCGGCTGATAATCGGCCATGCGGCTGATATCGGGTAAATTTCGCGAGAACGAAATGATCAGGCCGGCAAAAAATCCGACGACCAGCAAGACGGAAAAAAGCAGTATGTACCCGATGCGTCGCCATGGAAAGCGCCCGGTCGGCCGCTTCGACGCGGTCGGCTTCTTGCGCCGCTTAGGACGATATCCGTCCACGCACCACCGAGCCTAAGACACCATTGATAAATCCGGCCGAATCATCGGTCGAAAAGCGTTTCGCCAATTCAACGGCTTCGTTAATGACCACGGCCTGCGGCATCGTCGGCACATGAACGATTTCAAATGCAGCCATCTGCAAAATAATGCGATCGATCGCGGCTAAGCGATCAATTGTCCATTCTTGCAAATGCGGCGCAAGTAGCGTATCGGAATCTTCGGCGTTTCGCAACGTTCCATACACTAAATCAGCAACAAAAAGTCGATGCTCCGTATCGGCTTTTTCGTTGATGACTTCATCGACGGCCTCGCTTGGTTCGCGTTTACCGACGGCTATGCCGTAAAGCGCTTGCAAGGCTTGTTCGCGCCCTAAGCGGCGTGCTGCCATGGACCTACTCCTTAGTGTGCGGCCGCAGTGCTAAGCAGCAAGGCGGGAAGAAATCCGATATCGTAGCGGCCTTCGCGGAATTCCCGCGTCGCCAGAATTTCAAGACACTTCTGGATGGTTGTATTCACGCCGGTGATCGTTGTTTCGCGCAGAGCGCGTTCCATTCGCGAAATTGCAGCTTCGCGCGTATCACCGAAGGCGATAATTTTGGCCAACATCGAATCGTAATATGGCGGAATCGTTGCGCCGCCGTACACGTGCGTATCGACACGAATACCGAGGCCGCCCGGAAAGACCACCGTCTCCAACGTCCCCGCCTGCGGGGCAAAATTATGCTCCGCATCTTCGGCATTTATGCGACATTCGATCGCGTGGCCGCGAACGCGAATATCACTCTGAGCAAATCCGAGCGGCTCACCCGACGCGACGCGAATTTGCTCTTTGACGAGATCGATACCGAAGATCATCTCCGTGACCGGATGCTCGACTTGAATGCGCGTATTCATTTCCATGAAATACACATGATCGCCGCTGACTAAAAATTCCAATGTGCCGGCATTGGTATAACCGACGTGACGACATGCCTTCACGGCCATCTCATGCAAAGCGTCGCGAGCGGCGGGTGAGAGACGCGGCGCAGGCGCTTCTTCGATCAGCTTCTGATGCGATGGCTTTTGAACCGAACAATCGCGCTCGCCCAAATGAACGACGGAGCCGAAGGAATCGCCGAGAACTTGTACTTCGATGTGACGCGGGTTGAGAATCAATTTCTCCATGTAGACGCGTCCGTCTTTAAAACTCGCTTCCGCTTCCGAACGCGCCGACGCAAATGCACGTTCCATCTCATCGGCCGAACGCACCTCGCGCATTCCCTTGCCGCCGCCGCCGGCCGTCGCCTTGATGAGCACCGGATAGCCAACGTTCTCTGCAGCAGCCAATGCCTCATCGACGGAATCGAGGATTCCCGTTCCCGGCGTCGTTGCAACGCCCGCTTCATGCATGACGCGCTTTGCCGTCGCCTTATCGCCCATTGCCGAAATCACCGACGGTTGGGGCCCGATAAAGGTGAGCCCGTGATCGGCGCAGATCTGCGCAAAGCGAGCGTTTTCGGCAAGAAACCCATAGCCGGGGTGGATCGCGTCACATCCGGTAACAAGCGCCGCCGAAATAATATTCGGGATGTTGAGATAGGATCGCGATACCGGTCCCGGTCCGACGCACAAGGTCTCATCCGCCTGACGCACGTGCAACGAATCACGGTCGGCTTCGGAAAACACCGCGACGGTACAGACGCCAAGTTCTTGACAGGCACGATTGATGCGCACCGCGATCTCGCCGCGATTCGCAATTAAAACTTTGCGGAAAATACTCTATCCTCGATCAATCTCAAACAGTGTCTGGCCATAATCGACCACTTGGCCGTCGCTTATGGGAATCGAAACGATGCGACCGGCCCCGCGGCTACGAACCGGGTTGCGAATACCCAGAGCCTCAACGTACGCCAATTCGCGGTCACCGGCCAACGTCTCTCCCTGCACCGGGGTCGGACGGCTGAGACGAACAATCCCGACAAGATCCGCGCTCAGACGATCGATCCGGTGCGCCTCCTCGACGGGCAACGGCTCGGCAAGGGGTACGCGCTCGAATCTCGGGCCACGAGCGATCTCGACACGCTCATCGGCACGCTCGATGACAAGGCGGCTCAAACCGCTTGCATTGAAGAGCTCGATGAGGGTGCCGACCCGCGCGACGGTCGGACTGAGGTCAACCAGCGTTTCGGACATTCCCACATTTTCGCTCCCCCCATGCGGGGTTACTCCCCAGCCGCCGCTAACCATGGAAAAGTGGTAGCGCTGTTTCTCTATCCCCGCGGCATCGATCTCGGGGAAATCCCGGAAATGGTCGGCAAAGCTGGGCTCGATGCCTTCGAGGTCGATTTCGCCCGGCTCCGCGAACGCGGGGGAATATCCTCGCTGAGGCACACCGCCTCGCCGGCAATCGTCGTCCTGCCACTGCACGATCCAAATGAAGCCTGGATCAGTTCCGATCCGAACGTCGTTTCGATCCTTCGCCCCCCGGTCAACCGTGCCGAAATCTCGGCCGCCATTCGCGGCGCCGTTGCTGCGGCGACCAATCGCGCCCTCGAACGCGCATCGCACGAAGGCACGGAACTCCTAGGGATCGCACAAGCGCTCTCATCCGAACGTGATATCACGCGCTTGGAACAACTCATTGTACGCAAAGCGCGCGAACTCACCGATGCGGACGCCGGAAGCCTGTATGTTCTCGAAGAGTCCGACGGCACGAAAATGCTTCGCTTTACTGTGACGCAAACCGGCCCTACCGACGAAGGCGTCTTTCTCGGCTCGCTCCTTCCGCTCACCGGCCAGTCGATTGCCGGCTATGTCGCCTCAACGGGCGAAACGCTGCGTATCGACGATGTCTATTCGATCTCCGAAGCGTCGCCCTATTCATTTAACCGCAGCTACGATAACGCGACGGGCTATCGCACGAAATCCATGCTTTGCGTGCCGATGCGATCGGTGGACGGGCGCATCGTCGGTGCCATTCAGCTCATCAATCGCAAACGTAGTTTTCATATCGTTCTTGGCGATGCGACGATGGTTGAAGCGAACGTGCAAAATTTCGATGACCATGACGAAGGCGTTCTCGCGGCGCTCGCAGCGCAAGCGGCCGTTTCGATCGTCAATGCGCAACTCGTCGAATCCATCCAAGAGCTTTTCGAGAACTTCGTTCACGCGTCGGTCAAAGCGATTGAAGGCCGCGACCGAGCAACGCAGGGCCATTCCGAACGCGTCGCCGCGCTCACCGTCGCTCAAGCCAAGGCAATCAGCGAAATCGGCGTCGGCCCGCTTGCCAACCTGCACTTTAGCGACGACGAACTTCGCGAACTTCGTTATGCGTCGTTGCTGCACGATTTCGGCAAAGTCGCCGTTCCCGAATACATTTTTGCCAAGGCAAAAAAACTTCCCGATGGTCGCCTTGACACGATCCGTCTCCGTTTTCTCCTGGCGATCGAACAAGCTCCGGACGCACGGACCCGTGCCGAGCTCCAAGCATTACTGGCAAAAATCGTGGCGGCAAACGAACCGGTTATTGTCGATGCTGCCGCCGACTCGGCCATGCATGACGCGATGCAACGCATGTACCTCGGCGACGACGGCGAGCAACCACTGATCACGCCACGTGAACTTGATTTCCTCTCGATTCCACGAGGTTCGCTCTCGGATGACGAGCGAGAGCGCATGCAAGAGCACGTCACTCAATCGTTCTATTTTCTGCGCGAAATCCCGTGGGGTCGCACTCCGTGGAAAAATGTCGCCGAACTCGCCTACGGACATCACGAACATCTCGACGGCACGGGATACCCGCGCAAGCTTGCGGGAGATCAAATCGCCCCGCAGGTTCGTATGATGACCATTGCCGATGTCTTCGATGCGCTCACCGCCGGAGATCGCCCATATAAAAAGGGACTTTCCGTGGAACGCGCCTTGGATATTTTAGAAAAAGAGTTCAGTCAACGCGGAAAAATCGATCCGCTTCTTCTCGATGTGTTCATCACCCAGCGCGTCTACGATAGTATTAAACCGCAAGTTTAGGTCTCGATGAGCGTCAATCCGTCGCGCTCAGCCGGATCAAGGGCGGCAACAGCGAGGGCATAGGACGCATCGATCTCGGCGAGCGGCACGAGTGCGAACGCTCGCTTGAATAGATGCGGATGCGGAAGGCAGAGTTCGGCATCAACGAATTCGAGTGCGTCGTAGGTCAGGATATCGAGATCGATCGATCGCGGCCCCCAGCGTTCGCTTGGTACGCGCCCAAGCGTCGCTTCCAAGGCTTTAAGAGCCCCCAAAAGAGCATGCGGTTCAAGGCGAGTTCGCATCCGAACGACGGCGTTGATGAAATCCGGCTGCGTGAGATTCCCCCACGGTCGGCTCCGGTAGAGTCGCGATACTGCCTCGACGCTCCCAACGCTTGCTAGGGCCGATATTGCACGACGAACTTGCTGCACCGGATCATTGAGATTCGATCCAAGCCCGATAACCGCAACATGCGAATCAGGCATTACCGATGATGGCGCGGATTTATCCGCGAAAGTGTGATGCTCGGTGTCGCTCCGTCGAGTTTTTCGGGTTTGCCGACGCATACCGAGGCCGAAGCGACTCGTGGGTCAAGGAAAATGCACCTGAGAATCTCGTCGGCCAGCCGCTCGAGTAAGATATACGATCGCCGCTCGATGATCTCAACGATTTTTGCGTGAAGCATCGCGTAATCGATCGTCGCTTCCAGGGCGTCCGTTGATGCCGCCTCGTGCAGATCGCATGCCAGTTCGACATCGACGCAAAACGGTTGTAGCGTTTCACGTTCTCCAGGATCGGCTCCATGCGCGCCCATTGCGCGGATACCGTTTACTGCGATACGGTCCACGATTGCGGCCTCCATCCCCGAACGATTGCGTCTGCAACGGCGACGGCATCACGCGCCGCGGCAACATCGTGAACGCGAACGATATCCATTCGTGCCATCACTGCAAACGCCGTTGTCGCCGTCGTCGCCGCAACGCGGTCGCTCGGCTCGCGCCGCCCGGTTAACAGGCCCAGCGTCGATTTTCGCGATGTGCCGAGCAGCGTCGGAAACCTTAGATCGACGATCTGCGCCAACTGTGCGAGCACAGCAATATTTTGATCGGGCGTTTTGCCAAACCCGATGCCCGGATCCAAGATAATATTTTTCCGTGGTATCCCGCAGCGAAGGGCCCGATCGGACGCTTCGCGGAGAAATTCGATCACATCGTCAACGGCGTTTGCTCCGTCCGGCGAACGAAAACGATGATGCATAATGACGATACCAACATGCATTGCTTGCACGATGTCAAGCAACTCGTCGGTTACCCCGTAGACCGAATTCACCATCGATGCACCGGCCTTACAGGCTTCACGCGCTACTTCCGGCTTATAGGTATCGACCGATAGTATGGCGTGGGGCAGTCTCTCGCGAACCGCACGAATCACGGGAAGAATGCGCTCGCATTCCACGTCGGCGCTAATCGCTTGCGCGCCCGGACGCGTCGATTCTCCGCCGATATCTAAAATATCCGCGCCGAGAGCATGTTGCGCAACGGCATGCTCGACGGCGGAATCGATGGCGATACGGCCATCCCCCGAAAACGAATCGGGCGTGACGTTCACGATGCCCATCACGAATGTTTTTGTTCCCCACGCTAGCATGATCGAGCATGCTCGCTTTCTCGAACGGTGTTCCGCAACGTCGCTACGAGCAGCGTCGATCCGGTCACAAGAACAAGATCGTCGAGACCGCTGCGCTGACGCGCCATGATAAGCGCTTGCAACGGATCTTCGATGATTTCGGCAGTCCCACCGCGGGCGCGTACCAAGCTTGCCAAAAGCTCCGGCGATAGTGGCGCTCGCCCCGGCTGTGGGTGAAATGCGGTGCAAAAAAATTCATGCGCCACCTCACACAGTGCGGCAACGATTTCGGCTGCATCCTTGGTTTCGGCAATCGAGAGAACCACGCGTATTGTTGGAGCTCCGATCTCGCGAACTGCCGACGCCAATGCCCGAGCCTTCTGCTCATTGTGCGCGATATCGAGAATCGTTACCGGACGCGTGGCGAAGCGTTCCATTCGACCTGCGATTTGCGTCATGGCAAATCCTTGTGCAATGGCGTGGCCACTCGGCCTGAATGCGTCGGGGAGAGCCGATAGGACGGCTACGGCAGTCTTTGCATTGTCGCGCTGAAAGGCTCCGTCGAGATGGATCGCTTGGATGTACGGCGACGAGGCTTCCTTTCGCACATCGATCCATGGTGCACCGATCGTCGCACACGTTTGCTCGACGACGCGACGGGCGGCTTCATCGGCGATATTGGCCACCATCGGAACGCCAGGTTTGGCAATACCGGCTTTCTCCGCTGCGATGAGTTCCAAGGTATCGCCCAACACGTCGGTATGATCGTAGCCGATCGACGTGATAGCCGTCACGAGTGGCTGCAACACGTTCGTTCCGTCTAGGCGACCGCCGAGTCCCACCTCGATAACGGCGATATCAACCTTCTGATCGGCGAAATAGCGAAATGCCAAGGCGAGTAAGGTTTCATAATACGAAGGCCGCTCGCCGCGAGCCGCAGCACGCTCGATTGCCGGCATCATCGATACGAGCGTCGTGGCAAAATCATCTTCGGAGATATCCACGCCGTCAATACACGCGCGTTCGGTCATCGATTGCAGATGCGGTTTGACGTGTAATCCGGTCCGATGTCCGGCCGCTCGTAGCACGTTGGCCAGCAGCGTACACGTCGAACCCTTTCCGCTGGTCCCACCAATATGTACCGTCGGATAGCGTCGTTGCGGATCGCCAAGTTCGGCTAAGAATCCAACCATCCGTTCAAGACGATAGGGTTGAGAACGCGAGACATGTTCATTGATCGTCGAAAGCAGATAGCGTTCGGCGTCCGCGTACGTCTGGATTTTTGTCATCCGTCGAGGACAACTCCCGCGAGTAATTCCAACGCATGCGGCAATATCGAAGCGATAATTTCAATCGATTCCGCGACGGCTTTCGGGCTTCCCGGAAGATTAATGATCAATGTGCGATGACGAACGCCCGCGATTCCGCGGGAGAGCATAGCACTACGGACGATGCGCATCGACTCCGCACGAATTGCCTCGGAAATGCCGGGGACTTCGTAATCGAGGATCGCTGCTGTGGCTTGCGGCGTGCGATCGCGAGGGGCCAAGCCGGTACCACCGCTCGTAACGATGAGATCGGCGCCATGCGTATCGCACAGATCGATTAGTTCGGCTTGCAATGCGGAGGGATCGTCCTCCATGACGATGGCGCGCACGACATCATAAATTTCACCGAGGGCCTCGCGCATGACCGGCAGGCACGCATCGGCACGATCGCCGCGAGCAGCGCGATCGGAAAGAACGATAAGTGCTACGCGAAAACGGTCGCTCATTCCGTTGCAATCCAATGGCCGGATTTTCCGCCGCGCTTTTCGATCAAGCGAATCGTTTCGATGACAATACCCTTATCCAAGGCTTTGGCCATATCGTAGATGGTCAGCGCCGCAATCGATGCTGCCATCATTGCTTCCATTTCGACGCCCGTTTGGGCCGCCGTCGTTGCCGTGGCATCGATGAGCAACATATCACCCTCCCAAGCAAAAAAAACATCAACGTGCGAAAGCGCGAGCGGGTGCGCAAGCGGAATCAGATCGGCAGTGCGTTTTGCGGCCATGATCCCGGCCAATTGAGCGGCGACGAACGCATCCCCCTTGTGCAGCGTTGCCGTACGCAGTGCATTGGCTGCAGCGGGTGAAAAGGCAAGACGCGCACGCGCTCGGGCGGAGCGTTGCGAGACGGGTTTCTCGGTCACGTCGACCATCGTCAACGAGCCATCATTGGCTATGTGTGAGGGTTTCTTGCTGTCCATGAATAATTCGCAGTAGCAATGGCGCTATTCCAGGAGACCGACGCCGATCCCCGGGCCGCTGCGGCGCGTCTAGCCGACTTGCTGGCTTGGTTTGGGGCAATCGGCGATCTCGCGAACGGCGATCCCGCAGGGCTGTCCACGCGTAAAGCGCAGGCCGCAGCTTCACTTGCCCGCGCCCTCGAAGTGGAACAACCCGAGGTCGATGCGATTTTTTTTGCTGCCCAACTGCATGCCATAGGGGCTCTGGGCAACGATGCCTGCCGAAAGGGAGAGGGCCTACCGCCACGTCTCGCCCGGATGGAACGCTGGGACATTCCGGCCCAAGGTGCCCGGATCGCCGAGCGCATTGGGGCGTTGCCGATGAACTGCGCCGATCTCATCCGCTGGCAAGACGAGCGCTGGGACGGAACCGGATCGCCCGACCAACTCCGCTGGACGACGATTCCTCACGGAGCTCAAATCCTCGCCCTCGCCGACTGTTTTGCGCGCATCGAACAACCCGAAGAAGCGTTGGCTGCCGTCTCGCAGGAAAGCGGGCGGCGCTTCTCTCCGGAAATGGCTCGTAGTTTTCTGCTCTGGCTTCACCTCAACGGTGGGGACCCGGAGCCGACGCCTACCCCGAATGCCACGCTCGATGCACGCAAGTGCGTCCCGGATTCCATCCTCCGCGATATCGCCGACCGCATCGATGACCACAATGGCGTACGCGGCCGGTGGCGTCGTGTCGCAACGATCGCCGAACGCGTCGCGACGGAAATTGGTATCGACGAACACGGACAAGGCACACTCGAATTGGCCTGTGCAACCTACGGCTCGGGCGAGCTTGCCGCCCGCGATGTCGAAGAGTCGCTCTACGACCCGTTGGCTCGGCTCGGTATCGAAGAGCGAGCTCGCAATGCGACGCTTGCGGCACAACTTGTTGAGCGATTCCGAGCGCTCGCTCACCTCACGCCGATTTTGCGCGCTCGCGCCGAATGGTTCGACGGAACCGGCAAACCTCGCGGCCTTGGGCGCGATGCGATTCCCGCCTTGTCGCAGATTCTTGCCGTCTCGATCGCCTTTGATGCCTTGCTCCGGAATCGCACCGCAGCGGCGTCCAGCAGCCCCGATTTGCTAGCGACGCACCGCCTGGACGATGCGTCGGGGACGCAATTCGATCCCGATGTCGTCCGCGCGCTCATTCGCGTCGCAGGGAGCCTTTCATGATCGAACTCGGCGAGCGCACGCGGCGCATCTCCCCGTCACGTCTCCATGAAATTCTGCGCGAACATGATGTCCGCAGCGTGGTCGATCCGTGCATGGGCTTGCCGACGCATCTCAACTATCTCAAACGCCATGGCATTGCCGTTCACGGCGGCGATTTACTGGAATGGTTCGTGCGCGTCGGCGAAGGGATCGTTGTCAACGATATGACGGTCCTACGCGATAGCGAAGTTGCCGAGATCGTCGAAATGCTTCCCGGGAGAATTTATTCCGTCGATGCATTCAAAGCGTGGGAGGGCGTTTTTTTCACGGAAGAACAGTGCGTCTATCTCGGCGTATGGTTCGATAATGTTCGCAACCTGCGAAGCGACGGGCAAACGGGTCTCGCCGTTTTAGGGCTCTGGCGCGTCTTCTGCTATTGGCTCTTTAAGACGCGCTTTCCGGACGATATGCCGGATATCGCTCCAAGCGAACTCGCGTGGTCGTACATTCGCGAAACCGAGGCATGGGTGATGTCCAACTTGCAGCACAACACCGTTCGGCAGGCCGACGTTCTTGCAACGCTCACCGCGCGAGCGGCCGATGCCGTGTACTTTGCTCCGCCCGCACGCAATACTTTACGAAGTGCCGACGCGCGCATCTGGATGTGGGAAGCATGGTGGCACGGCAATCCCTATCTCACGCTCGAGCACGCGTATCGAAACTCGCTTTTCGGCCCGCGAGCATCCGATGAGCATGCGTATACTCATGCGTTGGCGTCGGTCATGAATGCCGCCGAAGCGTTCCCGCTTGTCGTCGTACAGACTACACAAGAACGCCTCCTCGATGTCGAACCCGCATTGCGCAATGCGCGCAAGCATGTCGATATTCGCCACTTCGGGCCCGACGAAATTTATCTCGTCGCGAAAAGCTAACGCGCTAGCGGGCCTGGTTTCCCTGGAAGCGATACCACACCAGACTCAGCACCGCCAAAACACCATACAAAATCGTATGTTTGACATGGGCGTGTCCGTTAAGGCCGATCGCCGGCAGCATCGATGTCACGCCGGTTGCCGTAAGAACCGCTAACACCACAAAAACAAGACACAAAAGAAGAGCAAGGGCTTTCATATTATCGGATAACTCCAAAGCGGGCGAGAGTGAAGCAGAAGGCTCCGAAGAGCACACAATACCAGCCGAACGGCCGAAGATCATTATTGCGAAAATAGCGCGTGAGAAACGCCACCGATGCGTACGCGGCGATGCCCGCGACAACGGCACCAGCCGAAGCCAAGAGCAAGGTACTGTGCGCTGCCGGGGCCATTAATTTCGGCACTTCCAGTAACGCCGCCGCAGCGATGACGGGTGTTGCAAGAAGAAACGAAAATTCAGCCGCATCTTCGTGATCCAAATCGCAGAGCAACGCAGCAACGATCGAAGAACCGGATCGTGAGATGCCGGGTAGGAGAGCAAAGGCCTGTCCCACCCCGACGATTGCCCCCTGCGCGAACGAAAGACGTTCGATCGGATGGTCCTCGCGATGTAATTGCTGATGCTGACGGCGCCGTAACCACTCGCCGGCGAACATGACGACGCCGTTGAGCATAAGAAACAACGCGGCAAACGATGCCGAGCCAAAGAGTCGGCGGACCGGATGCTCAAGCAATAGGCCCAAGAGACCAACCGGAATCGTCCCGACCACGAGCAACCATCCGATGCGTTCATCGCGATCGTTCGAGAGTTTTCCGCGAATCACCGAAGCCAACAATGCACGCACGATGCGCAGCCACTGCTTACGGTAGAAGATAACGAGAGCAAGTGCCGTCCCGAAATGCAACGCGACCACAAAAGAAAGAAAGCTCGGGTCGGAGCGATCAATCGAATGCCATCCCAGCAGTGCCGGGATGAGAATCGTGTGGCCGAGGCTTGATATCGGGAAAAGCTCACTTACGCCCTGGAGCAGCGCGAGCGTCATCGCTTGTACGATTGTCACGGCGAGTCAGGTACGCGCTTCCTGGCAAGGTCGCCTGCCTAGGGCAGGATTGGGCTGGCAGGCCGGGTAAGCGAATCGAGGTGGACGACGTCCCCGTGCAATCCATCGAAACTCCGCAAGACGATCAACATGATCGTCGTTTTGCACGTGTAGGCGATACCTTGCTCGTCGCCTATAGCATCGGTGATGAATATGCACCGGAGTTCACCGAGACCTACGACATCGCCCTCGGTGGAATGGCAATTTTAACGAACGCAGAGCTGTCGCCATCGTTGCCTCTCACGATCACACTTGAATTACGCGGCGATAAGGTACCGCTGCTCCGTTTGCGCGGCATCGTACGCTGGTCGCATCTCGATGCGCTTATGCAGCGATATCGCACCGGCGTCGCCTTCGTCGATGTCGATGATGAATTACGAACGCACTTACAGCGCTACATCGACACGTTGCGGCTCCTGCGCGACATGGGCGTTCTCTAACTCCCTACCACGCAACAAATTTTGCGGTAAAATCGTAGCTCCCGGCAATCGATCGGCATGCCTTGCGCGCAGGCGTATAGGTGGCACTCTTTGCCATCTGCACGCCGAGCGCATCGAGCGCCGCATTCCCCGAGGAGCGGACCAAGGTCGCCGTAAGAACGCGCCCTTGAGGATCGAGGGTCACCGCGACATCGGTGATCCCCGACGTCATCGTTGCCCGCACGGTAGCCGGAATAGGTGGTTGCGTCGGGGCGCTTAACAGCGCCGCGGGAGCGTTCGCAATGCCGCACGGGTTCGCCGATGCGCTGGGCTGCGGAGAAGGCGTCGGCGCTGCAGGTGTGGCCCTTGGACCGGCAGGGGCGACCGGATTCTTGCCTGGACGCTTCGGCCGGGTGGACGTTTTCGTCGCCGCGGCCTTCGGCGCGCTCGTCGGTCGTACCGTAGGAATCGGTCGTGGTGTCGGTCTCGTTTTTTTCAGCGATAGGATGCTCACGGTAACAACATCCGGTTTGGGCTGCACATGCGTATATGGCCAACGCAAAACCACCGCGACCACAAGGTGGAGCAGCAATGAGATTGTCAGGGCGAGGAGCAGAAACCGACGCGATGTTCTCATCTAGGCGACAGGCTTTGGCAAAGATAACAGGCGCTCCCGGTTGGGAGCGCCTGTTCGGGGCCTGCGATTCACACGCGGTTAATCGTTTGTGAAATCGACTTGGAAGAGATAGTCTCCGGTCACCTTTTTACAGTTGACGATTTTCGGGTGATAGCTCGACGTCATCGCTGCGCGTTTCGCTTCACGATCAAGCGCCATATTATTCCCCGATTGACTAATCTTCGCTGCAACCGGATTTCCGGATGCATCGATGGTCACCTCGACGACCACCGTCGCCGGAACTGCTCCCGCATCAACTGCCGACTGTGGCGTATTCACATCAGCCTTCTGATTGACGGTGGCATCCTGGAACGGAACCGCACATTGCGGAGCCTGCGTCGGCGGTGCCGTCGCCGGCGGACCGGTCGCTTTGGATCCCGGAGCCGTGAGATTTTCCGTTCCCTTGGTATTGACAACCAAATTCGTCGAAGAGCCACCGGAATTATTGTTGTTCAACTTTTGAACGTGAATAATCGGCGTCGGTGGTTTTTGCTCTTGCTTCGGCGGCGGCGTCTCCACCTTTGGTGGCGGCGTCGGTGTTGGCGGCGGCGTGGGTGTCGGCGGCGGCGGCGTCGGAGGTGGCTTTACATGCGTCTTGTCGACGGTGACCTTCTGAACTTTCTCGGCATCTTTGGGATGCGCGAGATCGGGAAACAGCGGAGTCACGGCAACGTGCGCTATAAGCGAAACGAGAATTGCGATCCCGAGAAAATTCCGAACTTTTTCGCCGGTTGTCAGAAAGGGAGAGTCGTTATTTGCCATTGTTACTGGACCGACCCCTCTGGCGTGCCTTCAATATGATTTGCCAAGCCGAAATCAATGATATTCTGACTCTTTGCGGCATCCATCACTTGCAAAATTAACCCGTAATCGGCATGCGGATCGGCTTTGATGATCACCGATTTCGACGTTCCGCCCGTAGAGGCTTGAATATCGGCAAATGCTGCAGCCGCATCGCGAATGTTAACCGTCCGAGCACCGATCGAGATGACATTCTTATCGTCGATGCGCACGATGATCTGCGACATGACGACTTTTTCTCTATTGTGTGCGTCCGGAAGCTTGGGTTCTTTGGTTACCGATGCGAGAATGATGAAAATGATCAGGAGAACCAGCAACACGTCCGTGAAGGGCGTGATGTTGATCGTCGACATGACATCGTCTTCGCCTTGTCCTGTTGAAACAGCCATACTTATCGTGCCCCCATTCCTATGACGACACGAAGCCGACGTCTTTGAGTCCGGCCTCTTTTGCAGCGTCTAAGATGCGAATGATCACGCCATAGGGAGCCTTCGCGTCGCCGGTGATGGCAACGTGATGAAGACCCTTCTTTTGCACGATTAAATGCATCGCGTAGTAAATCGATTTGCTATCAGCGTGAATCGTATCGACCATGATCTGGCCCTTATCGTTGACGAGCACGTTGATATCTTTATTGTTCTGCTGATTCTGATTTTGGGCATTACTTGATTTGGCAAGCTCCTTCTCGAAACCCGGGGGGGCTACGAGCGAAGCCAAAATCATAAAGATAATCAGGAGAACCAGCAAGACGTCGGTGAATGGCGTGATGTTGATCTCCGCCATGACCTCCGCATCTTGCTGTGCGGACAGGAGTCCCACGTTAGCTCCTTCTCCGCGTTACTTCGCGCCGCTGGATGGCTGATAGAGATCGGTCGGAATCGGCGCTCCCGTGTTGTGGAAGTGCAGCATTTCGGCGAGCTGATTTGCAGCAACGATCATCTCTTGGTTGTAGATCTTGATGCGCGTCTTAAAGACGTTGAAGAAAATAACGGCGACGATAGCGACGACGAGACCACCGAAGGTCGTGACGAGCGCTTCGGAAACACCGCCGGCGACGACTGCCGGTGACGAACTGCCCTTTTGAGCAATTTCCGTGAAGGCCTTAATAATACCGAGAACCGTACCCGCAAGGCCGACGAACGGCGCGATTACGGCGATGGTACCGATGATGGAGAGATTACGCTCGAGCATATTGAGATGCTCCATGAGCGCGATCGAAAGCGCATCGGTGATATCGGCGCGGTTCTTTTCACCGCGAGCCAAACCGAACTCCAAAATACGCGGCAGCATACCTTTTTGCTGGGCGCAGAGTTTGCGCGCTCCGGCGAGATCGTCGGCACCGATTTTCTGGCCGAGCATTTTGAGCAGACCTTTGGTATCGCCATGTTGCGACGAGAAGAAAAAGAATCGCTCGGCGACAATCGCCACAACGACGATCGAAAGTACGAGCAGGATCCACATATCGAATCCGCCCTGTTGCATCACACTAAAAAAACCAGAAAACATGTTTCGTTCGACCCCTCCCGGGAACGCAGAGTAGACAAGCAAGTGGCAACGTCTCGGCGCTGCCGTGAGGGCGGACCATTAGCCAGGTCCGCCCAAAGTCCTGGCGCGGCGCGCTAGTGTATATTGTTCTTTTCGAAGTTTTGAATTTGTACGAGTAAAGCCTCATTGCTCGCAGCTTTTGCCAGGCTCTCTGCCTTGGCCAACGTTGCTTTCGCTTGATCCTTCAGATCGTCTCGACGGAAAGCTATCCCTTGGCCATAGAGCGCGATCCCTTCGGCAAAATTCGCGGCCGCGTCGTTCGGATTGGCAGCAAGCGCCTTATCGGCGTAGGCCTTCGCTTTATCGTAATCAGGCTTTTCGCTAGAAAGGATCGCAAATGCGGAGCTCGTCATCGCCACTAACGTAATCTTCGCATCGCCAAGTCCCGCCGCCTTAGCAAATTCGGCCAAAGCCTCCGGCGTATTCTTGGCAGCCATCGCAGCTTGACCTAATTTAATATATTGACCACCAAGAAATTGCGTTGGGACCGTCGATGTGGGATCGAGCTTGCGAATTTCCATCGCAACCTCCTGCGCTTTTGCGTCGTTCCCCATCTCGGCGTAAATGCCCATCAATCGCGAATCGAGAACCACCTTCGCGGCAAGATCGGTTTTCGGATCGGAAAACGCGAGGTCGCGAGCCTTCTCCACGGAGACGGCCGCATCGGCGTAATTTTTATTTGCCTCTTGCGCTAGGCCAAGGGCATAGAGGCCATTGGCGCCTGGGTCAAGCTCAAAAGCCCGCTGAGCGTAGACGAGTGCAGTAGCGGGATCCGAGCCGACGGATTTCAGCGTTGCTGCTGCAAATGCGTGTGAGGCGACGCCACGCATCTCGTTTAAAAGGACCGGAACCTTCGCAAAGGCCGCCGCAGACGCTACCGGATCGTTAAGGAAGTACTCGGCGGCGCCGAGTTCCTGAAGCATCGCAGTGTCACCAGGGTGCTTCGCCAAGAATGCAAGCGCCTTCGCTTTGGCACCCGCGTAATTTCCCGCTCGAACCATTCCCTCGGTGCGTTGCACATCGATATTCGATGAAATCGCTTCACCAGCGAATGATTTACCCGTGAATTTCAAGCTGAAGGTGATAAATGCCGTCAACGGATTTTTTCCGCGACGTGCAGTCGAAAAGGTCGACGTCGACGCGATTTCGATGGCCGCTGGATTATCGCCACGGTTCGTCGTTTTAATGATGTTGACGAATTTGTGCGACCCATCGGCGTTGACCTGAACTTTGACTTCGACAATACCCGAGCCCGCGATCGGCTTGGACGTGTGGCCAAGTTTCGTGAGTTTCGGAGGCACGTACTCATTGGCGTACTGTGCCAGCGCCGGAGCGCCGGTTACAATGAGCGCGAGTGCTGCCAACAACAGCGGTCGGAGGTGTCGAGTCATGTGGTCCTCATCTTTAATCGTGGAAGTAACGTGAGTACTGATATGAACGAAATGCAAGGGTAAGAACGTGCCGCCTAGGCGGCCGCGCTCTTCACCGGGAGCGTGCGGCCAACAGCCGTCGCCACACGACCGAGCCGCTCCACCAGCCGAGCAAAGGCCTCAAACTCGAGGGATTGCTGGCCGTCGGAAGCCGCCTGCTCCGGGGTCGGGTGGACTTCTACGAGCACCCCATCCGCTCCGGCTGCAATCGCCGCCAGAGCCATGGGCTCAACGAGCGATGCCACGCCGGTTGCATGGGAGGGATCGACAATCACCGGAAGATGCGTGCGCGCTGCAAGAACCGGTATCGCCGCAAGATCGAGCACATTGCGCGTGGCCGGATCGAAGGAACGAATGCCGCGCTCGCAGAGCACGACCCGCTCGTTGCCGGAAACCAGAATATACTCGGCCGCAGCCAGCCACTCATCGATCGTCGCGGCCAGGCCGCGCTTGAGCAGGACGGGTTTTTGGGTCCGTCCCACCTCGCGCAGTAAGGCGAAATTCTGCATATTACGTGCGCCGATCTGAATCAAATCGGCGTGCGCAACGACGGCATCGACATCGCGCGGATCGAGAACTTCGGTCACGACAGCCAATCCGTGGCGCGTGGCGGCAGCGCGCAGAGCCTCCAGCCCGCGCAGGCCCAGTCCTTGAAACGCGTAGGGTGATGTTCGTGGCTTAAAGGCACCGCCGCGGAGGATATTCGCCCCGGAGCGCGCGACCGAGGCTGCCGTCGCCTCGATCTGTTCTTCGGATTCGACGGCACACGGGCCGGCGCAGATCGCCAGCGCCGGGCCGCCAATCAGAACTCCATGACCTATCGGGACGCTGGACCCTTCAGGCCGCGCTTGACGATGGGCCAAGCGATAGTCTCCCGAGCGATGCGAAAACTCCATAATCGTCGTTCTATCCTAGCATCCGTTTAGTCGACGTGGCCTCGACGTTGTTCGGGACCGGGCGCGGTCGTCGCCCGAAGATCGGCGACTTCGCGCGCAGTCAGATGTCGCCAGCGGCCAACGGCCAGCGGGCCGATTTCAACGGATCCAAACGCTTGCCGAGCCAGTTTTTCAACAGGTGCGCCGACTGCTTCAAACATGCGTCGCACCTGGCGATTACGCCCTTCGTGAATGGAAATATCCAGAATCGTGGAGCGATCCGTACGTCGAATGACACGCACGATCGCCGGTGCCGTGGGCCCGTCTTCGAGACGCAACCCTCGGCGCAAGGCTTCAATGGATTTCTCCGAGAGCTCGCCGCGCACCGTCACCCGATAGAGTTTTCGAACGCCGAATTTCGGATGCATCAGCCGATGCGCAAGTTCGCCGTCGTTCGTGAGTAATAATAATCCGGCGGTATCGAAATCCAAGCGACCAACGGGGACAACTCGTGGGAGCGATCGAGGGAGAATATCGGCGATCGTCTTACGACCCTCCGGATCGCTCATGGTCGTCATCACGCCAAAGGGTTTATGCATGATGATATACGTGAAATGCTCCGCGACGCGAACGGGCTTGGAATCCACGGTAACGTTCGCATCGTCGTCAACAACCGTCGCCAATTCCGTGACGATATGGCCGTTAACGGCGACGCGCCCGCTCCGAATGAGATCCTCAGCGGCACGACGCGATGCGACGCCCGCTTGCGCCAAGTAACGATTCAGGCGCAAGTGAACCTAGTATTTCTCTTTGTCGTCGTACCCACGCGACATCGAGAGCGCTTCTTTGGTGACGGAACCGAGAAACTCATCGTTCGTACGCGTTTGCGCCATCTTATCGAGAATGATCTCGGTGATATCGCCGGTATTAAGGACTGCAGTCGCTCGTCGAAGCATCCAAATCTTGCGCATTTCGTCAGCCGAAAGGAGCAATTCTTCATGACGCGTTCCGGAGCGTTTGATATCGACAGCGGGAAAGACGCGCGATTCGGCAAGTTTCCGCGTGAGATTGAGTTCCATGTTTCCGGTACCTTTGAACTCTTCAAAAATCACGTCGTCCATTTTCGATCCGGTCTCGATCAAGGCTGTTGCAATGATCGTCAGCGACCCGCCTTCTTCGATTTTGCGCGCCGCACCGAAGAAGCGTTTCGGCTTATGCAACGATGCCGTATCGAGGCCGCCCGATAGCGTGCGACCCGAGGTTGGGATCACCTGATTGTAGGCACGTGCCAAACGCGTGATCGAATCCAACAGAATGACCACGTCTTTGCCCATTTCGACGAGACGCTTTGCGCGCTCCATCGCAAGTTCGGCAACCGCGGTGTGATTCTCGGGATGCTCGTCGAAGGTCGATGCAACGACTTCACCATCGATGGTGCGTTGCATATCCGTGACTTCTTCGGGGCGCTCATCGACGAGTAGCGCAATGATATGCGCCTCGGGATGATTGATGGAAATTGCGTTGGCGATGTTCTTGAGTAGCGTCGTCTTACCGGCTTTCGGGGGCGAGACGATCAAGGCACGCTGGCCCATACCGATGGGGCAGAACAGATCGATGACGCGAGTCGAAAGTTGGGTCGAGCGAACTTCCAATTTGAAGCGCTCGTTCGGATAGATCGGGGTACCCTTTTCGAACAGTCGACGTCCGCGATTGCGTTCCGGATCCAGACCGTTGATGGCTTCGACGCGGGCAAGGCCCCAGTATTTCTCGCCCTCTTTGGGACGTCGAACTTGCCCGTCGATGGCATCGCCGCGACGCATCTCGTAGCGTCGCACTTGCGACTGACTCACATAGATATCGTCGGGACCGACGACATACCCGCCGCGACGAATAAATCCGTAGCCCTCGGGTAACACATCCAAAATGCCACCGGCTTGCTCCAGCCCCGAGCGCTGTTGCTGCGTCGTCAGGATCTGCTCGATGATCTGTTCTTTTTTTAGCTTGGTCGTTGGAAGTTCGAAAACGACTTCCATCCCCTTGGCAATCTCGACCAGTTCGGGTTTCGTCTTTTCTTCGAGCTGCGCGGCGGTCAGCGGCGGTGGTCCAGCCTCGATCTGCGGAAGATCTCCATGCGGGACTCCGGGATTAAAATTACGGCGGCGACGATTCCGGCGACGGCCACCGACACCGTACGGCGGTCGGCCATTCTCATTCGGACGATGTTCGAGTTGCAGGGGAGTCTCTCTCTCGTAGAAGCGCATCTATTCGAACAACCGGGCGCTGCGACGAAAGCCGCGGCCAACGGTGATGAGTGGAATGCGAGGGAGCGATATGCACACACGCTCCATGCGAGATGCGACGGAGGTGCGACGACGCGACTATATCACGCAGCGATGCGGAGTGCAACGTCGGCGCGAGCACGAGCGTCAACATCCGGATCGAATCGGAAGGCAACGCCGGTGCGCCCGAGTTGATTCAGGGTGCATCCAAGACGCACATAGCGAGGAACCAATGCCGACGCAATGGTGCGATGCTCGCTCAGATCTGCCACCAACTCGGCGTCGGGGACAAGGAACTGCACGTTTTTGACATGGCGATCCCGCAGAGCCCGAGCAAGATGATCCAAGGCGACGTAGCCAACGGCTCGGAGGGGCAGCCCGCCCGCGTGAAACGACAGGGAGAGAACTCGGCGTGCCGGGCCGATAGCTCCGTAGACGACTCCAAACCCGGAGCCATCGACCGCGAAACCAACCTGGACATCGGTCAGCTTTTCCACTCGCTTTTGCATCGCCGAATCCCCTTTCCAGGGACTATCATATATCGAACATATGTTCGGTGTCAAGCGAGGATGGGCACCTGCAACGAGTGGTAGACGGCCGAAGTCCGGTCGGCTTGGCGATCAAGCGAAAATTCCGAGGCGGCCAAAGCCGCTCGCTTCGCGAGGTCGGGATGGCGCCCCGCGAGCAGATCGTTCATTGCCTTGGCAAAGGCTTCGGGTTCCGCCGGAACGAGCAAAGCGTTCTCGCCCAACACTTCGATATTCGAACCGATGCTCGCGGCAATAATCGGCAAGCCTGCGGCCAAGGCTTCGGCAAAGACAATGCCCTGCGTCTCCGACGTTGAGGCAAAGACAAAGGCATCGGCACTCGCATAGATGTTCGGCAATGCAACGCGATCGATAAAGCCGGCGAGATGAATACGATCCGATAACGCAAGATGATCGATCTGAGCTTGTAAGGCATCCCGTTCCGGACCATCGCCGACGATGACCAAATGCACTGATGGATCGGAGAGTTGCGCGACGGCATCGACAAGCACATCCAGTTTTTTTTCTACGGCGATACGCGCAACGGTTAAAAGCAGGCGTTCGTGTTTGGCCACACCGAGCGACGCGCGCCATGCGTCATCGCGAACACCTTGCGCAAACTTTGCGACATCCACGCCGGACGGGATCACTTCTATCCGCGACGTTACTCCCAGGCCGCGCAATCGTTCGCGAACGGCGAAGGTCGGCGCGATAACGGCATCGGCTCTATTGGCAAGCAATCGCGTCAATTCGCCCGCGGCATACCGCGTTGCATGCGGCTCGAATGGAATGTAGTGGGCATAGGCATCGAGTTGCGTGTGATAGGTGAGAACGAACGGAATGCTGTAGCGCCGTGCGTAGCGCCAAGCCATCCAACCAGTGACAAAGAACGAATGTGCATGGATGACATTCAGTCCGGAAATAATGTCGTCTAAATCGCTACGTCCGATCACCGGCAACGTCAATCGATACGGTGCGCGATGCGGGAGCGGTAGCGATGGCAAACACGTAAACGATGTGTCGTCATCATTGACACCGGGGATACGCGGCGCAAAACAATGCACGTCATATCCGCGCGTTAGCAAACCCGCTTTGAGTGCATCGAGCGATGCGACAACTCCGTTAACGACGGGGCTATAGACCTCGGAAAAAAGTCCAACACGTAAAGACGGCATGTAGCTGTTGTTAAAAGGAGGTTAACCCTTCTACCTTCCGACCTTTGGCATTGAGGCCTAAAGGTCTGCCCGTGCTATAGTCGCCGAGTCCTGGACTGCGTCGCTCCATGCGACCACCACTCTGGCGTTTCCGATAGCACGGATCCGTCAACGAAAAGCACCGCCACTTCGGCTGCCTTGCAATACAAACCCGGTTTTCATCGTCTCTTTGTATTGCGGTGCAAGCGCGAAGGAAAGGAGTCTTAAAGTTGATAGGACGCGGCCCTATTCGCGTGAGTCATCTGCTCACCATTAGCGTTCTCGTGACCGGTTTGGTCACTGCAGCCTTTGTCACCCGTCCCCGCCCCGTCGGCGCAGCAGCGCCATTCGGAGCCGGGCGACACCATATTGTTTTTGAGCAAGGTTCACATCGGCGTATCGCCGATACCGGGGCAATTACCGTCGGCGAATTTCTTGCCCGACGCGGAATCGTCATCGGCTCAACCGATTACGTCGATCCGTCGGCTGCCATGCCGCTTGCCGATGGCATGCGCATTGTGTATCGACCGGCTGTTCCGATTACGCTCGTCACTGCTGCCGGCACAACGCTAATCGACTCCAGCGCTTCGACCATCAATCATTTCATCGTTGATGAGAACATCGAACTGGGACGCTACGATCTTGTTCGCCCGTCGCTCAATACGCCGTTGCATGCCGGATCACGCATTCGAATCATTCACTTTAGCGCAATAACGCAGCATGTGATCAAGCCCGTTGCCCCGCCGGTTATTCATCGCCTTGATTTTGCTTTAGCACCGGGTGTTACGCACGTCATTTCGCCGGGTCGCGACGGCAAAAAAAGCGTCACCATCGTCCACCTCAAAGGTGACGACGGCACAACGGATACTCGGTATCTTGATTCGAAAATGCTTACGAAGCCCACACCGCGCGTCGTTGCCGACGGTGTCTCCCGCTACGATGCGGTGGCCACAACCGGCGTCTTTTCGCAATCGAGCTATCATGTCGCTGGCCGCTACACACTCGTTGCAACGGCATATACCCCGTGGTGCGCCGGATGTAGCGGGTATACCGCACTCGGGTATCGCGCAGGGCACGGAATCGTCGCCGTCGATCCGCGAGTCATTCCGCTGGGAACACGACTCTTTATTCCCGGATACGGCTTCGCCGTCGCCGGAGATACAGGCGGCGCAATCAAAGGTGATCGCATCGATCTCGGCTTCACATCGCAGTACGAAGCGATGCAATTCGGTCGTCGCGTGATCACGGTCTATCGCCTGAAGTGACGCACGCGCGCGCGCAACTCGACGCGCGAGGGCTTACCCCTAAGAAAAGCCTGGGACAAAATTTCCTTATGGATGCGGGTGTTTGCGCTCGCATTGCTCGCGTCGCCTGCGCAACTGCGCCGACGAGAATGTTGGAAATCGGAGCGGGAACCGGAGCGCTGACCATCGCCCTCGCTGCGCTGTGCTCCGATTTAACGGCAATAGAAATCGACGACCACCTCATTTCGCTACTGCGCGAACGCGAAGACCTCGCGAACGTCCATTTCGTCCATGCCGATGCCTTGACGTTTGATTACGCAGCATTTGCAGCTTCGGGACCGTGGAGCGTCGCCGGTAATCTCCCATATAATATTGCGACTCCGATCGTTACTCGTCTCGTCGAGATGGACGACGCACCGGAAACACTCGTCGTGATGGTTCAGCGCGATGTCGCCGACCGTTTTGCCGCAAAGCCGGGGACGCCGATGTACGGGAGCCTTTCCATCGCCGTGCAATATTCTTTTGACGTCGAACGCGTCTTTACGCTCGGCCCCAATGCGTTCTTCCCACGGCCGAAAATTGATTCCACGATCGTCGCCTTCCGCAAGCGCGCGCAGCCGGTAGCTCCGGTACGGGACATTACGCTCTTTCGGCAGGTTGTCCGCGCAGCGTTCGCGTACCGCCGCAAGACCCTCGCGAATAGCTTACATCTCGCACTAGGGCATTCGCGCGAACTGATTACCGCTGCCATTCGGCAGAGTGCCCTATCACCGGAGATTCGTGGAGAACAACTCGACATCGCAGCTTTCGCCCGCCTGGCCGACAATTTGGCCGCCGCAAGCATTTAAAGCACTTCCCACCGTCCTCACAACCATCGGTGCTCTTGCAGCCGGTGCTCTCGGCGCGGGCATCGCGCTCGGTATCCTGCTCCTTGTCCACACGGAAATTTTCGCCGGCATTCCAATCCGTTCGGCCTTGAACCTTAGCGACGCCCTGTGGGTACAATTCGCCTTTGAAGCACCGGTTATCGCGACGCTCATCATTGCGCTACCACGCCTAACGCAACTCAGCTACCGCGAACTCGGATTTTCGCTTCCGAAACTTTCCTCATTGACGACGGTCGCATTCGGGGCTATCGCGATGATTCTCGTAACCGATCTCTCCGCTAGTCTCATTACGAAGCTCGCTCACACAACGCACAAGCAAGATGTCGTCGAACTGCTCAAACACGCGCATAACCCTGCGACGATCACCGGTTTTATTATTTTTGCCGTTCTTCTGGCACCGATTGCCGAAGAGACCGTGTTTCGACTCTTTCTCTTTAATATCGGCTTACGTTACGGTGGATTCTGGATCGGCGCTGTAGCAAGTGCGCTTCTTTTCGGGGCCGCTCACGGTGATATCTATTTCTTGATTCCGCTCGCCCTGGCCGGATTTATTCTCGCGACCGTCTATTATCGAACGCGCAATGCATTTTGCTCGATGATGGTGCATGCAACGTTTAATGCGACAACCGTTATCGCTCTCTACTCTTCGGGTTCGCTTCATCTACACTAACGACCAACGATGCTACTCCGTATTGCCGTCGATGCAAAAAATCTTCTCCACGATCGCCGAGGAATCGGTGTGTACCTGCGTGCGTTACTATCTCGTTTTATCGAACTCAACGATGTGGCGATAACATTAGTTGTTCCAGGTATATATCCATGGCGCTGGCACGATACGTTCGTAAGACAAATCGGGCAAACCGGTTTTTCGATTTCGCGAGGCGTTCCACCCGACGCGAACATCGTTTGGCACCCATGGAACGGAACGTTTCTCTCGAATAAACGATGTCCATCGGTTGCAACGATTCACGATGTCGCTCCATTTGCATTTCCGAGCAATGACGACCGCGAGCGCTCAAAACAACAAGAGCCCTTTTTGCGCTCGGCGTCAGCCCAACGAATCGTCACCGATTCGCTCTTTTCGCGCGATGAAATTATCCGTCATTTGGGCGTAGCGCCTGAAAAAATCGATGTCGTCCCTCTGGCCGCCGACCCGCGCTTCACACCCGGGGAGCCGACTTCTTTGCCCGACGAACTTCGAGGGCGCCGCTACGTCCTAGCCGTTGGCGCAGACGATGAAAGAAAGAACCTGGCAACACTCGTGGCTGCCTATCGAGCCGAATTCGCCGCCGATGACGTTGCCCTCGTCTGCGTAACGAACGGAACATTTCCCGGCGCAATCACCTTTAAAGATGTCGGGTTTGACGTCTTGCAAAGCCTCTACCGAGGTGCCTTAGCATTCGCTATGCCGTCACGATACGAAGGATTCGGAATTCCGCCGCTGGAGGCAATGGGATGTGGGACCCCGGTCGTTGCCTCTCGCGCCTCGTCGCTCCCAGAGGTCTGCAAAGACGCGGCCTTTTACGTCGATGCATTCGACGATATTAGTGCTTGGCAAGAGGCTTTGCGCCGGATCGTCAATGATGAACCACTACGTCGTCACTTGCGCGATGCGGGTCAGCAGAACGCGCAGATGTTTTCGTGGAATCGCACGGCCGAACAAACGCTGGAAGTTTTTCGGCGAGCAGCTACCGGTTTGTAAGAACGTACTCGAGCTCCGACCACACATCCGACACTGGGATACTATCACTAGAAACACAACGATAGTTTTGCGACAGGCTGTTCGGTTTTGTTTTTGTTGCGGGGCGATGTTCGCCCATCTTTGCCGCGAAACGCCCAAGAAGATGACGCGATTTCCCATTATACTCGTCATACCAATCGGGGTGATGCGCCTGCCAAATCCCAACAACGGGAAGTCGTCCCTGATTCATCGCCGCATGAAATGGCCCCGCCGGAACGCCAACATACACCGCAGCATGTGAAAGAAGCGCCTTAAGCAACGTGGCAAATGGCACGTCAAACTGCTCGCTCAATAGTCGTACCGATACAACCCTTTCCTCATTGGGCAAATTCAAAGGCGTATCCTGAAACCGCACAACTGCATGGTGCGCATCCGCATCTAGCCAGCGACGAATAAGTTCGCGCTCATATTCCCAGGGCCACTCCTTCCGCGGTTCCGTGTGACCTTGGGTTCCAAGAAGCATAATACGTGAACGATCCCCAAATCGTCGAACGAATTCACGAGAAACCGCTTCATCGAATGCCGGTGTCGGAGAGAAGGAGAGACAATTCGGCAACGGTTCATTCCATTGCACGGCATCGATGCGGTGGGGAGCCAGCGCGGCAATCGCGGCACGTGCCTTACTAAAACGTGGGAACCGTAATTTTCCGGCAGGTTCGGGATAATCCGTATAAAGAATCGCGTCAAATTGCGTTATGTCGATGCGTGACGCAAGCGGTTCGGGCAGGATAACGTCCATCGGGCCGTTCCGAATGTGTTTAAAATTGATTCCCAAGTGACGCGATCCGTACGAACTTCCGTCATCGATCCGGCGAATTCCGGTTTGTATCGTGAAGATACCGAGTGCGTCATCGAATATGCTAACGAAATCGTCGCCGATGCGTGTGACGGTGTACGTATTGCTCGGCTCCAGCGCGGGGAGTATCGTCCCCAGATGAACGAAATCTCCTAATCCGTGCGGCCAATAGACCAGTACCCGCGCATCGCGTAATCGCGAAAACGCCGAACGGCGCTCATCGAAAACGGGGATACGGATGCCACGTGTCATCGCAATACAACCGTCTCCTCGACGCACTCTCGAATTCTCCGCCGGAATGCGTCGTTGCCGAACTCAAGTGCGTGAGCCCGAATACGCTCGGGAGAAAAGCGCGTGACATCGAACGCACGCAAAATTTCGGTGAGTTCTTCTTGGGTTGAAAAGTGTGCTCCGGTAACATCCGGTATGACCGTCGTCATCGCGCCACCACGCGCCAATGCGATCGTGGGCCTTCCGCAGGCGGCCGCTTCAATGGGAACCAAGCCGAAATCTTCGCTACCGGGAAGTATGACGGCTCGCGCCTCACGCATCAATGCGACAACCGTTGCATCATCGACAAAGCCCAAGAGTTCGACCTTTGATCCATGCGCTTGTTCACGCAACGCGGCAAGCGATGGCCCAGTTCCGACAATGACCAGACGAACGTCAGCCGCTTTTGCAGCCGCAATTGCACGATCTATGCGTTTATACGGGAGTAATCGCGACGCGATAAAAAAATAATCGCTCCTATTATCCGTTGGCGTAAATCGCTGAAGATCAACGGGAGGATGCACGACGGTAGCGCTGCGCCGATAATATTTGGCAATATCGTCAGCTACATTCTGCGAGTTTGCCAGAAGCCGCGTTGGGCGTTGAGCGGCCTGTTCATCCCACGCAACAAGCCGATTGATGATCGGGCGAGCCAACGTTCCAACGCCGAATCCCCCGATGTAGGCATCGTAATCAAAAACAAAGCGACTCACCGCATGCAGATAACTCACGTGCACGGCATCGGCACGGGTCCGCACACCTTTCGCCCAGGCGCTTGACGAACTCACAACGACATCGTATTCACGCAAATCGAATGCTTCGAATGCCCGTGGATACAGGTGTGCATACCAGCGAAACAGGCGTCTGCGTGCAGGCATATGCTGAAGAAATGACGTGTGAATCGTTCGGCCCGGGAAGAGATCTCCGGTAACATCGAGATCGACCATCGACGTATAGATTGGGGCATCCGGAAACGTATGAGCAATCTGTGCAAAAACACGTTCGGCACCGCCGCGCTGGTTCAAATAATCGTGAACGAGAGCGACTTTCAGTTCCCGTCCACCGATCCAACAACGGCGATCGTCGGTGCCGAGCGTAAACCGCGCGCCGCGTGTTCGAGCATTGCCGCGTCGACATTCCCTAACTCACGATCGAAAATCGCCAGTTGATCGAGGGGTAAACCTGCTGCTAAAAATTGCGCGGACATCTCTACGCGGGCGGTGGGTGTGCGCGCACCTTCGAGCATCCGGCCCCGGGCTATCGCGATGAACCGATTCACATTCCCCTTGAATCGGAGCGATGAAAACGCCTTGGCTAGACCCATCGTTACGCTCACCACACGCGATGCGTTCCCAAGCGATCCGTCGATCGTAACGACATAACGCGCCGGGGCATGGAGATAATCGTAGGTGACGTCGATCGCACCGTCAGTGAGCGAGCGCGACGGGATATCCGGCAATTCGGCGAGTTGAGCGATCGCTGTTTGTAGCATTTGAGCAAAGACAAAGGCTGCCGGCGCGGCCATGTCGCGAGGCCCGGGAGCCGGAAACGAAAGGACATAGGCGAGCGACGCATGCGAGCGCACTGCCTGCAGTTCGCGCGAGGCTCCAATGAGCGGACGCGCCTCGCCCCGAATTTTGGCAGGCGTACCGGGTGCTAATGCATCGAGCAACGCGGCAATAGCAGCCTGCGTTTTCACATCCGTTGCGACGATTGCGGCCCCGTTACGACGATAGTTTTGGGTGAAAAATTTTTCGACGTTCGATGAGCGAATGGCGACGATCGTTGCCGGCAATCCCAGTGGTGTCGCCGCCGATTCATTGACCGCGGCCTGTACGCCATCGATCATCTGCTCGGCAATGAGCGCGCCATTACGTTGTGATTCGGCGAATTGCGCTAACACGGCTGCGCGCGTATGGGCCATCGTAACCGGGGAAAAATCCGGATGCTGTAAGCTTTGAGCAAACAGCGCAACCACCGAGGCAAAGCGATCGGGAAGGGCCGTAATCGTAAACAGGCTGGCCCGCGATGTGACATCGACGCTGATCGTTCCGCCTTGCGCTGTGACGGCATCCAGAAGTGATGTCCCATCCGAGACATTCCCCTCAAGAATCGCATACGCCGTAAACGCCGCCAATCCGTTCTCCGAATCGGTTTGGCGGTCTAACCCAGCCGGGACGGAAAACGCGGCGACGGCAATCGGCGAGCTTGCATCGGGAAGAACGTGCAATGCAGGCATTGCGCCGAGCAGCATTGCCATGAGGGGTACGACGGCAAGAAAGGGTCTCATGGCGTCGCCGACTGCTTCGTCGTGACCACAACCGGGTGAGAGAAGTAGCGCGCCGCAATCGATGCGACGTATTCCGGCGTTAAGGATGTCGCGGCCGTCCAATACGCTCCGCGATGATCTCCAGGCGCATAGGCCGCGTTGCCTTCCGATGCATACCATCCGATTTCATCGGCAACTTCATCGGGCGCTTGTGTTTGCTGACGAATGCGCAAGAGAAACGCTGCATGGAGGCGCGCAAATGTCGCTGCATCAAGCGGTGATTGCAGTTGCTCGATTCGCGCAAGAACGCGTTTTTTTGTTGCGTTCGCCGAGGGCCCCGATATGGTGGCAAAAAACATCCCTGCGGCATGCAAGGTCACGAACTGACCAGTGACATGCGGCGGCGGCGAAGAAAAGAGTTGATCGGCAAGAAAATCCATCGCGGTTGCGGCTTTCTCATCGGAGATGGAAGGGCCGCTCCATGCGATCCCTATTCCGGCAACCGGTGCATCGATCGTCGTATCCAGCGGCTCGTCCCCCGGCAACGAGTCGAGCATCGGCGCGCTCCCTTGATTCGGTGTCCCGTCGGTCACGGCACGCACGATATCCGGCGACACGTTGCCAACCACCGCTAAGACCGCGTTCGATGAAGCAAAGGCTTGGTGTGCGAACGATGAGACCGCATCGCGAGGAATACTTCCAATGGCCGCTACGGACGGTGGCAAGAGGGGATCATGATGCGGTCCATGAGCAAAGAGCGCCATCGCCAGAGCCGTCTGCAGCGTCGATCCAAGCGAATAGCGTTGGGTTACGAAAGCAACCGCTTCGTCGCGACGCGCCATGGTCAATGACGCATCATCGATCGTCGGTGCAAAATACGCCGCCGTCATCGCCGCAATGACGCGGCGCGCTTGGGCATTCGGAACAAGGGCATCGACACCGACGAGATCGGCGAAGATATTAATCGAAAAACGTCCGCCGAGATCGCGCACGAAATGGGCTAAGGATTTGCCCGTTGCCAGCGGAGAACTTGCGGCGGCGGCCGCAGCCAATCGCGAGATACCAGGAGTCGCGCCGTCGTAACCGGCGGCGGGAGCGCGGAACCAGAGAGCGATGGCAGTGACCGGCGATGCCGGATCTTGTTGCACGACATACGTCCCACCACGAGCCAGCGTCCCAGTTGCCTGATCGCCCGAGGCGAAGGCCGCACCCCTGGGCGCCAGCGTGCATGCACACATGCACGCAATCGCTAGCGCTCGGCGCATCATGCCGGTTCCGGAGAGATATTCGGTGGGAGGAGCGTCGGCTTTACGGCTGGGGCTTCCGCTTGCGGAAGCGCTCGCTCGGGCTCGGCGGCGACCGCGCTTCCACCCGAGGAACTATCGCGATCATACGGCGTCCCGGCTAAAATAGCGCGGACTTCCTCGGCTTCAACTGTTTCAAATTCGAGCAATGAAGCAACCATCCGCTCGACTTTTTCCCAGTTTTCGTTGAGAATACGGCGGCCGTTTTCATAACACGTTTCGATGATGCGGCGAACTTCCGCGTCGATCTTACTGGCAACTTCTTCAGAGTAGTTCCGCTCATCGCCGAAATCGCGCCCAAGAAATACTTGGTGAGCGCCGCGACCGAACGAGATCGGGCCCAATTCGGACATGCCGTATTGCGTGACCATCGCCCGCGCCATCGCCGTTGCGTTTTCAAAATCATTCGATGCGCCGGTGGTGACATCGCCAAACTGAATTTCTTCAGCTAACCGACCACCCATGGCCATCGTGATCTGCGCGAGTAATTCATCTTTACTTTGGCTGTGCCGATCATCCTCGGGCAACGACCAGGTAATACCCAAGGCCATACCGCGCGGAATAATCGTCACCTTATGCACTGGGCTCGATTTTTCAAGCGTGCCACCGATAATCGCGTGGCCCGACTCGTGATAGGCGGTGTTTTCTTTCTCTTTTTGCGACATGACCAACGATTTGCGCTCAGGCCCGACCATCACACGATCGATGGCTTCATCGCAATCTTGCATCTCGATGACCGTTCGATTACGGCGAGCTGCGAGGAGCGCAGCTTCGTTGAGAAGATTCTCTAAATCGGCACCGGAGAATCCCGGCGTGCGCTTCGCAAGGACATCGATGGAGACTTCTTTTGCCAGCGGTTTATTGCGCGCATGCACTTCCAAAATTTTGGCGCGCCCGCGAAAATCCGCGCGACCGACAACGACTTGGCGATCAAAGCGACCCGGACGCAGCAACGCCGGATCGAGGACGTCGGCACGGTTCGTCGCTGCAATGAGAATGACGCCGACATTTTGATCGAAACCATCCATCTCGACAAGCAACTGATTTAAGGTCTGCTCGCGCTCGTCGTGTCCGCCGCCGAGACCGGCGCCACGTTGACGGCCCACCGCATCGATTTCGTCGATAAAAATGATACACGGTGCCGACTTCTTTGCTTGGTCGAAGAGATCGCGAACGCGCGATGCCCCGACACCGACAAACATTTCGACGAAATCCGAACCGGAGATCGACAAAAATGGAACGCCGGCTTCACCGGCGATAGCCCGCGCTAGCAACGTCTTACCGGTACCCGGGGGCCCAAGTAAGAGAACGCCCTTCGGAATGCGCGCGCCTAACGCTTGATACTTCTTGGGAAATTTGAGGAAATCGACGATCTCCGACAACTCTTCTTTGGCTTCTTCCACGCCCGCCACATCGGCAAAGGTTACTTTCGGGCGATTCTCGCTCAACATTTTTGCGCGCGACCGCCCGAACGACATCGCCTGGTTTCCACCGCTTTGTGCTTGGCGGAAAATAAAGAAAAACAGCAGCACCATAATCGCTACCGTAATAAGCGGACTCAACATCGAAAGGACCGAGCCGTTCGGCTGTTGCGCCCAACGAATTTGCCCCGACGGAATATGCTTGGTGAGCTCGTTGACAAACGCCTGATCTTTGTTTGGCAGCGTGACGGAATACGCCGATCCGTCCGTCAGCTTGCCGGTGGCATCCAACCCGACTGCCGAAATCGAGGAAACCTTATTGGACTCAAGCTTTTGATAGAACGTCCCATAATCGAGACGTACGGATGTATCTGTGACCGGCGTAAATGCCTTGAGCACAAAAAACATCGCCACGAGGACGATTACCAGGAGCACGAGCGGTTTGAGATATTTTGGCACGAGGGGGGTGGCTTTCTTTGTAATTAGCTGGAAAAGGCGCTCGCTTTGAGCTGTGCGAGGTAGGGAAGATTACGATAGAGTTCTTGGTAATCCAAGCCGTACCCTATGACAAATTCATCAGGGACGGTCATTCCGACATACTCGACAGGCACGTTCACCAACCGGCGATAGGGCTTATCGAAGAGGACGCAGCTGCGCAGCGTTGCCGGATTTCGGCGTTGGAAGAGATCGCGCAGGTACGCCAGCGTATGGCCATTATCGATGATATCCTCAATGATCAGGACATTTTGCCCGGCCGTCTCACGGTCGACATCCTTGAGCAGCCGCACCTCGCCGCTTGAGCGAGTCGCGTTCCCATAACTTGAAACGCAGATATATTCCATTCGTATTTCACTGGGGCCGTCGATACGCCGCGAGATCTCCCGAGCTAGGTCAACGCTCACGTGGAGCGCTCCCTTTAACACGCCGATGAGGAGCAGCGGTTTCCCGGCATAGTCCGCCGCAATCCGATCGGCAAGACGAGCGACGGTCGCGGCGATCTCCTCCCGTGAGGCGAGCGTCCGTTCGATCGTCGGCTCGTAGGCGTTAAGAGTCATGGGATCTCCGTTCGATGGTGAGTGTCCGGCCGTCGACGCGAAGCGTCAAGCCGCCCCGCAATTCGAAGCGCCCGGTCGTTCCGCGCTCAAGCGCCCGAACTGCGGCTTCGATTCGCTCGAATGAAACGTCATGGAGAGCATCTTCGTCACGCAATACCTCGCGGACATGGCGACGTAAGTCGGCCCGCGGGGTCGCATCACGCTCGTTTTCGACGAGCATCACTGCCCGTGCGACGGCTTCGTCCATCCCTGGAAAATACGGGCGAACTTCGTGCAAAGCGGCACGAATCGCATTCCGTCGCAGATCTCGATCATCGTTGGTGGGATCGACGGCATACGGGAGACCCTGCGCATGGCAATAGGCCAGCAAACTCTGGGGATCGGCACGTAAAAGCGGCCGTACCAGATCGATTCCGGCATCGAGCGTCCGACGAGTCGGCATTCCGAGTAGCCCGGCTGGGCCGGTCCCGCGGAAGAGCGCGAGCAAGACGGACTCGGTCTGATCCTGAGCGTGATGCGCCGTGGCAATGGCCGTTGCCCCAAGCTGCTGCGCCAGATCGCAGAGCGCCCGGTAACGAGCATCGCGAAGTGACGCTTCATCATGCGCAGTCTGCTCGATGGCACGCACATCGACATCGACATGGAGCGATGCACCGATGCGTAAGACAACCGCTTCATCTTGCCATGCGGAGTGACGCGTCGAATGATGGATGTACGCGAACGAAATCGTCAGCAGACGGCGCGGCGCAACCGTTGCAAAAAGGTGCGCAAGCGCAACGGAATCCGGCCCACCGCTGCACGCAACCAGCACGCGTTCGCCATCGCGTACGACCGTCTCATCGGAAAGCAACTCCTCGAGTTGCTGCCCGGACATCATCGAGATCGTTGAGCGAGTGCAGCGCGAAGCGAACGATCGGCCTCACGCTTTTGAATCGCCGCGCGTTTATCCCAAAGCTGTTTGCCACGGGCAACGCCAATTTGCACTTTCGCCATCCCGCGCGTGAAATACAGCTTGAGAGGAACGATAGTGAGACCTTTCTCCTGGGAACGCTCTGCAAGGCCGGCGATTTGATCGCGATGCAAAAGCAGTTTTCGCGAGCGACGCGGCTCTTCGTTCGAAAAACTTCCCTGCTTATACGGCGGAATATGCAGATTATGCAACCAGGCCTGACCGTCTTTAATGCGTGCATAGGCGTCGCTCATCGATGCGCCGCCTGCGCGTAAAGCTTTTACTTCGGTTCCGGTGAGCACCAAGCCGGCTTCCATCGACTCAAGAATTTCGTATTCGTGCCGCGCTCTACGATTTTCCAGCGTTGGCGCCTCGACCGGCCGCTTTGCTTTTTCCGCAACGCGGATTTGCTTCATTTTTGCCATTATGCGATCTGCCTACTCTTGCGGTGTCCGGCGATCATCTGCATCATGCACCGACCCCATCGAGACAAAACTGCCTTCGCCTTCAAGCAAAAGCGTCCCGTCTTCATCGCGCACCATCGCTCGCAAACCAACGACGTTACGACGCTGCCAAATGACGTGTCCTTCGATGGCAACCGGAACGTTGAGCGGCACAGGTTTACGAAAACGAACATTCATCGATGCCGTCACACCGCGATAGCCTTTGGCGGCTGCCGCATGCGCCATCGCTTCATCCAGTAACGTCATGCCGATGCCGCCATGCGCAATATTCTGCCAACCTTGAAATTCATCGGAAAGGACGGTCCAACAAAAAACCTCGTCGCTTCCGGCACGTTCAAACTCCAAGCAGAGTCCGATCGGATTTTTCGGCCCGCATGCAAAACATCGACCATCGTCAATAGGCACAGCGCTTTCCCCGTCCCTCATCGTCCCATGGCAAGACGCGTAGCGAGATATTCGGGCAAGTGACATGCGTGAATTTTCTGTTGCACGTTGGAAACGGGATACGTATAGCGTACCCATTCGACTGTACGCGTCACGGTATCGTAGCGCACAAAACAGGCCTCTGGATTGAGATCCCGTGGCTGTCCGACCGAGCCGACATCGATGATATACCGTTTCTCCGGATCGAGCTCGAGCGTGCCGCCATGCTGCATATGATTGTGCGTAACATCGCCGTTGGCATCGAGACCGTACCATTCCGCGATATGGGTGTGACCGATAAAAACGAGCGGCGCATCGGTCCGCTCCAGCGCCCGTTTTGCCGTGCGTTTATCGAGAATATATTCGAAATACTCGACCGGTGCACCATGCACGAGCAAGAATTGTGGAAGTCGCAATTCATACGACAGCTCATTGAGCCAGGATCTATTTTCATGACGCAACACCGACTGCGTCCACGAAATTGCCGCGCGCGCGGCATCGTTAAAGTGCTCGACACCGAAATTTTCGACGGCCGCGAGATCGTGATTACCGAGGACCGCGTACTTGACCCGGCTTCGAATCCGTTCAACACACTCATTCGGATTCGGACCATAGCCGACGATATCGCCAAGACAGATTAATTCTTCGTCCGGTTCGACAAGCGATAACGCCCGCTCCAACGATTCGATATTCGAATGGACATCGGAGATAATGGCATACTTCATGCCGCTACCTCGACGAACACGGCTTCGAGTGCATCGGCGAAGGCTACACGCATTGCTTTCGTTCCTACGGTTGCGCGAATATATCGGTTAAGCGGTGGAGCACCGGGCTTACGAATCCATACGCCACGGCGTAGCAACGCCGCAAGCACACGATGCGCTCGCTCCTCCGTCCCGCAATCGAACAGCATAAAATTCGTCGATGATGGAATGGTGCCGATCCCTAAGCGCGAGGCCAAGGCCTCGTAGTCGCTTCGGCCTCGCGCCGTTTCGTCGATAACCGACTGTAAAAACGCCGTATCGCGAAGGGCCGCCAAGGCCCCGACCTGTGCGATCCGATTGACGCCATATTGGAGACGAATTTTCTGCAACGCCGAGATATGGCGAGGTGTCGTCATCGCATAACCGATACGAGCTCCAGCCATTCCGTAGCCTTTTGAAAACGTTCGCAAGCGAATGACGCGATCATCGAGATCAATGCCAACATCGTGCGGCGCAATGAAATCGGCATATGCTTCATCGAGCATCAGGAGCGTTGCCGCGGGCAAGGCGTCGATAAGTCGGCAAACGTCATCTTTGGTTGCAAAGGTACCACTAGGATTATCGGGATTCGCGAGGTAGAGCAGTTTTGCCTCATGTTTGCGCGCAAGATCGAGTAACGCATCGAGATCGACCCGGCCATCCGGGCGATAGGGCGCGGCAATGGCACGACTCCCATACCCAACGACATGATATTCGAGCGTCGGATAGGTGCCGAGCGTCGTCACGACTGCGTCGTCGGCGGCCGTAAAGGCGCGAACGATCAGACCCATGAGATCATCGATACCGGAGCCGACCAAGAGCGATTCCATCGCAACTCCGTGCGTTCGGGCTAATGCTTCGCGCAACTCGTGAGACTGCGGATCGCCGTAGCACCAGATACGTGCTAGTTCGTCGCGCATCGCCGCGACGGCGAGCGGCGAGGCGCCAAAGGGTGATTCGTTGGCACCCAAACGAAGACACTCGCGCAATCCATGCTCGCGCATGAGTTGCTCCGGTCCCACAAACGGGACCGTCTCCGGTATGGATGCGACGAGCGCATTCGGCTCTGCCACGTTGTTGTACTACCCTCCGCCAACGAAATCGGTGACCTCGACCCACTCCCCCGCTGCGACCGGTGCCGCGATGGTCACGTAACCGGAAGCACGCGCCATAAGGCGGACGTGCGAGGAGCGCAGGACGAGAGGATGCGCCGTTGGCCCCTCAGGTTCATCCTCGACGGCAACCGGAGCGTACCAGGTCCAGCCGGCGCGCCCGGATAGCGCCTCCGCCATGCGAGCCCGCCGCCGCTTCCGCCCCGATTGCGCCCCGAGCATCGCATCGAGGATCGGCGCGATGACGGCATCGAGGACCATCAGCGCCGACGCCGGGTTTCCGGGCAGGCCGAAGATCGGCGTAGTTCCGACCGCCGCCAGCACCGTCGGCTTGCCCGGTTTTATCCGGAGGCCGTGAACGACCACGCCGGGGGCCCCAAGGGAGGCAATCGCTTCGGGCGTTCTATCCCGCTCGCCGACCGAGGATCCACCGGAAAGTACGAGGCCGTCCACACCGGGCAAGGCTTCGCGCATCGCGGTCTCAAGGGCCCCGGCGTGATCGGGAACGCTCGGAAGGTGGATCGCATCAACGCCCATCGCCCTAAGGGCCGCGGCGATCGCGTAGCGGTTCGAGTCGCGAATCTGCCCCGGTCGCGGCTGCCGCGCAGGCTCGACGAGCTCATCTCCGCTCGATAGCACCCCGAAGACGGGGCGTCGAACGACCGGAACGGCGACGATGCCAAGCGTCGCTAAGAGGCCGATATCGCCCGCACTCAGGCGGCGACCCGCTTCCAGCACGAGATCGCCCGCGTGCATATCATCGCCGCGCGGCGTGATGTTCTCACCTGCGCCGACCGACCCGCGCAAGCGAACGACGCCATCAACCTCCTCGGTCTCTTCCACCGGGACGACAGCAACGGCGCCATCCGGCACAATGCCTCCCGTTGGGATGCGTGCGCACGTTCCGGGCAAGAGCGACCGAGCAAGCACTCCGCCCATCGGTACGTCGCCCACAAGATTCCACGACGACTCCCCCGTTACGTGTGCGGCGAGAGCGAATCCATCCATCGCAGAGCGTGCAGCATCGGGATACTCGCGATCGGCATGAATCGGGCGAGCCAGAACGCGAGCATACGCTTCATCGATGGCGACGTCTTCACAGGTAGGTTCGGCAAGCTGCACCGTGTGCAAAAACGTTCGGATTGCTTCTTCCGGCGTGACGAGAGCACCGATATCGAAACCATTGCGCATGCATCGCTCTCTTCACGTTCGCGCGACTCGCCTCCCATCTCATGCCGCGTTCCCACGCTGCGCATCGGTAGGAGCGCGCCTCGCTAACGGCTAAAACGCGCGGACTTCTATGCTCGATATTGCGTTGCTTCGGCGAGACCCAGAAATCGTGCGCACCAGCGCGCGTCGCCGCGGTGCCGATCCCGGCTTTGTCGATGACATTTTGCGACTCGATGCGGAGTATCGTCGCGAGTTAGCGGAACTCGAACGGACCAAAGCTGAAAAAAACGCCCTTTCGGCGACCATCGGCCGCGCCGCCGATAAGGCCGCGGCGGCAGCCGAACTTCGTCCGCAACTCGATGCATTGGCTGCGACCATCGCATCGCTTGAAGAGCAGGCGCGCATCCTTGCCCCCGATGAATCCGAATCACCGCTTCGAGCGCTCCTTGAGGGCTCGCCGAACGTGCTCGATGCTTCGGTGCCCGTCGGCAGCGATGAATCAGCGAACGTTGTACTGCGACATTGGGGCGAAGTGCGCGAACTCGGATTCCCGGCCCAGCAACATGTCGATATCGGCGAAAAGCTCGGTATCCTCGATTTCGAGCGCGCTGCAAAATTATCGGGGGCCCGATTTGTCGTTTTACGTGGCATGGGAGCGAAACTTTCACGAGCCGTCGTTTCCTTTTTCTTAGATCGCGCAGCATCGCACGGATACGAAGAATTCGTCCCACCCTATCTCGTGCTTCGCGAGACCATGCGTAGCACGGGACATCTCTCAAAATTTGCCGACGCCATGTTTACCGATATCGACGGCGATTTGTTGATGATTCCGACGGCGGAAGTACCGCTCACGGCAATGTATCGCAACGAACTGCTCGACGGAGCATCGCTTCCGCGCAAACTTACCGCCCATACGCCCTGTTTTCGTAAAGAAGCGGGCGCAGCCGGGCGCGATACGCGCGGCTTAATTCGCCTCCACCAATTCGATAAAGTCGAGTTAGTGTGGCTCACTCGGCCGGAAGATTCTTTCGCTGCACTCGATACGCTTACGCAACATGCGGCATCGCTTCTCGAAGAACTCGACATTCCGCATCGTGTGATCGCCCTCTGCGCTGGCGACACCGGATTTAACGCGGCGAAAACGCACGATATCGAAGTGTGGTTACCCGGCGCGCAGACCTATCGCGAAATTTCCTCGTGCTCGAATTGCACGGATTTTCAAGCTCGCCGCCTGAATATGCGCTTTCGACGCGATGCCAAAGCGAAACCCGAATTCGTCCATACGCTGAATGGTTCGGGCTTAGCCGTTGGGCGCACGCTCGTTGCCATTCTGGAAAACTATCAGCAGGCCGATGGTAGCGTCGTCATTCCCAACGCATTGCGCCCGTATCTCGGTGGCCTCGAACGCATTAGCCCCTAACGTTCCGTGCAGCCGTGCGCGAGAAAGTAACGCCGCAACTCTTCGAGGGCCTGGCTGGTTGCCGCCGCCTGACGGCCCGCCGGAAACGTCACTTCAATTTCGATGATCGCGATGCCATCATGTGCGTGCACATGCATAGTCAGACGTTCGCGCTGCTCAATGAGTCCAAACGAGCAACTCAGGGTTCCTTGCGCATCATCGCGCTCTTCGACGTTCGCGCCAAGGCACAGTGTTACCGCATCGTTCACGAGCGCCATTCCCGATGCAAAGGATCCGGGCAACGAAAATTCACGCCGAAGGCGCAAACCCACCAGCGGGCCGGGAGCCTCCACCCCGAGCCATCGCGTTAGAAATTTCATACCTGGCCTTGCATTCGCCAAGCGCCCCATGCTACTCTGCGGCAACGATGTTTCATACCGCCCGAGTTACCGTCTCCCTTATCACCGTCCTCGTTCGAGGTCGGGAGGTTGCGTATAGCTTGTAGCGGACATCGAAAACCGCAAACACGAATCGCACCTCACCGGCACCGGTGAGGTTTTTTTATCCCTTCGCACGCATGGAGAGTACGAGAAATGAACGATTTTCGCGCACCTGGTACCGCAAAAATTCATGAGCATCCGATCCTCGCGCACAATGCCTACTGCGAATGGTTTTCCTCCGGGAATGTGCCGCTTGACGAACTGCGTCGTTTCACCGTCCAGTTCTCGGTTTTCAGCCATCTTTTTCTCGAAGCGCAGTTACGGAAGTGCCTCAACGCTCCCGATTTGCCGAGTTACCGCGCCTCCAAAGATATTCTGCTCAATGAATTGGGCGTGGCGCAATGCTCCGTCGGCCATTTCGAATGGCTTGTTGAGTTCGGCCTCGCAATCGGGCTTGATTTCGAGCATTTAGGACGCCGCTATTTCGCAACACCGACGACGCTTTCGTTCTGCGACACGCTTATTGACGTCTATGGCAACCCGGATCCGGCAACGGCCGGCGGAGCATCGTATGCTCTCGAACACTGGGCGGCCGCCGGTTTTTGGCATTCGATCATCCAGGGATTGCGCCACATTCGTCGATCGCGGATACCGAAATTACCACTCGGCTATTGGGTCTGGCACGGTCACCTCGACGCACGGCGCGTTGAAGCAACCGAGGCAGCGCTCTTCCGATTCTCCCACGGAACACGCGATGAACAGGAGCGTTTCCTGGCCGCCGGCGTGACCGTCCTGGATGCGGTGCAAACGTTCTGGGACGGACTCAACGAAGACCGCGAAGCGCTTTTAGCCTGCGGATGATCCCTATGAGGTGCTAAACGGGGGCGGGCGTTGCTTGCACCTTCGCCCAAACCTTTTGCACTTCGGGTGGCAGTTTATCCATTTTGTTGAGAAAGAGACTCATCTGCCAAATCTGCGTATCGCTTAAATGTGCGCCGAAAGCGGGCATCCCGGTGAAGCGAATGCCGTGCGCGATTTTCCAGTAGGTGACACCGACCGGATCATCCTCAACCCCGTGGTCGGCGAGTTGTGGGGCCTTCTGATAGAGCCCGATTGCGATATTACTTGCGGTCTCCCGCTTACTTGTCGATGCGCCATGACATACCGCACAATTTTGCCCATACAACCTGACACCCGCGACCAAATTTGCATCGGTCGCCTGAATCGGGACGGCGCCTTGTGGTGCCTCGCGACGCAACGTCGCGTGCAACGACGTTCGTGCGGCCCACATTTCGATTCCGGGTGGACGCCCATCTGCGTTAGCGGGCACAAGCCCCTGCGATACGGCAACATACCCAGCTGCGGTAAAAATGAGCAACGTCGCAATGACACCGAGAAGAAACGAACGCATGAAGTCTCCTGCTGGGAATAGGACCAAACGACAGATCCCTAAGCTCGAAAGTATCACCTATCGAGATTAAGAACAGAATATGGAATGAACGTTAAGAGTTCATGAGTGAGAGGACATGCCGGAGCGGTTCATCGCTATTGTGGATGAACCCACCATACGGGCTATTGAGATCAAGAATCGTATAGACGACAACGGCAACGACAAGGGCGAAGGCCACTTCATAGATACGTCGACGATGATTATCGATGCACGCACTGTAGCCCGTGGCAGCAGAAGCAACGAGCGTGCTGCTAATCAACATCAGCAACACCAACCCCGGCAGAGAGTCCGATTCGGCATCGCGTTCAAAGATCGCTTCATCAAAGAGATGATTGAGTGCCAGGCCCAACTCTTTGCTCATGGAATTTCGCAGGTTTTGCGCGTGCAACTTCGCATACGTTCGCCAAATATCGCCACTTTCGCGTTCGGATTGTTGTTCTGCGTTTGCACGCTTGCTTGAACTTTCAGCGCTATCAACGCGTGAAAGTCGCAACGTTGCGTAATCGCGTAACTCGGCGCGAAGTCGTTGACTCAGCGGCCCGGGAAACAGTTCCGCACGCTCAAGCACGGTTCCGATATCCGAGGCTTCCTCGACCACGAAGTGACGACGAGCATTATAGCGATCTGCACCAAACGAAAAACTGAATGCCAAAAGCAAGCCGACGAGCCCGAGAATTGCACCGGCAACAATATTTGCTTGCGTCATGCCGGGAACGCCGACGGACGGAGGGGTTGCCGCCCGCGCCATGCGATAGCCGATTTCTCCGGCAGCGAGCGATGCGAAAAAGAGTAAAATCGCAACAATGAACGGGAATGCGGTATACCACGACATGTGCCCCGAGCTTCGAACTTTCGCCACAAGCTCCCGCCAGGGGTGGCTCTAGATTGCGTGAAGTGCAGGCGTGATGCAAAAATCACGAGCCTTCCGTTTCGTCCTGCTCATGAGCTTCGTCAGCCTTTTTGCAGATATGGTGTATGAAGGAGCACGAAGCGTCGCCGGGCCCTTGCTTGCTCACCTCGGTGCAACGGGCGCCATCGTCGGCATCACCGCCGGCTCCGGTGAATTACTTGGCTATGGCGCTCGCTTACTCTCGGGCCGAATCGCCGATGCGACGAAACGCTATTGGTTGCCCACCTTTATCGGCTATGCCATCAACCTACTCTGCGTGCCCGCGCTGGCCTTCGCCGGTTCATGGCCGTTGGCTGCCGGCCTGCTGATCGGCGAACGGCTGGGCCGCGGAATTCGCAAGCCGACAAGTTCGGCATTGCTTGCGAATGCCGGAACGCAACTTGGTCATGGGTGGGTTTTCGGCTTTCGTGAAGCGATGGATCAACTCGGCGCCACGATCGGCGCCGTCGCCATCGGCATCGTCCTGTTAACGAGACACGATTTTACGCTTGCGCTCGGCATGCTCGCAGCACCGGCTCTTGCCGCACTTGCCGTGCTCGCTGTGGCGCGCATGAAGTTTCCGGCTCCGCACGATCTCCATGCTCATCGCGATATCAACACCCACGGCATCGGAACGTCGTTTCAACGACTAGCAATCGGTGGCGCCTTCATTGCCTTCGGTTATGCGGATTTCGCACTTCTCTCGTTTCGACTCAGCCAAGAGCACGTGCTTGCCGTCGGCTTCATCCCCATTGCGTACGCCGTCGCAATGATATGCGCGGGTGCGATCGCTCCGATTGCGGGCAAACTCTACGATCGTTTCGGTATCAGCATCGCGGTGATCGCCTTTGGCATCGCCGCTGCAAGTGCACCGCTCATCTTGCTCGGAGGAGCGAATCTTGCAATCGTTGGCTTGGCGATATGGGGATTAGGGATGGGCGCACAAGAAGCGTTGCTCGTCGCCATCGTTGCCAGCGGAGCGCCGCCGGAGAAACGAGCCTCGGCCATCGGGTTGTTCGATGCGATCTTCGGCATCGCGTGGTTCGCGGGAAGCGTGACGATGGGATTTCTGTACGACCATTCGCTCATTGCCGTGGCGATCATCAGCGTCGTATCGCAAGCGATTGCATTGCCGATCCTTGCTTCGTCCCGTCGTCGTACCGCAGCATAATGTTCTACATCTGAAACCCGAGTTCCAATCCGATTCGAGATTGCGATGCGTCTCGACCGCTCGAACCGAAACCAAGACCGGGAGCATATGCAGCGAGATGAACGTTCGCGTATTCTGCGCGAAGTGAAACGCTGCGGTTTTGTGCGCGTTCGTATCGCGCTGCCAGCGACCATGTCGGACTAAAGACGTAATTCCCCATCATTACCGCGTAAAACGCTCGCTCATCGCCGTTGTAGCCAAGTGACAGAGCTTTGGGAGAATCGACAGAGCATTAGAAAAACCAGGAGCGAGCAAAGATACATACCGGCCAACTTTTCTACCGATTGCGTTGTCCTTCGGTGAACTCGCATTTTCATCCAAACGGATGATCACGCTTGCAACGCGAAAGAGACAGGGATGAATGCTCGGCGTCCGGCGGCGGTGATGATTGCGATTGCGCAACGCGCTCCGCATGGAATCATCTTCATTCAACGCTCCGAAGAGATGCGCTCCCATGCGGGCCAAATTGGTCTCCCGGGTGGCGGCATGGATGATATCGACGCAGGCGATCTTCGTGCAACGGCACTTCGCGAAATGCACGAGGAAGTCGGAGTAGCACCGGAACTCGTCACGATCATTGCACAGCTTCCCGATATTCGCGCGCGTATCAATCGCTATGTCGTGACTCCGTTCGTCGCCGTCTACGAACAAACGCCACTTGTCATCGATGGTAGTGAGACGGTCGGCGTTTTCACCGTTCCACTCCACACCGTACTGACGGAACTTCGGGACGGGCTCACCGAATATGCCGGTCTTTCGATTCCAACACCCATCCTCGATTTCGGCGATCACCATATTTGGGGCCTGACCGGCCTCATTTTGGCATCGTTTGTAGGACGCTGGAAAGACGGCGAACTTGCCCGCACCGTCGAAGCAATGCTGCACCATGCTTGATTGGCGCATCAGAACGACACTTTTTGCCGCCGACATCCTCGGTAAATCATTTCGTCCGGATACCAGCGTCGATCGTTTACGGGCGGGATACCGCGAAATGAATGCGCGTTTCGGGCTGCGTCCGAAAGCAACGATGCCAACGCGTGATCTCATGATCCCCGGCGCCGACGGAACGGATCTTCCCGCTCGTTTGTACTTACCGCCGAATGCTCAACAGCAAGGGCTTCTTCTGTATTTTCACGGTGGAGGTTGGGTCATTGGTGATATCGACTGTTACGATCACCTCACCCGATTTCTCGCCCATTGCGGAAGCATCGCCGTCTTGAGCGCAAGCTATCGCTTAGGCCCGGAACATCGCTATCCCGCGGCGCACGATGACGCGCTCGCGATCTACGCCTGGGTTTGCGAGCATGCCGAAGACCTCGGGATGCACAAAGAGCGCATTGCCGTGGGTGGAGACAGCGCGGGCGGCGGTCTGGCGGGATCGCTCTGCGTGCAATGGCGCGAGAAACACGTACCCAAACCGGCAGCAGCACTGCTCATCTACCCTTCGGCCGATGGTCACGCGCGCGGCCCCTCGCGTGCAAAATTTTCCAGCGGAGTTCCGCTCACGCCCGAGATGATCACCTGGTTTGCACAACACTATTTTCGTGATGCCGAGGATTTACGGTCGCTGCGAGTCACGCTCATCGATGCTCACAATCTCGCCGATTTTCCGCCGACGATGATTTCAGCTGCCGGGTATGATCCATTATTGGATGAGGGTGCCATGCTTGCGTCACGATTGCGAGATGCCGGAGTACGCGTGCGCTATGACTTGCATCCCACCCTCTCGCACGGTTTTGTGAATATGGCCGGAATCGTTCCGTCGGCGCGGCAAGCGCTGCTCGATGCCGTTCGGCAAACCGTTGCCGATCTTACGCCTGGCTCGTGAAAGCAGCGAGCCATCTCTACGATGTCGCGATCATCGGTGCCGGATTTAGCGGCATCGGCATGGCAATCGCGCTCAAACGCGCCGGCATCGATAATTTTCTGCTCATCGAACGCAATGATTCCATAGGCGGAACGTGGTGGGAAAATACCTATCCCGGCTGTGCGTGCGATGTTCCATCGGTCGTCTATTCCTTTTCATTCGCACTCAATCCGAATTGGACGCGGGCCTATCCCGGCCAAGCAGAAATACACGCGTATCTGCAAACATGTTGCGACACATTTGATCTCGGGAGTCACCTCAGACTCAAGACGACCGTCACGACGGCACGCTACGACGAAACGCAGATGGAATGGAATCTCACGTGCGGTACCGAGCCGATACGTGCGCGCGTGCTCATCGGTGCAATCGGTCCATTTAGCCAACCGTCGTTTCCGACGCTACCAGGAATGGAATCATTCACCGGCGAGTGCTTTCACACGGCGCGCTGGAACCACGACATCGACGTAACCGGAAAGCGCGTTGGCATTATCGGCACGGGCGCAAGTGCAGCCCAATGCATTCCGCACCTAGCTGCAAAGGTAGCTTCCCTCGCCGTCTTCCAACGTACGCCCCCGTGGATACTGCCGAAACCGGACCGTCCGATTTCGCGCATCGAGCGATGGTTGCGACGATCGGTCCCCGGTTTTGCGCGGCTCGAACGCGGTTTCTATTATTCCATTGCAGAATCACTGGCTTTCGGGTTCACGAAGTATCCGCGCCTGTTACGACTGCTCGAACGCTTGGCAAAACGCCACCTTCAAAAACACATTGCCGATCCTTTGTTGCGAGAGGCCCTCACTCCCGACTATCGTCTCGGCTGCAAACGAATTATTTTCGCTAGCGACTACTACCCGGCACTTGCCGAACCACATGTGCGTCTCATAACCGATCCAATAGCAAGCCTCGATTCCGACGGCGTTCTCACCGAAAACGGACTGCGCGTTCCACTCGACATCCTCATTTTCAGCACCGGATTTCATGTCGCCGATAATGCACTCCCGATTGAGATCGTCGGGCGCGACGGTTTGACCTTATCGCAGGCGTGGGAAGGCGGGATGGAGGCCTACTACGGGACTTCCGTGGCCGGTTTTCCGAATCTCTTTTTGTTGCTCGGCCCAAACAGCGGTCTTGGGCACAATTCCGTTGTCCTCATGGCCGAGGCGCAGATCCGCTATTGCATCGATGCCCTGCGCACCATGAGGCGCGAAGGGCTTTGTGAGATTGATCTTCATCCCGAGGCTCAAGCGGCATTTAACGCTGCGCTTGCGCGATCACTGCCCCGAACGGTGTGGCAATCGGGATGCAACAGTTGGTATCTCAATGCACGCGGCCGCAATGTGACAATCTGGCCCGGCTTCACCTTCACGTTTGATTATCACCTGAGACGTTTTCACGCAGGGGCCTACAGCAAGCGCGTCCTACCATAAAACTCTGGAGAAAACCATGAGCGCAAACACTTTTACCGACGGTATAACCGTACGCATTTTTGTCGACGAGGACGACCGGATTGGCGATGAGCCGTCGCACGTCGCCCTTATCATGTTTCTAAAAAACCATGGTGTCGCGGGCGTAACTGCGTTTCGCGGGCTTGAGGGTTTTGGCACACATCACACGCTCCATGCGGCAACACCATTTGCCTGGCGGCCGAATCTTCCAATCGTTATCGAAACCGTGGGCGAGGAAGCACTTCTTCTGCCGCTACTCGATCAACTTCGCGAGATGATGAACAAAGGGCTGATAACGCTCTCGCCCGTACGCTTTCTTCAGGTTTCGCGATGAGCGCAACGCAGCTTCTTCGACTTCGCGTCGCCGTGAACGAACGCGATATGCACGAAGGCAAACCCACGTACTCCTGTCTCATTGAGTATCTTCAATCGAAGGGAATCGCCGGAGCGACGGTTTGCCGAAGCATTGAAGGTTTTGGTGCGTCGGGCATTTTACGAGACGAGCGCGCAATCGATGCCACATCGTCGCTTACTTTGGTCATCGAAAGTATCGACGAAGCGGGTCGTCTCACGCCCTTATTGGATGACCTTCACAGCATGATGTGCAGCGGCCTCATCACCGTCGAACCCGTCGAGATTCACGCGCCTCTCGTATGATCGATGTGCCGAACAACGCACACGGGTTTTCGCTTCGACCATACTCATTGGACGATTGCGCAGAGCTCGCGCACATTGCCAACGATCGTCGGATTTCACAGTGGATGTCTGCACGCTTCCCGTATCCGTACGCCCTTGCCGATGCCGAAACGTTCATTCGCCATACCATGAACGATGAACCGCGCAATCATTTTCTCATCGAGGTCGACGGAGCCGTCGCTGGCGGCTTGGGCGTCACACCGCATGCCGGGGAAATTCTCGGCGTTGCGGAGTTCGGTTACTGGCTTGCCCCGCCGTATTGGGGCCGCGGAATCATGACGCAAGCCGCCCGAGTGTTCGCGCGCGTGGCCTTGCGTGAACGCGGCCTGCGCCGGTTAGAAGCGCACGTCTTTTCAATCAACGTCGCATCCATGCGAGTCCTTGAAAAATGCGGGTTTACCAAAGAAGCGCTACTCAAAGAACGCTACATCGATCGCGACGGCATCATCTTTGATGCAATTCTCTATGCGAAGCTGGCATCGGAAGTAGATTCCATCTAATTCGAAGGTTCTGAAACACTCGCCGATTCTTGGATTGCCTCAAGCACGGCACTCGGGTTTGCCGGTGTCGACATCGCTTCGGCTTGCTCGTCGACACGATTGGGCACGGCCGGGCTATCGCGCCGAAGATCTTCCAGTAACGAGATGATTTTTGCCGATTTTTGATCGTTCAGAATGGCAAGTTCAAGCGCCAGACGTTCCCGATGACCTGATTTGAGATCGTCGCGCTGCTGGGCCGAAAGAATGAATACCGTCATATACAAAACGACGAGAGAAATGCAGAATTGCAGCCACGTGAACGGCGGCGGATCAAAAGCGCGCCCCCCACGCAATCCCGAAACAAGACTCACTCCAATCCATGCCATGAGCACGAGTGAGAGCACGACGAGAAATCGCGGGCGCCCGATCGATTCCGTAATAAGCGCGACAGTTCGCTGAAATCGTGTTGCGTCGGCGCTTTGCTTGGCATGGAGTTCGGCAACCGCTTGCAGCGACTCCTCAATGTGCGGCGGAAGATCGTTGTCGTTCATATGGCGGCGAGGCTAAATGCGCGCTCCTCGACCCGTAATAAGATTAAAGACGAGAAGGATGAGCGCAATCACCAGCAACAAGTGAATAAGGCCGCCACCGATGTGAACGGCAAAACCAATGAGCCAGAGAACGAAGAAAATAACGATGATCGCCCATAAAAAGCCAGCCATACCTACTCCTACGGCTACCCCGCCGAGAATTCGACGTTTTTAGGTGCCGTAAGGAATGGTACCCACACTAGCGACTATTCAAGCGTAAGGCTTGTACGGAGGATCTGCTTGTGCCCGTATTTTCTAAGCATGCCGAGGGGCATTTCACCTCATCGGCAATCGTTCGCGATGTCGTTATCGGTATGTCCGACGGTCTCACCGTCCCGTTTGCGCTCGCAGCCGGTATATCAGGCGCCATCGCTTCCTCGCGTATCGTTGTCACGGCGGGCGTCGCCGAGGTGGCCGCTGGCGCGATCGCCATGGCCCTCGGCGGATATTTAGCAGCGCGAACGGATGCCGAACATTACAAGAGCGAACTCCAGCGAGAGCACGATGAAGTTCGCGATATTCCGGATGCAGAGCGGCACGAAGTGCGGTCGATTCTCGAATCGTTTGGCATGGCCGATGCCACCTTGGATGCCGCAACCCGGGCCATTACCAAAGATCGTGACCGTTGGGTCGATTTTATGATGAAACTTGAACTTGGGCTGGAGGTGCCGGATCCCAAACGCGCACTCACCAGCGGCCTGACGATCGGCACATCCTACATCGTCGGCGGTTTGGTGCCACTTATTCCCTACATGGCCGTTCCTAATGCAAGTCGCGCATTGATTGTCTCGGCCATCGTCACGATGATTGCGCTCCTGATTTTCGGAGCCGTCAAGGGTTCGCTCACCGGATCATCGCCGATAAAATCTGCGTTTCAAACCATGCTTATCGGTGGCGTTGCTTCCGGAGTCGCCTTCTGGCTTGCACGCTTCGTCGCGCACCTTTAGTTCGAGAAACTCCCGATGTTAAGCGGCTGACAGAGCCCATTTTGCGTGAGATAGACGGTATAGCTCTGCCCGGTTTGCAATGCCGGAAATGACGACGAATAAAAGAAATCTGAGGCATACGGATGCGGACCGCTTGGATCGGGGACGAGGGTGAGCGCACTTCCGGTTATCGTGTTTCCGAAATTCGCCTGAACCTGCAACTGCCAACTCTGATAGTTCGTCCCCAAGGTGCTGGTGTTACCGTTTGCCACGATTTCGATTGACGTCAATGCTCCGGCACCGGTTTGCCCTTGCGACGGACGCGCTAATTGCACTTGGGTTCCAGGGTTACAGGTTACGAGCCCGCCGATTCCGCCGAGTATCGATCCGACGCTACTTCCGCTGCAGCCGGTGATTCCGAGGAGTGCCGCGATCATCGCGATACGAAGAGTATTCATGCTCTGCCAACCTTATTGTAGAACGCTTCCTATTAGAGCCTAACGGAACATCAGGGAGAAACGTGCCTACGCTAGGGCGAATTCACCATTCTCAGGAACGCTTAAGATGTTCCTCAGAGTTTCTCAGCATTTATGGGTATACTGGGCCGATATGCAAGGCAGAATCAGTGTTCCGGCAAGTGCAAACGCACGATCAAAATCACTCTTGAGTTTTTCGGGTATGTGGAATTGGGTCATGCAGCACCGCGTCGTTGCACTTCTTCTCCTGATTGCGCTGATCGCCATCATCATCGTTTCGCTGGCGACACTGCGCACCCGCACGGAAATGACCTACCTAACACAACCGGTTGTTCGCCAAAATTTAATCCAGTCGGTCACGGCATCGGGCACCGTCAATCCGCAAAATACGATCACAATCGGATCGCAGTCATCGGGAACGATCGCGGAAATTTACGTTGATTACAATAGCAAAGTAAAGAAAGGCGAAATACTCGCTCGCATCGATCCGTCACAGTTGCAAGCGCAACTCGATCAAGCCAATGCAACGTTGGCTGTCACGCAAGCGCAAGCGCAAGCCCAAGCGGCAAATGCCTCGGGCGCACAATCCGGGGTGGCCGTCGCGCAAGCCGGCATTCAAACGGCACAGTCCAATGTGAGTAAAGCACAAAGTGCCTACACCCTCGCCCAAGCGACGCTTTCGCGAGATCACGCGCTGCTGGTGCAAGGCTACCTCGCGCAAAATATCTATGATGCGGATGCCTCGGCCGTCGTCGCGGCGCAAAGTGCTGTCGCTGCAGCCCAAGCAGCTCTCAATCAGGCAAAGGCAAGTACCGCACAAAGTAGCGCGCAGGCCACAGGCTCGCAATTTACCGCACAGTCGCAAAATGCGGCTATCGCCGTCTCACGAGCCCAAGTAGCGCAGGTAGCCTACAACTTGGATCATACGATTATCACTTCACCGGTCGACGGAACGGTTGTGGCGCGCAATGTTTCGGTCGGGCAGACCGTCGCTGCAAGTTTTCAAACGCCAACGCTTTTTACCATCGCCCAGAATCTACGCAAAATGCAAGTCGATATTGCCGTTGGCGAATCGGACATCGGAAACGTGCGCGTCGGCAACGGAGTTGATTTCACCGTGCTCGCCTATCCCAGTAAGGTCTTTCATGGCGTGGTGAGCCAAGTCCGCGTCAACCCCACGACAGTCAGTAATGTCGTCACCTACGATGTCGTCACGCTTGTCGATAATCCAAAGACGGAATTGCTTCCCGGCATGACGGCAAATGCAACGATCAACGTTGCCATTGCGCAGAAAGCGTTGATCGTTCCAACGCAAGCCCTCTCCTGGCGCCCGGCATCTGCCGTGCCGCGAACGGGTCCGCGCAAGAGCAGCACTCCCAAGCCATCGACAACCGGCCTAACAGCATCGCCGTGGGGGCAGACGGCGCCTGGCGTTGGCGTGAGCGCCCTCCCCGGCGCAACCGGAATGATCTTCGTGCGAAGCGGCTCAAAGATCCACGCAATTCGCGTTCGCGTCGATCTCATCAGCGGCACGCAAGCTGCCGTTACGCCGCTCTCGGGGACGCTCAATGTCGGCGATGCCGTTGTCATCAGCGATTCCTCGCAAAACGGAACGCGATCGAGCCGCCCGGCAATGTCAACCGGCCCAACGTCGCTTGGAAGGCCGATTCACTAAGATGAGCGACGTCGTCGTCGTTGAGCACTTAACGAAACTCTACGAGCTTGGGGACGACCATGTCGTCGGCATAGAGAATGTGAGTATGCGCATTGAAGCAGGCGAGTTCATCGCCGTCATGGGCGCATCGGGTTCCGGCAAATCAACGTTTATGCATCTCATCGGAATGCTCGACGAGCCCACCTCGGGAAGCTATTTTTTCGAAGGTATCGATGCGATACGCCTCACCGGAGATGAGCGGGCGGATATTCGGAGTCGGCGTTTAGGCTTCGTCTTCCAATCGTATAATTTACTTCCACGAACGAGCGCACTCGAAAATGTCGAGCTCCCGATGATTTATGCTGGCGTACCGGAGCAACAGCGAGAGCGCATTGCGCTTGAGAAAATGGCACTGATCGGCATCGCCCACTTGCGCGACCACAATTCAAACCAGATGTCGGGCGGACAACAGCAACGTGTCGCCATCGCTCGCGCGATGGTCAACAATCCCGGCCTGATTCTCGCCGACGAACCCACCGGTGCGCTCGATACCAAAGCCTCCAAGGACGTCATGGAGTTGTTTACCACGCTCAATAATGAGCATGGAATAACGATCTTGCTCGTCACCCACGAAGCCGACGTTGCAGCCTTTGCCAAGCGCATCATTACGTTTCGCGATGGGGCGATTATTTCCGACGTCCGCCGCGGTGAGGTTGCTGCATGAACCTCAAAGCAACGTTACGCTTGGCCTTCGACGCGCTTTTGCGAAATCGCGCACGCTCGATGCTCACGATGCTTGGCGTGATTATCGGCGTTGCAGCCGTCATCGTGACCGTGGCCATCGGAGCGGGTGCGCGCGCATCCGTTCAAGCGCAAATTTCTAGTCTCGGCAGTAACATGCTCGTCGTTCTGCCGGGAAGTATCACGCAAGGCGGGGCACGGACCGGCTTCGGCGGAGCCTCGACCCTCACACCCGACGATGGCATGGCGATTGCCAAGCTTCCCAATGTTGCCGCCGTTTCACCCGCCGTTGGACTGCGTACGCAAGTCGTCTCCGGTGGGAATAACTGGCAAACCACGGTGACGGGAGTTGCGCCGACTTATACATTTATTCGCAGTTGGCCGATGGCATCGGGGTTGTTCTTTTCCCAGAACGATACCGTCTCGGCGGCGAAAGTTTGCGTGCTTGGCCAAACGGTCGTGCAAAATCTCTTTCCCAACGGTGCCTCGCCGCTCGGGCAAACGGTCAACATCAAAGGCGTTCCATTTACGGTCATCGGCACACTCGGCGCGATGGGGCAAAACGGCATGGGGCAAGATCAAGACGATACCATCCTCGTACCGTACACCTCAGCCATGCATCGTCTGACCGGGCAAACGACGGTGAGTATCCTCACGGTCTCGGCAACCGATGCCGCGAGCGTTCCCATCGTCCTAACGGAAATCACGACGTTGCTGGAAGCCCGCCACCGCATCATTCCTCCGACGCCGGATGATTTCTCGGTGCGCTCGTTGCAAGCGATTGCTTCAGCTGCATCATCAACAGGTGCAGTCATGGAGTTTCTCCTTGCCGGCGTCGCGGCGGTTTCGCTTCTCGTCGGCGGCATCGGCATCATGAACATTATGATGGTCTCCGTCACCGAACGCACGCGCGAAATTGGCTTACGCATGGCCGTCGGCGCACGTTCTGCCGTCATCCTCAATCAGTTTCTTACCGAATCCATCGTGCTCTCGACCGCCGGAGGCATCATCGGCGTCGTCTTCGGCCTCGCCGGAACATTGCTCGTCGCGACGCTCGCGCACTGGCCGATGTTGATTCCGCCGACATGGATTGCGTTCTCCGTTCTCTTCTCGGCAATGGTCGGGGTCTTTTTCGGTTACTATCCCGCGCGCAAGGCCTCGCATCTCCATCCTATCGAAGCATTGCGCTTCGAATAATCTAGGGGAGTATCGCGCATGCCGAACTCGGAGCGAAGCGACGGTCGGCGATTCGACCGCGAGTACGCCGTCACAACGCAAGCGATTCTTTTTCTGTCCGATCTCGATCCCGACGATGTGGGAGATGCGGGGTACCACGCAACGCATTATGAAGGCGTTCCGGTCGCGGATTTTCGGGCTTTACTCGCACTTGTGCCGGCGGATGCAATCGCCAAATCGACGTTCGTGGATGTCGGCGCCGGAATGGGACGCGCGTTAATCCTTGCGAGCGAATTGCCTTTTCGGCAAGTTGTGGGCGTCGAAGTATCGGCGAGCCTGTATGAAGTCGCTCGTGAAAATCTCGAAACCGCGCAGTGCCCGCTCAGGCGTTGCAACGACGTTCGCATCGTGCGCGCCGATGCGCGCATGTGGACGTACCCGCCGGGCGATCTTGTCGTGTTTCTGTACAACCCATTCGATGCATCGGCGCTCGAGATCGCGCTCGGCGCCATTTCCTCACGTCGCCGCAACGGGGCTACGTGGCTCATCTATCACACGCCGGTCCACCGCGAAATCATCGAGTCCGACAATCGCTTTCGCATCGCGGCAGAAATTTCGTGCGGCAGCGTCTACGTCTGCGACGAGCCGCCGAGCGACTAGCGGGAAAAATCAGGAGAGAGTGGGATTCGAACCCACGGAACCCGCGAAGGTTCAGCGGTTTTCAAGACCGCCGCATTCAACCGCTCTGCCATCTCTCCGCGGCCTACAGGCGCCTATTCTATGCGGGTCCACCGCATTTCACCTTGTTTTGCCCCGAGCGAGGCATTCACGACAGGCTCAGGCATAGCCGCCGAGAACGGCTTGGGCATCAGGAGGTATTCCCATGAATCCCACTTCCGACGTACCTTCCCTACATGAACGCTTTGATCGCCTCGAACGAAGCGTCGTGCGCTATCGGATCACCACCGTGCTCTTACTTGCCGCTTTCATTGCCGTTGCGTCGGTCGCAACGGTTGCCGCTAACTCGGCGGCAACGCAAACGATTCGTCATCTCCGAGTCGTCGATGCGCGAGGCGTCGATCGCGTCGATATCGACGAAACGGGAATTGCCATTGCGGATTCGTCGGGCACGTATCGAGAAATACTGACAGTCGATGCGAAATCGAATGCTCCGGTTATTGAGATGCGCAGCCATACACATTCGCCGCTCATCGATATCGTCGGAAACCAGAATGCTCCGTTTGTCCGATTGTGGGGAGCGAACCGGCACCAAAGAGTCTACTTGGGCGTCACCGACGCGAATCGGACCCTGCTCGAATTCGACAACCGATTCGGCAATCCAATCGAACAACGGTCCTACGCACCCTAGCAGAACCCCCTTGCGAATCACGAGGCAAGCGAGCGAGCATAGCGAATGGGAAGGTGCATTAGGAGGTAAACCTATGAACACCACCACTGACGTTGCCTCTCTCGCTGTCCGCATCGAGCAGCTCGAACGAGCTGCCAAGCGCTCGCGGATCACTACCGTGGCCCTGCTCATCGCATTCATTGCAGTCGCCTCGGTTGCCACCGTCACGGCCCAGTCAGCCGCGACACAAACGATGCAGCATCTTAAAATCGTCGATGCCAACGGCGTCGATCGCGTTGATATCGATGCGGCGGGCATCGGCATCGCCGGGCCATCTGGCGTGTATCGCCAAGTCATCGGGGTCGACGAGAAGACCTCAATCCCGTTCTATGAAATGCGCGCCGAAGATAAATCCGTGCGCGTCAGCATCAACGGCGATCCGACCGGACCATTTATTCGCCTGCGCGATAACTCGGGAACGGAGCGCGCTTATCTGGGAATGACGACGGGAAACACGTCACTCTTACAGTTCAATAACGCGGCAGGCCAAAAACAAGTCATCTTGGAGGGCGATGGCCGATCCCCGTATCTCTCCCTCTACGATAACGGAACGAAAAAATTCTTCGCGGGGATTTACGACGATACATTCTCCGGCGGCGTCCATACCTATAAGACCGACGGCACCTCGAATTGGTTTTCGCCGTAAGGCATTAAGGCGAACTCCCGCCTACGCGGCGGCGCCATTCCAGAACGAGGCCGACGCCCGCATTGCGGTCGCCGGCCTCGTTTGTTGCGGTGTATTTCGCAGAAAAATTAATGACGCGCACGCCGATTAAAAACTCCGATTTTGGATGCACGAAGCCCAATTCGATCGTTCCGTCGATAGCCTATTCACGCTCTTGCTTGACGACAGTCGGCGTCACGCCATCGCTATAGACATAGACATCTGCACCGGTGAGATTCGTCGATCCGGCAAACAGCGCTTCGATAAATCGGTTTCGATGGAGCGGCTGCGAATAGCCGAGTTCATAGCGCGCCCCGGCGAGACGAGACGTTACGACCTGCGAGAGGTTCGGCAGCGGCGTCCGCTGATTGATCACCGTTTGCCCGAGCCCTACTCGAATACGCGGCGTCACCGCGTAGCCCACGGAGTAATCGAGAATGCCGATGGCCGGCGTTGCCTGGCCGTAATACGCCGACGCTCGTTGCGGAATCGAAACAACGGGGAAGCCCTCGAAATGAACCTGCAGACGTTTTGCACGCGCAGTCACTTCAACGAATGCGCCACCGCCTGCACCGTATTGCGTTCCGGCGACATCTTTATGCACGCCAGCAAGCAAGAGCGCTTGCGCTCCGATCCAAATTGCCGAAAGCAGCACTATTTTTTGGTTCCGTCGATGATAAGAATACCGCGTTCATTCGCCGTCTTTAGGGTATCCAGCGATTCGATAACCGCGCCGATGGGATTGCTCGGGGCCAGTAATTCCGTTCCCGTCATTCCGGATTGCTTTTTGATCTGCGTATCGATGGGATCGCGAAGCATCGGCGGCAAGGCGCGGTACTTGGACGCGAGTGAAACGAGAATGCCCGCTTTTTCCCGCACTGTCGCCGGATCGAAGACCAACACCAGGACGCCGTGCGGCTGACCATTCACTTGATGCACAAACGCGGCAGCGCGAATACCGTAGGGTTCGATCCGTTTTTTAAGTTCGCTCAAATGGGACGGATCATCAGCCGTGTAGCCATTGGGCGGGGTCGCACTCATGCTCGTGAGCCATCCGGAAAGATCGGCAAGCGACTGCGCCGACGCGGCGATGAGATCATGCCCGACGAAGTGCGGCGTGACCACATCGTGCGAGGAGAGCAGTTTCGCGCCGGTCGGAAGCCCGAAAGCGATCGATGTTGCGCCTGGCGTCGGCGTGGCCTTTTCGCTGGTGGAATGTCCGGAACAGGCGGCGATCACGGCAAGGGCGAGCACGGCAAAAAGGCGGAATTTCATAACGCCGTCGTTCTTCGAGGAGAAGCTGGCGGTACCCCGTAAGCATTGGCCCATGTCATCCTTCGAACAGTTTTGGCCCCGCTACCTAAAAGCGCATGCGGACCCGCGAACCCGAGCCATTCATGTCGTCGGCACCATCGCCGCCACGTCGCTGGTGCTGACCGCACTTGCCACCCGCAAGCCGTGGCTTGCTGCCATCGGCCTGGCCGCGGGATATGGCCCCGCCTGGTACTCGCATTTCTTCATCGAAAAGAATAACCCCGAGACCTTCCGTGCACCGCTTTCATCGCTTGCAGCCGATTATGTCATGGCTTGGCACGTTGTGAGCGGATCGATCAACGAGCAAATTGCCATCGTCAACGGGGAACACCACTAACATGAAACGACTCTTCGCCGCTCTCTCGCTCCTGTTATGCGCGGCATCACCCTCAACGACTCCGAATGTCTTTACAGAAGCGACACCATCGATTGCCGTTCATGTCGGGCAGACGTTTGTCATCGGTCTGGTTTCAAGCCCAAGCACCGGCTATTCTTGGCGCATGAGCGGCGAACTAACGCAAGCCAAACTTGGCTTTCTCGGCACGTCCTATCTTGCGCCGACGGCGGCGCGCGTTGGCGCAAGCGGCACCGAATTGTATCTCTTTACGGCAAAACAAGCCGGGACGTATACGTTGACGTTCTCGTATAGTCGTCCGTGGGAATCCGGCGTTCCGGCGGTAAAAACCGTGACCTTCGCCGTGGCCGTTACGCCCGCAAAATGAGTGAACGCCTTTCGTACGGATCGTATTTGCGCGTCAACGATCTCACTGCATTACAAGCGCCGCTTTCGCGCCCGGAACATCACGACGAACTCCTGTTTATCATCATTCATCAAGTCTATGAGTTGTGGTTCAAGCAGCTCTTACACGAACTCGATGCCGTCGTTAGCGATCTTCGCGCCGATCAACTCATGCGTGCGCGCAAACATTTCCGCCGCATCCACACGATTCAGCGGCTCTTAGAGCAACAAGTCGATGTTTTGGAAACGATGGCCCCGAACGATTTCAATAAATTCCGCGAACATTTGAATCCGGCGAGCGGTTTTCAGTCCATCCAATTTCGCGAAATGGAATTTCTCTGCGGCGTTCGCCGAACCGAGACGATGGTCCACATCGAAATGGATACCGCGCAAAGGTCGCGCCTTGAGCGACGACTCGCCGAACCATCGATCAACGATGATCTCAAAAATGCTCTAACGCGTCAGGGATTTGCGACGGATACTCACGAGGCCATGCTCGCATCGCTCGAGCGCATTTACAGCAACGAAAATGATCACTACGAGCTCTATATGCTCCTCGAAGATCTCATCGAACTCGATGAACGCCTTTTGCTGTGGCGCGGTCGCCACGTTCGCATGGTCGAGCGCATGATCGGGCACAAGCAGGGAACCGGCGGATCATCGGGCGTGGATTATCTACAGAAAACCTTGTCATACCGCTGTTTTCCCGAGCTCTGGGAAGTCCGCACCCGCCTTGGAGCACCGAGCTATGGATAAAATTACGATGACGGCACCGCTCTTGCGCGAAGAATTTCCGACGCTCTCAACATCCACGTATCTTGTGAGCCACTCGATGGGCGCAGCACCCCGTGCAACGCGCGATGCGCTAACAACCTATCTTGATGAATGGACGGCAGAAGGCCCGGAAGCGTGGGAGCTTTGGCTGCCGCGCATCGCGAGCATCGCCGATGGAATCGGCGCGATCATTGGCGCCGCTCCCGGGACCATGTTCTTAGCGCCCAATGTTGCCCTCCTTCAGGCATCGCTCGCGTCATCGCTTGATTTTTCAGGCGAGCGCAACGAAGTTGTTATCGAGGCTTTGCAGTTTCCATCGGTGCTCTATCTCTGGAAAGAATGGGAGCGCTATGGAGCGCGATTAAAAATCGTTCCCTCGCCCGATGGCCGCACGGTTCCAACGGAATCCATCGTCAATGCGATCACCGAAAAAACCGCCATCGCCGTCTTATCGCATGCGTATTACGTGTCCGGTTCGATCTGCGATGTCCGCACGATCCAAGCGCATGCGCGATCGGTCGGTGCGCTTCTTTGCGTCGATGCCTATCAAACCGCAGGCGTCTATCCCTTCGATGTCACGCAATGGAACCTCGATATTGTCGTCGGCGGATCGCACAAATGGTTGTGCGGCGGCCCCGGTTGCGGTTGGATCTACGTCGCCCCGCAGCTACGCCATCGTTTTTCTCCGGCCGTAACAGGTTGGATGGCCCATGCATCGCCGTTCTCATTTGAGCCCGCTCCGACGCGCCACGCCGAATCGATGTACCGTTTCGGAAGCGGAACGCCGACAATTCCGGGCTACATGGTCGCACAGCCGGGCCATGAGATCATCGCGAAAATCGGCGTTCCGCGCATTCGCGAACATAATATTCGCCTCACCGAACGCATCGCCGAACACGCGCAAGAACGGGGATTTCTCATCAAGACGCCGCGTATTCCGGAACAGCGCGGCGGATGGATCGGCATCGACTGCGACGACGCGAAAACCTTGTGCGACAAGCTCATTGCGCGTCGCGTCTTTCTCGACTATCGCCCAGGGTGCGGATTGCGCGTCTCTCCGCACTTCTACACGACGGACGACGAGATCGACGCCTTTTTCGCACATATCGACGAGTTGCGTAAGGGATAACGATCATCGACGCCGCAGACGCGATGATCGTCGATCACCGCGATGTCGGTGCGGCGTTCCGACGACTTGCCGTTCCCCTCGCCGTGCAATTTGCCGGCGATCAGATTTTGGGTATCGTCGATACGATTGTTATCGGGTCTTTCGGTGCAACGGCACTCGCCGGCGTCACCGCATCGAGCGCAATTTTCTTCGCGCTCAGCGCCATCGTCATCTCGCTGCTCTCGGGAGGTACAATCCTCGCCGCTCAACGTATCGGTGCGCGCGATATTGACGGCTTTGCCTCCACCGTCCGCTCTGCAACAGTTGGGCCGTTCATTCTCGCACTATTCATCACGATCGGCACGATCTTTGGTGGCGAATATATCGTGCGGGCTCTCGTCGGTAACATTTCCAGTGCTCCCGCAAGTGGCGCCTATCTCGCACTGCGCAGTGTCTCGCTCTTAGTCATGATTTTTTCGGCGACGCTGATCGGTGGTTTGGGAGCGGCAGGCAATCGTCGTCTCGGCATCCAGGTCTTAGCAATCATCAATCTCATCCACATTCCACTCGTCTTCACACTTGCCGTCGGCCTCCTCACCCATCATCCCCTCGGCATTATCGGCGCCGGAATATCCTCGCTCGTCTCCGAGATCGTTGGCGTCATCTATGCCTTCGTGTACGTTGCCCGCCACCCCGAGTACCGCATTTTTTCATCGCTGCGCATCTCGCTACGAACGGCGTGGGCATGTACGCGCATGGGGGCCCCGGAAGCCATTTTTATCGGCGCAATTCTTATTCCGGATGCAATGCTCGTAAAAGATCGG
>JAJYCL010000045.1 GCA_021778415.1 bacterium | reverse complement strand
AAGAAACGTATCGCCGATTTCGCACGCAAGGCGATCCAATGGCGTCATCGCTTCACGGCCGACCACCTCTTCAGGCGGAAGATCCTCAATGTTTCCAAGCATGAAGCGCAAACGATTGCGAAGGTTTCGATAGACGCGGCCGACTTGATCGACAACATTCGGACCAAAACGCACATCATCGACAAATTCAACGGAAGCCGACCACAGACGCAAAACATCCGCGCCCCATTTGGTCATCGCGTCGTCGGCGTCGATGCCCGTCCCCTTTGATTTGGACATCGGGCGGCCTTGTTCGTCATTCACCCAGCCGTTTTTGACAACGGTGCGATACGGAGCTGCCTTTTTGAGGGCAACAGCCGTGACGATGGAACTACGGAACCAACCGCGATATTGATCGCCGCCTTCGAGCACGAGATCGCCGGGCCACGGAATATCATTCTTTCCGAGAACGGCCATGTGCGATACGCCGGATTCAAACCAAATATCGACGATGTTCTTTTCTTTTTCGAATGTCGTCGCCGCGCACTTCGGGCAAGCAAAGCCCTTTGGCAGGTATGAGGCGAGATCGTCACTCCACCAAATATCCGCTCCGTGCTCTGCAAAACGTGCTGCCGCGACGCGCGCCACGCGAGCATCCAAGATCGACTCGCCGCACGCGGTGCACACCACAGCGGGAATGGGTGTTCCCCAGGTACGTTGCCGAGAGATGCACCACTCCGGATGATTCTCGAGCATCTGTGAAAGACGCCCTTGCCCCCACGCAGGTTCGTACGTGACGTTACCGGCCGCTTCAACGGCGCGCGAACGCAAACGATTTTGATCCATTGCGATGAACCACTGCGCCGTCGCACGAAAGATCACCGGATTGTGACAGCGCCAGCAATGCGGATAGGAATGTTTGAACTCTCGTGCATGCCAGAGCGCACCGGAGGCCTGCAAATCTTCAACGATCCGCGCGTTGGCAGAAAAAATTTCCAAACCGGCGTAGATGCCGGCTTCCGACGTGAAGCGCCCTTTTGCGTCCACCGGGCACAGAATCGGCAAATCGTATTTTACACCGGTTGCAAAATCGTCTGCCCCGTGTCCGGGTGCCGTATGCACCGCTCCCGTACCGGTGGCGAGATCGACGTAATCGGCAAGCACAATCTGCGAATCGCGATCCGCAAACGGATGGCGCACCGCTAAGGAATCGAGTGCTTCACCGGATGCAGTCGCCAGGAGCTTCGCGCGCTCGAAGTGCGGGCCGAACGCCGACTCCGCGAGAGCAACGGCGACGATGAGCAATTCGTCGTCGATGCGATACAAACCATAGTCGGCATCGGCGCGCAACGCGATGGCAACGTTTGCCGGAAGCGTCCACGGCGTCGTCGTCCAAATAAGAAAACCCACAGATGCAGCGGTATTGTCGAGTACGCCGAACCGTTGCAACAGCGCCGCGCGTTGCGCAGCATCGGCGCGAAAACGCACGTAAATCGACGGCGACGTTTTTTCTTCGTATTCAATTTCCGCCTCGGCCAGTGCCGTCTCATCATGGATACACCATAACGTCGAGCGAAGGCCTTTGTAGAGCTGCCCTTGTTCGGCAAGGCTTGCTAAGGCCTCAACGATCGTCGCTTCATATGAAGCATCGACCGTTCGATACGGATGCTCGAAATCGGCAAAGGTCCCCATGCGCATGCGCGTCGAGCGTTGGCGATCCAACCAAAAAATCGCCCGTTCTTTGCATTTCGCGCGCAGTTGTAAAGGATCGATACTATGAAAATCTTTGATTCCAAGATGCTTGAGCGTTTCTAACTCAATCGGAAGTCCGTGCATATCCCAACCGGGGATGAACGGCGTCCACTTTCCATCGAGCAATGCAATTTTCACGAACATGTCTTTAAGCACCATGTTCAAAAAATGGCCCATATGCAGCGCACCGTTGGCATAAGGCGGACCATCATGCAGAACCCACGGAGCGGCACCTGCAGCTTTATTCCGGGCAAGCCGTCGCGCAAAGACATCGTGCTCGCGCCACCATGCAACGCGGTCCGGCTCACGCTTGGGGAGCTCGGCCTTCATGGCAAATGAGGTGGTGGGCAAATTCAGCGTCGCGCGATAATCAGGTGTACTCATCGGTTTTTGAGGAGTTCGGCAAGGACGTCGAAATTTCGTTCCGCCGAGGCACGAACGGCAACCAGCCGCTCTTCCAAATGGGCCCGCAAAATCGCATTCTCCGACAGAAGTCGGTCGACGAGCGCCTCGGTGAGCGTGGCTTCCGGCGCGGGCTTGCCCGGAGTCCAAAGCGGGTCCAGCGGATACGCGAGATCGTCGCACAGTGCAGCAACTTTTGGATCGTAGGGAATCGCCAAGAACGGCACACCGAAGCGCGCAGCAAGAATCAACGCATGCAAACGCATACCAATCACGCCGTGGGCGCGGCGAATCATCTCGGCGGTACGCTCGAGCGAAGTCTCCGGAATAAGGACCGGCGTCGATTCACAACGCCGGATCACTTTCGTCGCGACTTCGGCATCCGGTGTACCGCCCAACGCCAAAAAGGCGACGCGGACGTTGTGAACGCGCGCAAGCCGATCGACGGCGGCGGCAATCGTTGCGATTCCATCTTGCAAACCGGTCGATTTTCGCAATGAGACGAGAACATAGGGCTGGCTTTCCGGGCCAAGGCCTTCGCGGGTGAGATCGATATCCGCATCGGGAAGCTCGTAGAGAAAAACAGGATCAGCAGTTCGTTCCACGGCGACCTCCGGAATGAGCGTTTTAAGCAGTTTTGCCGAGCGTTCGTCGCGCACCGTTGCGCGGCTAACGCCGCTGCAGGTGTGTTTGACGACGATGCGTCCGATTCGATCGAGTGGCCCAACCGACTGTGCAAAAATCATCGTCTTCTTTTTCGCGTGAACGGCACGGCGAAGGATGCTCGTGTAATAGATAAGACTGCGCAGGCTCGTCGCGTTTTGCAAAAGACCGCCGCCGCCGGAAAGGACGACATCTGCGCGATCAATCGCTGCACTGACCTTTCGCATATCCGCCCGCGGCGTCGCCTCGACACGCAAGCGCCGCGCCGTTTCCTCCGGCGTTGCCGAGAGCACATCGATTTCAATATACGGAAAACGCGTCCGCAAGGTGGCGACGATCACATCAAGTAAGGCCTCGTCGCCAAGGTTGCCAAAGCCATAGTACCCGCTGAGTAACACGCGCACGGAAACGAGGCTACGTAAGAGTGCGAGAGCCGAAAACGCGCCGCAGGATCCAAATGCCGAGGATCCCGATGAACACGCCTATCGTCAAGCCATTGACGACACGGAAAAGCGAGATGAGAACCGGAGTATGGAGATGCGAAAAGGTGTCGATGACGTCGCCGATGCCCACTCCTAAACCGAGCGCCAACAACCAGCCGATCGCACGGCGTTGCGTCGGCAAAAATGCCGGCAAAAGCATCAAGAGCGGCACACCGACGAGAAACTCTTTAAAGCGCGGTCGCACGGATAAGAGTTCGGTGAGATCGCGGCGGACTAACAGCTCAAATCCGGACGGTGCGATGTCCGATGTGTTGCCGCTACGCATCACCAGTAACGCACCGGCAACGCCGACAGCCGCCAGCATAATGAGATGCACGACGCGCACCGGCGTAAGTGCGACATCCTCGACACTCTGTCGGTTGCCGAAGCGACCGGAAAAAACATAGAGCGCCAGAGCGATAAGCGGCGGTAAACCGAGAACCAGTTTGACTCCGCGGAACGGAATGATCTCCTCCATCGTCATTGGCGTAGAAAGAATACCAACGACGACCAATGCACCGAGCAACGCGATTCCCGTTGCCAACAATGTCCAGCCAAGCGACGCACGAACCTGCGCTCCGAATGTCGCCTTCGGTACGGCGTTAAAGGCGCCGCTCAACACTGCAAATGTGGCAGTTGCAAAAAGCAACGCTCCGAGAAGTGCCAAGATGGAACGCGCCAATAACAGATGATGCGTCACCATGCCGCCGGCAAAGAGCGCAAACCACAATCCGTAGGCCCAGGCTGCATACTGCGGGCGATAAAACCCTAGCCACGCCAAAAGCAGTATCGCAATCGACGGCACGGCTAAGGATGCGATACCGACGAGAAGAGCATTATCCCCAAGATACGCGCCGATCGGGGTTGCGCGACCAAGCCGAAATCCTTCGTGTTGTAGCGACGTCGCAAGATCATGAACGAAATCGAGGTTTGTCCGCTCGAGCGTTTTTTCGCCGTCACGATGCCCGAGAGGGCGCAGATACACGACGCGCACATTACGTTCTCGCACGCCTAATTCATAGCGAGCTAAAATTTCATTATAGCGAAGTTTATCCAGCTCGGTCTTGGCAATTGCCTGAACGCGAACCGTGCGGCCCGGTATGAGTTGGGCAAGATGCGTACTGCCTTTTTGAATTTGTGATTTATCGTAAACCTCAATGGTTCCGAAATTATACGCATGCGTGTCGAAGAGATTCGCCATCGCATCGATATGATCGGGGTATCCGATCACTTGATTCCGCAACCCAAAAAAGATCACCGTTGAAATCATATGCGGATCGCCCAGCGAAGCGAACAGCGCATCGATTTGTGCGGGACCGTAACGCTCATCATTTTGAAAGCGCGGAATAACCAGAAAACCGAGTTCATGCGCAAGCGCAAGCTGTCGCGCCGGAATCCCCAATCCCAACTGCGCAAAATACGGCAACTCGGTCTTCACTTCGATGAGGTACGGTGCTCGGTTGCGCAGCACCATAACTGATTTCGCCTCAAAATGCAGCCCGAGCATCGCCTTATAGCGCGCAAACGTCGAAGCCCGATTGACCAATAAATAAATGGCGTGCGTATCGACGCGCCCGCTGTGCACGAGCCCGGCCAATAACGGATCCGTCGGCATGGCAATGCGTGCTTGTTCTCGTAGCGTCGCCCCGTCAACAACGTATCCGTTTCCGTCGGTGACGACGTTTGCGCCAAGTTCTTCGGAAAGCGCAAGTGACGTCACTCCGGAACGGCGCAACGCGATGAGGAAATTGCGCGGGTCATAGCCATACGAGTTTGCGAGATCGAGAAAATCACCATAATCCATCGCAAGCTCGGTGCGGTTCATATGATGTTCTTCGCGAATGCGCAAGACACCAACAACCGCACACGCCAGCAAGCCGATGAGCAATAGAATGGCCGCAAAACGCGGCCTAAGTGACAACAGCTTCATCTATTCGGGCCAGACCGGAGCGCGTTTACCGAGAAAGGCGTCGATCCCCTCATGCGCTGCAGGCATCTGCAAATTTGTTGTCATCGTCTCCGCCATACGTTCGTATGCTGTTGTGCGATCCAATTCGATTTGTTCATAAAAGGAATGTTTCCCCAACGCCACAATGGCCGGACTCGATGCTGCAATGCGGGTAGCGAGCGCAAGCGTCTCGACTGCCAACGACTCGCTGGAAACGACGCGGTTGATAAGACCCCATTGGAGTGCGGTAGCAGCAGTTATCGCCTCGCCGGTGAGGAGCATCTCCATCGCACGCTTGGCGCCGATCGAACGCGACAGTGCAACCATCGGTGTGGAACAGAAAAGTCCGATACGAACGCCGGGCGTCGCAAACGTCGCCCGCTCCGATGCTACCGCCAAATCGCAGGTCGCGACGAGTTGCGCCCCGGCGGCCGTAGCGATGCCGTCGACCTGGGCGATAACGGGTTGCCGAATCGCGAGAATTTTTTCCATGAGACGGACGCAAGCCGCAAACGTTAGCCGCCCTTGCTCCTCATCGGCGCACGAAAGCTCGCGCAAATCATGCCCGGAAGAGAAGGCTGGCCCGGCGGCCCGTAGGATGACGACCTGCGTTTGTCCATCGCGGGCGCATTCATCGAGAGCCGCTACCAGAGCGAGCATGAGATCGAGTGATAGCGCATTACGGCGATCGGGGCGGTTTAGCGTCAGCGCGAGTATGCCGGGCGCAAGACGTTCGCGCAGCACGGGATCGGTCGTCGTTGGTATCATCTTTTTGCACCGTAAGGCGGGGGGCATGGTGGGCGATGACGGGCTCGAACCGCCGACATCCTGCATGTAAAGCAGGCGCTCTACCAACTGAGCTAATCGCCCTCGTGAGGGCTGCACTTCTTCGCCTCCGTCGCCGCAACTCCGTTTACGGGACCGGGCAAGCGGGCATACTAACCAGGAACTACTGTGGGAAAAACGCTCGAATATCGCTACGACAATGATCCTCGCAATGTTGCGAAGGCGCGCAGCGCAATCGCCGCTTTTGCCCAAGAGTGCGGTTTTACCACCACGTGTATCGATGAAATCCGGCTTGCAGCTGGGGAGGCGCTCAGTAATGCGTCCGAACATGGCTGCTGCGAAGAGCACGGCCATTTTGCCATTCGCTGCGTCTTTTCCGGCGGCGAGCTCACCATCGAGATCTCCGACGATGGATCCGGCTTTAGCGCGATGCCCGTCGAGTCCGAACTCTCTCTGCCCGATGAGCGGGGGCGCGGATTTGGCCTCTTCCTCATGCGACGCTTCATGGATTCGGTCACATTTGCCGAATCCGAAAGCCGCGTCCGCCTCACCCGCAAAGTCCGCTGCTCGTAACTCGCCGCGCAAACTGCGAGGGAGTGCGACAAATATCGCGAAGGCGCGCCGCATGTGCCGATGCCTAGTTTCTCTCCTACTCAGCGCGGCAATCCTCTCATGGCTGCCGTTAGCTGCCTCTGCGCAAGCGCAACAACCGGACGGGCACTTGCACACGATCGTCCGCCTTGTTTCGCACCCCGTTTGCGGCGTGTTGAAAAAATCCGTCGGCCCGGCGATCGAGGGATTGATGCTGAATGACCGGACGATCGCGCAGGCCTCCGGTGATTTGGCTCGCTATCTTGGAACCACCCATAGCTCGGCAGGTCACTTTCTCTCGCTGTCGCGCACCGAACAATCCGCGTCTGTCATCGCGCAACGGATTAAAGTAATGAAAGGCTTTCTCGCCGATCCACGACTTTCTCCGAAGAACCCCACCACCGAAGAAAACGAATACCTCACCGATCTCAAAAAGCGGCTAAAAATAGCAATTGCAGATCAAGAGACGGCGCTCAACATCCTGTACGGGACAGCGGATTCAAGCAGTCTTTCCACAGCGATGAGAGGCGACGATATTGAAAACCTTCTAGCGCACAACAACGGATTGCCACCACCGCGAAAGACGGCCTATGCGAACGGCATTACCGACATGCATACGGATGCTTACGATCCGGGGCAAGGCGCGCTGGCGGCGCTGCAACAATTAATTCAGATTCGTCGGCTCCACGAAAGTGCGCTTGCATCATCAATTATCTCGGCAGCACACGAGTGCACGAACCTTAAGCAGATCGACGTAATGCCCTCACCTTCACCGTAATCATCACCGCTATACCCAAGAGAATAGCAGCGACGGCGGCACCCACATAAGGCAGAGCAACGGCAAGCACGGAGAGTCCGACCGCTCCGACATCTTCCCCCAGACTAAGCACCGGATTTCCCACACCGACGGTGGTGGCGGTCGATGCAGCACGAGCGGACGCCACTGCTGCATGCACGCCAAGCGCGTTGAGGGCACCAAGGGCCATCAGCCCGAGCAGCACGGCATGTGACGGCGGATGAACGATGCCGGCAACAAGTATTGCCGCTGCCGCCGGTTTGATGACGACGTGAACAAGATGCAAGCCGTGATCGACAATCGGAATCTTATCGGCAATGAGATCGAGGAGTGCAACGATACACAGCCCAATGGTCACGCCGGTACTTCCCAACCACGCAAAATCGGCCGGGGGTGCAACCCAGCCAAAATGTGCAGCGACGGAGAACGCAGCGAGCAAGAGCAACCCACGCAATCCCGCACCCGTTGTTAGGGCATAAGCGAGCGCGTATTGCGTGGGAGCGTCCATTTACATGCTACGGTTTACGGACAGCGATTTTCTTTTGCAAATAATCGAGCGCGGCACGTAGCTGCGCGTCTTTGTTCACATCGCCGAAAATCGCTTGCTTGTTTTCGGCAACCTTCACATCGGGCTCGATGCCGCGAAGATTGATATCGTGATTGCCCGGCGTCAGGTAATGTGCGGTGGTAATTTTGATACCGGCCTCACCTGGAAGCGTCGTCAACGTTTGCATGACACCTTTGCCATACGTTTTCTCGCCCACGAGTACCGCCAATCCATTATCGCGAAGCGCGCCAGCGGTGATTTCCGACGCGGATGCGGTGTACCCATCAACGAGTACGACGATGGGCTTATGCTCGACCGGGCCATCCTGCGTCTGCACCACTTCGGGATTTCGCCCGCGCTCTTTGACGATCAACGCCGTCTGATTCGATTGGAAATAATTGAGAATATCGATCGCCGATTTCACGAAACCGCCGCCGTTTCCGCGCAGATCGATAATATAGGCTTTCGCGCCCTGTTGGTCCAAGCGTTGTAACGCCACGGCAACCTGATCCGGCGTCGTCTCACCGAAGGTGAATAGCTCGATGTAGCCCACATCGTTCGGCAGCATTTTAAAGGTGGCTGTCGGAGGGGTGATCGCAGCCCGCGTCATCGTAAGCTCAACCGGCTTTTCCACACCGGGCCGATCGACGGTAAGATGAATGACCGTCCCGTTTTTTCCGCGGAGTCGATTGGAAACGCCTTGCACGGGAAGATTTGCCAGCGAGTGGCCGTCGACCGCGAGAAACAAATCACCGGCACGTAAACCGGCATTTTCCGCCGGGCCGCCGGGAACGACGAAGGTTGCGCGGGCAAGTTTGCGTTGCAGATCTTCTTGAATCATCACGCCGATGCCGAAAATTTTCGTGGGATCCAACGCCTGATCGAATTCTCGCAATTCTTTCGGCGTGAAAAATTGCGTCCACTTATCGCCCATTGCCGTAGCCATGCCGCTGATTGCCGTATAGGCAACATCATCGAGCGGCAGGCGCGTTTGCGCGGCGAATACCTGAATAGCCGCGTTCACCTGCGCGATATTTCCGGTATCGTCGGTCGCCTTCATCGCCGGAAGATGCACACGCAGGTGATGCTTATCGGCAAGCTTTTGCAATGCCGATTGCGCACCATCGAGAATACGCTGCGGCGGAACAGGTGCGTAGGCACTCTGCATCAGTAAATTATAGCTTGCGCGAACATCGAGCAGCGGCGTTGGAACGGCGAGATTTGCCGAGAACGCCGGCCCAATCGGAGCCAGGAGAAGCGCGAGGATCGCCGTTAGGCGAAAGACGATATTTTTCAAGGTCATTCCATCATAGTGTATCGGTTCAATCGTTGTCTTGTTTAAAACGGTCTAGTTCTCAGAAAGTTCCGCCAGCGCGCGCGGAGCCGTGGCCAAAACCGCCAGCCCTACAACAATACAGCCCATTCCTGTGAGTTCAAGCGGGCTCGGCCGCTCGCTCAGTTGGATCCAGGCGGCAAAGACCCCGATAATCGGGTTCGAAAGCGTCCCCATCGATGCGTCGCGCGCCGTAAGAACGGCCAAAATAAACACCCAGAGCAGATAGGCCAAGGCCGTAGCGATCAGCACGTTATAGGCCAGCGCGGCGATAAATGCGCTGCTCCAGATGATCGGCGCGGACGGAACGAGCATGGCGACCAGCCCTAAGACGATACCCCCGAAGGCCATCTGCCACGTGGTCATCTCTAAAATATCAACCTCGTGACGGGCGGTAAACCATTTTGCGTAGACGACCCCTGCGGCCCACGAAATCCCGGCGAATAACGCCAAAATGTCCGCCTGCCAGCCCGTGTGCAAGACGGCCGGCCCCAATAAAAAGAGTATGCCGAGAATGGCCAGTGCGACAGCGAGCATCGATCGCGTATTCAGCCGTTCCCCGAGGAGCGGCCAGGCCAATAACGTCGCCCAAATCGGCATGGCATACGAAAGAACGGCCACATTTCCGACCCCGGCATCGACGATCGCCCAAGTGACAAGCCCTAGAAATCCGCTCGTTTGGAGAACGCCGAAAATGAAATACGCTAGCGGAAACTTCGGACGTAACGAACGGCGCATTACGGCCAGGACCACAAAGAGCACGACAGCACCACCAAGCGTTCTCATCGCCGCAAACACAAATGGCGGGGCGTACGCCACCGCGATCTTCATCACAACCCAGTTGTAGCCCCAGGCGAACGCGAGAATAAGCAAAGCGATAACGGCAAGACGATGCCGATGCGGACTCGATTTCATCGCCCGCACGTTGCTATGGCCTGCGGACTCTTCCTGCTTAGCGCCTTGTGATCTTCCACGATGTGCCGTCGGCGAAATCGATCCGACGTACGAAAGCTCCGAACACGAGTGGTGCACCGCGATATGTTATCATCGGCGGTTTCTGATCGCGGGCGCCAAGGCGGGCGTAGTGGAAGACGTCGGGGGTTCCTGAGATTGCACTATCCCTGCAGTTCCCGGCAATCATTTCACCTGGCTTCAATGCTAGCGTAACGTCCAACGCATGCTCATCAACGATGGACATGCTTTATTGTTTGTTTCGTCGTGTTTAGCAGTGTCGCGCACTCGAACGTTGGAAGATATGCCGCGGCGGACACTCGACGGCTCCGGTCCATCTAGCCCCGCGGTCGCAACCGGACGACCTACTCGTGCATTCCGATAAGGAGAACGACGCCGCTCGGTCGATCAACGACCACGTAAATTAGCGGCTGCAAAAGCGAAATGTACTGTCCTTTTGGAAGGGGCGGCGCCAGGTCATACATAGGTGGCGCGCTCAAATGGTACACCGTCACCGTAGTGCCGTTGGAGAGGTGGTGCGTCACCGGAGGGGGGACTGCTAGCCCTCGGATCACCGCTGAAACGGCGAAGTGTCCGCCCTGCGGTGTCAATATGAATGACTGATTCGCACTGATCGCGCCTAGTACGACAGTCGCGGGCATGATGACCGTATTTAAAAGAGTCGCGGAATGTGAAGGGACTTCCATATATGCGGTCCGCGAAAGGTCAAAGGTGTCGAGTTTCACTCCTGTCTTACGAAACTGGCCGATGAACCGCTCCCAAGCCGATTCGGTCAGATTTTTCCGAAATTCCGTTAGTCGCCCGGACGTGCCCTGTATGACGAACAC
>JAJYCL010000024.1 GCA_021778415.1 bacterium | reverse complement strand
CTTATCCGTGGCACCATAATAGGCCGTGGATGCAGCGAGATCGGCCATGAGCGTGGGATCGTTGCTGGCGAAGAAGCCGTTGGCATCGGTCGTTACGGCGATACTGCCCGTGGGTTGATGCAACGGATCGTGATAGACGCCCCCGATGTAGACATGGAAGGTCGTCGTGGGAACGCCGACGTCTTGCGTTGCCAGGCCGTTAGCTCCGGGCACGACCCATCCGTTCGGGGCCTGATTCGTAGCCTGCGGGTTCGCCGAAGCCAACACGCGGACGCAGCCGTAGACACCCAAGGTTGGAAGCGCACCGGAAGCAGGCGCACAGGCCTGCGTGGTGGGCGGTGCGGTAGTGGGCGATGGCCCGCCGACCGGGGGATTGGTGCCTGGGCCGGAGCCGCCGCCACCACAGGCCGCCAATGCAATAATGAACGCGAATCCACATAACGCGATCGTGCTTCTCATGTGTCGTCCATTCGCGTGAAACGGATGAAAACTTTGCGTCTATTGAACATTTTTTACGCACACCACAAAAGCGATGCACGACAACGCTCGCCCAAAAGAAAACGATGGATCAACCCGAACGGTGCAACGCATGAATCGAATGACTCGTCGGGAGGTACTTTTCGGCGGCGCTGCGGCAGCCGCACTCCTGACATCGGCCCCGGCAATCGCTGCAAGCAATAACGAAGGTTCATTCTCGACCCCATCGCCACTTCGCCGCAATCGCACCGCATTAGTATTAAGTGGGGGTGGGGCTCGCGGCGCCTACGAGGCGGGAATCATCCAAGAACTCGCCCGCAGCGGCGGAATTCGCGACGGGCAACCTCTGGCTCCGTTTGGCATTGTCTGCGGGACATCTATCGGCGCTCTTAACGGGTGGTTTGTCGCGACCGGGCAATACACCAAACTTCGCGCGCTATGGGCCACCATTGCAAGCAACGATATCATTCGCTTGCAGCATCGGTTTGCAAAACTCACCCAAAGCACGAGCGGCGTTGCGTCGCGATTGTCGCAAGCGATTCGCCTTGCGCTTGGCCTCACCAAAAACGTTCGCGGCGTTGCCGATTCTGCAGCTATTCGTACTTGGATGCGCAATCATGTGAATCTCTCGGATCCCGTTCTTCTTCCGCTCGTGTGGACGGTGACCAATCTTTCGCGTGCCACGCCCGAATTTTTTTATCGGCTCCCAGAAAATTTTCAGATCACCGATCGAAGTGCGGTTCTCAGTGCGCTCACCACGACGCTTGGGCCAAACGCCATTGTACGCGAAGCGACCGACGATATCTTGATCGATGCCTTGTTTGCATCAACTGCGATTCCGGTGTTTTTTAACCCAGTGCAACTCCCATCGCCGAATGGCGACGACACCGATTTCTATTGCGATGGCGGAGTCGTCAACAATACGCCCATCAACTTCGCTCGCACCTTTGCCGAAGATGTCCGCGTCATCATGCTCGATCCGCATCGATCGGTCGAACCGATTGAAAATGCCGTCGATGTCGGTTTGGCGGTCTTTACTGCCATGCAACGCAAAATTCTCAACGCCGAGCTCCATGGAATATACATCGAAGGCGTAGGGCTCAACGCACTCAACGCGCTGTCTTCGAAAGAGTTTCATTCACTTGCAATGCACGAATCCAGTGGCGCTGCGCGTTTCGTGAAATTTACGCAGTCGCTAGCAAGCAGCACGCTTTCGATCATTCAGCCGACATCGACGCTTCCCGTCAGCATCCAAGGTTTTAACCGGCAGGATCTCATCGATGCTACCGTCGCCCGCGGCATCGCCGATGCGCAACTCGGTTGGCAACCGTTCGGCATAGTCGATTCGTAAGATAACGGTCGCGAGCAGCCCACATTGCCACAGCATCATCCGATCAAACCGTTGATCGATTTTTGCCAAGCGTTCATCAATCTGCGCGAAGCGCCCATCAATCTGCGCGAAGCGCCCATCAAAACGCTGCTCGATCTGCGCAAAGCGGCTGTCGATCTGCGCAAAACGGCTATCGATTTGAACAAAGCGCGCTTCGATCTGCACGAAGCGCCCATCGACACTATCGAATCTGCTTTCGATCCGATCCAACCTGTTATCAATGGAGACAAGTCGATGCGAAATCTGCTCGTAGCTTCCTTCGAGATGGGCCAATCTCTGCCCGATCATCTCCATACTCATTGCCATTGCTAGTATACCATCCTTTCTCGCAAACCCCATCACGCGACCACGCGCGCGTGACAAGCGGTAACAAAAACGGCCCCGGCATTGCTGCCGGGGCCGTTTTTTGTTCGCTACGCGACGGTGCGCGTTTTAGAACTTGATCCCGAGGCCGACGAACGGTCCATTTGCCGTGAAGCCACCTGGAGCGTTAGTCTTGTTGGCTGCGGACTCACCGACGAGGCCGAGCTCAAGGAAGACCGGCTGGCTGGGCATCGTCAAGGCAATACCAACTTGGTATTTCGAGACGTTGTAGGCCAACGTGTACGGTCCGGTCGGGCAAACGGACGTACCGCACGTGCCCTTGACATTCGGGTAGTACCAGTAGCTGCCGAAGAACGAAAGCTGCTGATCCAGATCCGGGAGTTTTTCAGCGCCGAAACCGAACGCTTTGAGATTCGGATAACCGGCGTTGTTTTGACGCGAGAGATATCCCACGCCGACGTAGATGCGCGGGTCGGCAACCTTCAACGCGAAGCGGCCGTCAAAATCTGACGTACGAACGTTGAATGCTGGAACCAGCGTCGAACCGCCGCCACCAATGACGGTGACGTTGCCCGCGTTATGCGGGTACCCGAACGTGGTGAAGCTGCCTTCGAGCATCCACGGCAGATTCAATGCCGAGAACTCTGCCGCTCCACGAACGGCATACGACGATTTCCCGGTGTTTCCAGGGCTGAACTCATCGTACACTTTCGGTGAGAAGATATAATCGCCAGCAATGAAGTGCTCTTGCACCGGTGCTGCCTTCGGCGCCGGGGTCGGCGTCGGAGGAACGGTTGCTTCCGGCGTCGGAGCCGGTGCGGCCGTTGCTACTGGAACCGGCGGAGGCGGCGTCGCTGGGCTATAACGCACAACGACCAGCTTCTGGTCCGGAACCCATTGAACATACGCGCCCATCGTTTCCGAAAGGACGCGAATCGGCACCATCAAGGTGCCCTTGACCATCATCGGCGCGACGTCGAGGGTGCGCGCCTGTCCGTTAATGGTTGCTGAGTGGCTGCCGACGGTGACCGTCGCCGATGCTCCAGCTTTGCTGACCGTCACGGATTTGCCGTTGACCGAAACCGTGGCACCCATTTGCTCGAACATCGAGCGAAGTGGAATGAGAACGGTGCCGTTCTTGACCATGGCTGCGAGAACGCGGCCGTGGCTAAGCGTCGAAGGCTTGGAATAGACGTGATGATCGTTATAGAGTATCGGGATTTGTCCCGACGGCGGAGTACCGAAGTTTGCAGCGGGCATATTCGCCTGCGCAATCGTGCGGCTTCCAAAGTTTCCCGCCGATTGGTTCTGCGACGTAGCCGCAACCGCGTTGAGCCCAAGTGCCGACACAAAAAGTGCAGCCAGGGCGACGGTGCTCAGTCGTTTCACGAGAGCCTCCAAGTTGAAAGATTTTGTGTAGAGAGACGAACGTTGCCGTCCCTTCACCCACCCTAACGCTTGGTGCATGCAAAGGGTTCCATCGACGAAACCGTCTCTTTACAAAGCTACCCAGTCGCTTTGCGGTTTAAAACCCCTAAGATCACGGTTCCGGCGCAGATCCATATCGCTGCCAGCCCCAACGCCCAGCGCGGCGCGGCACTCGTCTCGACGGCAAATGCGGCAACCAGGCCAGCGGCCAGCACGGGCGCGAGCATTTGCGGCACGACGACTGCCAGATTCCAAATCCCCATGGCCGTCGCTCGCACCGTTGGGGGCAAGAGTCGCGTCGCAATCGCCCAGTCGGCCACGAGCAAGGCGCCCCAACCAAGCCCGGCAATACCGGCGCAAAGCCAGGCTCCCGGCACCGATGAAACCCAGAAGGCCATCAACGCAAGGCTCCCGCTTGCAAGTCCGCCACCCACCAAGGCCGGGACGCGCCGGTCCAAGCGATCGGATGGACGACCCGCAAGAACTGCCCCAAGCGCACCACCGATCGTGAACGCCAAAAGCATAACGCCGCTCGACCGAACGCTACTCTCGGCAGTGAGGCCAAGCGCATCGCGGATGAAAAAATATGCGTACCCAAGCAGAGAATACAAGCCGAGATAGACCAGCGCACGCGACAGAAATAAAACGCTTCGATCCCGCACGATGAGAACATCGTCAAGCAACGCCGATTCGCAAGGAGCACTCGTTCGCACATCCTGAATTGTTATGAATGCACTAACGAGAAGCGAGAGCATCATGATGAGCGCAACAAGACGTGCATCCGGAATTTGCGAGGCAACAAGAGCACCAACGGCGTTGCCGAGGCTTTGTAACGCGCCCATCGCTGCCGATGCCGCGCCGTAGCGCTGCGCCGGAATGTACTCGGCAATCGTCGTCTGCAGCGGACCCGTGGCAATATTCGCGCCGATTTGCAAGGCAAGGAACGCAACGACGAGCATCGCGAGCGTCCCCGCCGTCATCAACACCCAAAGCGCGGGTACTGCGACGATGATGCCAACGACATAAAATTCAACGCGCGAACTCCCCTGCTTACGTCGTCGATCAGAAAGAATCCCGACGAGAATCTGCGTTATCGCCGCAACCAATGCGCCAAGCGGAACGATTTGCGCAAAGCGCACAAGGGCGTCGCCTCCGGCGAGTGCATCGATGCGCGATTGCAAGGCAACGCCAAGAACGGCACCCCAGACCAGTTGCAGTCCAAACCACAAGGCGCCGAGGCGCCATGCGCTATTCGTTTTCACACGCATAGTCGTAGTGCTCGACATCGTCGATATCAAAGCCAAGTTCCGGCGCCGCATCAACAACGGCACGAGCGCGCACGCCCAGGACCGCTTCTGCGCGCGCTTCAAGTGCGGAAATATCCAGACGCCGCGTAAGAAAGGCAAAAAGAAACGGTAGGCCAACAAGGCGCGCCATGCGTAACGGCGATTTCCGCGCCTCGAAAAAACGCGATGCGACGGATTCCAGACGAGCGCTCGTTCCAGCGGGCAAAACAAAGACGCCGCCATTGACGAACGTTCCGGAACGTAACCTAACGCCGGCACGCGGTGCCGATGGAAATCGTCGGGAATATGCCGCATGCGAGGCCAACGGCAACGCCATCGTCTCATCGTCGGTTCGCGAGAGCAGATCGCTGAGATGTGCCGCGCTGATGTAGGGCATATCGCTCGTCAGATACAGCAACGGCTCATCTTGAGGCCACGCGCGCAACGCGGCGCGCACGTTTCCGCCGCCTGATCCGGTATCGGCGATAATCGCATCGACGTCGCTCCGACATGCGCGCCGAATCTCGTCATCACCGATGACGGCGATACGCGAGGCACCTGCAGCACGCGCTGCGGCGATGGCAGATGCCAGCAGCGTGACGCCGCGAACGGCGACGAGTGCTTTCAGATTCGTGCCTGCTCGCGCTGCGAACGCGCCGTCGATCCGTCCGCCGGCCGTGATCACGACGTTCTCAATAGTCGCCATAATGAAACGAGCCCGGCGTTCGCCGGGCTCGTGCATCGCTACTTCTTGGTGACTTTCTTCTTACCGGCCACCGTGCGTTTTGGACCCTTGCGGGTACGAGCGTTCGTTTTCGTCCGCTGACCACGAACCGGCAGACCACGACGATGACGGATGCCGCGATAGCAGCCGATATCCATCAAGCGTTTGATATTGCCGCTGATCTCGCGACGAAGATCACCTTCAACGCGCACTTGCAGCGCATCGATGGCGTCGCGCAGACGCTTTTCATCGTCTTCGCTCATCTCTTTAACGCGAAGGTCGGGGCTAATGCCGGTGTGCGCAAGCAACTTGCGAGCCGTCGTGCTTCCGATGCCATAAATATAGGTTAGCGCGATTTCAACGCGCTTCTCGCGTGGAAGATCGATACCGGCGATACGTGCCATTGCTTAGCGTCCCTTTCCTAACTTAGCCCTGCACCTGTTTGTGCTTGGCATTGACATCACAGATCACGCGCACTTTTCCGTGGCGGCGAATGACCTTGCATTTTTCACAGATCCGTTTTACTGACGGTCGAACTTTCATTTTCTCTTCCCTACCTTGACTATTTGTAGCGGTACGTGATTCTGCCGTGCGTGAGATCGTACGGCGAGAGTTCCACGAGAACCCGATCCCCCGGAAGAATTCGAATGAAATGCATTCGAATTTTCCCAGACACGTGCGCGAGCACGCGATGTCCGTTGGCCAACTCGACGCGAAACATCGCGTTGGGTAGAGGTTCGACGATCGTCCCTTCGACCTCAATAGCCTCTTCTTTGGGCGAAGCGCTTGCAGCCGATCGCTCGGCTTTCTTCTTTGCCCGATCCGGGCGGCGCCCGCCGCGCTTACCCCGTGCCATTACGACACCTCCGATATCATACGATTGATTCTTCCTTCGGGCGGTAGTGCGCTACATCGGGGTGTTCCCCGAAATCACGCAACGTGAGGATTTTTGGCCCATCCGCCGTCACGGCAATCGTGTGCTCGAAGTGCGCGGCGAGTTTACCATCTTTGGTCACAACTGTCCAGCCATCTTCACACACCTCGACCTCGCGAGCCCCCTGGGTGATCATCGGTTCGATCGCCAAAACAAGGCCTAAGCGAAGCTCGGGGCCGGCACCGCGACTCCCATAATTGGGAACCTGAGGCTCTTCGTGCATCTCGCGGCCGACACCATGGCCCACGAGCTCGCGAACGACACCGTAGCCGTTGGCTTCGGCGTGGCGCTGCACGGCATAGCCGATATCGCCGACGCGGTTCCCGGCCTTCATCTGGGCGATGCCCAGCATCAAGCACTCTTGGGTCACCGTCAGCAGTTTTTGGGCTTCCGGAGAGACCGTGCCGATGGGAATGGTCACCGCGGTGTCGCTCACAAAGCCTTCGAACGTCGAGCCAATGTCGATGGAAAGTAAATCGCCGTCTTCGAGCGGACGATCGCAGGGCACACCATGAACGACTTCATCGTTAACGGACGCGCAGATCGACGCCGTAAAGCCGTGGTAGCCCTTGAACGTCGGGACGGCTCCGCGGGCGCGAATCTCTCGTTCGGCGATTTCATCGAGCTGTGCGGTGGTCATGCCCGGTTTTGCAGCCTTCATGAGCATCGTCAGCACCGTCGCAGTGATCTTCCCACTACGACGAATCGTATCGATCTCACGTGCGGATTTCAAAGCAATCATGGCTTTACTCGCCCCGTTTTTGCACGGCTGCAATGAGCGCCGACGTGACGTCGCTTACCGGAGCCAGGCCATCGATTTCAATGAGCACCCCCTGCGCACGATAATACGCAACGAGCGGTTTCGTCTGCGCTTCATAGACGTCCAGACGCGTCGCTACCGTTTCGGGTTTATCGTCTTCACGCTGTACGAGCGGGCCGCCATCTTCGTCGTCGATGCCGATCACACGCGGTGGATTCGAAAGCGTATTGTACGTGCGACCGTTACGCGGGTTCGTCCAGCGCGAGGTCAGGCGCTGGGTGAGCGTGGTGCGATCCGCGTCAAAAAGGACGACGCCGTCTAGCGCCCAGCCCTTTCGCGTCAGCAGGGCATCGAAGGCTTCCGCTTGAGCGATCGTGCGAGGAAACCCATCCATCACAAAACCCGTACCTGCATGCGCGTCGAGTTCGCTTTCGATCATCGAGATGATGAGCGCATCGGGAACGAGTTCGCCGCGCTGCATAAAGCCCTCGGCTTGGCTGCCGAGTTCGCTCTTGCGGGCACGATGTTCGCGCAATAAATCACCGGTTGAAATCTGACGCGCACCAAAGCGTTCTTCAATGATACGCGCTTGCGTGCCCTTACCCGCACCGGGCGGTCCGAGAAAGATCAGTCGCACGCTACTGTTTGATGAAGCCGCGGTAATCACGCATGGCAAGACGCGCTTCAATTTGAGTGATCGTATCCAACGCCACACCGACGACGATCAGTAGCGAGGTAGAACCAAGATAGAACGTCGTTACCGAAAGGCCGCGCTGCAAAGCTCCGGGGAGCACGGCGAGCAAACCAAGGTAGATCGCCGATGCCGTCGTTAGGCGAACGAGAATCTTATTGAAATAGTCAACCGTCGGCTGTCCCGGGCGAATCCCCGGCACGAATGATCCACTCTTCTTCAGATTATCCGCCACATCTCGCGTATTGAGCACGATGGCCGAATAGAAGAACGTGAAGACAACGACGAGCAAGAAGTACACGATGTTGTAGAGCAGCGTCGACGGCGCAAACCAAACGTTCAAAAACGTGCCGATGTTCGCCATAATTCCGGTTGAGCCAGAATGGGTAAACCACGATAGCGCCTGTTGCGGCAGCAACAGAATAGAGATCGCGAAAATGATCGAGATCACGCCGGCGTTATTTAAGCGCAGCGGAATATACGTCGAACGCCCGGCGAACATCTTGCGGCCGACCGTGCGACGAGCCTGCTGAATCGGAACGCGACGCTGCCCTTGATAGAGAAACACGATCGAAACGATCGAGGCCAATGCAACGGCAATGTAAATCACCAGGTTAATGACCGATTCACCGCCTTGGCTCGTCGATGCGTACGTTTGCCCAACATATTGCGGAAAACGCAGCACGATACCGACGAAGATGATCAGTGAGATGCCGTTACCGATTCCCTTATCGGAGATCTGCTCGCCAAGCCACATCAAGAACATCGTACCGGCGACAAACATAATCACGGCGAATATCATAAATAACACGGACGTATCGAGAAACACGCCAGAGTTTTTCATGGCGATAACCATGAACGTCGATTGAATGGTGCCGAGAAAAATCGTCAACCAACGAGTGTATTGGCTGATTTTTTTGCGGCCTTCTTCGCCGCCCTTTTTGGCCATATCTTCAAGCTGCGGCAACACCACCGTCATCAATTGCATGATGATCGAGGCGTTGATATAGGGCGTAATCCCCATCGCAATGATTGAAAGTTTTTGCAGTGCGCCGCCGGAGAGGAAGCCAAGCAAGTTATAGAACGCACCGGACGCTAAGACTTTCGACCAAGCCGCCTGGTTTACACCGGGCAACTGGACGTGAATCATAAAGACGAACCAGGCAAACGCGAAGAAAACGAAACCGACTCGATTCCGAATATCCGGAATCGAGAGAGCATCGCGAAGTTTATCGAACACGCGCTATCCTTCGTTTTGGTCGATGTGTGCGCCGGCGGCCTTAAGCGCGTCTAGCGCAGAAGCCGAGAACAGAACGTCGCGGAATTTCAAACCGGTCGGCAGGTTCGCACCGGTGCGATGTCCGCCGAGAATCTTGACGCCATCGAGAATACCCTTGAGGATTCCCTTGAGCTGCAACGTTTCCGGATTGACTTCTACGGCGACATCCCAGGTCGAAAGTTGATGCAGATTGACAATCGCATAGCGACCGCGGAAATGACCGATATCGCGGGCTTTCTGCGAATAGCCGCGTTTATGCGGCAAACGCCGTGCCCACGGTGTCTGGCCGCCTTCAAAGGCTGGGCCCTTACCACCGCCCGAACGCACCGTCTGACCCTTGCCGCCTTCGCCGCCGGTCTTGACCATGCCCGAACCGTGTCCACGACCGACGCGCGTACGCTTCGGCCACGAACCCTTGGCGGGTTTAAGAGCGCCGAGCTTGAGCAGCTCGCCGCTTGCAGTTGCGATTCCCGCACCGTTCGCGCTGGTCTTTGCGCTCGATGCGGCCTTGGTCTTCTTCTCTGCCATCTCGATCTTTCTCTAGTGTGTAGTTTTCGCAGCGAAATTACGCTGCGAAAATTTCTTTCTTGGTTTTACCGCGCAATGCGGCAACTTGTTCTGCAGTTTTGAGCGACCGCAACGCTTCGAAGGTCGCGAGCACGACGTTGATCGGATTCGATGTCCCGAGCGACTTCGTTAAAATATCGTGGATACCGGCGAGCTCAAGCACCGAACGCATCGAGCCACCGGCGATGACGCCGGTACCGGGAGCGGCGGGCTTAAGCAACACGTGCGCAGCACCGATCTGCAATTTCACTTCGTGAGGAATCGTCGCGCCGACCATCGGTACGGTAACGAGATTTTTCTTGGCTTGCTCGACGCCTTTGCGGATTGCTTCAGGCACTTCGCCCGCTTTGCCGATAGCAAAACCGACTTTGCCCTTGCGATCCCCAACGACAACGAGTGCGCTAAAGCTGAATCGCTTACCACCCTTGACGACTTTAGCCACGCGATTGACGCGTACGACGTTTTCTTCAAAACCGGAGTTATCGCGATCGCGATTTCCGCCATTATTACGATAGTTCATTTAGAACTCCAACCCCGCTTCGCGCGCCGCATCGGCGAGCGCCTGAACACGTCCGTGATATTGATAGCCACCGCGGTCGAAAACAACCGCACTGACACCGACTGCTTTGGCTTTGTGAGCGATTGCCGCTCCAACGCGCTTGGCAGCATCGATGTTCGTTTTCGATTCGAGCGCATCGGCGAGCGATTTTTCGCGCGTCGATGCGGCGACAAGCGTGTGCCCCTTGGCATCGTCGACGATCGTTGCATAGATGTGATGCAACGTACGACGGATCATCAGGCGCGGACGGTCAACCGTGCCGGCAACCTTTTTGCGCACACGCAAATGACGCTTGGCGCGAGTTTGATCTTTAGAATGCTGGGACATTATTTCTTACCGGCCTTTCCGGCTTTACCGAGTTTCTTACGGACGACTTCGCCTTCATAGCGAACGCCCTTACCCTTGTAGGGCTCCGGCGGACGCAAATCGCGAATTTCCGCCGCGACCTGACCGACTTTTTGTTTATCGATGCCGTCGATGTGAACCTTATTTTGGCCTTCAACCGAGAGCGTGATACCCGTTGGCGCATGGTAGACAACCGGATGCGAATAGCCGAGCGTCAAGTTGAGGTTTTCGCCGGCCTTAGCCGCACGATAGCCGACCCCTTGAATCTCGAGGCTCTTACGAAAACCTTGGCTGACACCGTGAACCATGTTCGCGATGAGCGTGCGCGTTAAGCCGTGAGCAGAACGCTGATCTTTGGAATCGCCCTTGCGCGCGACCACAACATGACCGCCATCGATTTCAATGGTGACGACGTCGGCGAGAATCGCTTGCGCGAGTTCGCCTTTAGGGCCTTTAACGCGGACGATCGCGCCGTCGATTTTGATATCGACGCCGGTCGGAACCGCGACGGGCAACTTACCGATACGAGACATACATATTTCCTCGACTACCAGACGTACGCCAACACTTCACCACCGACACCAACTTTGCGGGCGCGTTTGCCCGACATGATGCCATGGGAAGTGGACAGGATGACTAAGCCGAGTCCGCCGAGCACGCGCGGGATCTCAGTCTTGGCGCTATACACGCGAAGACCGGGGCGCGAGATGCGACGGAGACCGGTGATGACTTTCTCTTTCTCCGGGCCGTAGCGCAACGTGATACGAAGCGTGCCTTGCGGACCTTCGCTCGTGCGCTCGACTCCATCGATGAAGCCTTCTTCTTTGAGAATTTCTGCAATTGCATGCTTCGTTCGCGACAGCGGAACATCGACAACTTTGTGGTTGGCCATGTTCGCGTTGCGAATGCGGGTAAGCATATCTGCTATTGGATCAGTTGTTGCTGCCATGTTCTTCTTTCCCCGTCAGCCTACCAGGAAGCTTTCGTTACGCCCGGCACAACGCCGCGGTGCGCATGTTCGCGGAAGCAAATACGGCACATCGCAAATTTGCGAAGATAGCCGCGTGGGCGTCCGCACAGTTTGCAGCGATTATGCGCTTGGACCGTATGCTTGGGCTTACGCTCCGATTTAACGATCATTGAGGTTTTTGCCATGTCTTAAGACCTCTTGAGCCCGGGGCCCGATGATGAAGCATTCGCAATCGGCAATCCCATCGCGACGAGAAACTCGGTGGCTTCTTCATCGTTCTTCGCCGTAGTCACGATCGTGATATCCATGCCGCGCATTCTGTCGACCTTATCGAAGTTGATCTCCGGAAAGACGATCTGTTCTTTGAGGCCGAGATTGTAATTGCCGCGACCATCGAACGATTTCGGCGGCAAGCCGCGGAAATCGCGAATACGCGGAAGAACGACCGAAAAGAGCTTATCTAAGAACACATACATGCGCTCACCGCGGAGCGTCACTTTTGCGCCGACGTTCATGCCTTCGCGCAGTTTGAATGCGGCGATGGATTTCTTCGCTTTGGTGATGAGCGGCTTCTGACCGCTGATCGCAACGAGCTCGGCAACGGCAGCATCGAGTGCCTTAGGATTCGTAATCGCTTCACCAACAGACATGTTGATGACGACCTTATCGAGTTTTGGAATCTGATTGACGTTCTTATAGCCGAATTTGGTCTGCAAGAGCGGAACGACCGATCCCTGATATTTTTCGCGCAAACGCGTCATAGCCATGATTTATGCTCCCTTTGCCGATTCACGGGCCGGTGCGCCGCATTTCGCGCAGAGGCGTTGCGCATGACCGTCGGCGGTACGTCCATGACGGATACGCGCCGGGGTTTTGCATTTCTCGCACACATACATCAGCACCGAAACAGGAAGCGGCGCTTCCTTCTCGATGATGCCGCCGGCTTGCGTCGCCGCGTTGGACGAGCCGTTTTGTTGGCCGCCCTTCATATGGCGCTTGACCAAGTTCAAGCCTTCAACCGTCGCCATTCCGGCGTCGGGCATCACTGCCTTCACGGTTCCGCGCTTGCCCTTTTCTTTACCACGGCGAATTAACACGGTATCGCCTTTGAGAATATTCATTTTGCTTGCCATGAGCTTAGAGAACCTCCGGCGCAAGCGAGGCGATCTTCAAGAAGCCGCGATCACGCAGTTCGCGCATGACGGGTCCGAAGACGCGCGTGCCGCGCGGATCTAAATTGTCTTTATCGCCTTTGATGATGACGCAGGCGTTATCATCGCTACGAACCGTTGAGCCGTCGGCACGACGAACTGGGGCCGAGGTGCGAACAATCACGGCCTTAACGACCTGACCCTTCTTCACTGCAGCTCCGGGAATTGCCGACTTGACGCTGCCGACGACGATATCGCCGACGTGCGCGTAATTGTGACGGCTGCCGCCGGAAATGTGGATCACGAGCAACTCACGTGCGCCTGAATTATCGGCAACTTTGAGTCGTGTTTCTTGTTGAATCATATTACTTCGCGCGCTCCACTATTTCGACGAGACGCCAACGCTTATCGCGTGAGAGTGGACGGCACTCGGCAATACGCACGAGATCGCCATCATGGGCTTCGTTCTTTTCATCGTGCGCTTTGAATCGCACCGATTTACGAACAATCTTCCCATAGGTAGGATGCGGCACGCGCGTTTCCGTCACGACCACGATCGTTTTGTCCATCTTGCTCGATTTGACGCGACCTTGTTTTACTCGGCGCGCTCCGCGCTCGACACTAAGCTGCTCCATGCTGACCCTCGACCGAGCGCTTCTCGGAGATAACGGTTTGAATTTGCGCGTACGCCTTGCGCTTTAATTTGATTTGCGTGAAATCCGAAAGGTGTCCGGTACGCAACGCGAAGCGGAGGTTGAATAATTCAGCCTTTGTTTCGCGGGCTTTCTGTTGAAGTTCAACTACGCTCAACTCGCGCAGATGTCCTAAATCGACAGCTGGTTTCATGCGTGAACCTCCTCACGGGTGATGACCTTCGTGCTGATCGGCAGCTTCGCAGCAGCCAAACGCAGCGCTTCCTTTGCAACAGTTGCATCGACACCCGAAAGCTCGAACAACACTCGTCCCGGACGGACAACGGCAACCCAGAACTCCGGATTACCCTTACCGGCGCCCATGCGAACTTCGGCAGGCTTCTTGGTGACCGGTTTATCCGGGAACACCTTGATCCACACTTTACCGCCGCGTTTGATGTGACGCGTCATAGCAATACGTGCAGCTTCGATTTGACGGTTCGTCATCCAGCAAGGCTCGGTGGCTTGCAAACCAAATTCACCGAACGTCAGCGTGCTACCGCGAATCGCTTTTCCGGACATACGGCCGCGATGAACGCGTCGCCATTTGACTCGTTTTGGTGTAAGCATTTTATTCGCTCACCTCCGTAGATTGCGCGGCATCGACAGGAGCGCTTGCGGCTTCCGCGATGACAGCGTCGACACTTGAATCCGTCGCCATTACCTGCGCCGCACGGGGAGCAGGTGCTCCGCCTTCGCGTCGCGCCGGACGGCCACCACGGGCAGCGCCGCCGCGTGCGGCTCCGCCGATTCCGCGATTACCGCGTTCGTTACGATCCACGCGGTTGTTATCCGGACGTGAATCCGGCAAGACTTCCCCACGATAGATCCAGACTTTTACGCCGATGCGACCGAACGTCGTGAATGCTTCGACATGGGCATAATCGATGTCGGCGCGCAGCGTGTGCAGCGGCACCTTTCCATCCGACGAACGCTCCGTGCGAGCAATTTCAGCGCCACCGAGACGACCTGAACATTGGACTTTGATGCCTTTTGCTCCAGCCTTCATCGAACGCTGAATCGATTGCTTCATAGCGCGACGAAACGCAATGCGCTTTTCGAGCTGATCCACGATGTTCTGCGCGACGAGACGTGCATCGAGTTCCGGCGTCTTGATTTCCATGACGTTAAGCGAAACCGATTTCCCGGTCAGCTTCTCAAGGCCACGGCGTTTTTCTTCGATGCCGGCGCCCTGCTTGCCGATAATGATACCGGGCTTGGCCGTGCTCACGATGACGCGCGCCTGGTTGGGGCGACGCTCGATTTCAATGCGCGAAATACCCGCTTGACGCGACCAGCGCTCGAGATACTTGCGAATCTTCGTATCTTCGTGCAGCCATTCAACGTAGTTCTTATCTTCGAACCAACGGCTATCCCACGTACGCGTGATCCCAAGGCGCAAACCAATGGGATGAATCTTCTGACCCATATGTTACTCGGTCGCTCCTGCAGCGGCAGTCTGCGCACGGCGCGGACGGCTCGCGGGCTGGTGAGCGGCGACGACGGAAGCACCGCCGCGACGCTTGATTTTCTTGACAGGCGGCTGCTCGCTCACGATAACCGTGACATGCGAGAGACGCTTGCGCTTGAAGTATGCGCGACCTTGCGCGCGAGGATCGAGACGCTTGGTCATGCCGCCGCCTGGACCACCGTCAACGGTGATTCGCGAGATATACAGCGCATCGCTATTCATCTCGTGATTGTTTCCGGCGTTTGCAACGGCGCTGCGAACGAGACGTTCGAGCGGCTTTGCGGCATAAACATCGGCGAATGCAAGGAGAACCAACGCTTCGCGAACCGATTTGCCACGGATGGCATCGGCAACGCGACGCAGCTTACGAGGGCCGATGCGCGCAAACTTGAGATGCGCTTTGGCCTGTTGTGCCGGTGCAGTCTGTTCAGCCATTACTTCACTCCCGCCTTATCGCCGCCGTGGCCTTTGAAATGCCGCGTCGGTGCGAACTCGCCGAGCTTGTGCCCGACCATGTTCTCAGTGACATACACAGGAACGTGCATTTTGCCGTTGTGAACCCCGATCGTATGACCGACCATCGTTGGGATGATCGTCGAGGCGCGCGACCAGGTCTTGACGACCCGCTTCTCACGCGCTTCATTCATCGTATCGATTTTCTTGACGAGATGATCCGCGACAAACGGACCTTTTTTTAGTGAACGTCCCATTGCTTACGCCTTCCGTTTACGCACGATCATCGAATCGGTGCGCTTGTTGCGACGCGTCTTTTTACCCATGGTCATTTGACCCCACGGCGTTGTTGGCGGGCGGCCCGAGGTCGAGCGCGCTTCACCACCACCGTGCGGATGGTCGACCGGGTTCATGGCAATACCGCGAACCGACGGGCGCTTGCCCATATGGCGCGAGCGGCCGGCCTTGCCGATCACTTGGTTTTCGTGTTCGATGTTGCCCAACTGGCCGATCGTTGCGCGACACAAGATATGGATCTTGCGCACTTCGCCCGACGGCATGCGGACTTGCGAATACTCATCTTCTTTGGCCATGAGCTGAGCGCTCACGCCGGCACTACGCACGAGCTTGCCGCCTTCACCGGGGCGAAGCTCGATGTTGTGAATGACGGTACCGACCGGAATCGATTTGATCGGCAGGCAGTTACCCGGCTTGATATCCGCAGCTGAACCCGACTCGACCATGTCGCCGACTTTGAGGCCGAGCGGTGCAAGAATATAGCGCTTTTCACCGTCGCGGTAATGCAACAGAGCAATGCGCGCCGAGCGATTGGGATCGTATTCGATGGTCGCAACTTTGGCCGGAATCGCATCCTTGGAGCGCTTGAAATCGATGATGCGATACATCTTGCGCGTGCCGCCGCCCTTATGGCGAACGGTGATGTGTCCGTTGAAGTTACGTCCCGAATGCTTCTTGCGAACTTCGATCAGCGACCGTTCAGGATCGACTTTCGAAAGATCGGAGAAATCCATCGTCGTGATGAAGCGACGACCCGGGCTTGTCGGATTATACTTTTTAACTGGCATATCTCTTCGCCCTATTGCTCAAAATAATTCACGCCACCGAGCTCGATCTTTTGACCGGCTTTGAGCGTGACGATAGCTTTTTTGAAATCGGGCTGCTTACCAGCCGTGCGCACTTTTTTGCGTGCGAAGGTGCGCTTCTTACCGCGCACATTGACCGTATTCACATTCACAACGTTCACCGAGAAAATCTCTTCGATGGCGTGGCGAATCTGCGTTTTGGTGGCAGATGGGTGCACCGTAAACGTGTACTGATGGCCGAGGGCGTTGCCCATCGATTTTTCAGTGATACGCGGCGAAAGAATGACGTCATGCGCCTGCATTATGCGTTCCCTTCCTGCACTTCATACGCTGCGAGCAACGAATCAAACGCGGCCGTGGTAAAGACGATCCGTTCGAAGCGCAGAATATCTTTGATATCGAGAGCTCCGGTGTGGGTCAGCCCAACGCGCGAAAGGTTGCGTCCGACGCGTTCGATGAGATGCACTTGCGGTTCGTTCCACGCTGCAACAACGAGGGTGGTCGGACCGCTCTTAGCGGCTTTGGCCGAACCGAAAAGAAACGCAGCGAATTGCGCCGTCTTTTCGAAGGCAAAATTCGTCGTATCGACGATCGTAACCGCACCGCTTGCGAAGCGCTCAGAAAGCGCGGCAATGAAGGCTAAACGGCGTTCTTTTTTGTTGAGATCGCTGATGTACGAGCGCGGCTGGGGCCCGAAGACCACGCCACCGTGACGCCATTGCGGCGACCGAATGGAACCTTGACGCGCACGTCCGGTACCCTTTTGCTTCCACGGCTTGCGTCCGCCACCGGCGACTTCATCGCGCTTCTTGGTGGATGCCGTTCCGGCGCGCGGATTCGCGAATTCGCGATAAACGGCGCGGAAGATCGTATGCGCTTTCGAGCTGTGATCAGTGGTGAATTGTGCCGGAGTCGCGATTTCGCGCAACACTTTTCCGGTTGTATCGATGACGTTGGCCATCGCTTAGCCCTCCGCCACGGCTGATTTAGCCTTGACTGACTTGCGCACGATCACGAGAGCGTTCTTCGGACCCGGAACGGGGCCGAGAACGAGCAACAAATTGCGCTCAACATCTGCGCGTACGACTTCCAAATTCTGATGCGTGGTACGATCGACACCGTAGTGCCCCGGACGACGGCTGCCTTTGGCAACGCGTCCGGCATTGGTATCGCCGTTTGATGCCGGTTGACGATGAATCATCGAACCGTGGCTAGCCGGGCCGCCTTTGAAATTGTGGCGCTTAATACCGCCGGCAAAACCATGACCCTTCGATACGCCGACCACATCAACGCGATCCCCGGCTTCGAATTCCGAAACCGTGATCGTCGCTCCGAGTTCGACGCCATCGATGTCATTGCGGAACTCGCGCACAACGCGCGCGGGTTCGACATTCTGCTTCTTGAAATGTCCAGCAAGGGCACGTGTGAGTCGCGTCTTTTTGACCGCGCCGAATCCGAGCGCCACGGCATCATAGCCATGTTGCTCTTTCGTGCGACGTTCGACCACTGTGCAGGGACCGGCTTCGATTACCGTGACTGGCACTGAACGGCCATCCTCGGTAAACACGCTCGTCATCCCAACCTTGCGGCCAAGGATGTTCTTCATGATCCTCGTCCTATAGTTGATCTCTGAGTAATAATTGCCACGGTGCCTGGCGTACTGTTCTTCTTCTTTCCCGGCGCACGCAAAGAGCGCCGCCGGGTCGGAACCGCAACCCGAGGAGTATATCACGCACGGACAAAGAGTCAAGCGTGCCAATCGCGTGATTTTCTCTAAAAATTCCAACGGTCACGCTAAACTCGATGAATCGGTACAATTTTCGACGACTTCGGTCGGAAAGGACCACGTTCATGAAATCGCGAGCCCTATTTTCCAGCTCTCTAGCGCTCGTTTTAGCCTCGGCACTTGCTGCTTGCGGCGGTTCGAGTGGTGGCGGCGGGGCGACGGCGCCAACAGCAGCCCCAACAGCAGCCCCAACAGCAGCCCCAACTGGGGCTCCAACAGCAGCCCCAACTGGGGCTCCAACAGCGGCCCCAACTGCCGCGCCCACAGCAGCTCCGGCTACATGGACCTTCGGTGGCTCCACGGCAACCCTCACGGCGACCAACGGGCAAGTCCCCGGACTCGTCTCACTATCAGCGTACCAAAACATCTCCGCCACCATCCAATTTGGCACGGCCTCCGTGGGAAGCGGCACCATCAGCGTCTCGGACGCGACGAATTCCGGTGACGTTACGCCGAACACACTCCCAGCGGACAACGCCTCCGCTGCGACGCCGGTCATCTATTTTTCCCTTTATAATAGCGGGACACTGATCAGCTTAGGAAACACAACTCCGGTTATGACGGTCACGAACTCGGCGGGATTCGGCACAGCAACCAGTTGCGAGCTTGACAGCTACTCTAGCGGCGGCGGCGCGCCGACGTGGAAAACGGTCGCCACAGGTGGAACGATTACTGGCACCACAGCATCGCTTCCCGCCCAAACACTACCGTCGCCCAACACGATCGATATCCTGGGCCAACAAGTCGTCGCTGTCGCCTGTCACTAACGCGCAAAAACCCACCAGCCCGGTGGCCCTTCGAGGAGCGCACGTCGTGCGCTCCTCAGGGTGACGTTTACTGTCATGCTGAGGAGCGATGCGAAGCATCGCGTCTCGTCCTTCGAGACGCACGCTACGCGTGCTCCTCAGGATGACGGGGCGACGCACGCTTCGCGTGCTCCTCAGGGTGACGGGGGCCCTTCGAGACGCGCACTGCGTGCGCTCCTCAGATACCGTGTTGGTTGTCAAGACACGGCGGGAACCGAATAGGGTTTTCCGCTCTTGAGAATGGCGTAGGCGATCGTGACGAGTTTGCGCATAACTGCAACGACGACGACCTTACCAGTTTTTCCGGCGGCGCTCAGCCGAGCTGCGAATTGGCCGAGTGGCGAACTGCCACGCAGAACCGCCAAGGCCGGCATGTAGAGCGCTTTGCGCAGGTGTGCGTCGCCGGTTTTACAGATTCGAGCACGCCCGTGAACCGAGGTGCCCGATTGCCGCTCGCGCGGCGCTAGGCCGGCATGGGCTGCGGCAGCTTTGCTATTTGCCAAGCGATCCATCGGAAGCCGAGCAAGCAACGATGCCGCCGTAAGCCATCCGATTCCGGGAATCGTCTGCAAATTTTTTGCCGCGATTGAAAGCTCCGGCGTGCTTTGAATGAGCACTCGCAATTGCTGTTCGACGTTTTCGATAAACTCTTCGAGTTTTTCGCGATGCTGGGTTGCCGTAGCTTGGAAAACGCCTGCCTCATGCACCGAAGTGCTGATTTGTTTAATACGCAGTTTTTCGGCAACTAATTCATCGCGATAGGTCAGAAGTGCCCGTATTTCGAGGCTTTCCTTGGCTGGTGGTACCCATACCCGAGGATTTTGCGTGATGCAATATTCTGCAATAATCTCTGCATCGACGCTGTCGGTTTTCGTACGCCGTAGCTTGCTGCGAGCAAACATCTTAATGCACGTGGGATTGACAACGCTTACCATACCGTAATGCGAGTGCAAAAACATAGCGGTTCCCAACCAATAGGCACCCGTTGCCTCCATGCACGCATGCAACTCGCTACTCTTGCGATTGTCGAGCCATTTCCCTAACTGCTTATAGCCGACCAGCGAGTTGGGAAAGACCTTTTTTGCAGAACGATTGCCCTGCAACAAATGCGCGTGAAAATCACCTTTAGAAATATCGATTCCGAGAAAATCCACAGGACCGTCTCCCATTATGAAACGAAATAGACGAGCCTAAAGATCAACCTCATACATTCAGGATCACCGTTAAAAACGAGTCCCACGATACCGTCCGATCTGCTCGTCAGCCGTGGTGCGGTCACTGATCTGAGGAACGGGCTCTAGGGCCCTAGGGTGAAACCAGTGTACCGACACCGTGCCGGGGGCGTTCTACGCCCCCGGCTTCACATCATATGAGGGTGACGGCGGCCCTTCGTTCAGCCCGTAGAGGCGTCGATGCCCGTTAAGGCTGCTCCCAATACCAGCGTATGAACCTCGCTCATCCCCTCGTACGTGAGAACCGATTCGAGGTTGGTGGAATTGTACTCCCGGCGGCGCACGCAAAGAGCGCCGCCTGGTCGAAAGCGCAACCCGAGGAGTCTCTCGCCCACGAGGGAAGCGTCAAGCCTCTATGACGGGGATACTTCGAAGCATCGATCACGTTCAGCTGGCGATGCCGGCCGGCCAAGAAAGTCTCGCGCGAACGTTTTGCGTCCATGTTCTTGGACTCGATGAAGTCCCTAAGCCGCCGGAGCTCGCCAATCGCGGCGGCGCTTGGTTTCGAACCGGCTCGGTTTGCCTGCATTACGGGGTCGAACCCGAGTTTACCCCGAGCAAGAAGGCTCATCCGGCCTTTCGCTGCGGGAACTACCATGAGCTACTTGAGCATGTGCATCGCCATGGAATCACCATCGTGCCCGACGAAAATCTCTTCGAAGGGAAAGCGCATTGCTATATCTTCGATCCCTTTGGCAATCGCATTGAGATCATCTCGGACTAACGTCGGCCAAAAAGCGGGCCGAGCACGCCCGTCATTCAGCCCGTGAAGGCGTCGATGCCCGTTAAGGCTGCTCCCAATACCAGCGTATGAACCTCGCTCGTCCCCTCGTACGTGAGAACCGATTCGAGGTTGTTCATATGACGAATGACCGGATATTCGAGCGTGACACCGTTGGCTCCTAAAATAGTCCGAGCTTCGCGACAAATCGCCAAGGCTTCGCGAACGTTGTTGAGCTTGCCGAAACTTACATGCGCGGGATGGAGCCGACTTTCGTCTTTCATGCGTCCGAGATGCAAGGCAAGCAAACTGCCCTTCTGCAATTCGAGCAGCATATTCGCCAGCTTTTCTTGTGTGAGCTGAAAGCCACCGATCGGCTTGCCGAACTGGACGCGGGTTTTACTATAGTCAAGCGCGGATTCAAAGCATGCGCGCGCCGCCCCCATTGCCCCCCAAATGATGCCGAAGCGAGCCTCGGTGAGACACGCGAGCGGCCCCGACAAACCGTTCGCGCCGGGGAGCTGCGCGCTCGCTGGTAAGCGAACGTCGTTAAAATGCAATTCGCTCGTAATCGATGCGCGCAATGAAATTTTCTTGTGAATATCGGTCGCAGTAAAGCCCGGCATGCCGCGCTCAACGAGAAATCCCGCGATGCCGGAATCGGTCTGCGCCCAAACGATCGCAACGTCGGCAATCGATCCATTCGTGATCCACATTTTCGTGCCGTTAAGAATGAAGTCATCGCCGTCTCGGCGCGCGTGCGTGCGCATTCCCGCCGGATTGCTGCCGAAATCAGGCTCCGTTAAGCCGAAGCACCCAATCGTTTCTCCTTGCGCCATGCCGGGAAGAAAGCGTTGCTTTTGCTCTTCACTTCCCCAGCGGTAAATAGCATACATTGCAAGCGATCCTTGAACCGACGCAAAACTGCGAACGCCGGCATCGCCGGCTTCAAGTTCGAGGCAAGCTATGCCGTAGGCCGTCGCACTAGCACCGGGGCATCCGTAACCATGGAGATGCATTCCAAGCAGACCCAAAGCCCCAAGTTCGCGACCGAGCTCGCGCGGCAAAATCCCATCTTCAAACCATTGCGCAATGTCGGGAAGCACGCGGCTTCGAACGAAGCGCCGGACGGTTTCACGAATAAGCCGCTCTTCTTCGGAGAAGAGCGCGTCGAGATTCAGGAAATCAAGAGCATCTGGCGATGCCACGCGAGCGGTAATCATCTATTCACAAAACTCATATCGGCATAGCGAGCACCGGAAGCGCCATCGAGCGGAAAGACTCGCTCGATTTCGGCAAGATCCGCGGCGCTTAAATGAATGTTCGTCGAGGCAATGTTTTCTTCGAGTGTCGAAACACGCTTGGTGCCTGGAATCGCAACGATATCATCGCCTTGAGCGAGCACCCAGGCAAGGGCAAGCTGCGCGGCCGTGCAGTTTTTTTGTTGCGCAATTTCGCGCACCGCATCGACGAGGCGCAGATTTTTCTCAAAATTCTCTCCGCTGAAACGCGGCGACGTGCGCCGAAAATCATCGGCCGAAAAATCCTTAGAAGAACGTATCGCACCGGTGAGAAAGCCGCGTCCGAGCGGGCTATACGCCACGATCCCGATTCCTAATTCACGAGCCGCGAGAAGCTGACCATTGCTTTCGAGATTGCGGGACCATAACGACCACTCGTTTTGCAGAGCCGTAATCGTATGCACCGTTGCCGCCCGCCGAATCGATGTCTCGCTCGCCTCGGATAATCCGATATAACGAACCTTCCCCTGTTCCACCAATCGTGCCATCGCACCAACGGTTTCTTCAATCGGCGTCTTCGTATCGACACGATGCTGATAATAGAGATCGATATGATCGACGTTAAGCCGACGTAGCGACGCTTCACACGCCGACGCAACGTACTGCGGATCGCCGCTGATGCCACGTTGCGATGGATCAACCGCGTCGCGAACGATGCCGAATTTCGTCGCTAAAAATACGCCTTCGCGTTTCCCGACTATCGCTCGGCCAACGAGTTCCTCGTTAATAAACGGACCATACATATCGGCCGTGTCAAGCATCGTCACGCCAAGTTCAAGGGCCCGATGAATGGTGCGAATGGATTCCGCGTCGTCGCGGACGCCATAGAACTCGGACATTCCCATGCAGCCGAGTCCAAGCTCGGCAACTCGCGGCCCGTTCGTTCCTAATGAACGTAACATCATGGATCGCTCCTTAGCGTTTGAGAACGCGCGTTATCTTATCAAACAGCGCTTCCGACGAGCGTTCGTACCCATCTTCGAGGCGCCGCCACAGCATGCGTCCTTCCGGCTCACTCAGGGCCGCTTCAACGCGCATTTCAAGTGTCACTTGTTTGCCATCTGCAGTGATATAGAACCCGTGCGTTCCATCAATGCCCTCATTGAGAAAGCGCCAAACGATGTGTTCTTCCGGAACAGCCTCTTCGAGCATCGCATGAACCCCCAAATGCCACTCTTCAGTTCGTCCAGGAGTCAGCGGACCAGGCGAGCGCATGAATGGTTGAGCGGCAAACGGCCAAATTTGATCGTTTGAGGTCCCCATGACTTCGAGCAGATGATACAGACGCCGTTTCGTTCCGGTAAAGGTGCGTTGGCGTTTGGCAAGGACAGGTATCGGCATATTCCCGCCTATTCGCGGTCGGAGGAACGCCTCCCCATCGGCGCGGCATGAATATACGTCGCACGATGCACGGATGTCCGATAGCGTAGCGTCACCTCGCCGCGCGCGTCGGCGAACGTTTCGTGCAACGTCAGTAGGCGTTCCTCAAGCGATGCCCACGCTTGCCCTTCAAGTGGTACATACGAAGCGCTACGTGCCCGATCGAGGAGCATCTCTCGCGTCAGTCGTTGTGCATTCCGGAAAACCGCGTGCTCGATGTACTCGAAGCGATGCCGTTTGAGTTCTCCGGCATAATCGGGACGCCAAGCGCGCCGTTCAAGAATTCGGCAGGCCTCTTCGCCGGCAGCATCTTTGATCGCCGCACCATAGCCCGACGAAAATGCATCGCGTTCGTCTCGTTCATTCCAAATAGCGGCAAAGCGACCGCCCGGACGTAAAATACGCGCTGCTTCATAAAACGCCGCCGCAGGTTCGCACCAATGAAGCGATTGAAAATAGGTCACAAGATCTACCGATGACGATGGTAAGCCCGTCGATTCGGCGCGCGAACTCACATAGCTGACCCGCGGATGCGATTCAGCAGCCGCAGCCATTTCGGCATTCGGCTCAATGGCAATCACCGCTCCGACAAAATCCGCCAATAAGCGCGCCGAGATGCCCGTCCCGGCACCGATATCGGCCGCGGTCAAGGCAAAACGATCGGCAAATCCGTCGAGCAGCCAGGCGACGGATTCCCGCGGGTAACTTGGACGAGCACGCACATAGGTACTCGCGCGATTCGAAAAACGCGACGTCGGCTGCTCCATTGCGATCAGCTTTTCGGCCCGGAATCTTTCTCGGCAATCCGCGCAAGATTTTGCATCACAACGATTGCGATAATCGTGACGATCACCGCATAGGCAAGCTCCGCCCAAGGACCGCTACCGGCTTTTAAAAAGAGGCCAAGAAGATCGCTAATCGCCTTATTCCATGCACCTGCAGCAAGCAGACCGAATGCAACGGTCGCGAGCGACAGCATGGTGCCGAGATACGTTGGCTTGACTTCCATGATCATAGTCCTCCAGAAGAGCGTCGATTTCAGAACCCGCCTTTCGTCGCACCGAATTCTAAACCCCGTCAGGCAAAAAAAAGCGGCCCGACATCACTGTCAAGCCGCTTTCCACAACCACGAGAATTCAAACCCTTAAACGGTTTCCACCATAAAACTAGGGGAAAAAGCGCGAGTTTTACGCTTTGAGCTGGATGTCGACGCCTGCCGGCAAATCCAAATGCATCAACGCATCCATCGTCTTCGGCGAGGCTTGCAAGATATCGATGAGGCGCTTATGCGTGCGCATCTCGAAATGCTCGCGCGATTTCTTATCGTTATTGGTCGAGCGTTGGACGCAGAAACGATTGATTTCTGTCGGCAACGGAATCGGACCGTTCACGAAGGCACCGGTACGACGTGCCGTCTCGACGATACGTTCGGCCGATTGATCGAGGACCTGATGATCGAACGCCTTGAGGCGGATACGAATTTTCTGCTTAGTCATGGGGGAAATTCTCGCTTTCGGTTGTCAAGGTACGGAGGTGGAAGAACGAACTACTTTTCGGCGATAACCGAGGTGACGACGCCGGCGCCGACGGTACGGCCGCCTTCACGAATCGCGAAACGAAGACCCTCTTCGCACGCGATCGGCGTGATGAGTTCAACTTCCATCTGGATGTTGTCGCCTGGCATGACCATCTCGACACCTTCCGGCAGTTTGATCGTTCCGGTCACGTCGGTCGTGCGGAAGTAGAACTGCGGACGATAGTTTCCGAAGAACGGCGTGTGACGGCCGCCTTCATCCTTCGAGAGGACGTAGACTTCGGCTTTGAATTTCTTATGCGGTTTGATCGAACCCGGCTTGGCAAGCACCTGGCCGCGCTCGATGTCATTGCGATCGATACCGCGCAGAAGCACACCGACGTTATCGCCGGCAATGCCCATGTCGAGGAGTTTGCGGAACATTTCGATGCCGGTGACGACGGTCTTGCGAGCATCTTCCTGCAGACCGATGATTTCGACTTCTTCGCCGACTTTGACTTGACCGCGCTCGATACGACCGGTGCCGACGGTGCCACGACCGGTGATCGTGAAAACGTCTTCGATCGGCATGAGGAACGGACGATCAACCTGACGCTCCGGTTGCGGAATGTAGGAATCGACGGTTTCCATCAGCTTGAAGATCGGAGCTGCATCGGGATCATCTTTACGACCCGACGATTGCAGTGCCTTCAGCGCCGAACCGCGGATGATCGGCGTGTCGTCGCCCGGATAATCGTTCTTGGTGAGCAGTTCGCGGATTTCCATTTCGACGAGCTCAAGGAGCTCTTCGTCGGTTGCGAGGTCGACTTTGTTCAAGAACACCACGATACGCGGAACGCCGACTTGATGCATGAGCAGAATGTGCTCGCGCGTCTGCGGCATCGGGCCGTCGGTCGCAGCAACAACGAGGATTGCTCCGTCCATTTGCGCGGCGCCGGTGATCATGTTCTTGATGTAGTCGGCGTGACCCGGGCAATCAACGTGGGCGTAATGACGCGTTGCCGTTTCGTACTCTTGGTGCGAAATGGCAATCGTAATACCGCGCTCTTTTTCTTCAGGCGCGTTATCGATCTCGTCGACGCCGCGCTTTTGAGCGAGACCTTCGGTCGAGAGACAATGGGTGATCGCCGCCGTCAGCGTCGTCTTACCGTGGTCGACGTGACCGGTCGTACCGATGTTGACATGCGGTTTCGTCCGCTCGAACTTTGCCTTAGCCATGATTGATCGTGTCTTTCCTCTTTACAGGTGGAGTTAGGAATCCGCTTTGCGCTTCCCGGCGTGTTTAGCGATGATCTCTTCTTCGACGGATTTCGGCGCCTTTTCGTAATGCGAGAACTCCATCGTATAGGTTGCTCGGCCTTGTGTTGCCGAGCGCATGTCGGTCGCGTAACCGAACATTTCGGAGAGTGGAACATTTGCAGTAATGATCTGCGCTCCACCTTGAGCTTCATCCGAAGCTTGAATCATGCCGCGACGGCGATTGAGATCGCCGGTGATCGCGCCCATGTAATCCTTGGGAGTGGTGACTTCGACCTTCATAATGGGTTCGAGCAAGATCGGTCCGGCAGCGCGATTGGCTTCTTTAAAGCCCATCGAAGCCGCGATCTTAAACGCCATTTCCGACGAGTCGACATCGTGGTACGAGCCATCGAACGCCGTCACCTTGAAATCGAGGACGGGGAAGCCGGCGAGAACACCGTTTTGGCAGGCCTCTTCAACGCCCTGATTGACCGCTTTTTGATATTCGCGAGGAATCGAACCACCGACGATGGCCCATTCGAACACGAAACCGGTACCCGGCTCCTGCGGCTCCAAGCGAAGCCATACGTCTCCGTATTGCCCTTTACCACCCGATTGACGCACGAACTTGCCTTGCTTTTCAACCGTTTTGGTGATCGCTTCTTTATATGCAACTTGCGGCTTACCGACGTTGGCTTCAACCTTGAATTCGCGTTTGAGACGATCCAAGATGATCTCAAGATGCAACTCGCCCATTCCGGCGATGATGGTTTGTTGCGTCTCTTCGTCGGTGCGCATACGGAAGGTGGGATCCTCTTGCGCGAGGCGTTGCAGCCCCTTGGAAAGATTATCCTGATCCGCTTTGGATTTCGGTTCGATGGCTTGCGAAATCACGGGTTCCGGGAACACAATGTTTTCCAGAACGATCGGATTTTTTTCATCGCACAGCGTATCGCCGGTGTTCGTGTTAGAAAGACCGACGGCTGCGGCGATATCGCCGGCACCGATCGAATCGATATCTTCACGATGATTGGCGTGCATCCGCAGAATGCGACCGATGCGCTCTTTACGACCGGTGCGTGCGTTATACACGTACGAGCCTTTTTCAAGCGTTCCGGAATAGACGCGGAAATACGTCAAATTGCCGTATGGATCGGTAGCGATCTTAAAGGCAAGTGCGGCGAACGGCTCGGCATCATCGGCCATGCGACGGATTTCGGTATCGGTCTTGGGATCGATACCGATGATCGGCTTTGCATCGATCGGCGATGGGAGATACTCCACAATCGCATCGAGCAACGGCTGAACGCCTTTGTTCTTAAACGCCGAACCGCACAGCATGGGCAACACGTCGCCGGCGATCGTCGCTTTACGCAACGCCGTCTTCATGCGATCGATCGGCAATTCTTTGCCGTCGAAGAACATCTCGAGCAATTCATCGTCTTGCTCGGCGATGGCTTCGACGAGTTCCTGACGCCACTTCATTGCGACTTCTTTGAGTTCGCCTTCGACATCATGTTCGCCATCCATCACCGATCCGAGATCGTCGGTGTAGACGACCTTTTTCATGGTGAAGAGATCGACGATGCCGAGGAACTTATCTTCTGCGCCGATCGGAACCTGAATCGGAACGGCTTTCGCTCCGAGACGTTCGCGAATCTTATCGACGCAATTAAAGAAATCGGCTCCCATGCGATCCATCTTGTTCACAAAGATGACGCGGGGAACTTTATATTTGTTGGCTTGACGCCAGACGGTTTCGGATTGCGGCTGCACGGCGGCAACCGAATCAAAGAGCGCGACTAGGCCGTCGAGCACGCGAAGCGAGCGCTCGACCTCGACGGTAAAGTCAACGTGGCCTGGCGTATCAATGATATTGATACGCGTCTCACGCCACGTACAAGCCGTTGCGGCCGACGTGATCGTGATGCCGCGCTCCTGCTCCTGAACCATCCAGTCCATGGTGGCGGCGCCATCGTGGACTTCGCCGATTTTATGGACTCGACCGGTATAGAACAGAATGCGTTCGGTACACGTCGTTTTGCCTGCATCGATATGCGCGGCGATGCCGATATTACGCGTCCGCTCGAGCGGAAACTCCCTAGCTGCCATGATGATCGACTACCAGCGATAATGCGCGAAGGCTTTATTTGCCTCGGCCATCTTATGGGTGTCTTCACGCTTCTTGATGGCGGCTCCGGTGTTGTTCGCCGCATCCATCAGCTCATACGCGAGCTTTTCTTCCATCGAACGTCCGGCGCGCGCACGAGCGTAGTTGATCAGCCAGCGCATCGCCATTGCCTGGCGACGATCCGGACGCACTTCCATCGGAACTTGGTACGTGGCACCACCGACGCGGCGCGGTCGCACTTCGACCAGCGGCATCGCATTGGAGAGCGCCTGCGAGAAAACTTCCATCGGATCGCGGCCGGTCTTTTCGGCAAGCATATCCAAGGCACCATAGGTGACGCGCTCGGCGGTCGATTTCTTACCGTCAAGCATAATTTTATTGATGAAACGCGCCAGCACTTTGCTATTGAAGCGTCCGTCGGGGAGAATTTGGCGCTTAGGCGCCGGTCCTTTACGTGGCATCTGTCCTTACTTCTTCTTGTCGCGCTTCGCGCCGTATTTGGAACGGGCTTGCTTGCGGTTGGCGGTACCTGCAGTATCGAGCGTGCCGCGGATAATATGATAACGAACGCCCGGGAGATCCTTGACACGACCACCGCGCACGAGCACCACCGAATGCTCTTGGAGATTATGGCCGATGCCCGGGATGTATGCGGTGACTTCTTCGCCGTTCGTTAAACGAACACGCGCAACTTTGCGGAGAGCTGAGTTCGGCTTCTTCGGAGTGACCGTCTTGACTTGCGTACACACGCCGCGACGCTGGGGATTCCCCATCACTTCGAAATCGCGGGTCGGCAAGTCAGGATGACCTGGCTTCGGCCCCGTTTGGATCACACGGAAGGCACGCGTTTTGACCTTCTTTGAGGTCTTATCGCGACCCGCGCGGACCAGCTGATTGATAGTCGGCACTCGAACTCCTCAGACGGACACACAAAGGCGGCCACACCGCGCGGTGGGCCGGAACTACGACATACTACAGGGGATAAGCACCTTCGTCAAGCGCTAAACCACGCTCGCGCGAGGGGTTCGAAGCATCCAAACGCAGACGCCGACGATCCAGATGGTAAGCGGCAAGAAGCCGACGACAAGCGAGCCTGCGCCGCCAGCCGCAAAGAAGCCCGACTGGACGAAAACCCCGAGCGAGGCGACGCCGCACCCAAGCGCCGCAAGATACCCAAACCAGGCCAACCAGATCGGCGCGCAGCGGCTACGCATGATGCTCTGCGCAGCAACAGCGATCATCACTCCCCCAGTTCCGAAGGCAAAGCATCCCAGGAGCGCCATGAGGCCGTACAGTAGCGCTGCGGCAGCCGGACCGAACAACGCATAGGCAAGCAAGGCTTGGGCCGACGCGCCAATAAGCGTCAGGGTGCCGGTTATCACAGCCGCAATGAGCATGAACATCGGGAGGCTCTCATCATCGCCGGAAGCCCGGCGCAACACCGATCGGAGCCCCAGGACAAACCAGAGGAAGAACGCCGCCGCTGGGAGGTTGAGCCACGCTCCCAGCAACAGACCGAATCGGTGGGCATCGATATACGACGCAATCTCGATCGGCGGCGTGGTGAGCGGCGGAAGCGCTCCAGGCGCTAGCCCACCACCGATGGCAATCACAAGAAACACTAGTCCGGACCAGGCGGCGGATCGTAGCATAGGACGCGGTATCATAGCCTCACGATGCGAGAAGCGACGGGTTTTCCCTGTACCGCACGTCGGTGCCGCGTCGTACTCTATTGTACCAGGCGCGAACCGGCAATTTTCCCCGCGTGATCGATGACGATCGCCCAATCGTGCGTTTGACCGCTGACGAAGATTAGATGATAGCGATACGCCAGAAGACCCTCGCCGAGCCTACTCTTTCCAACGAACGTCCACGATTTCACGGGCCCCATGATCGTGATTCCTTGCGCGGTTTCGCTGCGAAGCGACGGCGTGAGCGCATCGGCAAACTTTGCCTCGAGCAACGACGAGTCGACGGTGTTGCTCGCAAGTTGGCTCCAGAATTTTTGCGCAAGCGCATCGATGTTCGGGTCGTCTCCAGGGGCGGATTGCGGTTTCGTATCGCTGGGAAGTTGACCGATTCCAAGCGACGCGGCCACGTTTGCGACAATCCGTTCGGGAATACCGCCGGCTGCAAAGCCATTCGTCAAGACGACAATGGCCACGTTATCGTCGGGGAAAATCGCGTTATAGCAATAGCCGCCGACACCGGGCGCAAGCCCGTTATGCCATACCTCGCGATGTCCGGCGATCTGGGTTGGAATCCAGCCCATGGCGTAGGGAATTTTTGCCCCATCAGGGAGTTCACCGGCTGCCCACATGGCGTGACGATCGGCCTTCGTGAGCAGCGTGTTCCCCATCAATGCGCTATCCCAACGCGCAAGATCATTCACCGAAGAGACGATGCCGCCGGCACCGCTCAACAGGTCCAAGCTCAATGCCGGACTTTCAGCTTGCCCCTTCTCGTAGCCAACGGCAATCGGTGCGCTTGTTTGCGCGAGGAATCCGTAGCCGCTCTTGGCCATACCGAGCGGCCTAAAAATGTGTCGTTGCAAGAACGTGCCGTACGATTCGCCGCTCGCTTTTTCAATGATCGCGGCGAGGACCGCATAATTCGCGTTACTGTAGGCCCATTTCGTTCCAGGCAAAAAATCCGGATGGTCGCTTGCGAGGTATGAGAGAATCGTTGATGTTGCGATAGAGCCTTTTAGCGGCCACGGATGTTCGGAAAGGAGCGGATAGGTGTGTAAGCCCGACGTTTGGTTCAGTAACATTTGCAGTGTGATCGTTTTCGCGTTAGGCAACGCTGGAAAATAGGCAGCCAGCGTATCGTCTAATCGAAGCTTCCCATCGTTCACCAGCAACATGATGGCTGCTGCAGTGAACTGCTTTGTCAGCGAGCCGATAGCAAATCGCGTGTCGGGAGTCACCGCTCGTTTTGTCGTGATATTCGCGTACCCGAAACCTTGCGCTGCAATAATTGTCCCGTTGCGAACGACCGCGATAGCAATACCTGGCGCAACTCCTGTCTTTAGGGCAGTCTCGCCGGAACTCGCGATAATTGCGGAGATCGATTCAGCCGATGCCATCATCGGAGCGCTAATAAAGAGTGCGAGTAGGGCTGCCAAGATGCGAATAATCATGAGAGTCCTTTCACGCGGCGCAGTTCGGCGACGACTTCGTCCGTCGAATAGCCACGATGAGTGAGGGAAGAAAGAAATTGCGAAACGGCTTCGTGCAAGGCGCGCGACCGCGCGCGCTTATCGGTGGCAGGCGTTTGCGAAGCAACGCGCGTTCCACGCCGCCCGTCGCTCGTAATCCAACCACCTTCGCCAAGTTCCGTATAGGCACGTGCCACCGTGTTAGGAGCAACGCCTAGATCACCGGCCAGCTGACGCACGGTAGGCAGCGCATCATCGGGCTGCAGATCCCCGCGCTCGATAAATCCACGAATCTGCTCAACGATCTGCGAATACGGAGCCGCATCCAGAGAAAGATCGACGGCAAGAAAGACCGGATTCACGATGGCAAGGACGATATCGATAGCATTTCGATATCGCGTTGAGAAATCGGAGACGCCGACCGAAAACCTACAGCGATCGTAGCGATCATGGCAATCGTAAAAAGCCCTCGCTCGAACAATGGCATAACGTTTACGGACCCTGAGATCATTTGCGGTGCTAGTGCCAAGAAAACCGCAATCGTTATGAGCATTTTTGCCCGACCGCCGCGCACCCTATCATCGACCATTCGTTCGACAACGGGATCCGTTGAGCCGATTGCGCTCCCAGCCGAAGCGCCAACGATAGAAAATAAGAAAAACATCAGCGCTATGAGCGTGTTGACGGACAACCAACCTCGTGAGTTTGGAAGTACGATAAAATCCCATGCCGTCCATAGTATGATCATCAGCAGCCCCGCAAGCATATCGCCAGTGCTTACGCGTGTGAAAAGGGGACGTTGAAAGAGCAAGGCCAAGCGCTTCGCTGGTTCACGACGCGTCAAAAGCAAGGCCCAGGCCTGCACAGCAGCTGATGCAAGAACTGCGAGGACCACGGCTAACTGTGGGTTTAGGACCCGCCAAAACGATAATGCCGCGAGTAGTCCAAGAATACCGGCTAACACGTATGCATACTGTTCGGCTGGCGTACTTTCGGAGTCGTACCGATCCATTGCCGCGAGAAGCCTCGCCTGCAGATCTTTCGTACACCGTGGCCCGACGGAGAGAAAGCATCGCGCGTTCCCAACAAATCGCTGTGGAAAGGCGAGGATGATGACCGCCACGACAAGCAACATCACCGCGAAAATAGTCGAAATGGGAAGCCCATGCCATGCTATCAACATTGAGCGCCACCTGAAGAGGTTGTCGTCACCAAATGCTCGGGACTAGCATTGCGCCAGGTTGCAATTTCAAGTCTATTTGGTGAGCGACGTCGGCTTATCAAAATTTGGAGAGAAACCGCGACCCAGGAAATGAGGGTTACTACCCAAGCGATACCATGGATTTCGCTCGTCTGCCATCCGGAAAAACTCGCATAGACAAATTGCGGAACCACCGCAAACGTTACGACCGCTCCTGCTCGAACTCGACGAAGGCGATCATCAACAAATACCTCGACAACATTGTCTTGACCGGTTAAGAGAGCCGGCATCGTTGCCACTCGCCATGCTAAAAAGCTGGTAAAAATACACGATGCGGCAACCAGACTCACGGCAAAGGCCAGTTTTGCGTTGTCTGCATAGACAAACAACGAGAGCGCGCTCAAGACCGCCACGATAAAGACCCAAATGGGTGCTCCAATAGATCGTTGATGTAAAATAGCGCTCCGTTTTTTCGTCGCCGATCGTATGCTTAAATACGCAATCCCAAACGAACCCGCAATACAAACACAGAGCAGCGCATACCATAGTTGCTGCGGAACGCTCGTAAACCAACTCAGCCCCGCGCATAGAAACGCAACGAGAGCGACCGCCCACCCCAGCCGAAGCGGAATGCCTTCCGCTTCTTTGCGACGCAATTGAGCGGAACGTAGCCTCATAGCAAGCTCATGATCCGGAACGACGATACCCGAAAATAGCGGACAAACTTGAGCGAAGCACACGGGCCGAACGGCCATGTACAGGCCATAGAGGATAAAAAAACCAGTGAAAAAGTCGCGATCGAATAGCTGCATACTCATTGTATTAGTACAATAACACAAACGCGCGCATTGTGTCAACTCCTTAATACAAACACGTTCTCGGCAGTAATGCAATGCCGTTCGGGATAACTTTCCCGGGAGTGAAGCAAGGACGACTCGATGTACTTGACGGGTTGCGCGGTATTGCCGTGCTCCTTGTGCTTTGGTACCACGTATGGGAAATTTCTTGGTTGCCCGCACCCTGGCCGCAAATTGAATTTCTCCCGGAAACCGGTTTTATCGGGGTCCACCTCTTCTTCTTTCTTTCCGGCTTTGTGATTACGTGGCCGTTCGTACGTGCGCTTATCGATCGAACGGAGCCGCCCAGTTGGCGGCACTTCTACTGGCGTCGTGCGATCAAAATACTCCCGTCGTATTGGCTTTCGATCATCATCGCCTACGCCATCGGCTACGCACAAACACAGGGCCATGCACCGCTCGCCGATATTGTCGCGCATCTCTTCTTCGTCCATACCTGGTGGCCGGAGACGGCGGGAGCCATTAACGGCGTCCTTTGGACACTAGCGATCGAAGTCGAATTTTATCTTTGCTTTCCGCTCATTTGGTGGGGATTTCGTCGCCAACCATGGCTCGTCGCCGGCGTAATGGTACTGATTGCACTCGCTTGGCGTCACTATGCAACGGCATGCTGCTACAACGGCTGGTATGTCCAAGTCTACGAAAATCTTCCCGGATACCTGGACATCTTCGCCTGCGGCATGCTTACGGCGTGGGCCTACGCTCGCACTCGCAACGCGACAGAATCGCCACGACGGTTACTGGCCCACACGCTCCTAGCAATCGCGGGTGTTTTCGGACTCATTCTCATTATGCAGTCGCTGTTCGGCTTTCGCCTTGCCGATCAATGGGCGTATGTGTGGCAAATCGATAAACGCCCGCTGATGGGCATCGTCTTTGCATGCATCGCGTTCGGATCGCTTGGCGCATTCTCGTGGTGGAGAGCAATATTTGCAAACCGTCTACTCATGTGGTTCGGTTTCATTTCCTATAATCTCTATCTCTATCATCAAATGATCGCCCGCGAACTGCTCACATGGAAGATTCCCCCGTTTTACGGAGATCCGCATTTTGATCCGACGTGGAAAGTCGAATACACGCTGATTGCCATCGGCATAACCATCGCCCAAGCCGCGCTCTTTACGTATCTCGTCGAACGCCCGCTGCTGCACGTACGCTTCGGGAAGTCCGAGAAAGCGGCATCCGGGGATACGACGTAAATGTGCATCGACAATCCGGCGCTATGCTTCTCGATACGCTGCTTGCGACGGCAATTTTTGCCGTCATACTCGCCTGCCTTATCGGCCCGACGTCGCTCGGCGTAGCCAAAGCACTCCCGAATAGCACGGATGCTGCCGTGCAGAGTCTGCTCGACAACGAACAGACTCGCCTTGCAGATGCGCTCAAATACGCCGGGAATGCAATCCCACCAACCTCGATTGCAACGAGTGTCCCTGTCCCGATGCGTTCGCCGATACCCGTCGACCTGCGTCTCTCGATCGCCCCTGCAACGGATGGTTCTGAGACGATCACGCTCATCGCGTCGTATGCACGCGATGGAGCGTCGAAATCGGTCATGCGCAGCGTGATTCTTCCGGCACAAGTCCCGCTTCCCGGAACCGTCATGCAAAATGCACCGGTCGCACCACCGACCGGAGCGCCATAACCATGCTTCGAATGCTCGTGACACTCGGCATCATCGTTGCGATGTATTCGACGATCATGATCACGATTCACGGAATGACGCTCGCGATGACGTCGGCACGAGTTGTCCAAGCCATACGACAAAACTTGGATAACGGGCAATCCGCACTGCTGCGCTACGAGCGCAGTCGTACACAGTCAAGCTCGCCACCGCCCGATACGCCGACATTCCCCCAAACATGCGCCATGCTGCATCGCGGACACTGCGTCATTAGCATTTCCGTTGAATTATCGCCACTCTCCGCGCTCACCGGGGATATCCGGAACGAGCAAGGCAACGCACTGATCGACGAGCGTCGTGCTGCGTACCGTTTGCTTGCCATTGCACGCAAAAACGACGGCACGATTATCGCCCGTCGTTCTCGATTGCTTGCACTTCGCGAGTTTCGCGTACCACCGTTCGTTACGTTGGCCGCATCCCGCGATACGACGACGCGGACCGAAGGGTCGGGCGCTGCGGACGATGGCGGAACTGCCCCGACCACCGTCCACATTCTCTACCGAAATCTCACCACTGGCGCATCGTTTTCAGGCGATATTTTCACGCAAACGAGTGCTCCGCCCGCGCCGCCGTCATGGAGCAATTAGCGCCTATGCGACACCCGGGAAGAGACGCGTCGTGAGATCCGCGATCACCGGCAATCGCAGCTCTTTGCCCTGAAATGCCGTGATAAACGTTGCGAGCCAAACGATTAATCCCAGAAGTTGCCAAAGGCGCGCAATGAGGAAAAAGAGCCCCCACATGTGAAGAACGCCGCCAATGATCGGAAGCGCGATCATAACGACAATATACAGACCCCAGAACGTAATCGATTGTGCTGCGGCCCATTTCACGAAACCGTTGGTGCCGCCGCCGACGAGCATGATGATGCCGCCGAGGATTCCTAACAGATACGCCAAGCCGGCCGCAACGTTCGGCTGAAGTCCGAATGGGGTATCTGTCGGTTGCTGCATTGCCATAATAAAATCTCCTTGAAAGAAAATGCTTAGTGGAGCGAAGAGTTTGGAATGTCGCTTCGCGAAAAACGGACAATCGCCTCGCACACATCGTCGGGCGCCTCGATTGCAAGATTGTGACCCACATTTTTGAGTTGGATCAGCGACGCACCCCCGATTGCCGGCGCCAACGTCCTTTTCAGCATGCCGACACTGACGAGCGGATCACGGCTTCCTGAGAGGATGAGCGTCGGAACGGAAATGGACGGCAAAAGGTGGAGAATATCCTCGCGCCGACCGTGATCGTACCATCCGAACCAGTGTTCGCGCTGCGCAACCAACGCATCGTCAACCAAGCGCTCGACGATCTCGGCCTCTCGATGCGCCGCCATGGAACCCGCAATGAACGGTGCCAAGCGAGCTCGTACCCCATACGCCTGCGCCATTAGGGCGTAATGCCTGGGATCGACACGAACCGAGAGCGGCGAACCTGGCGCTAGGAGAATGAGCCGCCTGAGGTTCTTTGGCCTTTCGGCCGCCACGACCATAGCAACCCGAGCCCCCATCGAATGCGCGATGAGCGTGACCTCCCCGGATATCGATGCGAGAACAGTTCTGAGATCGCTTGCGTAGCCCGCCAGATCATGCCCGACATCGACGCGATCCGAGAGCCCGCATCCACGAAAATCCATGAGATGGAGCGTGAACTTCGTCGCATCCAACGTGCCGACGAGACCGTGAAACATTCGCCGTGACGAGATCCACCCGTGGCAGAACAGAAGCTGCTCGGGCCCATGTCCAAAGCGATCGACGCGTAGCGACACGCCGTTATTATCGACGTACCGTGCATCCCGACACTCATCATCCGTGTTCTGCGCCACGTGACACCTCTACGAATTTCCGGTCGTACGCGCCTGCTCGTTTTCGGCGGACTGCTCTACGTATCGATCGCGTGGGCGTTAAATACGGTATTCGTCAAGCTTGCGGTCACGCAGATCGACCCGCTCACCTTTACCCTGTTCCGTTTCCTTGCGATGACGCCGCTGGCATGGGTATTCGTCGCGGCTCGGCGTGAAGTTATCGCCATTCGCACACAGGACATCCCGGAGCTACTCGTTTGCGCCGCATGCGGCTATGGTGTCTACCAATATTTGTGGGTCATTGGGCTCTCGCATACGACGGCCTTTGCCAGCGCTCTTCTCGGTGGGACGACGCCGATTTTTACGTTAGCTATTGTGGCTGTTTTCGGTCACGAACGTGTTCGCAGTGGACGGTGGTTGGGCGCGATCGTAGCGTTTTTCGGGATTGCGATTTTCGAAGGTATTCTCGTGGGGCGATTTGCGATTCGACTCGGTGATGGCCTCACCTTACTTGCTGCAGTAAGTTTTGCCAGCTACAACGTTACGAGCGCGCGCCTCTTGGATCGCTATTCACCCGTTCTTCTCCTCGCGATCACCATCACGATGGGAACGATGATGATTCTGCCCGGCGGCCTCTGGTCACTGATGCGGCACGGAATACCGCAGTTTTCTGCATTGACTACGGCGACGTACATCTACTCCGTCATCTTTCCGATACTCCTCACGTATCCCGTGTGGTCGTACGGAATCACCCGTATCGGGGCAGGGCGCGTTGCCCTGTTCGGTTTTCTCGTACCCGTCTTTGCCGGGATCGCCAGCGCTTTTCTTTTACATGCGCGCATTCCTCACTATGAACTCGTTGGGGCCGGTGTTGCACTTCTCGGAATGGCGATCGCGCAATTTCTCGGAAGTCGATCAATCAGGCCTTCGCAGAGGACGCTCCCTACGACGCGCTAAACCCTGGCCGCATGCGAGCTTGGTACCTTTTGTTGCTAGCGCCATTTCTCGCGCTACTCTATCCTCCACTCTATAATCGGAGTGACCCGACGCTCTTTGGGATGCCATTTTTTTATTGGTATCAGTTATCGTGGGTGGTGATTACGGCAGCACTCCTCTCGATCGTCTATCTGCTGACAAAGAGACGCAGTCTATGAGTATCCCGGCAATCATCACCGTTGGGATCGTCGCTTTTGTGACGATTTTGGGCTTTGTTGCGTCGCGTTGGGGAGCGGCCAACCTCGCAAGCTTCGATGAATGGGCGCTTGGCGGTCGGCGCTTCGGCACGGTCGTGTCGTGGTTTCTCCTCGGCGGCGATCTCTATACCGCATATACGTTTCTTGCCGTGCCCGCACTCGTCTACGGAACCGGTGCTTTCGGTTTTTTTGCCGTCCCTTACGCCACCATCGCCTATCCGCTCGTTTTTCTCTTCCTTACGCGATTTTGGACACTCGCTCGCGAGCGCGGTTATCTCACCATCGCCGATTTCGCTCGCGATATTTTCGGAAATCGAACGCTCGAACTTTGCGTTGCACTCACCGGCGTCTTCGCGGCACTCCCATATATCGCGTTGCAACTCTTAGGAATGCGTAGCGTCTTTGAACGCCTCGGCCCACCGTTTACCCAAGTGGGTTCTACGGCGACACTGATTGTCGCATTTGCCCTTTTGGCAGCCTATACGTACTCAAGCGGTTTGCGAGCTCCGGCACTCATCGCGTTCGTCAAAGACACGCTCATCTATGTGACCGTCATCGCCGCAATCATCGTGATTCCCGCGGCATTAGGAGGTTGGGGTGCCATTTTTGCGCATGCTGCACCGATCTATGCTGCGCGGCCTGTTCCCGGGCATATCCTCCTTCCGCCGAGTTTAAGCTTCGGATATGCAAGTTTTGCACTTGGCTCTGCGCTCTCGCTTTTTTTGTATCCGCATTCGATTACGAGCTTACTAGCGGCACGTAATGTCGATGTCGTCAAACGCAATGCCGTGCTATTGCCGTTGTATTCGCTCCTTCTCGGCTTTCTCGCACTGCTTGGAGTGTGCGCAGTTGCCGCCGGCATTCACGCCAAGCCGAACGACGTTGTTCCTATACTCTTTTCCCGCTACTTTCCGGCCTGGTTCGCTGGGATTGCCGATGCCGCAATTGTCGTTGGCGCCTTGGTGCCAGCGGCAATTATGGCGATCGGCGCCGCGAACCTATTTGCCAGTAATATTCTGCGACAATTCAGCACAACGCGACCTGACGGTGAACTTCGCAGCGCAAAAATGATCACGGTCGTCTTTTGCGCCGCTGCATTAATTCCGGCATTGCTGATCCATGCGCAATATACGATCAATTTTCAGCTTGTCGGCGGTGCAATTATGGTGGCGATCGTCCCGATGTTTATTGCGGGACTTTTTAAACTACGCATCGATCCTCGCGCACTCGTCCTCGGATGGGCAGTCGGCTTGGCATGTACGCTCGCGATGGTCATGACCAATGGATTTACGGCACTCTTTACCATCCACATTGCTGCAATGACACTACCCGGTGCGGTAAGCCTTTATGCGCTGATGGCCAACATCGTTGTCGTCGGCGTTACGCATCTCGTTACCCGAAAGGAGATTCCGGCGTGAGTGCTTCGATCACACCAAACACATGGAAACGCGCAAGCGGATATAGCCATGCCATCAAAGCGCAAGGAACGTATCTCGCTATTTCAGGGCAAGTCGGCTGGGATGAAAGCGAAACGCTCGTGGGCGACGGCTTTCTCGCGCAGGCCCAACGCGCCTTAGAGAACATCGTCGCGATCGTTCGCGCGGCTGGAGGTCGCCCCGAACACGTTGCCCGTCTCACCTGGTATGTCGTTGATGCCGACGATTATCGCTCATGCGCAAAAGACCTCGGAACGATCTATCGGCAGATCTTCGGACCGCACTATCCCGCAATGAGTTTACTTGTCGTCGCAGCACTTCTCGAACCCGGCGCGCGAGTTGAAATCGAGGCTACCGCAATTCTGGAACCTTAAGGCCCGTAGTAACGAAAACGAGGCCACATAATCGCAAGAGGGGCGATCGGCTCGGTGCAAAGATAGATCGGAAGCGGCCCCTCGAGCACCCAACGATTGGGATTTGTGTAGACATCCACTTGCTTCACGCTCTTAAAAAGTTGCACGAACAAATGGTATTGCGTTGCACCGACGGCAATAACCGACGATCCGTCGTATCCGTGCGTTCCCCAAAGCCAGAATGTATTCTGACCGCCCAATGGCGTCGGCAGGCCATACCTCGGGCCATAGAGATTGAGCGCCCCCGCGTAACCATAGGTATCGGCATATATCGCCGTTTTTGCTCGCTGCGCCGCAGGCAACGCATCATAGACGCGAGCAACATGCTCTGCCGTCCCACGCCAACCGAACTCATCGGCATAGAGTGGCTGTATGAGATGTGCATTCTTACCGTACCCGGTAAGATGCAGCATCTGCGAATACTGAACAAAGCGCTGCACCGGCAGTACCGCCATCGAAAGCGGAGTAAGAAACGCGCCCAATACCAGCACCGATGCAAAGACGAGGGTCCGAGCAATCGCCTTGCGCCCAAGAAGCTCGTCGAGCAAGACCGCTCCTCCACTCACAAGAACCGGATAAACCCCGATAATGTAGTATCCCTTGGCCCCTAATGCGACGCAAACGCCAAGCAAGAAAACATACGCGACGACGATGAAGCGATACTCCGGGCGACGTTGCCAAAAGTACCAAACGCCAAGGAGCCACATCGCCGTTGTCAACGGGCCGGTATAGAGTACTTGTTCAGTAAAAAAAGCAACGGCGTTATGCCATGTACTGCGAAATTCTGTCTGGAGACCATTCTGGAGCGCGTGCCGTTTCACCGCATCGCCATGAATGACATCAAGAAATGGGAGATGGTGCGACACCTGCCAGAAGAGATTCGGCGCCACAAGAATGAGACAGAACAGGCTCGTAAGACCAAGCCAGGGAGTACGGAGAACCCGACGTTCGCGAGTAAAGAGTATTCCAATAAGCAGAGCGACGGCCAATAAGACGATCGTATATTTGGCATAGAAGCCGGCGGCAACGATAAGGGCTACCATAGACCACGCACGAGCGCCACCACCCGAAAGAATGCGCATCGCCGCGAGTATCGTGCAGGTCCACGTTAGCGGCTCGAATGAGGTCGTCGCGAGCATGCTTCCCAACGCCAAATTGGCCGGCATGAAAAGCACGGCAACGCCCGCAAGGAGTTGACCGAAACGACCCGCGCCCAGATCACGCGCAAGAAAACAGACGGCGTAGACGGTAAGCGCTGCGGCGATACTCGGCGTCAACCGCACCGCGAGCAGCGAATAATGAAATGGAGCCGCCAGCGCCGAGACCAGCGCGACAAACGGAGGTTGATCAACATACCCCCACGCCAAATGCTGGGAACACGCTATGAAATACAGTTCATCCCGAAAAAAACCGAAGCGTGCGGCGCCGAAAAGGTGCAACGCAAAAGTGCCCAATGCTAACCACAACCACCAGCGCTCCGGACGCGTTTTCAGATGCTTGCCCCCCGAGAGACAACCAGAAACGTTAAGCCGAGTCCAACAGCTGCAGAATACAAAATAGCACCGAAAATCACATTCGGATCCCACCAAACCCCATGCGCCACAACGTCGGTAGTGAGTATATAGGCGGCACTATAAACGGCAGGCACGAGCCCGCCGAAAACGCGTAGTGCACCAACGCGTATCGTCGACGGGTCAAAACGCCACACGTAAACATCGCCGACGATTCCGGCGACGACACTCATGACGGCGATCGTCACAAAAAAGACCGGCCCGTTCGAGAGCATCGCTCCAGCCTGAATGTTTCCTAGAACGAGAATAATCGTCAACATGCCGGGGAATCGCGGCAAATTCGTTACGGCCAAGAGGCTGATGGCACTCATAAGCAGCGCCTGAAGCATCATGATGACCAGTCCAAATCCCTGTTTATAAAACCCGAGCGTGAGAAGCGTCAAAAGATCGGGTGAGAAACCGTGAAATCCAAGCGGAGCATTTGCCGCATCGGCTCCAGGTTGCATAGCAAATTGCGTCGCAAAATGGAAAACCGACAGTATCGCAGCAAGCGATATCCATGCAGGCAACTGATTTATAAACGACGATTCACTCGGACGGTTTTCCATATTCGAACGTATGGGGCCGGATATAATAAGAAGAATCGCTAGGCCGATCGTCATATGCGTTGGGCTTAAGAGCACATCGATGCCTTGCTCAATACCCATAATCGCATGCCACGCCATGTCGCCCAAACCCCCAATAAAGAATATTCCTATTCCAAGAGCCGACCATCGATATGCATGAGGCAGACAATCATTCCATGCGTACCCATGCATTTTATTGGAGAGTACTTTCCAGCCAAATGTGCCGAAAAGAATCGCGAAAGCTCCATAGATAACTGCATGCGAAGGGGTAAAAAAGGTTTCGATCGTCTCGTGATAGTGGGACCATGCGTCGATTAAGATTCCGCCGCTCAAGAGATAACTCGCGCAAGCAACAAGCCAATCGAAACGGCGATCTAGCGGTGGTTTCACGCACAGGCTCCAAGGAAACAGATTTCACTCTGTCCTACCTTCCAGCGGGGGAATTATCCTCTGTCAATAGCAACGGAAGGGACGGCAAGTGTCCGCTCACATGTCAAAACACATCGTTATGTTAGCGTACGTTGCGCTCGTCGCCGTCACCGCATGCACGCCGCCGGCACCCGGCCGTCCAGGCCTCAACGCACCTTCCTCTCCGTGGCCGGCCGCATCAGTTGCCGCCGCAAACGATGCACCGCATATCCTTGCAGTACATTTCTCAAATCTCTCCGTCAACGTTGGAGATACGTGGACCGGTAAAATCGCGACAACAACCAATGTTGCCAGCGTTGAAGTCCGCACGGAGTCCTTTACGATAAACGTTCCGCGAAAATCATTCGGTCAATTTGTTTTTCGCATCCACATTCTTGATCTACCGCCCTTCTTACAACGGACGTATACGCTGCGGGTCATCGCCCGAAATGCAAGCGGTCAAAGCGACGAGGAAGATTTTCCTCTCAGCTTCGGAGGGGTCTCGGCGTCACCTCGATAATTCCGACGACGCACGCTCACGCAATTTATAGCGCTGAACTTTACCTGTTTGCGTCCGCGGAATATCGGAAACGAATTCAATTTCTCGTGGAGCCTTCCACGCGGCTATTCGCGCTTTACAGAACTCCATGAGAGCCAACGCCGAAGCGTCATCGGGTTTCATCGACTCATCAAGCACGACATACGCTTTGACGACGTTGGTATGATGCTTCGGATCCGGTTTTGCAACAACGGCACATTCGCGAACGTGAGGATGGGCGAGTAATGCTTCCTCGACTTCTGGCCCGCTAATGTTGTACCCGGCCGAAATGATCATGTCGTCGCTTCGCGCGACATACCAAAAATATCCGTCCTCGTCCATGCGATAGGTGTCGCCCGGATAGTTCCAGCCCTGTTGAACGTACGTCCCCTGACGCGCGTCATCAAGATAGGTACAACCCGTTGGGCCGATAACGGCTAGTCGACCGACCGTATTCGGTGGAAGCGTGTTCCCATGCTCGTCGTGAATTTCTGCGCGGTAGCCGGGAACGGCTTTACCAGTTGCTCCGGGACGCAACGTGGCTTCATCACACGCAATAAAAATATGTAGCATTTCCGTCGAGCCAATGCCATCAATAATGCGGACTCCCGTGCGTCGAAGCCACTCCTCCCAGATCGGAAGCGCTAACGACTCTCCGGCCGATACGCACTGCCGTAGCGAGGAAATATCATGCGTATCAAGCAGCGAACACATCGCACGGTAAGCCACCGGTGCCGTAAAAAGCGTCGTAACGCGATGCGATTCGATTGCCGCCAACAACTCCGAGGGACCGGCCTTTTCTAACAGGAGCGTTGCAGCGCCACAATGCAGCGGAAAAAGCAAAAGACCACCCAGGCCGAACGTGAAGCCGAGCGGAGGGCTACCGCAAAAAAGATCACCGTTGCTGGGGCGTAAAATTTTGGCACTAAAGGTATCGCAGGTTGCGAGTACATCACGATGCGTATGCACAGCAGCCTTCGGAACTCCGGTTGTCCCGGATGTAAACGCAATGATTGCCGGATCGGTAGCAAAGGTAGGCACCGCCACGAAATTCGTCGGCTTCTCGCGCATCAGATTTTCGAGCGAACCTTCTTCGCCGAAACTGAGACAAACAAATGAGGGGTGTTCAGCGGTAGCTTCCTGTAGCTCGCCCATAAACCGCGTGTCGCATAGCCCAAATTGAATTTCCGCTTTGTCGATCATCGTGCGTAGTTCTTGTTGTCGATAGAGCGGCATGGTTGTGACGGCAATGGCACCAACCTTGAGAACGGCCAACCAGCATGCTGCTAGCATCGGCGAGTTCGGCCCTCGTAAAAGCACGCAGTTTCCTGGAACGACGCGAAGATCGTCGACAAGAACGTGTGCGATCCGACTGACGTGTTCGCTCGTTTGGCGATAGGTCCACCGCTCGGAAAGCGAAAGGAGGCATGGTGCGTCGGGAGTCAGCGCGACATATTTTTCCAACAAAACGTCCGCTGCATTGAGCATCTTCGGGTAGTTGAGGTCATCAAAAAGAAATGTCGGCTGATTTTCGTCTTGAGGGAGTCTGTCTAAGACAAATCGATCTGTGTGGGCGCTCAACCGCTATAGTCCTCGGCAAGAAGATTGCGCGCAATGACAATCTGTTGAATTTCACTTGCTCCCTCGTAAATGCGCAACGCACGGACGTCTCTATTCAATCGCTCGACAATTTCGCCAACGACAACGCCTCGGCCACCTAAGAGTTGCACCGCGCGATCGGTAATTCGACCTGCCGCCTCGGTCGCAAACCATTTTGCGCTTGCAGATTCGCGCGTGGTGCGTGCAGCACCGACATCCGTCGCCCAGGCTGCCCGATAAAGGAGCAACGCGCTCGCGTCGATTTCCGCAACACTGCTTGCCAAGGAGCTCTGCGTCAGTTGCAGATCAGCAAGCGTTCCACCAAATATTTCGCGTGATTTCGCGTGAGCAAGCATTTCATCTAAGGCACGGCGCGCAAAGCCGGTTGCCGCTGCGGCAACGCTCGGACGAAAGAGATCAAGCACGGCCATCGCAATGCGAAACCCATCTCCCTCTTCTCCAATAATGGCATCCGGCCCAACGCGAACACCATCGAATCGCAATTTCGCTAGAGGATGCGGAGAACTCGTCACGATACGTTCGACAACGCTCACACCTGGGGCATCACCTGGAACAATAAACGCGCTCAAACCCTTGCCGCCAGTATCGGACGTGCGAGCGAATAGCGTATAAAATCCGGCG
>JAJYCL010000044.1 GCA_021778415.1 bacterium | reverse complement strand
GATGTATGACAGGTTTTGTCATGCTGAGGAGCGATGACAGCGTTTGTCATGCTCCAGGAGCGATGACAGCTTCTGTCATGCTGAGGAGCGATGCGTAGCATCGCGTCTCGAAGCACCATCAAACGGCGCACGCGAAGCGTGCAACATTGGCGCGCGGCCCTTCGAGACGCGCACTACGTGCGCTCCTCAGGGTGACAGCGTTTGTCATGCTGAGGAGCGATGACAGCTTCTGTCATGCTGAGGAGCGATGCGTAGCATCGCGTCTCGAAGCACCATCAAACGGCGCACGCGAAGCGTGCAACATTGCCCCGCAGCCCTTCGAGACGCGCACTACGTGCGCTCCTCAGGGTGACAGGCGCCCTTCGAGACGCGCACTTCGTGCGCTCCTCGGGGTGGCAACGGCGAGACGTGCGCTTCGCGTCTCGAAGGATGGCGTTATGTGTTTTCGAGAGTGATGCGTTCGGCGAGGAGTGATTCCATGCGGCTGCGTGCATGCCAGTAGACTGCGTCGGTTGGGCCGTGCGCGGCAACGATAGTATGGAGTTCGTCGTGAGCCTGATGGAGTGCCGATCCTTGCAGATCTTGGCTGGAAATATAATGGGTTAGGCTCGAAGGCATGCGAAGAAAATTTTCGAGTAGTTCGCGCCACGGGCTTAAGCTCATGAGTTGCAAGTGCCATAGCATATTGGTTGCAAACGCGCCGAGTGCCGTTTTCGGCTTTGTTTGATCGACGGAAAACCGAAAGGTCTTCGCCCATTGCGTCAATTCATGAACCGGCATAGGGCGAGCGATAGCAAACCCCTGGCCCATATTTGCACTGAGAATCACCGCCGCTTCAACTAATCCGTCGTTTTCCAGCCCTTCGACCGTCACGGGAATGCCGAAATCATGGCTAAGTCGCGTCAAGTAGTGAATGAATCCAAGCGCTTTACGCGGGGTTTGCGATGAATTGCATACGAGGCCTTGATCGATTTTCATCTCGTCGAACGCTATGCGGTCCATGCGCAAGAGAGAGCTGTAGCCCGATCCTAAGTCGTCTTCTGCAAGGCAGATCCCCATGGCACTCAGGGCTTCGGTGACGGCTGCCTGCGCACCAAAGTGTTCGACGTTCCCTGTTTCGAGCAGTTCGAGCGTGAGACGTGTGGGATCCGCGTTGGTTCGTGCTAACGTCTCGGTAAGAATATCGAGATAGCGATGATCCTTGAGCCCTTGCGGTGGCAGATTCAGCGAGATCGTTGTTGTGACACCTTGCGCGTCCCACGCGTGGAGTGCCGCGATGCCTTGCTCTAAACCCTGTGCGAACAATCGCTGCAATTCCCACTCGCCAAACGCGGGTAGAAACTCGGCGGGAGAGATGAGCTCGTTTTCGGAGTTACGCAGCCGCGCTAAAGCCTCAACCTTATGTAGTTCACCGGTGGTGAGATTGATAATCGGTTGAAAATGCATTTCGAGCGCGTCGTGTTGAAGTAGCTCACGCCATTCCAGGCGACGTCCATGAGGAACGACCACGAGACTTTGTTGATCGCGTTGCACCAATCGCGCGAATGCATGTCCGAGCGCGCGTTGTAAATGCTCGATGAGTGTTTGACGAAGCGGGGTAACGAAATGTCCGGTTAATCCGCTCCACAGCTGAATGAGTAATTGCGGGCGATCATCGTTATCCAGCACCGGAATCGTCGCCGCCGATCGGAGATTGAACCCGGCGAGCATTTCGCGCCAGACCGCCATGCCCGGGTCCAAAGCCACCGCCAACGTATGTTCGACGGCGCCGCTGCGCCAGGCACGACCGCTTGGTCCCTTGCCCGTCGGTCGATCGGCATGAACGCTAATCGGGTTCGCTTGTCCGGCGGCCAGCATGCCGAGATAGCGATGGACTTTTTCTCCAGCCGTGACCTCGTATTGCAAGTTGCCGAGTGAATCCGGGCGTGAAATTGCTCCGGTTTCAATGCCTTCGAGCGTAATGAGAATGTCGAGCACGCCAGTTGCAAGATCGATGAACGTCGTCGAACTCACAACAAGATTGTCGATGCGCTGCAACGCCGCATGTTGGAGTTCGTGGAGTTCGCGTGGTGCGTCGAGTTGTTCGTGCAATTCCACACTGAGGCGTTGATCAAGCACTTCGCGGAATGCGCGATAATCGCGCTGGGTGATGCGCGAAAGATCTAAAATGAGTCGGCGGTAGTGCTCATATCCGTCGACAATCCAACCTGGTTCGACGCCGGTAAGCGCGTGGATTTTACCGACAAGCCGAGCCGATGCGCGGTGTGATGTTTCATCAAGCGTAGGGGAGAACAGCTGGCGGAGATGTTCGGTTTGCCTCGCTTGGAGATGGGCAAACTCTTCTGGCGTGAGGTGCGCCAAAATAGACGACTGCCCCGATTGCGTTGCGAGATCATCATAGAATTCGGTAATGAAGCGGGCCGTGACCGCATCCAAGTACGGCGCAATACCAACGAGGACCGTACCAGCTTCCGGCCCATAGGCATTTGCATGCCTGAGGTTGCTCACGATCGGCATCCTTGCGTTCGCATAAAACGTGGTTGCCTCACGTTTTGGCCTATCCCTCTACAACATGACTCGACGGAAGTCGCCCAAGAGCTCGGCAAGGTAGACGAGGAAGCGTGCTGCCCCCGCCCCGTCGATGACGCGATGATCGTAGCTTACGCTTATCGGCAAGATGAGACGCGGGGCGAATTGTTTTCCGTCCCAAATCGGTTGCATCGATGAACGTGCCGAGCCGAGAATTGCCACTTCCGGTGCGTTGACGATCTGTGTGAATTGCGTTCCACCGATGCCGCCGATGGAGGAGATGGTGAACGTCCCACCTTGCATCGCGGTCATCGCAAGTTTTCCATCGCGCGCTTTGCCGGCAAGTTCGGCGGTCTCGGCGGCGATATCGACGATGCCTTTGTGATCGGCATTCTTGACAACCGGAACGACGAGCCCGCCGGGCGTATCTGCGGCGAAACCGATGTTATAGTAGCGTTTGTAGACAAGGTCGTCACCGTCTAGTGAGCTATTGAACTCGGGGAATTTTTGCAGCGCAGCGACGCATGCTTTGATGAGAAATGCCAAAATAGTGATTTTGGCGCCATCGGATTTTCTTTCCGCGTTGACTTCTTTTCGGAACGCTTCAAGATCGGTAATATCGGCTTGATCGTAATTCGTAATATGCGGGATGGAAAGCCAATTGCGATGGAGATTCGGGCCGCTGAATTTTTTGATTCGCGGCAACGGTTTGCGATCGATCGGACCGAACGCGGCGAAATCGATGATCGGCCACGCCGGCAGGCCGGCAAAACTTGTGGATGCCGAACTGCTTGCCGAAAGTGCACGCTTGACGTGCATCTGCACATCTTCGCGTGTGATGCGCGCGTTAGGGCCGGTACCGGTCACGAGGTGGAGATCGACGCCGAATTCGCGCGCTAACCGACGTAACGATGGGCTAGCATGCGGGATTGATCCTATTGCCGGCTTTGCGACAGTGGTTGGCGCCGGCGCGACCCGTGTGGGCGCTTGTGCAACTGGCGGCGGAGTCGGGCTCGGCTTGCTCTCCACGACGACGGCGGATTGCGCCACCGCTGTAAGGATGGCGATGACGGTTCCCTGTGAAACGCGATCGCCAACTTTTACGCGGACGTCCTCAATGACGCCACTGGCAGAAGCCGGAACTTCCATCGTCGCCTTTTCACTTTCGAGCGTCACCAGCGACTGCTCTTTGGTGACGGTGTCCCCGGGTTTGATAAGGACTTCAATGACGGGGATTCCGGTAAAATCACCGATGTCCGGAACGGTGAGTTCTATGTGAGTCGTCGCTGCAGTCGGGGCGGATTGCGCCGGTGCCTCACCGCGTAGCGTAAGCAGCACCGTCCCTTGTGATACTTTATCGCCAACCTTCACGGCGACGCTTTCGACGATACCGTCCTTATCGGCCGGCACTTCCATCGTCGCTTTTTCGCTCTCGAGTGTTACGAGCGACTGTTCTTTTTTGACCGTATCACCGGGTTTCACCAGGACTTCGATCACCGGGATTCCTTGGAAATCGCCGATATCGGGAACGCGAATTTCAGTAGCCATCTCGCGCTCCTACACCGTCACCGGATTGGGTTTATTAGGGTCGAGTTCGTAGCGTGTGATGGCCTTACTGAGCACTGCGCGGTCGATCGTCCCATCATCTGCAAGTGCGCGTAACGCAGCCAAGGCGATGTAGCGTCGATCGACTTCGAAGAATGCACGCAAGGCTTTGCGGCGATCGCTACGTCCGAAGCCGTCGGTTCCAAGAGCCGTATACCGTCGATCGATGTAGGGGCGAATTTGGTCCGCGTGTGTGCGGATATAATCCGTCGACGCGACCACCGGACCCGGATGTTCCGCGAGCGCCTGCCCAACATAGGAACGTCGCGGTGGTTGCTCCGGATGGAGAAGGTTGTAGCGCTCGCAATCGATGCCGTCGCGACGAAGCTGTGTAAACGACGTCACCGACCAAATATCGGCATCGACATCGAAATCATCTTTGAGCATCGCTGCCGCGGCAAGGACTTCACGCAGGATCGTACCGCTTCCAAGTAATTGCACGCGAGCCGCCTTCGGGCGCGACGGCGCGGATTGCAAAAGATACATGCCGCGCAATATGCCTTCTTCGGCACCCTTGGGCATCGCCGGTTGCACATAATTTTCATTCATGACGGTGAGATAGTAGTAGATATCTTCGTGCTCGGTGAGCATGCGGCGTAGCCCATCCTGAATGATAACGGCGAGTTCGTAGCCATAGGCGGGATCGTATGCGACGCAATTGGGGATGGTAGAAGCGATGAGATGACTGTGGCCATCTTCGTGTTGCAAGCCTTCACCGTTAAGCGTTGTGCGCCCGGCCGTTCCACCGATGAGGAAACCGCGCGTGCGAATATCGCCCGCAGCCCACGCGAGATCGCCGATGCGTTGGAAGCCGAACATCGAGTAGAAAATGTAAAACGGCACCATCGGAACATCGTGATTCGAATACGAGGTACCCGCGGCAATCCAGGAGCAAAGCGCACCGGCTTCGTTGATGCCTTCTTGTAAAATCTGGCCCGCGGCATCCTCGCGATACCACATGAGTTGGCCGGCGTCTTGCGGCAGATAATGTTGGCCGGTCGGCGAGTAGATGCCGATCTGTCGAAAGAGCCCTTCCATGCCGAATGTGCGCGATTCATCGGCAACGATGGGGACGACACGAGGGCCGATTTCCTTATCGCGCAAGATCGTCGAGAGAATGCGAACGAACGCCATCGTCGTCGAGATTTCACGATCTTGACTCGATTGCAGTTGCGCATCGAACGCCGGGAGATCCGGCACCGCTAGCGTGACGGAGCCACGGCGGCGTTGCGGGAGATTTCCGAGAGCTGCCGTGCGTTCTTGCACGTATTGCATCTCCGGAGAATCCTTAGGCGGTGTGAAAAATGGAATCTCTTCGATTTTTGCATCGGGAATCGGGATGTTGAAGCGATCGCGGAAATAGCGGAGATGTTCGAGATCGAGCTTTTTGGCTTGATGCGCAATGTTCATCGCTTCGCCGGCGTCGCCCATGCCATAGCCTTTAATTGTCTTCGCGAGAATAACCGTCGGCTTTCCAACGGTTGCTGTGGCACGCGCATACGCAGCATAAATTTTTTCCGGATCGTGGCCGCCGCGTTTGAGATTCATAAAATCGGCATCGCTCCAGCCTTCGACGAGCGCCGCTGTCTCCGGATATTTCCCGAAAAAGCGTTCGCGAATCGTTTTTGCTCCACCGGCGCGTAACGACTGATAATCGCCGTCGATGGTTTCTTGCATGAGTTGCCGTAAGCGGCCGCTGGAATCTGCTGCAAGCAACGGATCGTATTGCTTGCCCCAAATGAGTTTGATGACATTCCAGCCTGCGCCGCGGAAGATGCCTTCTAACTCCTGGATGATTTTTCCATTGCCGCGCACCGGGCCATCAAGACGTTGCAAATTGCAGTTGATCACCCAAACGAGATTATCCAAGCTTTCGCGTGCGCCCAAGCCGATAGCGCCAAGCGATTCCACTTCGTCCATCTCGCCATCGCCGAGGAACGCCCATACTTTGCGATTGCCGGCTTGGATATGTCCGCGGTGATCCAAATATTTCATGAATCGCGCTTGATAGATCGACATGATCGGCGCAAGGCCCATCGAGACGGTTGGGAATTGCCAGAAATCCGGCATTAGCCACGGATGCGGATACGATGAGAGCCCGTGGCCGCCGGTTTCCTGACGGAAATTCAGCAGTTGCGATTCATCGATGCGGCCTTCAAGAAACGCACGCGCATAAATGCCTGGTGAAGAATGCCCTTGAAAGAATACGAGATCGCCGCCGTGCGTGGCCGTTGGCGCATGGAAAAAATGATTCCAGCCAACATCATAAAGTGCGGCCGATGATGCAAACGATGCGACATGCCCGCCGAGTTCCGATGAATCTTTGTTCGCGCGCACGACCATGGCCATCGCATTCCAGCGAACGATGTGCCGAATGCGCTGTTCAAGCGCGAGATCGCCGGGATAGGCCGGTTGATCTTCAAGCGGGATCGTGTTGATGTAGGGCGTTGTCAGGGCCGCGCCTGAATTTCCGGCGACGAGGCCTTCAACGCCGAGTTTGCGAGCTTCGTCGGTGAGGTTCGCGAGGAGTTCGCCGACGCGCGTAGCGCCTTCGGCGTGATGGACGCCGCGAAGGGCATCGAGCCATTCGGAGGTCTCTTGCGGGTCGGGTGTGGGCGCAAACGTGCTCATATCGCCCCCCTCATTCACGTTTGGCCCGCGATTCCTTTGGGCAGGACTACTCCATTTGAGGGTTTGGAGCGGTCCAATCCTCACGAAGCACGATTGCGACGGCGATGAGGACGAGCGCCCCACCGCCCAGCGCGCTATAGCCGAGCCGTTCGCCGAAAATGATCAGCGCTAAGGCTCCCGCAATGAGCGGTTCGAGCAGCGTAGCAAACGCAATAATCGACGGGCTGAACCAGCGTAGAGACGCGTTCAAGAGCGTATGTCCGATGAGTTGCGCAACGAGTGCCATGCCGAGTATGCCCATCCAGGCTTGCGTGTTCGCGAGTGGCGGCGGTGCTTGGTGAACGGCAAGCGCGGCGATGCACAGGGCTACAGCCGCCCAGGAGTATGTGGCCGTCACGAGGCGTTGCGTGCCGAGTTTTTCGCGAATCGTGCGCGCGAGCAGAAAATAGGCTCCGATGGCGACGGCACCGATCAAGGCGAGGGTAGCGCCAAGCATCTCATGCCCAGGTTGCGGCGGCCGCGCATTTTGCCCGCGTACGACGAGCCAAACGCCGAGCATTCCCAACGGAAATGCGAGCATGCTGAGCCGCGATAGCGGGCGACGAAGAACGATGGCATCGTAGGTCGCAGTAAAGAGCGGCGTTGTTGTCACAAGCAACACCGACACGGCAATGCTGACATAATTGAGCGACGCAATCCATGTCGCAAAATGAATCGCCAGAGCAATCCCCGCGCAGAGAATAACGATGCGCTCGTTGCTATTGATTGCAGTGGTGTTGCGCGTCCGCATGAAGAGCGCGACGACAAGGAGGATTGCCGCTGCAATGACCAGGCGAGCTGCGGCAACGGCAATTGGTGATGCACCCGCGAGCGCGTCGCGCGCGAAAATCGCCGCGGCGCCGACGGCGAGCTGGGCACCGCCGAGCATGAAGTATCGAAGCACGGGGCTCGTGCCTTTTCTACGCCGGTATCGGGATTACGGCGCCGGAGTGTGCGGTGGGTGACCGGGAAATCCGCCGGGAGGGCCGCCGCCAGGTGGCGCAGGCGGATTCGGCGGTGCCGGATGCGGCGTGTTCGGGGCGGGTGGCATCATTGTCGGCGGCGCATGCGGCGACGGCGATGCGCCCATAATGATGATCGTTCCGGGCACCGGCGTCGGCGTCGGCGTCGGTGTCGCGAACGGCGTGGCCGTTGGTGTCGCCGAAGGCGCTACTGAGGGCGTCGCCGATGGTGTTGCCGAGGTTGTTGGGCCGGGCGTGTTCTTGGTGAGCGAATTCACAACAATTGCACCGCCGGCCACAACGGGAATCGCAACGAACGGATGGGTGAGTGCCGCCTCAATAAGTGAGATCGAATGGAGCGACGTTAACGTATTGAACTCCGTGAATGGCTGGGTCAGCAATTTGCTGATGTTGACGATTTGGGAACTGGTAATCACGCCTGCTGTAATATGCGCAACAAAGGCTTGCCCGGCATGCAAGGTGATAATCTTGCCGTTGGCAAGCGTGAGTTGAACGGGCAAATTCGGGCTACTGAGGCTGTAAACGTTGACTTGCAATTGCGTCGGTGAATCTTCGATATCACCGACGGTTCCTCGCACGGCGATCTGCGCGGTTTGCGTCTGAAAGACGTAGTTCGCTCGTGCGCCCTTCGGGTGCTCAACCGTAAAGCGAACATTGCCCTTGTAGACGATAAACTTCGCGTTGGCGATCTTGGTCTGATTAAAAAAAGCGAGTTGAACGCGAGCGTTTTGCCCGATCAAAACACGCGAGGTATCCGGAAGATCCAATGCGGCGACCGAATTAGCGCCGGTAATGGCAGTGTCGTTATCGGCGAGGGTGATGGTCGCTTTTTGTGCGATCGCACGGGGGCCGGCGCCCGGCACTTGATAGGAGACTGCGCCTTTGAGGTTTTGCAGCGACTTATTGGCTGGGGCCGCGGCGAGCGGTAGGGCGGCCACGATGGCGGTCGCGGCAAGAAAAACGGCAGCAAGAGAACGCTTCACGATGATCACCTCGCAAGTCCCTATGATTCTCCCTCGCACTTGAGTCGCAATCCTCGAGACTCCTGCTGCCGAAAGCCCGCAGGCCCCCAAAGTGTTGGGGCGCGAAGCAGGGGGGTTCACGGGTGCCCGACGCGCGGGCTGAGATGGCGAGCCGCGCTTGTCGACCGTTGCACCTGATCCGGGTCATACCGGCGGAGGAAGTCATGGCGAAAATCTATCTTCACGGCGCGACGCACGATGTGCGCGTCCCAATGCGCGAAATACGTCTCACCGATGGGTCGAGTCACGCGCTGTACGATACCAGTGGCCCGTTCACCGATCCCGATGTCGTCGTCGATGTGCGCGCGGGATTAGAACCGTTGCGCCAACGGTGGATTCACGGACGCGGCGATACCGAAGCGCTATCGGCGCCGACATCGATCTATCGTCGTGGTCGCGAGGCGATGCCCGAACTCGATGAGCTTCGCTTTCCCGTTCGACGCGCACCGCGGCGCGCCAAAGCCGGAGCAAACGTTTCGCAGATGCACTATGCGCGTCGCGGTGAGATCACGCCGGAGATGGAATTCGCGGCCTTGCGTGAAGGCGTGGCGCCCGAACTCGTGCGCGACGAAATCGCGCGCGGTCGTGCAATTTTGCCCGCTAACATCAATCATCCCGAGAGCGAACCGATGCTGATCGGTCGCCAGTTTTTGGTGAAGATCAACGCGAATATCGGCAATAGCGCGGTTGCATCGTCGATCGAAGAAGAAGTCGAAAAGATGACGTGGTCGACGCGTTGGGGCGCCGATACGGTGATGGATCTTTCCACCGGAAAAAATATTCACGAAACGCGCGAATGGATACTGCGTAATTCACCCGTTCCTATTGGTACGGTGCCGATCTATCAAGCGCTCGAAAAAGTCGGCGGGAAAGCCGAAGAACTCACCTGGGAATTGTATCGCGATACGCTGATCGAGCAAGCCGAACAGGGCGTCGATTATTTCACGATTCACGCGGGCGTCTTGCTCCGTTACGTTCCGCTTACGGCCGATCGCGTCACGGGAATTGTTTCTCGCGGCGGATCGATTCTTGCGAAATGGTGCCTCGCGCATCATCAAGAGAATTTCTTGTATACGCATTTCGAAGAGATTTGCGAGATCATGAAAGCATACGACGTTGCGTTTTCCCTTGGCGATGGCTTGCGTCCAGGCTGTTTGGCAGATGCCAATGATGCCGCGCAGTTCGGCGAGCTTGAAACCCTTGGCGAGCTCACGAAAATCGCGTGGAAACACGATGTGCAAACGATGATCGAAGGGCCGGGACATGTTCCCATGCACCTCATCAAAGAGAACATGGACAAACAACTCGAGCTGTGCCATGAAGCGCCATTTTATACGCTTGGGCCCCTCGTCACCGATGTTGCTCCCGGTTACGATCATATCACCAGCGCAATCGGCGCTGCGATGATCGGCTGGTTCGGCACGGCGATGCTCTGTTATGTGACGCCAAAAGAACATCTCGGACTGCCCAATAAAAAAGATGTCAAAGACGGCGTCATTGCATATAAAATCGCCGCACATGCAGCCGATATCGCAAAAGGGCATCCGCGCGCGCGTCATTGGGACGATGTTCTTTCAAAGGCACGATTTGAATTCCGCTGGGAAGATCAATTTCGTCTTGCCATGGATGAAGATACCGCGCGTGAATTCCACGATGAAACCTTGCCCGCACCGGGTGCAAAAGTTGCGCACTTCTGTTCGATGTGCGGACCGCATTTCTGTTCGATGAAAATTACGCAAGAAGTGCGTGAATACGCCAAGGCCGGCATGGAAGAGAAATCGCGGGAATTTCTGGAAAAGGGCTCCGAGGTGTATGTTGCATCCGAACACTCGGAGGTGTACGTCGCCGCCGATTGACGCATCGGTTCGCGCCGTACTCTTCGATCGCGACGGGACGCTGATTACCGACGTTCCGTACAATGGCGATCCGAATCTCGTCGCACCGATCCCCGGAGTGAAAGCCGCGCTCGATGCATTGCGCGCGCGCGGCATTTCCCTCGCAGTCGTCACCAATCAGAGCGGGGTGGCGCGCGGCTATATCACCCGTGAGGATGTCGATGCGGTGAACGCGCGCGTTGAATCGTTGTTGGGTCCGTTTGCGGGTTTTTTCGTCTGCCCGCACGGGCCGGACGACGGTTGCCGTTGTCGCAAACCGATGCCGGGTTTGCTTCTGGACGCCGCCGCCGCGCTAGGAGTGAAGCCGAGCGATTGTTATGTGATCGGCGATAAGGCAAGCGATATCGCCGCCGCCACCGCCGCCGGCATGCGCTCCACCCTCGTCGACCCCACCCACCCCCTGTCACCCTGAAAAGGGCTCTGTCACCCTGAGGAGCGCCCAAGCCGCCTTGTCACCCTGAGGAGCGCACGTAGGGCGCGTCTCGAAGGGGCGCGGGCCAATGTTGCACGCTTCGCGTGCTCCGTTTTGATGGTGCTTCGAGACGCTCGCTGCGCTCGCTCCTCAGCATGACGGGGGGGAGGGGCCTGTCACCCTGAGGAGCGC
>JAJYCL010000023.1 GCA_021778415.1 bacterium | reverse complement strand
TTGATGGACGATGCCCGTATCCGGAGGAACGGCGCGAAATCCATCAAGCGCCGCTTGGCCCCATTTTAAGAAGGCGTATCGCTCTTGATTGCGTTCGAATTCAAGATCGGCATTTTTTGCAAACGCGTCATCGCTTCCGAAGTAATCAACTTGCACCGAGTGATCGATCACGAGTTCAACCGGCTGCAACGGATTGATCGCTTTGGGATCTCCGCCCATCGCCGCCATCGCATCGCGCATCGCTGCAAGATCGACGACGCACGGGACGCCGGTGAAATCTTGTAACAGCGTGCGTGCGGGGCGAAACGCAATTTCACGCGACGGAGCTTCTTTGGGATTCCATCGCGCAAGGGCTTCGATATCGGCTTTGGTTACCGAACGTCCATCTTCGCAGCGCAGAAGATTCTCGAGAAGAATCTTGAGCGAAAACGGCAGCGCAGCGAGTTTCGCTAAGCCGGCTTCTTCTATCGCCGCGAGGCGAAAGTAACGGTAGGAACGGTCGCCGACGCGCAGTTGGGCGGTGGCTGAAAAGCTATCGGGATGCTGATTCATGTCAAGGAGCGTATTTTGGGGTCACCGTCCATGTAGCCTTCGATTCGCAACGCATCTTGACCCGACAATAGTCGGTAGATGGGCTCGGCAATGAGGGCAGTTCGCCATTCCGAGAGGTCCAACACCGCACGTAATGCGTCGATTCCCTGCGGCAGCTCGCGAGCCACTCGCTCGAGGGTCGCGCGGGGCGCGAGCAGCCCCGTCGGGACCTGATTGGCGGCGGCGATTTCCCCGACGAGCACGGCCAAAAGCGAGGCGATGGTCTCACGGGCGTTTCCCAGCGGTCGCGGCACGCGTTGCGGCAGATCCTCATCGGGAATCGCCTCGCCTGCTGCGACCGCCTCGAGGATCGCCGAGCCGAGTGATCGTCGGGCACCGGCTTCAAGGCGCCGTAATTGCGCGAGTTGCTCTTCGCGTTTGGGTCGTAACGTTGCCAATCCGCCCAACACATCGTCGGGAAGAATATATTTGGGCGGCACATCGCGATCGCTCGCCATGCGGTCGCGCATCTTCCCGAGTTCAAAGAGCACGCCGAGTTCGCGACGGTTCATTTTCATCGCACCGGGAATGCGCAGATACAAACGCCGTTCATCACGTTCATATTTCGACGGATCCGTGAGCGCATCGCTTTCTTCATGTGCCCACGATAAGCGTCCAGCGGTGGTTAGGCGCTCTTCAAGTTGGTGCTGCATCGGTAAGAGATGCACCACGTCGTCGACGAGATAGTCGATTTGTGCTGCAGAAAATGGGCGAATGGACCAATCGCTGACGGTTTGCGTTTTCGCAAGGCGAATATTCCGCAAATCATGGACGAGATCGGCCAGCGAAATCTGCATGCCATAACCAAGAAACGATGCGGCAACTTGGCAATCAAAAACATGCTTCGGAACGTGTCCGAAGCGATGCGCAAAGATGCGTAAATCGCTGGAGAGCGCATGCCCAACGATCAGCGTTTCGTCGAGCGCTTCCATCAGCGGGCTCAAATCAGGTATTGCAAGCGGATCGACAATCACCGCGCCGTCATCGAAGCTGAGTTGGACGACCATCAGCTTCGGCGCATAGGTGCGTTCGGAATGAAATTCAGTATCGAGCCCAACGCGCTCTGCGGAACGCACGCGATCACAAAGCGCCTTGAGCGAGGCAGCATCGGCAACGAGGTCGGCGGTCATGGCGTCGCCGTAGCGCGAGGACGGCGCGTGAAATGAAAATGCGGGCGATGATTCACGATATAGACTTTCATACTGTGTTCGTAGCGATGGACGGCGGAAGTAACGCCGTCACCAAAGACCGCAAGCAACGTACAGATCGGCACGGCTATCGCACACATGGTTGCGACATGAATCCACATCGGGACGCGCATGGCAGCGGCCGTGGCCGTGGCCGTCGTTCCGCCGATTCCCGGCAGCACGCGCACGGCAAGTAAAAATTGCCATGAGCCGATGCGAAAACGCTTGGCCCAGGCGGGAAGACGTTCAAGCAGCGCGTTGAGATCGAGCAAATGCGTTGCGTGGCGATTCACCCAATAACCAAGCATTGCGGCGAAAACGAGACCGATGGCATTCACAATCGAGCCGGCGACAGGACCGAATATCGCACCGTTCATAATCGCCAGCGCGTCGGTGACCGAGAACGGTGCCGAAGCGACAACGGCAAAGACGGCCACCGCCAACGGATATGCCCAGGGGCCGGCGACGTGGATGAAATGCTCGACCTGCGGCTGATAGCGGATGACCAAACCGGCCAGCGCAAAGGAAGCCAGCAACAAGCCGAGACCGGCAAAGCGTCGAAGGTGTTTCAAGCGATGGACGAAGCGATACGGTGTAGGATCACGATTTTGTCCGGGATTGGTCTTTGGGTGAGCATATTCATGCTTCGCCGCCGGAGTCTGGCCGATCGGGGGGCTCCAGCCTGAGGCGTCGGTCGTCGAAATCGCCATTTTTCCGCGCGCGTGGCCACACATGCCACAAATCCACCGTGCACGGTGGATTTGTGGGGCCGATGTCGGCAGGCGCGAAGACTAGACTACTTCAAGCCGTAGACCGATGCGAGATCGTGCATGGCTTGATTGAGAACGGCGTGATAATCAGCATCGGCAGCAAGACCATACTTTGCATCGATGTCTTTCATCACTTGCGCGTGAATGCCGTGCGATACGGCGCGATCCAACATCACTTCAACGCTGAAACCATTCCCCGTTTGGCCGGCACCCCACAATGCGGCGGCCAGCGCCTTGCCGTCTTTCGGATTGGGGTTCGGGGACTTCGGGAGCGCAATGTTCTTTTCGGTGACAATTTTGAGCGTATCGGCGACGACGAAATTAAACACGGTAACGAAGTGGCCGATTTTTGCTTTGCCGAATTTGTTGGTCAACGATGCGAGTTCTGCGCTGGTCTTATCACCGGCGAGGGTTTTAACCAACGTCAGCGTGCTAAAGTGCGACGGACCACCGCCGGCGATCACCATGGAGAGCGTTACCGGCAGCGCCGGCGCTCCGGTGTAGACACCGGGGCCTGAAAAACGCGACGGCGCGTTCGTGACGTTGGACATCATGCTGGCCGAAGCAGCGTGCGATCCGAAGGCGAGAGCGAGGATCGCGGCGAGTGCAGAGAGACGAAGTTTCATAAGATTTTAGAGCACCTTTCCTTGTGTTCAAGGCGAGTAATGCCCAGGAAACGCGCTTCCGGAGAGCTTGGATTGGTCATGGCAAAAAATAAGCGCATGGCCGAAGCCTCGTGGCAGAGAACGCTCCCGCCTTATGCGATTGGCTGCAACCGTTATGCTCCTACGCCCGGCGCTCCGCGAAGGCTTCGAGGTGTTACTCTTGCGGCGGGCTTCGGCAAGTGCGTTTGCCCCCAACGCGTATGTTTTTCCGGGCGGCGCGGTTGATGAATGGGATGCACCGGAACATATGCGAGGGCATCTTCTCGGCAGTGAGGATGAGAAAATCGATCACATGTATCGTGCCCGATCATCCGATCTCTTACCGAGTCCCTGCGATCCGCCGACTCGTGATGAAGCGCGTTCGCTCCTCGCGGCTGCCGCGCGCGAGCTTTTCGAAGAGGCGGGAGTTCTGATCGTTCGCACGCACGACGGCGCATTACAGCACTTGGGACCGACAGAAGCACGGGTCGCCCGAATCCGCGACGAGGTGCGAAGCAATCGACGAACGTTTGCCTCGGCGCTAGAGGAACTCGGCCTTGTTATCGATGGAAATGAGTTCGCGCTCTTCTCGCATTGGGTCACTCCGGTCGGCGAAGCGAGACGATTCAACGCATTTTTCTTTGCTGCGCGCACGCTTCGCGGACAGGATGCTGCAAGCGACGATTCCGAAACGCATAATGCGCGCTGGATGACACCGCGTGCGGCACTCGATGCCTACGCGCAACGTCGTCTCAATCTCGTCTTCCCGACCATCAAACATCTCGAACGCCTTGCAGCGTTCGATGATCTCGACGCCTTTATGGTTCATGCGATGCACAAACCGATCATCACTATTGCCCCGGATCGCACTCCGGCCGAGGGATTTACCCTCCCGGAAGAGCTGGAAAACGTCTGGTGATAACGACTCTCACCGTCCGCGCGGATAATCCATCTGCACTCACACTCGACGGAACCAATACGTATCTCCTGATCGATGCCGACACTCGCGAGGCGCTTTGTATCGATCCCGGCCCGGATCTCGATGCACACATTTCGCACATCGAGGATCTCTGCGCAGAACATTCTGCCCACATCGCGGCGATTGCAATAACGCATGGGCATCCCGACCATGCGCCCGGTGCCTTGTTGCTCCAACATCGCTCATCGGCTCGGCTCTACGCGCATGGCACCTGCGCAGTTCCACATAATGTCGATGTTAGCGACGGAGATTGCATCGCGTTTGGGTCCGCGCATGTGATTGCCGTCGATGCGCCTGGCCACACATTCGATCATCTGGTTTTCTACGAACCACAAGGCCGCGCTCTGTTTACGGGCGACGTCATCCTCGGGCACGGCTATGTCGTCATCGCACCGCCCGGTGGTGCGATGCGCCCGTATCAGAACACGTTGGCCCGCTTGGCGACCGAATTTCCCGATGCGTTGCGCATCTATCCAGGGCACGGCGAGGTGATCACCGCACCAGCTGAGCGCATCGCCGATTATCGCGCGCACCGGGAACAGCGCGAACGCGAGACTATCGATGCGCTTGCCAACGGAGCAACGACGATTCCGGAAATTGTTGCGAAAATCTATGCGCAAACGCCGCAGCACCTTTGGCCGGCGGCAGCACGACAAGTTCTCGCCTATCTCCTCGCACTCGAAGAAGAGTCGCGCATTACCTCACAGCCTCTACACCGCCAACCTACGCCCGCGGAAACGGCGATTCTCGCCCCCAATTGGGCGCGCATCGTCGGCAGCCGCGATGCCGCAGTCGTCGAGGCAGAACTCGGCAGCAACAACACCCAAGAACTCCGCGACTACCATCTCATCTTTCCACCCGGCTAATCAAACCATCCCGTCATGCTGAGCCCTTCGAGACGCACGCTGCGCGTGCTCCTCAGGGTGACATCGTCTCGAAGCATCATCAAACGGAGCACGCGAAGCGTGCAACATTGGCCCGCGCCCTTCGAGACGCACGCTTCGCGTGCTCCTCAGGGTGACACTGTCATGCTGAGCCCTTCGAGACGCACGCTTCGCGTGCTCCTCAGGGTGACATCGTCTCGAAGCACCATCAAACGGAGCACGCGAAGCGTGCAACATTGGCCCGCCCTTCGAGACGCACGCTTCGCGTGCTCCTCAGGGTGACACTGTCATGCTGAGCCCTTCGAGACGCACGCTTCGCGTGCTCCTCAGGGTGACATCGTCTCGAAGCATCATCAAACGGAGCACGCGAAGCGTGCAACATTGGCCCACGCCCTTCGAGACGCACGCTTCGCACGCTCCTCAGGGTGACACTGTCATGGTGAGGAGCGATGCGAAGCATCGCGTCTCGAAGCACCATCAAAACGGAGCACGCGAAGCGTGCAACATTGGCCCGCGCCCTTCGAGACGCGCACTGCGTGCGCTCCTCAGGGTGACAGTGCTCCTGGAGGTTGACAGTATTAGTGCGAGAGATCGATGACGATTTTGCCGCATTGTTCGGAGGCTTCGAGATGTTTGAAGGCATCGATGATGCGGGTTACCGGAAAAATCCGATCGATGACCGGACGTAATTGATGTCGCGAAACGAACGCCAACATGTCGGTAAAATCGCGGGGGCTGCCCATGGAGGATCCCAGTATGTCGAGATGTTTCCAAAAAACGGAAAACAAGCGCACGTTCGACGTTGCCGTTGTTCCGCCGTACGTGACAACTCGACCACCTGGTCGCACTGCATCGATCGCGCGCGAAAAGGCTTCGCCGCCAGCCGAATCAACCGCAAGGTCAATCGCGGGAAGCTTGCGCAAGTCCTTATACCAATCAGGGTTTGAGCGATAGTTCACGGTGTGCTGCGCACCAAGAGCACGGGCATTAGCCAGCTTTGCATCACTACTCGACGTCGCGATCACCGTTGCCCCGAGCGCAAGCGCAAATTGCATGACAAAGCTCTGAACGCCGCCGCCAATGCCTGTGACGAGAACCGTCTCGCCCATCATTGCTCGGCCGCGAGTGATAAGCGCGCGGTAGGCCGTTAATCCCGCAAGCGGAAGTGCTGCAGCTTGATCGGCTGTCAGGTGCGCAGGCATTGGATACACATTCTGCTTCGGGATTGCGATCGCGTCGGCAAGCGTGCCATCGCGCGGCATTCCGAGTACTTGGGCGCCTTCGGCCCAAACGTGCGGATCGTTGCCCCAGTGCAACATCGGATCGATAACGACGTTCTCGCCGGTATCAGCGCGAACGCCCGCTCCATCGGCGCCGAGCGTCGAGGGAAGGGCGATACCCGGATACATACCGCGGGTGATAAAGACATCACGACGATTGAGTGCAGCAAAAGTGAGTCGAACGAGAACATCGTCATCGTCGCAAATAGGATCCGCGAGCTCCTCGATACGTAACGCATCCGGGCCGCCTAATTCATGCAATCGTACTGCGCGCATAGGTTAGGAATGTATCGTTACGATCAAACGAACGCCTGCAGGTTCAACGAAATAGCGATTCGTTGGAAGATTTCCATAGAGGAGCGATCCCGATGGCGTCTGGCCCGTGACGCCGTAGTACGGAACGCCGTTTTGCAGAGATGTAAAACGACCGGCAACGGCATTCGTCAGATTAGTGCCCGCCAACGTCACATCGATCTTGCCGAAGCTCCGCCCGAATCCGGCATCGACCGTTGCATATGGCCCCTGATTCAAACTGTTATTGGAACCGCGAAATGAAGTATCGATGGCAGCATGATACGCCCCGGCACTCCAATCGAGACCAAGGGATGCAACTTGTTGCGGAATACCGATAAATTGCGCCCCATTCACAAGAAAGCTGCCTGATGTCGGATTCGAAACGGTCAATCCTGGAAAATTCTTTGGATAGGCAACGTTTAATCCATAATTTGCGCTGACAAAAAGGTGCGTGAAGCGCTTACTTAACCGAATCTCAGCGCCCTGATAAACGACGTTTCCGACGTTGATAGGAAACGAAAATTGCGTCGTCCCCGGAATTGGGACGGGATAATAATTTTCGATTGGATCTCGCAGATTCGTTCGATAGAGCGACACATCGAGTGTTGACGTTGGACCGAAATGACGCGCATAGCCGAGTTCATATTCCGTCGCGTGCTCGGGGCGTTCGTTCGGATTTCCTTGACCGATAATAATGCCGTTGACATCAGGTGGAGGCAATGCAGAAAGTGGGAAAAGGAACTGTTCGATCAACAATGGAGCGCGAAAACCCGTCCCGACGGAAAACCGAATGAGTTGCCCCGGTGCAAGATTATACGCAAACGCGGCACGCCCATCGAGGCTCGAACCAAAGGTATTATCGTTGGTGGAATAGATTCCGCCATCGAGTGATAATCGCGATGTCGGATGCGTCGCGCCATGAACGGAAAATGTCCGAACAGTGCGTTTTTGAATGGGAGCAATGCCGGTACCGATAAGCGATTCGCCACGAAATCCAGCCGCAATCGTGAGTTCCGAATTCGAAAACGAACGTGTCCACGCGAAATCGGCCGTACCGCGGCGATCGATGTGCGTAAGATCATACGGAGACCCCGGCGTGGCTCCGGAGTAATTGACGCCGTCGTTTGAGAGCCCAAACGTTGCTTGCAAAGAACCGGCGCCCAAGCCAAAATGCGACCGCAATTGATAGGCGCGCAGATTTTGCCCAAAGAGCGCGTCGCCAGGGCCGACAAACCCCGGCGTTCCCGCGAGCGGAGCATTTAAGAGGCCGCTTTCGTCACGGACGTCACCGAGCGTAAAGACGCGAAACGCGAGATCCGAAGCTTGAGAAAACGAATAACGCATGTTTAAAAGCGCAGCGCGCGATGATATCGTCGAACCGAGATGGACCGTTGGAGCGCCAGCGCAAGGCGTCGATGCTGCGGGATTACAAAGGAGGCCATCTTGATTGACGTAACCGCTCTCTTGCTGATTATCGACGGCAATCGCATAGCCGAGATGCCCGCGTGTCCCGCTCGTGTTTACCCATGAGTCCGAGGAACCGAAAGAACCAATGCTCGTCGATGCACGCGTCTGCTGACCGCGAACGGGCTGCAAAGAAACCACATTAACGGCACCGCCGATGGTATTGCTCCCAAGACGATCCTGCGGGCCGAGGCCTTCGCTCACATCAATTCCTGAAAACGCTGCAACCGGAAACCGCGAAAGATCGAGATCACCGGTATTGCCGTCGTTGAGCAGTTGCCCGTCGAGCAAAACGAGCGTTTCCGACGGATCGGGGCCGCGCAACGCAACCACCGTAGGTCCGGTTGCCGAGCCGCCGTCCGGTCGCGCAAAAGTCACCGAGGGAACTTCACTCAACGCATCGATAATGCGATCATAGCCGACGCGTTCGATATCCGAGCGGACAAGATTCACCGTTGGAATCGACGACTGAGAAAGCGCGAGGCGACCATCCACGATAATGCGCGCAATCGTACGAATGTGCGCGGAGTTGAGCGATTGGAGAGCGATATCTAGCGCAATAGGGTGATTCACTTCGAGTCGCGCAATGCGGGCGCCGGAAAATCCCGGCGAAGTGACACTCACCTGATACGTTCCGTTCTCAACCTGAACCGAAAAATGTCCTCGCACATCGGTTGTCGTCGCGTAACGATGCGATCCGACGACAGAAACCTGTGCGTGCGCGATCGGTGTACCCGCACTCGTATGGACATTTCCGCCGATGAGGCAACATAGTGCGAGAAGCACGCTCGATCCCATAACAACCCCTTAACCGTGAGATAATTTCGCTCGCGTAGTATAAGCCAGGGATGCAATTAGATGCAAATCGCACTCTCGTGGTGCTCGTTTGCTTCTGCTATAGTATCCGCATAACGACGGCGCCCTTGTGGCAGCCGCCGGTTTGGTCTTGCTTCAAAATGTTTTTACGTGGAGGATATCGTGAAACGATCTATACTCGGCGGATTTGCGGCGTTAGCGCTTGCATTAGCCGCCTGCCACGGCGGTAGCCCTTCGGGCCCGCTTCCGTCGACGTTAAAATCGATGGTGCGCCAGCCGCTGAAAATAGCGCTTAAGCATCATGTGACGCTCTCAAACAAAGTCGCCGGAAAGCGTCACGTCATGGATGCGACCGGGAACCTCGTCGACAACGGCTTCGAAAGCGGCGGCTTCGCTGCCGGCTGGCTGCAGTGCGGCAATATGGCGGCAACGATTCAGAGCGGCGTTGTCCACTCGGGCTCCTATGCCGCACTCACCGGTAATATCGATACCACGACGCCGGAAGAATCGGGCCTTGATGGCGTTTGCCAACAAATCACCGTGCCAACCGGCGGGCAAGTTTCGTTCTGGGTGAACGAAGGCACCAGCGAAACGAGCACCTATAATGCCGATCAAGAAGCCGATCTTCTCGATATGAGCGGCAACACCATCACCACGCTGTACTACGAGAACGGCAACACCAACGGCTGGGTACAATACACCTACGATCTCAGCGCCTATGCTGGCCAAACCGTTCAGTTGTTCTTCGGCATCTACGGCAGCGGCTCATCGACGGATTACAACTACCAATATGTTGACGACGTCGTGCTTTCCAGCGCTGGCGGCGCGACGCCAACCCCGGCGCCCACGAGCGGCCCAACGGCAACCCCGGTGCCGACGAGCGGCCCCACGGCGACTCCGGCTCCCACCCCCGCCCCAACGGCCACGCCAGGAAACGGCCAACCGACACCGTTCCCGACGCCCGCCGGCAGCGGCCCACAAGGGACCTCATGCGGTACCTCGTGCGGCGTACAGCGTTGGCACATCAAAACGCTCGATGATGGCGACGAAGGCCTCATCAACTGGATTCCGACACTCGCAAGCGTCAGCACGATGGCGGCTATCCCGGTGCCATCAGGGTATCAGCAATACAACGATACGACGCGCTATGCCCCGACGGAAACGCAAGTCTACACGGTGCGCGCCGTTCTCACGGTGTGGAAAGAAGAATCGGATCACGATTTTCACATCGTGCTCGTCGATCCGAATAATTCGTCGGCAACGATGATCGGTGAAATGCCGGATCCCGGCTGCTCGGCAGCGTGTGATTCCGGTTTCGGAACGATTTTCGGCAATAATCGCTCGCAGTTCCAAACATGTTTTGGTACGGCATCGACATCATTCCAAACGTTACCATCCGGCGTCGTCGCAGATGTCACCGGCGTTCCGCTCTTCGATGCTCTTCACGGGCAAACGGGCGTCGCGCCGAACGGTATCGAATTGCATCCGATTCTCTCGGTACACTTCATATCCGGATGCTGACGTCGGTCCGCATCATGTTCCTAGCCGTGGGGCTCGTCGCGACAGCGACGAGCCTCTTCGGTTGCTCCGCTCACACGCCGGAATTTCGAAACGTCGTCATCACTTCTGCGAATAGTGCCGATAGCGTGCGCTTCGCCGCGTTTATTACTGCCCACAAAGGCAACCCCAACGCCTATATCGGGCATACCGTCGCCGAAATCGTTGCCTTGCAAAAGGCCTACGAAACGGGGCAGAAGCTCATCGCAGCGGATCGGGCAAAAATTGCCGCTCGGCGAGCGCTCATGCAACGGACATTTTCTCTTTCTCCCGTTGCGATAGCCGACGATAGCTCGCATGTTATTTTTACGTTTTTGGCGCATAACTTTACCGCGGAGAAGATCACGCACATCACATTCGGGCTTTCGATTTTCGACCGAGCGACGGGCAAGCGCATCGGCTTGACCGAGTGGACGATCGACCGCACGTTTGCTCCAAAATCGGTTGAGCGCTTTACCCAGGCGCTCCCCTATCTCCACTTCGCTGAAGATTCCGGCACCATGCGCCAGGGGGCTCATACGGCTCGCAGGGTGCTCGTCGATGTCGAGGCGGTGACCTTCGCCGATGGCGGCAAAGCCGGAGAAGACGACTAAGGCGCGAGGCTTCAAGGCCCATCGCCACGTAGAATCACGGCATGGCCTCTTCTCCTGCCCGCACTATTCGCGCAGTCTTTCGTGGACTCGCCAAACTCGCCGATACCTACGAAATCGAAATTGGTCCGTTGCGAGCGCGCGGCGTTCCGGCGATTCTGCTTGGTTCAGCCGCGATCACATTGGCCGCGGGAGCCGCCGGCATGCTCATGCGCGCTGGTGACCGCATGCCTGAAACCCTTCGTGAGGCACGAGGCCTTTTTACTTCCACGCGCCCCGAGCGCCCGTCGCTGAATCCGTAGGCAAGCACATGATCGATGAATTCGCAATCACACAATTAATTCAGGGCACGATGCCCGATGCCGATGTGCATGCCGTCGACTACTCCGGCACGCTCGATCATTACAATATTCGCATTCGCTCATCAGCATTTGCCGGAAAATCAATTCTCGCACAACACCAACTCGTCTACGCAGCATTGCGTCCGGCTCTCGATGACGGGCGTCTGCATGCGGTACAATTGCAAACCCTCACTCCCGAAGGAACGATAGCATGACCCCCGATCAACTTCATGACGAAATCAAAGCCGAAATCGGCGCCAACAAAATCCTCGTCTACGGCAAGGGCACTAAAGATATGCCGCGCTGCGGTTTCACGCTCGAAACCGTGCAATTTTTTCAGGCCTTCGGCTATCCATTCGAAGTGATCGACGTCCTGGAAAATATGCCGAAACGCGACGTGCTCTCGTCAATGACGAATTGGCCGACGTTGCCGAAAGTATTTATCAACGGTGAATTTTATGGCGACACCGATGTTCTTGGACCAATGGCACAAAAAGGCGAGCTGCAGACGATTCTAAAAACCGCATTCGGTTACGAAACCGAACAGAAGCCCACGATCAGCCTTCGCTAATGCCTTACACGACGATCGTCGATGCATCCACCCTGAACGATCATCTTGATGATCCAACGTGGCTGATCATCGACGTTCGTCATTCTCTGGCAGATTTTGGATTAGGCCGCAAACTCTATGAGCAAGCGCATATTCCGGGAGCGTTCTTTGCCGATATGGAGCGCGATCTCGCCGGCCTAAAGAGCGGCACCAACGGCCGACATCCGCTCCCGGATCCGCAGGGGTTTGCCGCGTTTCTTCGCGCGCTTGGCACGAATAACGAGACGCAAATTGTCGCCTACGATGCAGGCGGAGATATGTTTGCGGCCAGATTGTGGTTTTTAAGTCGCTGGATCGGGCACGATCGCGTGGCGATTCTCGATGGCGGTTTCTCTGCGTGGCAAAGCGCCGGTTTTTCAACGACGTCCGAGTTGCCGCATCAACGCATGAACGGAGATCTTTCCATCGCGCTACAATCCGATACGGCCCTCGATACTGCGCAGCTCACGCCGCTTATCGGTGATTCCGCCTACGCGATTCTCGATGCGCGCGCACCGGAACGATTCGCCGGCGATGTAGAACCGCTCGATCCTTGTGCCGGGCATATTCCCGGCGCTCGCAATCGTGTGTTCAAAGAAAATTTCACGTCCGATGGCCGCATGAAATCTCCGCAAGAACTGCGCGCCGAGTACGAAACTATCGGCTTACCCGCCGATCATATCGTGCATCAATGCGGCAGCGGCGTTTCCGCTGCAGTCAATATGCTGGCGATGGAATTGGCTGGCTTGCCCGGATCGCGATTGTATGCCGGCGGATGGAGTGAATGGTGCGCGGATCCCACGCGCCCGATGGTTACGAAGCCGAAACCCGCTTAGCCGGCGGCGGCACGGCAAACGGCTTTGCAATAGTGCCGGCCGGAGAAGCCTGCAATGCGGCCAGTTCATCGGCACTTGGTTCTTGCGAAAAATCGCGACACGCATCGACGATGCAGTAAAAACCGAATGCCGCATCGCCACGATTCACGAACTGATGCACTTGCAGCGGACCGACATAAATGACATCGTTCGGCGAAATTTCCGTCATCGTCGTGCCGAGAATCGCATAACCGACCCCGCATTTCACAATAACGTAATGTTCATGCTCGTGTTTTTCTAGTCGAGAAACCGCGCCTGGTGCAAGTTCGAAATAGCGAAGCTCCATTTTTGGCCCCGCTGCCTGCGGATCGTCTTTTCGGCCACCAAGAATCGTGTGACGTTCAACGCCCACGGCAGCGCCCGGACGATACCCCTCGATCTCGATGCCATCCCAACCATGCTCGCCAGCGCGAACCACCCGCGTTTTCATCGCTCGGAGTATAGCATCTTTGCCCCCGGTGACGCCAACAGAAATGCGTGGCATCAATGACGAACTACGGCTTTCATGCAGTACTGGCTCTTCAAGAGTGAACCTCATTCGTATTCATTCGAGCAACTCCGAAAAGACGGGACGACGCTCTGGAGCGGGGTGCGCAATTATCAAGCCCGCAACACGATGATGACGATGAAGGTCGGAGATCTCGGTTTTTTCTATCACAGCAGTATTGCCGAACCGCATATCGCCGGCATCTGCAAAGTGATACGCACGGCTTTTGCCGACCCAACGCAGTTCGACGCAAAAAGCGACTATTACGATCCGAAAGCAACACCCGAAAAACCCCGCTGGATGAACGTGGAAGTTGCCTTCGAGAAAGCGTTTGCACTGCCAATCACGCTAGCCCAGCTCCGCGCCGAACCGCGCCTAGAAGGCATGGTGCTCCTTTCTCGAGGCTCCCGCCTCTCCGTCCAACCCGTCAGCCCCGCAGAGTGGAAACTCATCACGAAATTGGCCGCCACCCCGCACTAGGAAGCAATGCGTAGTCCGTCAGGAGCGATGCGCCACCTGTCACCCTGAGGAGCGATGCGCAGCATCGCGTCTCGAAGGGCGTGCGAGCGTGCTTCGAGACGCGCACTTCGTGCGCTCCTCAGCATGACAGGACGTTATAGTGTGTCCCCGTCGGAGGTGCGTTCCTCAGCATGACGGGGACGCAACCTGTCACCCTGAGGGGCGATGCGCAACCTGTCACCCTGAGGAGCGATGCGCAGCATCGCGTCTCGAAGGGCGTGCGTACGTGCTTCGAGACGCGCACTTCGTGCGCTCCTCAGCATGACGGGGACGCACCCTGTCACCCTGAGGAGCGATGCGTAGCATCGCGTCTCGAAGGGCGTGCGAGCGTGCTTCGAGACGCGCACTTCGTGCGCTCCTCAGCATGACAGGACGTTATAGTGAGTCCCCGTCGGAGGTGCGCTCCTCAGCATGACGGGGATGCAACCTGTCACCCTGAGGAGCGATGCGCAGCATCGCGTCTCGAAGGGCGAGCGAGCGTGCTTCGAGACGCGCACTTCGTGCGCTCCTCAGCATGACGGGACGTTATAGTGAGTCCCCGTCGGAGGTGCGCTCCTCAGCATGACGGGGACGCAACCTGTCACCCTGAGGAGCGATGCGCAGCATCGCGTCTCGAAGGGCGTTGAAAGTAACGATGGTGAGGCTGGCAATTGATGCTGCAAACCAGGATAAAAAAGTGGGACCCGTGTTACCACGGGCCCCACTTAACGTGCGAAGCGAGTGAACGACTAGTTGTCGCCGCCCAGCTTCGTGGAAAGGACGAGGCGATACGTCGCCGGTCCGAGCGTGTTACCGTACGTGGCTGCCTGCAGACCATTGACGAGTGGCACTGAGACACCACCGCCGTAGACAGCATAGTAACCTGGTAACGTATTAAACACGTTATCGCCAGAGAGTTGAAGATCGAAATGCTTCATCACTGGATAACGAACCGACAAATAGCCGATGCCATATGGCGGCTGGTTGAGTGAGTTGTTCTTCCCCATCAGCGTTTCACCGAATTCAAAGAACGCACCATTTTTCGTGCGGTACGAAAGCGCGAAATTTCCTTGCGCATAAGGTATACGCACATTCCCGGCCCCAGTGCTGAGACCGGCGATACCGACGCCGCCACCGTTGAAGTTTTGGTTCGGAAGGATGTTCAGATTCTGGTTCTGGGTACAATTCGGCGCCGGATTCGTGCAGTAGAAATATGGCGGTAAGTTATACACATACCCACGCTGCAATGAGCCGGCAACGTCATAGCCAAAACCAACTTTTGGATCGTGCTTCACTGATAGTTCGATGCCTGCGAAACGGGCATTGCTCAGGTTGATGTTTGATTGCGCAAGAACTGGCGTTCCAGCTGGTGGTACTGTGCCACTTAAAACCGAACACTTGAATGACGAACCACAAACCTGGCCAGTTGCCGATGTTTGTTGGAAGAAGTGATTAAACAAATTCGTCATGAATACGTCACCTGAAATAACCGTTACGTCGTCTTTCAGTCGGACGTCTGCGCCGAGATCGTAGCCAAATGCAGTTTCAGGTTTCAGCGATCCGTTATTGAGAGTAATAAGTGCCTGCCCCGTATTCGAGGAATAGGTCACAAACGGAGTCGTGATTTGTGAAAGAAGCGCCAGATACGGAGGAGCAATCGCAGACCCTGCGCTGAACCGAACTGCGACGTTGTCCTTAGGACGATAGACGAGGCCGAAACGTGGGTCGAAGTGCGAATTGGTCGAGGTCGCGAACGTCACGTTCGAGCCATCGATTTTACACGAGTTGAACTGCTTATAAAACGGGCATGCCGTAGGATACGTGCTTTGGTAAATGTTCTGGTAGAGGCTAACGATGGTTTCCAATTTCGGTCTCGGGAAAAAGTCACCCATGAGACGAAGAGTTGTGAATGCCTGGCCAGAGCCGGTCGGAAGCGTTACGTTCGTGAAGGACGAGACTGAATACGCAGTCGTCGTTGATCGCGTTTGGTCCACCGAGAACGCAATTTTTCCCGAATCCCCAACTGGGTGATTGTATTCAAATGAAAGTCCAGCGAGTTTATCTAGCTCAGCTTGCTGATAATAATTATTGAACGAAATTGGCGTTAACTGCCCATTGTACGTCGTAACCGTTCCTGTGCAGGTCGGCGGGGAAGTTGGTGGATATGCGAACTTAGAACATGAGGTTCCGAATAGCGGCAAGTTCTCAACGGCATTTACACCGGGATTACCTTCGTTAACAAGACGATCAATCGATGCATGGTAAAAGCGGCCAAGTAATGTGTCTTTCCCAAGCGTTGTTTGAATTTCGGCTTGAAAAATCGGTTCATTATTTGTCTCACGGTCGGCACCACCGGGATGTAGGAAATTCACCGGGTATGCTCCGGGAGCGATCGAGCCGGTATATCCTGCACCTGCAAGTGGCGAGAATGCGCTTTGAGCTTGGAGACTCCCCGTGTTCGCATTCTGATCGGCAAATGCTTGCCCCCCAAGGTAGCTCACCGTAGCACGAGTTGAGGATGAGAGACGATAGCGAAATTTAAGAAGTTCCGACATAGAATCCAGGTCGCTGGTAAGCGTCTCGCCGCATGCAAGCAACGGATAAATTGTCTGCAATGAACTGCTGGTCCCTGGAATTGTGGTCGACGTGTTGGCACCGTTGTAGCCAGCGAGCGAAACACCGCCGGTCGAATTTCCGGTCGGATCAAAACACACCGTTTTATTCGCATAGGCTGCCTGATCTAAGTTACGCGCAAGAACGGCAACAAAGCCGAGCCGCCCGTTTAGAACAGTATTCGAAAGACTGAACTCCGAGTACGTACCACCGTGGTTGGTGAATGACGTCGATAGGGATGCTTCCGGTTTCAGAGATGGCTCTCGCGTCCGGAAGTTTATGGTTCCACCGATAGCGTAATTGACTTGTGGCGATGTTGCTCCGGGTCCTTTAATGGTCTCAACCGAGCCAAGAACTCCAGAGTTCAAAAACGTTGTGACGTAATCGCCGTATTGACCGACAGAAAGCGGATGTCCATCGATAAGCGAGGCTGTTTCAAAAGCAGCAGCACCGCGAATCGTCGGAAAGGAAATCGCCCCCGGCGACGACGCGGCTGCTCCCGACGAGCTCGGAAATGATATTTGCACGCCCGGAATTTGGTTAAGAACACGCGTTACTTGCGGTGTGCCTTGATCAACAAACGTTGAGTTGGTGACAACATTTATTGAAGCCGTTGAATCGTTCAGCGGTGCACGCGAATTACTGGTAATGCGCGCAATCGTGCGTAGCGAGGTGAGCGTCGCGATGTGGAGTTCCACTGCGAGCGTCTCGGTTTCGCCGGTGAAGACCGCGAATTGCGATTCACGTGCGGTTTGGTAGCCGGCCTTGTAGACCGACACCGTGTAGAATCCGGCGACCATGTTGGTCACCGAGAAGGCGCCTTTAGCGTCGGAAATCGTGCTGTACGATTTCTTGCCTTCGAGGCGAATGGTCGCGCCGGCCACCGGAGCGCCGGTGTTATCCTTGACGACGCCGTTAACGCCGCCGGTCGATTGTGGGGCAGTCTGCGCCACCGATGCGCCTTGAGTCGCTGCGAATGTCGTTGCCGAACTAATGGGTCCAACGAGCATAGCGGCGATTGCGCTGGTGAGCAGGATGCGAATGAATGTAGTCACACATCCTCCAAAAACAAGTGAAAAATCGGCTCCGGCTTTTGCCGAAGTCAATAATCAGAGTATACCCGGAGAGTATTAAGCGAAGGTTACGAACGCATGCGACTTATGTCGCATAGTGCCGCAAAAAAGCCGCTTGCGCGTCGCTTTTACGCTCACCCTCGCCTGGGGCTTTGCGGATGTAGCTCCCATCGGAGCGCAATTCGCGGCTCTTCATGTTGTCGGAGAAGAGCGTCCCTAAGATCCGGCGGTACAGACCATCGGCCACGAACGTATCCAGGACCGGCACGCACAACTCGACGCGGCGATCCAGATTACGCCCCATCCAGTCGGCACTTCCGATAAAGATTTCCCGCTTGCCGCCGTTCTCGAAGGCAAAGACCCGCGAGTGCTCGAGAAAGCGCCCGACGATGCTCCGCACGCGAATCGTCTCGCTCACACCGGGCAGACCCGGGCGCAGCGAGCACATACCGCGCACGAGCAAGTCGATCTGGACACCGGCTTGCGAGGCACGGTACAAGGCACGAATCACCTCGCCATCGGTTACGGCGTTGAGTTTGGCTTTGATTCCGCGGGGACGTCCCGCTTTCGCGTGTTCGGTCTCGCGTTCGATGAGCGTGATAAGTTCACGCCGCAAGGTGACCGGAGCAACGTGCAAGGCCTCATAATCCGAGACACGCGAGAAACCGGTCAGCGCATTAAATAATTGCGCTGCATCATCGCCAAGTTCCGGGCGCGCCGTAAACAAGCTCACATCGGTATAGAGCCGCGCACTCTTCTCGTTGTAATTTCCCGTTCCAAAATGCAGATACCGACGCAAGCCATCGTCATCTTCGCGCACCACCATAATGAGCTTCGCATGCACCTTAAGGCCGGGGAAGCCATAGACCACGTGCACACCCGCGCGTTCCAGGCGTTTAGCCCACTCGATATTGTTCTCTTCATCGAAACGCGCTTTGAGTTCCATGATCACGGCGACTTGCTTTTCGTTTTCTGCCGCTTCAAGCAAGGCGCGAACAATCGGTGAATTATTTCCGGAAGTACGATACAGCGTCATCTTAATCGCGAGAACTCGCTCATCGCGCGCGGCCTCGGCGACGAATTGGACGACGGGGTCGAACGATTCGTAGGGATGATGGAGCAGAATATCGCCTTCGCGAATTGCCGAGAAGATATTCGTGACCCCAAGCAAACGCTTAGGAATCGATGGCGTAAACGGCTTATCGCGGAGTCCATCGTATCCGGGAAGATTCACCAGGCTCCACAGATCGGATGTGCCCATCAAACCGTCGACTTCGTAGCAATCCGATTCGGCAAGGTCAAGCGATTTCAGCAAGAAATCTTGCAGATACTCCGGCATGCCGCGCTCGATTTCCAAACGCACCGGCTCACCGAAACGACGTTTTTGCAATTCGGATTCGATCGCCCGAAGCAGATCATCCGCCTCGTCTTCTTGCACTTCGATATCGGCATCACGCGTCACGCGGAAGAGATATGAATCACGCACCTGCAACCCGGGAAAAAGCGAACCCAAATGATGCGCAATCAAATCTTCGAGCACGACGAACGTCTGCCCGTGGCCGGCCGCCGTTGCAACTGGCACAAAACGCGGCAATGTCGGAGGGATTTTCACCCGCGCGAAATGCAACTCGACGCCTTCTGCCGTCACTTCTTCCAACTCGACTGCGAGCGAGAGCGAGAGATTCGAAATATACGGAAACGGATGCCCCGAATCGACGGCTAACGGTGTGAGCACCGGAAACACGCGCTCGTCGAAATAGCGTTCAACATCGACGCGCGTCTGCGCATCGAGTTCATCGACGCGGCGAACCGACAAGCCCTTGCTTGCCAGCGCCGGAAAGAGATCGCCGCCAAGCAAGCGCATCTGCTTTTGCAACGATCCGCGTAAGCGCGACGACACCGCTGCAAGATGCTCGGCCGGGGAAAGCCCATCGTCGGAAGGCTTGAGGACACCGGCATCGATTTGTTGCTTGATCGCAGCGACGCGAATCATGAAAAATTCGTCGAGATTCGTGCCGTAGATGGCAATAAATTTCAGCCGCTCGAGCAGCGCATTCCGATCGTCGAGCGCTTCCTCCAGGACGCGATCATTGAATTCGAGCCACGAGAGTTCGCGGCTGAAGTAGTACTGATGATCGGCGAGCGGATCGGACGATTCATCGGGGAGGCTCGGTAGGGTCGAGATCATATCTGGCAACGGAGTTCGCGTGTGACCGAGGAAACCTCTGCGCGTGAGTTGGCATGCCGTTCTCGTCGCGCTGGGCGACCATGTGATCCTAAGCGCGCAAGCGCTGATTTGCACGCTCATAATCGGCTTGCCCCTGGGCGTCGCCGCCGCGTATACCAAGGCACGTCAGGCCATTCTCGCGTTCGCTGCGCTAGCCCGCACGATCCCCAGCCTGGCGTTGCTCACCCTGCTCATCCCGTCGCTCGGGATCGGCACGCCACCGGCCGTCGTGGCACTCTTCGCGCTGGCCCTCGCTCCGGTCGTCATCAACGCCGACGCGGGCCTACGGGCGGTTCCTTCGGCGGTCATAGAATCGGGCCGAGCCATGGGTTTGAGTTCGCGAGCGCTGTTTTGGCGTATCAGCGTTCCACTTTCCCTTGGATTTTGCGCCGCCGGCGTGCGCCTTGCAGCCCTGGAAATCGTGGCCGGCGCCACCCTTGCAACGTTCGTCGGCGCGGGCGGCTTAGGAGACATCATCATCAACGGCCTTCAGACGAATAATGACGTGACGTTAATGCGCGGAGTCATGACCGTTGCGCTTCTCGCTCTTGCAACCGATGCTGCGTTCTCACTGCTCGCCCGAAAGGTGAAGGTTCCACAAGCATGATTTCTCGACGCACAGCCCTCGGTTTGATCGGCGGCGCATGTTCGCTTGCAGCGTGCTCGCCATCATCATCCATTATCGTGGGTTCAAAAAATTTCACGGAATCGATACTGCTCGCAGAAATCTATGCACAAGCGCTACGCAAAGCGGGCATGCGTGTCACGACGAGATTAAATCTCGGTAGCACGCAGATCGCCATGGCGGCCATTGCGCGCGGCGAGATCGATTTGTATCCGGAGTACACCGGGACAGCGCTGCTCACCGTGCTCAACCTCCCGGCATCCCAAGATGCCGCCACAATCTATCGCACTGTTGCCGACGCGTTTAAAACGAAATACGGCCTTCTTTGGCTTGATCCCGCACCGATGAACGATACGCAAGCCATCGCTACGACGAAGATGATTGCAACGCGACATGATCTGCATACGCTCTCGCAACTCAGTCGCTTGGCGCCCCAACTTCGTTTGGCAACCATCCCTGAGTTTCTCACCCGCGCCGACGGCTTGCCCGGGTTACGCAAGCGCTATGGAGGTTTCGCCTTCAAAGAGATACGCACATACGATATTGGGTTGAAATACGACGCGCTCTTGACGGGTCATGCAGATGTTGCAACGGCCTTTAGCACGGATGGAACCGTCGCGACGCAACATCTCGTTTTGCTCGATGACGACAAGCATCTCTGGCCGCCGTATCGCCCTGCTCCCGTCGTCCGTGAAGCAACCATGAAAGCGTTTCCCATGATTGCCCCAACGCTTAATGCGATTGAATCTGCCATTACGACGGAACGCATGCAAGCAATGAATGCACGCATCGAAAGTGATCACGCCGATCCGCACGATGTCGCAGCAGCGTTCCTTGCGGAGATTGCACCCTGAGCAACCATCGCGGCGCATCGCTCCAATGCATCGATCTTTCCATTCGACATCCGAAGGCGAGCAGTGATGCCGTCGTCGGCGTCAACCTCCACGCCTCTGCAGGCGAAGTGCTTGCACTCGTTGGGCCATCGGGCTGCGGCAAAACCACCCTCTTACGATCCATCAATCGTCTCATCGATCATCGATCCGGTCGCATTGAAATTGACGGCGTCAACACAGCGACGATGGATGCAGTGACGCTGCGGAGGTCTATCGGCTATGTGATTCAATCGGTCGGTCTCTTTCCCCATATGACTGTGGCAGAAAATATCGCTGTCGTTCCTTCGCTTCTCGGATGGAATCGCGAGCGCATCGCAGCCCGTGTCGGCGCGCTTTTGCAATTGGTGCGTTTAGATGATGCATTACGCAATCGTTATCCGGCATCGCTCTCGGGTGGGCAAGCGCAGCGTGCCGGCGTCGCACGCGCTCTCGCTGCCGAGCCTCGTCTCATGCTTATGGACGAGCCGTTTGCCGCCGTCGATCCTTTGGTTCGCACGGCGCTGCAGCGCGAACTTTTCACCGCTGTACGTGCCTCGGGAACAACGGTGCTTCTCGTTACTCACGATATTGGCGAGGCGCTGACCGTGGCCCATCGCGTTGCGGTGATGCGCGAAGGAGCAGTCGTTGCCTGCGCCACCCCGTCGGAGCTCCTGCGAAATCCCGGAGACGCCTTCGTTCGGTCCCTGTTACAAGCCGGAACGGCAACCTCGTACGACATTCTTCATCGCATTCTCGGCGACGACGAAGCACCGTTGCTCGCCTTACGGGATCAGCAATGAACTACGCCATCTCCCATCCGGATCGTATGCTGAGCCTTTTCGGCGGACATCTGGTCCTCGTGACGAGCGCGCTCATGCTCGCAAGCGTCGTCGCCGTTCCGTTGGCGTTCCTTGCCCTGCGCAATACGGGCCTCGCTGCGATCATTCTTGGGTCGCTTACGATGCTCTATACGATTCCGTCACTCGCTGTGCTTGCGGTCCTGGTACGCATGTTCGGCTTAGGCTTTCTGCCTGCGGTGATCGCACTGGCAGCATATGCGCAAATCTTCCTCACCCGTGCAATCATTGCAGCACATACGGACATCCCGATACCACTTCGCGAAAGCGCAATCGCAATGGGAATGTCGGCGCGACAACGCTTTGCGCGCATCGAATTGCCACTTGCCTTACCCAAGCTCCTTGCCGGTTTTCGCATCGCCGCCATCGCCTGCATCGGGCTTGGCGCACTCGCCGGGTACGTCAGTGCCGGGGGAATGGGAGAATTGATTTTCTCCGGCCTGGCCCTTCACAATATGCAAATGACGATCGCCGGCGCACTTCCCGTTGCACTCCTAGCAATCGTCACCGATCTTGCCGTTCGCCAGGGAGAGCGGATAGCGACGTTACGCGCGCACCAATAAGGTTACGGTAAAGCGATGCCCCCGATCAAACCATTCTCGTTGCGGAACGAATCCGCACTCCACACCTAAGCGATGCAATTGTTCGATATCGTATTTATACGATGATTCCGTATGGATGCGCTCTTCACGCGCAAAATGAATCGTCGTATCGAGCGCGGCGAGTCGAACGTAGACTGGCCGTAACGCTTCCAAATACGATTCGACGACGCCGCGCCGCTCGTCATACTCGGCCACATGACGAAAATCGGCAAGATCGAAATCACCGTCGAATTCGCGATTGATCCGAACCAGCAGATTCTTATCGAAAGCAGCCGTAACCCCGGCCGGATCGTCGTAGGCTCGTTCGAGGATTGCCCGATCTTTCTTAAGATCGGCACCAAGAAGCAACCCGTCGCCCGGTCGCAACGCCCTCCCGAGCGCCATTAATAATGTGCTGGTTTCCTGCGGATCGAGATTACCGATATTCGAACCCATGAACATTGCCAAGACACGACCGTCAAACTGCAGTTGCGGCGATGCAAGCACATCGAAATAGTCGCCTTCGTAGGCGCGAATACGTAAATCCGGAAACGAAGCAGTCAGGCGCTTTGCAGATCCATGAAGTGCACTAGCAGAGATATCCACGGGAGAATAGCGCAGCGATCCATGCGCACGGATAGCATCATCGATGAGCAGCCGGGTTTTTTCTGCACTACCGCTGCCCAGTTCAAAAAATTCCGGAGGGCTATCGAGTGCGCGCACGATTTCCCAGCTCGATTCGCGCAAGATTTCCGTCTCCGCGCGCGTGAGATAATATGCATCAAGTTTGGTAATGGCATCGAACAGCGCCGAACCGACATCGTCATAAAAGTAGAGTGCGCGCAAACTTTTCTGCTTGCCGGTGAGTCCGGTAAGCACGTCTTGCGCGAACGTCGGAGCGGCGTGACGGACCGGAACTCGAACATATTCAACGCGCTCGCGCTCATCGATCATGGTGTGGCCGTTCGCAATCGTGAATGACGGTATCCATAGACTGCATAGATAACGATCCCCAGCGCAAACCAGATGCCGAAGCGCAGCCATGTGGGTAACGCAAGTCCGGACATGAGATAGATGCAGCCGACGACGCCGCCAATGCACAAGACCGGTGCCATTGGAACTCGGAATGGACGAGGCGCATCGGGGCGTACCACTCGCAACACAAGGACGCCCGCGCAGACAATGGCAAAGGCACAAAGTGTGCCGATATTGGTAAACTCCAAGAGAATACCCAGAGGATAGACGGCCGCCAAGACGGCGACGACGCACCCGGTGATCATCGTCATTTGCATCGGCGTACGAAAGCGCGGGTCGATGCGCGCCACGGCGGGCGGCAGCATCCGATCTCGCGCCATCACATAAAAAATGCGAATTTGGCCGAGCAATGATGTCAGCATAACTGTCAGATTCCCGGCAATGCCACCGAAGCCCACAACGGCTAGTAACCACGGATTACTGGAAATCGATGCAATCACATCGCTCATCGCCGCTCCGCCTCCGTTTGTGTAGTGCGCCGGCGAGAGAACGCCGACGGTCACATAGGCAATCGCACAATACAGAAGTCCGCCAACAAGCAATGAAATAAGAATACCGATAGGGACATCGCGTTTGGGGTTCTTCGCTTCCTCGGCGGCAACGGTCACCGTATCAAATCCGATGTACGCAAAAAAGACTTGAGCCGCGCCGGTAACGACGCCGTGCCAGCCGTGCGGAGCAAACGGATGAAGATTAACGGGATGGATAAATCGCCAGGCGACAACCACAAAGACGATCATGGCGATGACCTGGAGAAACACAAAGGCACCGTTAACATTTGCCGATTCCCGAATGCCGATGGCCACGATGCCCGTTACGAACAACACGATGACGGCGGCGATGAGATCAAAACTCGGAGCTTGTCCGAACACGACGTGCGCGGTCATCGCCCACGCCGGAAGATGAATGCCAATTTGCGCAAGAAGGCCTTGTGCATAGGCCGACCACGACGATGCCGTTGGCGCTACGCTAACACCGTACTCAAGAATGAGATCCCAGCCGATAATCCAGGCGACGATTTCACCCAGCGTTGCATAGGCATACGTATAGGCGCTTCCAGCAACAGGAACCATCGAAGCAAATTCGGCGTAGCAAAGCGCGACACACACGCATACGAGACCGGATAAGGCAAACGACACAATGACGGCGGGGCCGGCAGTGATTCCGCCGGCCCCAACTGTCGGAAAAATTCCGCCCAACATCGTGCCAAGACCGATTGCCGTCAGTGCCGGCCAGCCTAATGTCCGACGTAGCGTCGGCCCTTCATTCGCACCTGCAACCCACGTTAGCGGTTGCCGAACGAATAACCGACGCAAGAGACTCAAAACGCCGAATTACTTCGTTGTTGCGCAGATGTTCTTGATGGCATTTTCCGCATCGGCATTCGCTTTACCGTCTCCAGGATAGCCATACATCGCCATGTACGAACTCTTGTCGACGTTTGTTACGAGCAGTTCCATCTTCTCATTTTTGTTCGTCGTGGAGGATGTACCGTGCATCGCGATCATTTTCGCCGGCTGGTTGCCGCAGATGGAAATATCTTCGGTCTTATCGATGGTCGCATTTTTCATTTGACCTTTGATCTGCGATGAATCGAATTTATATTCCGTCAGCGGGATCTGCTTCGGCAATTTACCGAGCATTAAGAACTCGCCCTTATCGGCCGGATTAAACCAGAGCTGAAAACCGAATACGGCGGGGGTTCCGGTCCAGCCCGATGGCGCCGTAAATTTCATGCCCTCGGTTGGGCTCGCGCTACACGCGGCAATGGTCGCAGCAGCAACAACTGCAACGATACAACGAATTGCATATTTCATGGCGCGCGTTTTTGCCGGGAAGAGCGAATATCCCGCCGTTCGTGGATGAGAATCTGCATCCAGCGCCAGGTGATATCGGCGATATACTCACGCGTCTCGTCATAGGGCGGGATGCCGTGATATGCGGCGACGGCTCCAGGGCCCGCGTTGTAAGCTGCAAGAGCCAATTCGTATGACGGCGTTTCCGCATCGCGATAGCTCCGTTGATAGTGCGACAGGAGCGCGGCAGCGGCATCAATGGAGGCATCCGGAACGAGCGGATCGATCCCCATTTCAGCGGCGGTATCAGGTTCAAACTGAGCGATTCCCTCGGCCCCGCCGGAGGAGAATGCAAGCGGATCATACGCCGACTCCTGGAGCAACGTCGACGCCAGAAATTCCGGCGAGATGCCATATCGCCGGGCTGCGTTTGCCGTCGTCACCGCAAAACATAAGGCTTGCGGGCCAGTAATGCGGGGATTGGTTCGCAGAATTTGTCGTGCAATCGCGGACTCCGCATCGCCAAAATGCGTTCCGTCCTCAAAAAGCCGCGAACCGCGAATTCCCTCGATGGCAAACGGTACAGAATAGCTTAAGGCGACGTTAATAAGATGCGCAATATGAGGCCGTGGAATGGGCGTTCTCGGCTCAATTGCGGAGGGGAACGACGCACACGCGCACAACAACGCGAGCACAACGCTACTCGCGCACGCGCAAAGGAAATGGTATGTCGGTTCTCGTCGCGGCACTTCTCGTCTTACTGCTAGGCGATCTCGGCTCCACCTTCTTCTACCATGTTCCCCAGCATTTGTGGTTTACATTGCATATGCGTACGCACCACGATCGCCGTCGCTCCTTTTGGGATCAAGCGGTCATTTCGCTCGATCCATGGATTCTGCTCGACGGATTTTTGGGAGCACTCCCTTATATCGTGGTCGCGATCCTCGCGTCGCGGATATCGTGGCCGGGCGCGCTTATCGGCCTAGCCCTCGGCCAGTTGCATGTTTGGTGGCGCCATACCACGCCAATCGGCTGGGTCACGCCGAAGTGGCTTCGTGCCATCTCGCGCGTCTTCCAGATCGTTCTTCCCGAGGATCATGACGGGCACCACCGCAATCCCAACGTGGAGTTTGGCGATATTTTTCGCTTTTACGACGCACCGGCGCGCGCCATGCTCGCCTGGCTGGCCCCCACGAGCCGAGCGAACAGGCGTGCCCTTTCCCGGCGGGCAAAACGCTCGACCAGGAGGGTTCCGGCCCGCGGCACGACATAAGGTCCCTTAATGACCAAACGAGCCCTTTTCCTCATCTCCGACACCGGGGGTGGGCATCGAAGCGCTGCCAACGCAATTACGGCCGCGCTGGATGAAGTCCGAGATCCCTTTTCGTTCGAGCATCGAATCGACGATGTCGCCGCACATTGTTCGTTCCCGCTCACACAACTCGGATTGGGCTACTCCATGGCGCTGCGCTACGCCCCACCCGTCTATGGCGCTCTCTACTATGCCACGAACGGACGCCGTCGATATAAAGCGATCGTTCGCTTCTGCGAACCGCTCTATCGCGAACGCCTTCGAGATCTTTTCCTTTCCTACGATCCCGATGTCATCGTCTCGGTGCATCCCCTGTTAAATCATGCCGCGCTTCGGGCGCGAGCGGACGCATCGATGCAGCATATTCCGCTTGTCACCGTCATTACCGATTTAGGAAAAGTACACGAATCGTGGCTGATGCCAGAGGCCGATGCTGTCGTCGTCCCGGCTCGCGAAGTCTATGATCGCGCACTTTCGCGAGGCGTTCCGCCATCGCGTTTGCGATTGCTCGGCCACCCGATTCACCCGCGCTTCGATGATGTTGCCGGCACGCGTCAAGAATTGCGCACAAAACTCGGCCTTCCACAAGATGCACTCGTCGTCATGATTATGGCCGGCGGCGAAGGCGGCGGAAAAATTCAAACGACGGCACTTGCTTTGGCGCGCGCGCGTTTGCCGATTCATTTGCTCGTGGTGTGCGGACGTAACGATACGCTGCTCGAAAAACTCAACGAGTTGCAACCGCGTTTGCAAACGCCGCTTACGGCCATCGGTTTCACCGATCAGATTCCCGAATATTTCCGTGCCGTCGATTTGCTTGTCACCAAAGCCGGCCCCGGATCACTCGCCGAAGCGAATGCGGCGCAATTGCCGGTCGTTGTCTACGATTACGTCCCCGGACAAGAGCGCGGCAACGTCGATTTCGTTCGCCATAATGGCTTGGGCGAAGTTGCCATCCACAGTTCGGCCGAAGTCGTCGCTGCGGTTGCCCGGATGATTCGCACACCGGATCGACTGGCACAAATTCGTCACAATCAGACGCTTGTTGCGCCGGTGCGATCATCGCGACGCATTGCGGCACTGATTGCGCAAATCGCTAATACGCATACGATTCCCGCGCAGGATGATATGATCCCCGGCCGCATTCTCGAAGCCGCCGGAACCTAAACCCCACTCCCCCACCCGTCATACCGTCCGCACCCATCATGCTGAGGAGCGATGCGAAGCATCGCGTCTCGAAGCATGAGCAGCGCGCGTGAGTGCGCGCCCTTCGAGACGCGTTCGTTCCGAACGCTCCTCAGGGTGACAAGCGTCGCACAACATCCCTGTCATGCTGAGGAGCGATGCGAAGCATCGCGTCTCGAAGCATGTGTAGCGATGCGTCTCGAAGCATGAGCAGCGATGCGTGTGGATGCATGAGCAGCGCCCTTCGAGACGCGTTCGTTCCGAACGCTCCTCAGGGTGACAAGCGTCGCACAACATCCCTGTCATGCTGAGGAGCGATGCGAAGCATCGCGTCTCGAAGCGTGAGGAGCGATGCGAAGCATCGCGTCTCGAAGCATGAGCAACGATGCGTGTGGATGCGTGAGTGCGCGCCCTTCGAGACGCGTTCGTTCCGACCGCTCCTCAGGGTGACAAGCGTCGATAAGGCAGGGGCGACCTTTGGCGCGACGAAGCGAGCTAGCCTGCACTCATGAGCTGGCACTTTGCATCGGTCGATGCTCGCGGCGCCTTCGGCGCCCGGCACGATCTTCAGGCCACCCTTCGCGAGCACGCGAGCGACGACTCCGATGTCGACGCAGCACTGCTTATATTTGGTGAACTCGTTGGCAATGTCGTTCGCCACGCGCCAGGCCCGGTTGAAATCCACTTAAGCTGGGAAGCCGAACGGGCTGTTCTTCACGTTCGCGATTTCGGACCGGGGTTTGAATGGATCGGCGCCCATCTCCCGGATCCGCTCGCCGAGACGGGGCGCGGGCTCTTTATCGTGACCCAATTGGCCGTTCGCGTCGCATTTGAACGTGTGGAGCACGGAATGTCGGCCCGAGCCTGGCTACCCGTAGCCCGCCGGCCAGTCGCAGTCTAGCGACCGAGCGAAAGGACCAGGCGGGGCCTGCGCGAACCCCACCAAGCGGTGTGGTGCATTTTGCGCCGCGGCCTAACGTTACGCCCTCAATATGCTCATGGAGTCAATTATGCGTAAATCCTTTCGCGGTGTCGTCGGCATCGCTGCTGTTCTCCTCGGCGCCGGCCTAACCGGCTGTGCGAGCGGCTCTGTCGCGACGGTGAATGGTTCTCCCATCACGACTGCTGCCTTCGATCAAAAGCTCGAAAGTATGCCCACCGCTAAAGGCATTCTTCAACAGATGGTGATCGGCGAATTGCTCAAGCAATACGCTGCAAAGAACGGTATCACGGTTACCGACGCCGATATCGCCAAAAAAGAAGATACGATTAAAGCGAATTTTCCGAGCGGTTCCTGGGACACGATGCTTAAAGCACGTGGCCTGACGGAAAAAGACGTCCACGACGCGCTCGCACAACAAATTATTATCGACAAAGCGGTCGGCAAAAACGTGACCGTGAGCGACGCTCAGATCAAGCAATACTTCGATAAAAACCACGCGCAGTTCGATCAACCGTTGCAACTGCGCACGCGCCACATCTTGCTTTCCGATCTTGCCACCGCGCAAAAAGTCGAAGGCTTGCTCAAAAAGGGTGGCGACTTCGCCGCACTTGCAAAGCAGTATAGCCAAGACCCGGGCAGCAAAGATAAAGGCGGCGAGCTTGGCTTTAATACCAAAACGCAACTTGTTGCACCGTATTGGAATGCCGCAGCCTCGCAGGCAGTTGGCGTGGTCGGACCTCCGGTGAAATCGCCGTTCGGCTACCACATTATCCAAGTCGAAGAGCGTAAACCGGCCGTCAAAGCGACGCTGGCAAACACCCACGATAAAATTGCCGATCTGCTGCGTCAGCAAGAAGAACAGCCGCTGATTCAGCCGTTCATCCAAGACCTCCAGGCCAAAGCAACGATCACCGTAACGGATCCGCGCTTCGCCGATGTCTTCCCGTCGCCAGCACCAACGCAAGCTCCGGCGGCAACGTCGGCACCTGCGGCCACCTCGGCACCGGCTGCAAGCACGAAGCCGTAACCCTACCCTCGCAATGAAAACGGCCTCGGCATACTTTGCCGAGGCCGTTTTCATTCGGCGGCGAAGCCCCGCGTTCGTATGCTCGTTCGCGTTGTAGGCCTTGGCCCCGGCGATCCTTCGTTACTCACCATCGGTGCCATTAATGCATTGCGTGAGTGCGGTCGCGCCATTATTTTGCTCGCGCCCGCAGATCTTCGGGGATCGCTGAGCACCAATGGAGTCACCATCGAAGATAATCTCGTTCACGATGCATCGCTGCTGGTGCGTGGCGGAAGCGAGGAAATCGCCGAGTTCGTCGACCGATTAACAACCCGCCACCGCAATGATGCGCGCAGCCTCGGCATCGGAATACTCGGCAACCCACTCTCGGATTTTCCCGGCCTTCCGCTCTTATTGCGCGCTCTCGATGCCCACGGGATCGTCGCCGAAATTATTCCCGGCATGCCTCGCGCAACGCTATCGGCATCGCTGACGATGCCGCTTGTTCCGCTTCCGCCGCAGTCGGCGCATTATACGTTTGACGGTCTCGTCGAAGTGATGGCCAGGTTGCGTCAGAGCTGTCCGTGGGATCGCGAACAAACCCATCGAACGCTCGTCCCGTACCTCATCGAAGAAACGTATGAAGTCGTCGAAGCAATTGAGAATGACGATATCGACGCCCTGTGCGAAGAACTTGGCGATCTTCTTTTACAGATTGTTTTTCACGCGCAGATTGGCAGCGAAACGGGAAAATTTACCGTTGCCGATGTGATCGACGCACTGTCCAACAAAATGGTCCGACGACATCCGCATGTCTTTGCCGATGCCGTCATCGAAGATGTCGATGCGCAATGGCGCAATTGGGAACTCCTCAAAAGCAAAGAAAAGACCGGTCTTGCGCGCAAATCGCGCCTGGATGGCATTCCAGTGCATCTCGGAGCCCTACAGCGCGGGCAACGCATGCAAGAAAAAGCTGCGCGCGTCGGATTCGATTGGCCGAATGTCGAGGGCGTCCTCGATAAACTCACCGAAGAACTCACCGAACTTTCGCAGGCGCGTCGGAGCAAAAGCGATGATCCTCACGTGCGCGAAGAGCTTGGCGACGTCTTTTTCACGCTTGTGAATCTCGCACGCGTCCTAGGAATCGATGCAGAAACTTCCGTGCGCGAGGCAAACGAAAAATTCTATCGCCGCTTCTCGTTTATGGAAGAGCAAGCCACGCGCGATGGCAAAGCACTCACCGATCTCTCGCTAACGCAACTCGAAGATCTTTGGCAACAAAGTAAGGCACAATCACTATGAGCGATCATGCATTTTTACGTCTGCGCATGAGCGCACACGACGCCCATTATGGCGGAAACCTTGTCGATGGCGCGCGGATGTTAGCGCTCTTTGGAGATCTCGCGACGGAACTTCTCATCCGCATGGATGGCGATGAGGGGCTCTTTGTTGCCTACGATAATGTGGAGTTTCTTGCGCCGGTCTACGCCGGTGATTACATCGAAGCCGAGGCAGAAATTACGAAAATCGGTAACTCATCACGAGCTATGCGATTCGAGGCCAAAAAAGTTATCACAGTAAGGCCCGACATCAATAATTCCGCGGCAGATTTTCTTGAAACGCCAATCACCGTCTGTCGCGCAACCGGCACTTGCGTCACACCAAAAGAAAAAAAGCGAATCCCATAACCCTTCGAGACCCGCCCTTCGAGACGCGATGCGTTGCATCGCTCCTCAGGGTGACAGGGACTCGGTATCACGTCCTGTCATGCTGCGCATCGGTCCTCTGACGGGGACTCACTATAACGTCCTGTCATGCTGAGGAGCGCACGGAGTGCGCGTCTCGAAGCACGATCATTCGGAGCACGCATACGCGAGCAAAACTTTTTGGCGGCCCATCGAAACGCCCCCTTCGAGACGCGATGCTGCGCATCGCTCCTCAGGGTGACAGGGACTCGGTATCACGTCCTGTCATGCTGAGGAGCGCACGGAGTGCGCGTCTCGAAGCACGATCATTCGGAGCACGCGTAAGCGTGCAACATTTTTGACGGCCCTTCGAAACGCGCCCTTCGAGACGCGATGCTTCGCATCGCTCCTCAGGGTGACGGAGTTCCTGTCATGCGGCGCATCGCTCCTCAGGGTGACGGAGTTCCTGTCATACTGCGCATTGCTATTCAGGGTGACGGGGCGTTGCGTCAGCGGGGAATTAGGCTAGGCGTGCGTGTGTTCGGCGTTTCCAGAAAAATTCGTAATAGCTGAACTGTAGAGCGAGAACGACGGCATACGAGATGGGATACCCATACCAGATTCCATCGATGCCGTACTGATGCATGAAATAATACGCGCTCGGCACTTCCACAGCCCAAATTGCGAAAATGCCGTTGATCATCGGCCAAAGAACGGCACCGCTTGAACGCACGACGCCGCTAATGACCGCGCTGTTGCCGAACAACAAATACGACCAGAGCGTAATCATCAGCAATGCGTGAGCGATATCCAGCGTCTCGGTGTTCGTCAGAAACCATCCGAGAATACTCCACGACGCAAGATAACACGCGCCGATCAAAACGATGCCGATAACGTAATTCAGCGCGACGGCCGAACGGACGACCATGCGCAACAAGTCCTCACGACGAGCCCCAATGCATTGGGCTCCGAAGATTGAGGCCGTGATTCCAATGGACATCGCCGGAAATTGGACGTAGCCGACGATTTGATTGACCGCTCCGTACGCGGCGGTTGCATGCGGCCCGTAGTGATTGACAAACGTAATCAACGCAATTTCCGCAAGCGACACCATGATGACTTGGATTCCGGTTGGAATGCCAACGCGCATGACCGTCCACAGAATAGACCAGTCGACAAGCATATCGCGGGCCATTTCACCATCGAATTTCAGCAAGTGATTTTGACGCGAAAGCGTGATGAGAAATGCAGCAAAGGAGATCGCTTGCCCCAGAGTGCCTCCGACGACTGCGGCCAAGACGCCGAGATGCGGCAGGCCGAACCATCCGGCAATAAAAGCCGGGGTCAAAACAATCGAAAGCACGGTACCGACGATAAGAAAATAGAACGGCGTTTGCGCGTCGCCCGTTCCGCGCAAAAATGTGGTATACGAAATGTAGGGAAAAATAAGCGGCGCGGTGAGAACCACCAACCGCAAGTACGCGTCCGATGAGGCAAGAATACTCGGCGGCGTTCCGAGCCACATCAATAATGTCGGCGAAACGAACCATCCAACGACGGCGATACCTACTCCAAAAGCAAACGTGGCACCCAAAACCGTCCCCGCGACTTTTTTCACGCGCGCAGTGTCTTGCGCACCGAATGCCTGCCCGATGAGAATCGTCGAACCGGTTGCAATACCGATCAAAAACGAGAACAGCAGAAAAAAAACAGGAAAGACAGCCGACATGGCAGCCAACGCATCGACTCCGAGCATGCGGCCAACGAAGACGGATGCGAGCGTCTGCGAGGCCGACTGCATGACGTTACTGAGCATCAGCGGGACGAGAAAAATCAGCATCGTCCGCCACATGGGCTTGGATGTATCCAAGACATTAACACCCGGGTTACGCATCTTTCGCCCGTTCGAGCGCACAGAGCGGAGGCCTGCACCGAAAAATAGCAAACCGTAGAACGGTGCGACTCGATAAATTCATGAAGGTCGCCCGCTTAGCAAAGCGGCGCACCGAAGCGCATGATGCGCTTGAGCACGGCCGAATCCTCAAGGGCGGCATGCCGTTAAAACCCGCGTATTCGGTGAAAGCCGGCGATATTCTTGAGATTCACTACGCAACACGCGTCGTCACCGTTGCCATTCGCGACGTTCCATTGCGTGCGACACCGGGAGTGAACCCTAGTGCCTTGTACGATGTGCTCGATACGCGCAAGGAAGATCCACTTCGTCCATGACGGGAATGCGCGGAACGGATTCTAGTTTCAGCGGCGATGCCAAAGACGCATTAGCTCGCGATATCCCCGCGTCGCCGCATTGTCGAAGCGCTCTGCTCGCAGCTCTTTCATACTACGGTTCCCCCGATGGCATCTCGGTCGTCACGCGACGCAACTCCATTGCGCGTTTGATTCGCCATCTGCTCCTTGCAGATATGCGCGGCGTCGAAATCGACGCACACATCACAGGACTCGCCGATCGCAGGTTACGTGGAGCGACAGCATTTCGCTTGGTCCTCCCCGTGGAATTTCGACACGTACCCGCCAAGCCGACGCACAAGTGCGATCGTATCATGGAACTTCGCGGCGCATTTCTCGCCTGCGGCTCGTTAGCCGCAAGTGTCTCCGGATACCATTTGGAATTCGTCTTGCGAACGCGGCCGCAAGCCTTACGATTGGCTGCAATCATGCGCTCGCTCTCTGCCCATCCGAAGTTGATCGAACGACGCGCTCGTCCGGTTCTCTACTTTAAAGAATTCGATGCCGTCGCCGATCTCCTCGCGACCATCGGCGCGCATGCCGCCCTTCTCTCACTCGAAGATGTTCGCGCATTACGAGAGACGAAAAACCGCATTCATCGTCTCGTGAATACGGAAGCGGCGAATCTCGATCGCACGGCCGCGGCCGCAGCGCATCAAAGCCGGACCGTCGCATTGCTCGAATCCGCCTGCGGCATGGGCCGCCTCACACCGCCCCTCCGCGAAATCGCCGAATTACGACAACGATTCCCCGACGAAAGTCTGGCCGAGCTCGGAAATCGCTGCAATCCGCCGATCAGCAAACCGACCGTAGCCAGTCGCTTTGCCGCTCTCAACCGCCTTGCCGCAAGCCTGGGCTCAGAGGACAAGGAGCACAGCAAGCAGGCCCGGTAATCCTTGCGGTTATGCGTATAGGTATTAATGGCTTTGGCCGCATCGGGCGAAATTTCGCCAAGGCGCTTATGGAGCGTCACCCCTCCGTTGAAATCGGAGCAATCAACGATCTCACGAGTGCAGCGGAGTGCGCGCATCTCTTTAAGTACGATTCCAATTACGGGACCTTCGCGGGCCACGTTGGAGCGCACGACGATCATTTGCACATCGGTGACCACTCCGTTAACGTTTTAGCCGAACGCGATCCGGCGAAAATTCCGTGGGGAAAACTCGGCTGCGATATCGTCATCGAATCGACCGGAATTTTCACCGATGCAAGCCGCGCACGCGCTCACATCGATGGAGGCGGCGCAAAGAAAGTCATTATTTCGGCCCCGGCAAAGGGCGAAGATATCACCGTCGTCCTCGGCGTGAACCATCGCTCCTACGATCCGGCAAAACATCATGTGATTTCCAATGCGTCATGCACCACGAATTGTTTGGCTACTGCCGTAAAACCGATCGTCGATGAGCTTGGGTGGTCGAAGGGTTTCATGTCGACGATTCATTCCTACACGAACGATCAAAATATTCTCGACGCACCCCATAAAGATCTCCGCCGCGCACGCAATGCGGCGACAAACATCATTCCGACCTCAACCGGCGCAGCCAAAGCGCTCTATCTGACGATTCCCGAAATCAAAGGAACGTTCGATGGATTCGCGCTTCGCGTTCCCACGCCGACCGTTTCAATGGTGTATCTCGTCGCACAAGTTAAAAAAGAAACGACGAAAGAGAATCTGAACGCGATCCTGCAACGAGCATCGCAATCCGGCGATTTGGCCGGCATCATGCAGTACTCGACGGAAGAATTGGTTTCCAGCGATTTCAAGCAATCGCCGTTTAGCTCGATCATCGATAGCGCCCTTACCGGCGCCAATGGCGATTTGATTCAAATCGCTGCCTGGTATGATAACGAATGGGGCTATTCGTGTCGTCTCGCCGATCTTGCGGCAATGGTTTTGGATGGCATTTAAAACGCTTGACGACGTCGTCGTTCACGGCAAGCGCGTTCTGGTTCGTGAAGATCTCAACGTCCCCATGAAAGACGGCGCAGTCGCGGATTTCACCCGCATCGATGCTGCATTGCCGACGATTACCAGACTCTCCCGAGCCGGAGCGCGTGTCATACTTCTCTCCCATCTGGGCCGTCCGGATGGCAAGCGCAACGAAGCATATTCGTTGCGACCCGTCGCCGAAGCGCTCTCAGAGCGCCTCGGCTTTCCCGTCATGTTTATCCACGATTGCATCGGGACAGTCGCTCATGCGGCCGTGAGCGAAATGAATGACGGCGCCGTTATTCTCCTCGAAAATGTGCGCTTCCACGCTGGTGAAGAACAGAACGATCCGACGTTTGCTGCCCAGTTGGCCGCCCTCGGGGAAATCTATATCAACGACGCATTCGGAACCGCGCATCGTGCGCACGCATCGACCGAAGGAATTGCGCACCTGTTGCCAAGTTATGCCGGTCCGTTGATGGCCGCCGAACTTTCAGCACTCGGCTCGCTCCTAACCTCTCCCGAAAAGCCCTACGTCTGCGTTATTGGCGGCGCAAAGGTCAAAGATAAAGTCGGCGTCTTCACCAACCTCATCGCGCGAGTCGATGCATTCTGTATCGGTGGCGGAATGGCGAATACGTTTCTTGCAGCACAAGGCTTTGACGTTGGAAAATCATTGCGCGATGAAGATCTCGCTCCGGCAAAATCCATTCTTTCCTTAGCAGAAGAGCGCGGGGTCGTTTTACAGCTTCCAACGGACGCAGTCGTTGCGCCAAGCTTCGATGCGGACACCGCCGCACATGTGGTAAATCTCGCCGAGATCGGAACTGAAATGATTCTCGATATCGGCCCGGCGACCTCGAGTGCCTATGCGCGCGTGATCGAAAAAGCTAAAACAATCGTCTTTAACGGACCGATGGGTGTGTACGAAAAAGCCTCGTATCGCGAAGGCACGCGCGTTGTCGGCGCGGCAATCGCCCGCGCAACAAGCCTAGGTGCGCGTACCGTCGTCGGCGGCGGCGATGCTGCTGCCGCAGCACAAATGCTCGGATTTGCTTCAAAAGTCAGCCACGTAAGCACTGGCGGCGGCGCAACACTCGAATTTCTCGAAGGCGCAACCCTCCCCGGCGTTGCCGCACTAGGATGATGGAACATACGCCGCGGCGAGTGCTTGTCGCGAATTGGAAGATGCATAAGACCTGCGTCGATGCCATCGATTTCTTAGAAGTCTTCATCCCGCAGTTGCCCTCGCTTCCCGCCGATGTGGAAATTGTGATCGCGGCTCCATTTACGGCCCTTGCCGCGATGCGCGGGCGCCTAGGCGTGAATCACCGTATCAAACTCGGCGCGCAAAACGTTCATCCGCAACCATCGGGTGCCTATACGGGCGAGATTTCAATTCCGATGTTGCAAGAGCTCGGTGTCACGCACGTGATTGTCGGCCACAGCGAGCGTCGCTTGTATGCTCATGAAACCGATGCCGATATCAACGCAAAAACTCGCGCGTTACTCGCAGCCGATCTCACCCCGATTATTGCGGTGGGAGAATCCAGCGACGAGCGCGATGCATTGCACACCATCGAACGCGTCGTCTCGCAAACGCGTGGAGCGCTTCATGGACTCATCCGGGAAGCCGTTGAGCGCACTATTCTTGCCTACGAGCCCATTTGGGCGATTGGCACCGGCCGCAACTGCGCTGTAGCCGATGCCCACGCCGCGATGACTGCAATACGCGGTTCCGTCGACGGTCTCGCCGACGTACCGATTTTATATGGCGGAAGTATGAAGCCGGAGAATGTTCGCGAGTATCTCGCATCGCAAGCAATCAACGGCGGCCTCGTCGGCGGTGCAGCCCTTGCGCCGGAAAGTTTTGCCGAGATGATTCGCCATGCCGCATAAACCGTATCGCCCAGTCGTTTTAACGGTCCTCGATGGCTGGGGGATCAATCCCCATGCGCACGGCAACGCAATCGCGGCTGCCGCCCCCACGACATGGGCCAGGCTCCTTGCCACTTATCCGCATACCCAAATCGATGCATCGGGTGAGGCCGTCGGTTTGCCGGCGGGTGTCATGGGAAACAGCGAAGTTGGGCATATGAACCTTGGCAGCGGACGCGTCGTTGCGCAAGGCGTGACGATAATCGATGCCGATATCGCGTCCGGAGAATTCAAAAGTAACACCGCATTCGCTCGGTGCATCGAGCATGTTCGCGCATCGGGCGGAACTTTGCATGTCCTCGGGTTACTCTCCGATGGTAAAGTGCATTCATCGATCTCGCACCTTTTTGCGATCATCGATGGCGCCGTCGCAGCAACCGTGCCTTTTGCAATTCACGCCTTTTTAGATGGGCGGGATACGCCACCGCGCTCGGCACGAACATACATCGACATGCTTGAAGAACACCTCGCCAACCAATCGCGACCCGGCACGATTGCAACCGTCTGCGGCCGATTCTACGCAATGGACCGTGATTCGCGGTGGGAGCGCACGCAAGCAGCGTACGATATGCTTGCCCGCGCACAGGCCCCTCAGCATGCCGCCACTGCTCGTGAGGCGATCAAAAGTACGTATGAGCGAGGACTCGACGATGAATTCATCGAGCCGACAATCATTGGCGTTGAACGTCCCATTAAAGATGGCGATGCGTGCATTTTCTTTAATTTCCGGCCCGACCGCGCACGCCAACTCACCGCCGCATTCAATCATACCGGATTTACCGCATTTCCTACCATCGCATACGAACATTTGCTTTTCGCAACAATGACGAAATACGAGGAATCGAACCCAAACCTTGTGTTGTTCGGGCCGCGCCCGCAATATGATACCTTTGGGGAAATTATCTCGCACCATGGACTCTCACAACTGCGCCTCGCCGAGACCGAAAAATACGCCCATGTGACGTACTTTTTTAATGGCGGACGTGAAGACGTTTTTCCCGGGGAAGATCGGAAATTAATTGCCTCGGATCGCACGGTCGAGACCTACGATCTTGCCCCGCAGATGCGTGCGAGCGAAATTACCGAGTATGCCGTCGCCCAAATCGAGGCCGCTCGCTATGACGTCATTGTGATGAATTACGCCAATGCCGATATGGTTGGGCATACGGGGAAGTGGCAACCAACAGTTGAGTCGATAGAAATTCTCGATGCGTGCCTTGCAAAACTTTCGTCTGCAGTGCTTGCCGCCGGCGGCCTCTTGGTCATTACTGCCGATCACGGCAACGCCGAAGAGAAAATCGATGCCAACGGCAACCCGCTTACGGCTCATACCACCAACCCCGTCCCGCTACTTTTCGTTGGCGAGGGGATAGCGGGAACGCCGACGAGCGGAGGCAAACTCGGCGATGTTGCACCGACGATTCTCCATCTTATGGGAATTGCCGTACCACCGAGCATGACCGGAAATAATCTCTTTGCACCGATCGGAGTAATGACGTGATTGACCGCCGTAGCCCGAGTGAAAAACTTCTCACCCGTGATGCCAGTACACTTACCGATGCCGGCGGCGGAGCCTTCGATCTCGCCATCGTGCTGGGTAGTGGCCTCTTCGATGCCCTCGCGGACGTTTTTTCGTTCCGCACCATTCCGTATGATTTGCTGCTCGGGATGCCGATTGCACCGATTGCGGGGCAAGGACACGAAGCGCTTATCGGCACTTGGCATGGCAAACGGGTTGTCGCGTTCTCCGGACGCGTACATCTCTACCAGGGTTTTTCCGCACAACAAATTACCGTCGCCGTCCGACTCGCTCACGCTGCCGGCGCAAACACGATCATTCTCACCAACGCAGCCGGCGCGTTAAACTCCACGTATAACGTGGGCGATCTGATGATGATCTCCGATCATTTAAATCTCACCGGCGCAAACCCGCTCGTCGCTGCGGGAAGCGATAATCCGTTTATCTCGATGCACGACGCGTATTCATTTCGCCTTCGCGAAATCGTTCGCGCAGCGGCAAAGCCTGAACATCGTCTCCGCGAAGGGGTCTACGCCGGACTCCTCGGGCCAACGTATGAAACCGCAGCGGAATCGGCGTACTTGCGAACGATCGGCGCCGATGCTGTTGGAATGTCGACGGTTCTCGAAACGATTAGCGCGCGTGCAAACGGCATGAACGTGCTCGGCTTCTCGGTCATCACCAACGCTGCCGGAACCACAACGTCGCACGACGAGGTCACCGCCACCGGCCGCGAAACCGGCCAACGTCTCGCCTCCCTCCTCGACGCCACCATCTCAAAAATCGCCTAAACCCGCCCCATTGTCATGCTGAGGAGCGCACGCAGTGCGCGTCTCGAAGCATGAGGGCGCGCCCTTCGAGACGCGTTCGTTCCGAACGCTCCTCAGGGTGACAGTTGCAAACCCTGTCATGCTGAGGAGCGCACGTAGTGCGCGTCTCGAAGCATGAGGAGCGCACGCAGTGCGCGTCTCGAAGCATGAGGCGCGCCCTTCGAGACGCGTTCGTTCCGAACGCTCCTCAGGGTGACAGTTGCAAACCCTGTCATGCTGAGGAGCGCACGCAGTGCGCGTCTCGAAGCATGAGGAGCGCACGCCCTTCGAGACGCGTTCGTTCCGAACGCTCCTCAGGGTGACAGTACCAAACCCTGTCATGCTGAGGAGCGCACGCAGTGCGCGTCTCGAAGCATGAGGAGCGCACGCAGTGCGCGTCTCGAAGCATGCGGAGCGCACGTGGGGCGCGCCCTTCGAGACGCGTTCGTTCCGAACGCTCCTCAGGGTGACAGAACCCTTCGAGACTTTGTCATCCTGAGCGAGCGGAGCGAGTCGAAGGGCTCAGGGTGACAAGCTTTAGCGTTCTAGACGATAGCTTCCGGCGGGATCGATGGTGATGCGGGCGGAGCCTATGGCGACGGCACGTACGCGGTGATCCCAAAACGTGAGCACGCGAATGACGATCGGGACGACCTTCGCCAGCAATGCTCGCGCGCGCGAAGAAAGCGAGAGCGTATCTGACGGCCATGCGGGATGATCGTGAGGAAGGTGCGTTACATCGATGCTTTCATCGGCATTAACCGGGGCTATTGCGTGGGCCGGAACGGCAAGCGCCGCAGTTTCAAACGCCGAATTTGCGTCGACTTCAATATGCTTGAGCATCGAATTTTCGGCGCAGGCTTTCAATTGCTCGACGATGCACTTGACTCAGCCGCTGCGGCGATACGTTTCGTTTTCGCGCTATCGAACGCAGCGATTGATCATCATAATAGTGTGTAATCAACAACTCGCGCTGACGGGGCCGCAATGTTTGGAGCAATCCGCGTACCGTTCCGCGGAGATATTCGCGCTCGCAAATAGTCGCCGGATCGGATGACCAATCAACCGGCAAATCCATGCCCGGTGGCAGGCCGGAATCCATGGAAAGTGGTTGAGCAACCCAGGCCGCCGATCGCGCCTTGGCGAGTTGCGGCCGCCGTGCCTCCAAGGCAGCCTCGCTGATTAACGTCCCACTGAGCATCGCGGTATCATAGCGCTCGCGATCCGCCCGGCGCAATTCGCGCCGCGCCCGCTCCGAGAGCGGATCCCATCGACGCACACCGTTGAGCATAACCCCGGCAATAATGTGCGCAGCATACTGCGCAAGCGTCGGGCCACGAAGCGGATCGAACGCATCCACCGCCCGAATTGCGCCGAGCGATCCATCGCCGATGAGATCATCGATATCCACCATCGGAATCAGGCGATGAATTCGCCGGGCAATTCGCCGCACAAGCGGAAGCAAGGAAGCAATCGCATCGTCACGCTCGGCTACACTAACGATCATTGCGCGACTCCAGCGCTTTCGCCAACACCATTTCAAATCCGGATTCTATAGCGGTGGACGCTCCGGCATCAAAACCCTTACTCACGGAATCAAAGGCTTTAACGAAAACGCCGGCTTCGAGTTGCGCCATCACGTGACGAACAGCGACGCTATCCACGATTGAGATTGTCCGCGATACGGAGCATTTCATCTGCTGCTTGCACACCCTTGGCATCGGCTTCATACGCGCGCTGGGCCGTCAATAATTCCATCATCGAGGCAATGATCGAAACATTCGATTTCTCAAGCATTCCAAAATGCAACGTGCTCGTCTTTCCCGGGCCGCAGTCTACACGCAACGGAGATCCTGAAGCACTCGTCTGTGCAAACGTTGCACCATCGATGCGCCGTAAGGCATCCGGTGCATCAAACGCGTACAGATAAATCCGACCCAGATGTTTTTCGCCGGCGCTCGTATGCGCCGTCACCATTCCGCTACGATCGACGCTAACGCTCGTTGCCTGCGGGGGAATGACGATATCGGCAAGACGTCGTCCATTCGCATCGCGCAATGAACCATCGGCCGATCGCGAAAACGAATCGCTGCGTGTATACATCGTTGCGCCGGAAGCGTCGATAATACGCAAGAGCCCAGGACCGGAAATCGCAAGATCGAATGGGCCGCCGGTTTTCTCCAATTTTCCGGCTGTAAACGTCGTGCGTTGCCCGACAATACTCGTTCCTAAGCCTGTTCCGTCGGGTGCAGCAAGCTGTGCGAAGACGCGCGAGCGTTCTTTAAAACCCGGGACATCGGCGTTTGCAAGATTATCACTAATGGTATCGAGATTCGCCTGCTGTGCGGCCATACCCGAGGCGGCGGCGTATAATGCGCGATTCATCTGCACCTCACGATAAGGTGGCGACATTTTGCGCCGCCTTTTGATGGGTGGAATCGATTGCCGCAGCGGTTTTTTCGGCCATTTCAAACGTGCGCTGAGCGCTCATCACATCGATCATCTCGGAGATCGAATCGACTGACGATGCCTCCAACCATCCGCTGCGAATCCGACTGTGTGGCGTATGCGCGATAGTATCGATAACGGCCGTATTTTCGTGCACCACGCCATGAACATCGATCTGCGCATCGGCAGCAACATGCACCACCCCATGACGGCCTAACAGAACATTTCCCCGACGATCCACGAGCGTTCCCGATGTACTGCGTTCAAAAGCACCATCGCGGGAGGCGATGCGCGCACCCGTTGGCGTCTGCACAAAAAACGCCCCGGGCCCTACGAGGGCAAGATCGAAGGGTCGCTGCGTTGGCCGTAATGCGGCGTATCCGCGCCACGGAACCGCGCGCAGTTGCACGCCGTTCTCGGTGATTCGGCCGCGTGCGAAGAGCCGCGTGAATCCATCGGTTTGCGCGTTAGCGAGATTATCGGTTGCGATATCGAGTCGTTGTTGCGCAGCGCGCATCGCGCTTGCAGCCCAGGCAATTCCGTCCATGCATCGAGCCTACGCTTCGCACATGAACGCCGTATTACAGCAAGGCTACCGCGAGGTTACAATGCGGCGAGAACCGCCTCGGTGAAGGCTTGAGTTGAGAGACTCGGCATCCCAGGATGCACGAGCTCGGATGTGCGCGCACCATGTGCATACGCGGCATCGACGGCGCGTTCGATTTGGGCCGCATGTTCATCATCGTGCAAACTCATCCGCAGCAGCATTGCCGCCGAAAGAATCGCCGCGGTGGGATTGGCAATACCTTTGCCGGCGATATCGGGAGCCGACCCGCTAACTGGTTCATACAAGCCGAATCCATCGGCGCGAATCGATGCGCTCGGCAGCGTCCCAACGGAACCGGTGAGGATCGCCGCTTCATCGGAAAGAATATCGCCGAACATATTTTCCGTCACGATAACGTCGAAATCACCGGGCCGGCGCACCAACTGCATCGCCGCATTATCGACCAGAAGATGATCGAGTTGCACATCGGGATACTCGGGCGCGATGCGATCGACAACCCGACGCCATAACCGCGATGTTTCCAAAATATTCTGCTTATCAACCGATGTGAGCCGCTTGCGACGGGCACGAGCAAGATCAAAGGCAACCCGTGCAATGCGCTCGACTTCCGGGGCGTGGTAGATCATCGTATCGACCGCCGCTTCAACACCATCGATGATGCGCTGCTCTTTGGGTTGCCCGAAATAAATGCCACCGGTGAGCTCGCGAACGACGACGAGATCGAGACCGCGCACGAGTTCGGCCTTGAGCGACGATGCATCTTCCAGGCCCGAGAAAACCCGAACCGGGCGAATATTTGCGAAGAGTTCATAATCGCGGCGCAAGAGAAAGAGTGCATATTCGGGGCGTTCGGCGAGCGGTTTGCCATCGTATTCGGGCAGGCCGACGGCACCGAAGAGAATCGCCGCACTCGCATCGCACAGGGTTCGGACGTGATCCGGCAACGCCGACTCGCCGCGCGCCAGCGCCGCGCCACCAACGGTGCCGACTTCACAGACGAGATCGGGACGAACGGTTTGCAACACGCGAAGCGCAGCATGCGTCACCTCCGGGCCGATTCCGTCGCCCGGTAAAACGGCTACCCTCTGGGACACTTTACGAGAGATTCAGCCGCGACGTATCGCCATTGGCAGCCGAAATGGCCGCCGCCGCGCTCGTTGCGGGTTCGCGCTCGAGAAGGGCTAGATGCGTGGTGAGCAAGCTGCGCAATTCACTGCGCGCTTTTTCGGTGGCATCGTGAGCGCGCTGATGTTCGCGCCGCACTTCGGCAATGGCATCGTTATAATTGGCAATCTCACGTTCGGCAGCCAATCGCGCCTGTTCGCGAATCAGATCGGCTTCTTTGTGCGCCGAAGCCTTGACTTCATCGGCCGTGCGCTGCGCCAGCACGAGCGTATTTTGCAGCGATTCTTCCATCGCTTTAAAATGCGAAATGCGTTCTTTAAGATCGGCGATATCGGCTTCTAACGCTGCTCGGCGCTGCGCTTCGTCTTCGAGCGTCTCGATAATTTCATCGAGAAATTGATCGACTTCGCTGCGATCATAGCCCTGTAAAACTTTTTTAAATGTCCGATGTTGAATATCGACTGGGGTAATTCTGTCCATAGTTTAGCCCCGATTGGTCATAAAATCGAGTGATGCGTCGCCAAGCACGGTGTCGCGCAAGCCACTGGCATTCACGCTGACTCCCGCTGGAACGATAAGGTAGATGGAATCCGCCAATTTTTGCATTTTACCATCGATCGTATAGGCAACGCCTGAGGTAAAGTCGACAACACGTTGCAAGAGTGCACGATCGGCCGACTGGAGATTGACGATCACGACGCGACGACTGCGCAAAGCGTCGGCAATTTCGACAACATCGGCGAATGAACGCGGGGCAAAGACGGCCACTTCGGCGCCGGAGCGACGTGGGACGTTCGAAAGCGGAACGACGCGAGACGAGATCGAGTCCTCATCGAGGAGCTCTTCTTCGTCTCCAATCGAGAAGAACGATCCGATCTTGCTAAACATGGACATGGTTGCGGCTTCGTTTTTTCGCTGTCCGAGCCTGCTTTATCTGGCAATTCGCGGGCCAAAGATTGCCGTCCCCAGGCGAATCATCGTCGATCCGGCAGCCACGGCCTCGCGCCAATCGCCGCTCATCCCGAGCGACAGCGTCCGCCCCCCGATGCGCGCGAAGCACGCTGCTGCAAGGGCAAAGGCATCGGGCACGGCGGCCGGGTCCGTCGGCCCGATGGCCATCATCCCGTCGCACTGCAGACTCGCGCTTGCGCGCACCGCCTCCGCCAACGCGTCCACCTCGGCTGGAGCGCAACCGAAGCGATCGCTTGGCGATATGTTCACTTGGAGCAGGATGCTCAACCGCTTGCCGATGGCCGTCGCCGCGCGATCCAAGGCCGTAATGGCATCCAGACGATCCACGGATTGCACGCAGTCGAAGAGCTCGACGAGCGCTTTGGCCTTATTGGTTTGAATATGCCCGATGTAGTGGCGCCGCACGGGCGGGAGATCGGCGAATTTCGCACGCGCTTCTTGCACGTAATTTTCACCGATCTGCGTCGCACCGGCAGCAATCGCCTCGATGATCGCGCTTGTCGACTGTTGCTTCGTAACCACCAACACATCAATGCCATCGATGCTACGACCGCATGCACGTGCATGAGCGGCGAGATCGTCGCGCACGCGATGAAGGCGCGTGGCGATGGTCGTCGCGTTCACGCGCAGTTAGGAAGCTGGCGTCGCATCGGTGTGGCTACCATGACGAAGGCAATACCACAGCCCGATGAGCCCGATGACAATCTGCGGAACGGCTAAAAGTTGGCCATCGTGCAAGCCCATGAACCATAGGCCCGGAGCGCGAAAAACCTCAGCAATGGTGCGGGTAATTCCGTACACCGTCACCCACGACCAAGCCACGACGCCATCGCGCGGCTTCATCCGATAGATGAGAAAAAGAATCGGCAGCGTCGCTAAATCCATCGCCGATTCAAATAACTGCGACGGGAATCGATATTGCCCACTCGGATCGGCGGGGAAGATCATGCAGATAGGATTCGAAGGGTCGCAGACGCGTCCCCAGAGTTCATCGTTGATGAAGTTCACGATGCGCGTGATCCCGATTCCGAGCGGCAAGAGCATCACGATTTCATCACCGAGCACTGTAAATGTGAGAGCGGGGTGTTTGCGCAGGAACAAAAACACGCCGATGACGACACCGATGAGTCCGCCGTGAAATGCCATGCCGCCGTTCCAAACGGCAATGAGGTTGATCGGGTGCGCAAAATAGATGCCCGGATCATTATGATGTTGCATCCGGGTGAGAATATCGGCGATCACAAAGAGCGTCCGGCCGCCGACAAGCACCCCGATGAGCGCGTAAAACATGAAGTCTTGGATCTGATCGCTGGTCAGGCCGAGGCGAGTCCGCCCGGCGGGCCGGCTCATCCAGAGATAGACCGCGACGAAGCCCAAAAGGTAGGCGATGCCATACCAATGGACGGCAATCGGTCCCAAATGGAACGCGATGGGGCTGATATTTGTCGGATAGACGAACCAATGATGCATTTTTTTACAGGCCTACCTTGGCGGGCGAGCCGAAAGAGAGAGCGTGCAATCGCCGCCTCTATCAGCTGGAATAGCGTTTCTCGCCGGGCTCGTTTCCTTCGTGTCTCCGTGCGTCCTTCCGCTTGTCCCCGCCTATCTCTCCTTTTTGACCGGATCGTCCTTAGAAGATCTCAAGGTCGAGACCAGCGCTCAAGCACGTATCGAAACCCTCGTGCAAGCGTTGTCCTTCATTCTCGGCTTCACGCTGATCTTCGTGATTCTCGGCATGTCCGCGTCGGTGCTCGGCGGTTTGCTGCGCAGCAATCAAATGCTCATCGCGCAGATCGGCGGCCTCATCGTCATCGTCTTGGGCTTGCACATGATGGGGCTGCTACGCATTCCCTTCTTGATGATGGATACGCGCTTTCACACGCAACATAAGCGGCGCGGCATCTGGACCTCCGTTTTGGTCGGCATGGCCTTCGCCGCCGGGTGGTCGCCCTGCATCGGGCCGATCCTCGCCGCTATTCTTGCTTTGGCCTCGCAGGCGCACACGGCCGAGGCGGCGGGCTATCTTTTGGCGTATTCCGCCGGGCTGGCACTGCCATTTTTCCTCACGGCATTGGCGCTGGGCGCTATGCTTCCGCTGCTCAATCGCATCAAACCCGCGCTACCGAAAATCGAATTTGCTGCTGGACTGTTCCTCGTGATCGTCGGACTCGTCCTCGTGAATAATGCCTTCCTCACCATCGCCGGAAAGTTGTATCAAATTGTCCCGCAACCGCAACTCTAACATCATTCTTATCGCCTTTTTCGCGTTTGTCGCGTTCATTCTCGACCAATGGTCCAAAGGCATCATCACTAAGAACTTTTTGCCTGGAGAATCCAAACTCGCGATCAACGGCCTATTGCGCTGGACCTACGAGCAAAATACGCATGGTGCGTTTGGCCTCTTTGGCAGCAACGCATTCATGCTTGTCGGTATGGCCCTCGTCGTGCTCGTCATTTTTTGGTTCGCCTTCCGTGATGCCGCGC
>JAJYCL010000043.1 GCA_021778415.1 bacterium | reverse complement strand
TGGTTGTTGCGCGCGCCGTTTGGATCGTGCTTCGAGACGCGATGCTACGCATCGCTCCTCAGCATGACAAAGCTCATCAATCCGACAAGCCCTGTCACCCTGAGGAGCGAGCGCAGCGAGCGTCTCGAAGGGCCTCGTGTGGTTGTTGCGCGCTCCGTTTGGACCGTGCTTCGAGACGCGATGCTACGCATCGCTCCTCAGCATGACAAAGCTCATCAATCCGACAAGCCCTGTCACCCTGAGGAGCGAGCGCAGCGAGCGTCTCGAAGGGTCGGGGGGTTAGAGTTCCTGGATATTCCAGGCGTGCTTGGATTTATCCCAGAATATTTCGTAACGATGACCGGCATCGATGGTATAGGTGAAAGTTTTCGTTTCGCCATCTGATGCATCGGTCGATTTCTTGATGGTATAGGTTCGACAACCGTTTTTCACCCAATAGTACTTCCCGGTACGAGGCGCGAGCGCATGCGTGAACACACGCGATGCATCTTCACACCCATAGGTGAAGTGCAGCGTCATACCTGACGAATTACGGAGATAGAACGCATTCGAAGGGTGCGCGCTCGCCGGCGTCGCGAAAACGACCATGCTTAGGAGCATGAGCCCCATAATAATTCGAGAAAAATGTTTCTTCATATCGAAAAACTCCATTCAATAACGATTTTAGCTACAAGATGTTCCTACCAATATCGGCAATATTAGTTAAAACCTTCGGCCTTCGGGTAACGCCAATAGATATAGGCAAAAAGCAAGCCAATGACGGGGAATATGAAGTAACTTGCTTCCGTGCCAAGAACGCCACCGTTGACCCAGGCGGGGCCCAAAAACGTTGCGTTCAAAAGCGAGTCGATCGGCTTTTGCGATCCGTTTGGGGTGCCAATCACGAACATTTGCATAAAATCGAAGGCCATATGGAAGCCGACGATAAGCCAGAGCGAACCGGTTTTCAAAAACGTGACACACCCCCACACCGCGAGCAAAAATAGGCTCGCGAAATCAACCATATTTTCGCCGGGCTTTCCCGCGTGCGCCAGCACGAACAGGGCCGAGAGCAGAAGCGCTGCCGGCCAAAAGCCAAGACCGCGTTTAAGCGTTACCAATAAGTAACCGCGAAACGTCGCCTCTTCTGAGATGCCCACGATCACCATTGCCAGTGCCCATTCTACTGAATAGCGCAGCACATCCATACCATGAAGATGAATCCCCTGAATCTGCATGCCACCGAACGCAAGCATTGAGAGCGCCACAACAGTGGCGGACGCAATTCCTATTCCGAGACCGTGCAGAAGACGCGGCATCGCTTCTGAAGAAAATGTGAACCCATACGAAAAAAGAGATCGACGCTCAAACCAAGCCATCACACCCGTTGCTATAAGAATAATCACTCCTGTCTGCAATTCGGACGCAAATACTTGCCCCGGGCCAAGCGGAGCAAACCACGCATCTGGAATATGCAACCCTTGCAATAGCCACTGCGCCGGAAAACTGATGAGAGAACCGATGAGGAAGACAAGCGCAAGAAATGCGAGGGCCCGCCACCCCGCACGAACGCCGTCCGCTCCGAAAAACAATGATTTCAAACGTGTCTGGGTATTTTTCATACGGCCCTCGCTTTTCCGTAGATCGAGTAGAGAGTTCGGACCGAAAAGCCATGGAATGTCACTCTGCCGAAAGCTGCCGATTTACTGCGGCTTTCCCTTCACGGACCGCTACGATACCAAACGGAATTTCCCTTGCACGTGGATTCTGCGACCCCAGCATTGGCGCCGCACACGATAAACACGTTCGTATTCCGTTTTTTCCGAACGACGCTGTACCTCGGCATGCCCAATCGGCAAGGCGTTGCCCGTCACCCACAAAACGCACGATCCAAATCCCGATTTATTCTTCGCGTAGGGCGCCCCGTCACACGATTTCGCAACGGACGGGAAAGCGTACTGAGCGTGCAATGAAACAATACGCATGTGCACGTTCGTGCAAACCGAGAAGAACCTCATGTGCTACTGCCGGTGACGATTCAATCCGCGGATGAAGGACCACTTCCGTAAACTCGCCCGAGCCGTCAGGGTTGATCCGCATCGTTCCGGTGGCCGAGTCCGTATAGCTCGTTACGGCCACTCCCGCTTCCGCACTAAAATGTAAAAACCACAGCATATGGCATGCGGAAATCGACGCCACCAAGAGCTCCTCGGGATTATAGCGCTTCGCATCACCGCGAAAAGCCGGATCGGCGGATCCAACGATGCGCTCGGTTTTTGCCTCGCCATCTATTTCATGATCGCGACCGTAGGAGCGATAGTTTGACGTTCCCGTCCCTTGGTTTCCGGTCCACGTCGTCGTGATCGAAAAATCATGATGCTTCTCTGCCATAGTCTCAACAGATTCAGACGCAAACTTGCAGTGCCCTTTTCAATCTCGCGCCCGGCCCCTGGTTTTGACCCGATGGAAAGGAGCAATATTCTCTAAAAAGAAAAATCTGAGCACGGAGGTATATCATGAAAAGAATCCTCGTATTTTTCATCTTTGCACTTTTCATCGCCGGGACGACGCTTTCAAGCAGTGCATATAACTCGGCAAACGGGCGCTTGGTCACCTATAACCCCACGAAGTATCAAGTCTGGATCACCGTTTACAATGTTTTCCGCAATCAAATGGGCTCAGGGTGGCTACAGCCGCACCAGACGGATTACTGGAACAATTGCTGCTATGCCGCAGGCTCCATCTATTATGTTCGCGCCGAAGTAAAGAAGACCGAAAACGGCCACATGTCGCAGATCGCCGATACGACGATCCAGGTCGTTCCCCGCCTTTGCAATATGCCTGCCAGCCCCGGAAAAACGGGAGACCCGTATGGCTACGGTCGCGTCGTGCTACGCAACAGCGGCGGCAATCATTTTTATTGGGATCGCGACGATATCGTCCGAAATCCTGGAAACACGTGCATCAATAACCAGTAACGCCGGCATCGGCGCTTTACAGTCGCGATAACATCACAGTGCTCATCTCCACGTTGTCACGCATGCTTTTGCGCGTGATAAGCAGCGTGGAGGTGGGGAATGCTGTGTCTTGCGTATTCGGCGGCGATGCTGGGGATCGATGGGTACGTCGTTCGCGTCGAAGCGGATAGTTCACCGGGCTCACCTGGATGCACCATCATTGGGCTACCCGATCGCGCGTTAAACGAAGCTCGAGAACGCGTTCGCTCGGCGATTTTCAACTCCGGATTCCCCTACCCGGCCGGGCGACTGCTGGTGAATCTTTCACCGGCGGATATGCGTAAAGAAGGCCCGGCATTCGATCTTGCCATCGCCCTCGCACTTCTTGGCATCGACGAAACAATCGATCGCCTCGCATTGCAAGAATTTGTAGCCTTGGGAGAACTCGCTCTCGACGGCACATTGCAAAGCATCACCGGAATACTTCCGATGGTTCTCGGCGCTCGCTCCGCCGGGTTCGCGAAAATCATCGTCCCGCAAAAAAATATCCGTGAGGCGGCATTAGTTGACGGCATCGAGCTCTACCCGGTTTCAAGCCTGCAGATGGCCGTTGCCGTAGTGCAAGGCAATGGTGCGAAATGGCGGGAGCGCACCACCGTTTCCGCGCCGCAAGAATCCGACGCGGCAGTTCACGGCGATCTCTGCGATGTACGCGGTCAAGCGGCAGGCAAACGCGCGCTAGAAATTGCCGCTGCCGGTGGGCATAATCTGTTGCTCGTCGGCCCACCCGGGTGCGGAAAAACGATGCTCGCACGCCGCCTGCCATCGATACTGCCGCCGATGACCAGCGACGAAGCCCTGGAAGTCACAAAAATTTACAGCGTTGCGGGCTTACTTCCGAGCGAAAGCAGCATTGCACGTTCTCGCCCGTTTCGATTTCCGCATCACACTATTTCGCAGACGGCGCTCGTCGGCGGCGGCGCACTCGCAAAGCCCGGCGAAATTTCACTCGCCCATCACGGAGTGTTGTTTCTCGATGAGCTCCCCGAGTTTTCGCGCAGCGCCGTTGAGGTGATGCGCCAGCCACTCGAAGAAGGCACCGTCACGATTTCGCGCGCTGCTGGAACGCACACGTATCCTGCGCGTTTTCAACTTGTGGCCTCGATGAATCCCTGCCCCTGCGGTTATCGCGGCACGCGCACGTCGGATTGCCGCTGCGATGATGCGGCGGTCTCCCGCTATGTCGGCAAGCTTTCGGGCCCGCTGCTGGATCGTATCGATCTGCAAATTGAAGTCGCCCGTGTTGCCTTCGGTGAAATGGCCAGCGCCGAATCAGCAGAACGCTCGGCGGCAATTCGCTCGCGCGTTCTCGCAGCCCGACAACGACAAGCACGGCGATTTACCGGCACATCGATCGCCTGCAATGCGGGCATCCCAGCCAATGCAATGCGCACGTACTGCCGCTTAGACGAACCGGCTATGCATTTACTCGCGCGCGCTAGTGCTCGCCGGCAATTCTCGGCGCGCGCCTTGGATCGCATCGCGCGTGTCGCGCGCACGATCGCCGATCTGCACGCAAGCGACGATATCCACTCGGAACACGTCGCCGAGGCCATCGGCTATCGCAGCCTCGAACGCCTTGCCGGTGCGGCATAACGACGTTGCGAGGCTGCGGGAAACTACGCTATTGAATACTCGTTGCGTAGAACGTGCCGTTGTTCCAATATCCGTACGCGGTCACCGTTCGCGTCACGTAGAGATTATTGGCTTGGTTGTTATTGATGGCTGTCTGATCGTTGATCGTCACCGTTGATAAGCCTTGCAATAAGGTTACGGTATTTCCGCTTACCGAGGTGATGATGCCGCGAACACTCGCAGTAGAATTGGATCCATTGTAATTGTTGTTATTGTTGTTGTTATTATTATTTACGAAAAAGACGCCGTTCACATACCGACCGGTCAGCGTATAATGGCTGCCGATGGCATACGAAGTTCCAGAGTTCTGCGCGTTGGCCGTGTTCACGTTGATCACTTGGCCGCTATCGAGACGAAACTGCATGGTGTTATTGGAAAATCCCAAGACCGTCCCCGAAATCGTCGTGGTGCCTTGATTATTGCCATTGTCGTCTTTTCCACACCAGCCGCGCTGATGTCCAGCGGGATTGATGCATGCATGAGCTTGACTGTCGTCTCCATGCGAGCCGTTCCCGTGGTCACCGCCGTGGCCATCGGCGAACGCCGGGGCAAAGCCCATTGCCGCGATTAAGGCGAGACTACTAAGAATTGAGATGGCAGCCGTACGGCTGCGTTGGGAAAGATGTTGCATAAAAAACTCCTTTGCTCACTTGGTCCCTACTAGGCAAAACGAGCACCGAGTTGACGAAGGTTCAGTTTAGACCGAACGTCAGATTAAGATTTGAGGAGAAGTTCGTAGATATTCGATTATCACGGCCGATCCGGGCACCTTGGGCGCAGGAGCGCTGTCTCGTTTTGCTCGAATCGCACGCAGTACGTAAGGAGTTTGCCCATGGAATCGTCCCAAGAACGACGCCGTCTTAAAGACAGGCGTTTTAAAGATCGTCGTCAACCTCTCGCCCCAGGCAAGCATTTGCACCTCGGCGCCGTCCTCGTCGAAGATCGGCGCAGCTGCGAACGCCGCGGCGGCGAACGCAGAAACGTCCAGCCTACACCGTAAAGGCAATAATCTCGTGCTGTTCGCGATGATTGGTCCAGAAGCGCTGGCCGTCATACGCGAGTGAGCGCGCGGCAAACGGAACCTTCGCCACATCTTCCGTCTGCAACGTGGTGTGTCGTGCATCGATTCGGGTGATGTAATAGTCATCCGAATCTTCGTCATCGGTATTGAGGATATAAAACACACCACTGACGATCACTTGGCCGCAAATACCACGCGGCGTGGGAATCACAGTTCCGACATGGCCATGCTCATCAAGCGATAAAATGCGCTTGTTATACCACTGGCTCACATAGAGCCGATCGCCATCATAGGCTAACTGCGACCCGGTATTTTCCGGGCACGGAATGCGTTGTTGCAACCGAAAGCCATGCCCCGGAACGAGCGGCAGGATCGAACGAAGATCATCATTCTCCTCCCCGACGATGGCGCGCAACTCATCGCCCACAACGGTCATCCCCCAGATCGGCCCGGGAGCCTGCGTTTCAGCGCGCACGGTCCAGCGCACCGGATCGATTTCATACACGCGATTCGTCGCGATGGATCCCATCCATAGCGTCTGGCCGTCAAACGCGAGCGACTGAGGGCGCGGGGCCGGCGACGGTAAACGGAGAACTTCGGTGATCATTTGCATACGGAACATCCTCTAATCGACAAGGGCGGGTGCAGCGTCTCCATCGAGAAAGACGTGTAATTGATCGGGCGCGAATTGAATGCCGCTCCAGAATTTGCCGAACTCGCCAAACTTCGAGCTCGCCTCATCGAAACGCATTTCATACACGAGTTTTTTAAACACGATCGGATCGTCGGCGTAAAGATCGACGCCCCACTCGAAATCATCGTAGCCGATGGATCCGGAAATCACTTGCGTCACGCGCCCTTGGTAGGTGCGGCCGATATGCCCATGATCCCGCATGAGTTTTGCCCGTTCATCGAACGGCAAGGCATACCAATTTTCCGTCTCGCCACGCCGTTTATTCATGGGATAAAAACACACAAAACGGCGCTGCGGCACACGCGCCCATAAGCGCGGCGCGATATACGGCGATTGCGCTTGCAATGCGAGTGCTTCATCAAACGCGATAATCCACTCGGGCGATTGCGCTTCCAAACCGCGCTGTTGCAAATCCGCGTGGATTTTTGCCGTCGCATCGTACATGCCGACTTCTAACACACTCACGTAAGAATCGCGCGGGAGCAAAAACGCCAGCAGATCCAATTTATCGACGAGCGTCTGTGCGTAGGCTAAACCCTCGAACGTACGCGCATAGTGCGTAAACATAAGATCGGCCTTATGCCCGACGATTTGCGCTAGGCCAACATCACCGTCTTCGGATTGCAGATGAGCAAACAGATCGACGGCATGCGCAACGATCTTCCGACGCTTCTTCTCCGTCGTGCCATCCCAGGCGCGACGGTCGAAAGAAAACATACGATGAAGAATCCACCAGCCCTCGAGGGATTCAGGAACGTTTGGATCGCGCATGGCCCCCTACGTTTTGTGTTTTCGCAGCGAACGTTGGCGTTGCACTTCGGCCATAACTTCGCCTTCTAGTGCTTCGGGACGTTCGCGATATTTCGGCCACAATTGCGGCATATTCGCAATATCCGAGAGCACCCGTGCGTAGACCGCATTCACCGGAGTCGGAATCCCTAATCGCGAACCGGCCGCCGCTACCGCGCCATTGAGCATATCTACTTCCGTCTGCGATTTCCCGGCGCGAATATCCAAGAGCAGCGACGGCGGCTTGGTTCCTCTTCCGCCGGAAACGCGACTGGAGAGTATGGCCTTTGCTACCGGGCTCGGGAGTGATGCGACACCTAAAAGTGCGCGCACCGGATAGCGCGGCAAATCGATCGGTGTGATTTTCATCGCGTGCATGACATCGCGCACTTCGCGGACCGCATGAATTTCCAGCGTGAAGATATGATCGAAAGCAACCAAACGATTCGGCAAAACATTGAGAATCGCGCAACTCGCATTGGCCACGACGTTGAGCGCAAGCTTGCTCCACTTCAGAGCACGCCAATCGCTCACAACGGTGGTTTGCAAGCCGGCACTTCCAAACGTGGCGACGAGCCAGTTGTACGCCACATCGGCCATCGGTGCAAGCGCCAAGCCGCCGGTATTCCGCGCACCGACGCGTCCGTCGCGATCGGTCTCCACAGGCACCGTGAGCGCTGCGGCCATCACATTGCGCGCACCGAAGGCCTCCGCAAGCAACTCTTCGTTGCCGACGCCATTTTGCGGCGTCACGAACACGCACTTCTCCGGCGTGACAATGGCCGCGCGCAGCGTCGCAATCGCACCTGGCGTATCGAACGATTTCGTCGCGACGATGGCCACATCGGCGTCGTAGGGCACGACATCAGCGAGATTGCGCGGCGCATAGACGACTTCAACATTGACGCGGCTCAGCGTCTCGCCGAGGAAACGTCCGACGGAACCCGCGCCGACAATATAGACTTTCACGAAATTCCCGTGCTCCCAAATCCACCGCTACCGCGCGCCGTCTCAACGAGTTCGGCGTGCAATGCGAATTCCGCACGGGCGACCGGAGCAATCACCAACTGAGCGATGCGATCTCCGCGACGAATCACGAAGGGTTCCGTGCCGAAGTTCGCCAGAATCACCCCGATCGGCCCGCGATAATCCGCATCGATGGTCCCCGGTGAATTCAGACACGTAATTCCGGATCGAAGTGCGAGTCCGCTGCGCGGCCGTACTTGGCCTTCAAAGCCCTCGGGGAGTGCCATCGAAAATCCGGTCGGCACCAACGCGCGCGCTCCCGGTAACAGGGTGAGTTCGCTCTCAACGGCGGCACACAGATCGGCTCCGGCAGCGGACGCACTCATATACTGCGGTATCGGCACATCGTCGGCACCGGGAAGTCGCGTGAGCACGACCCGTGGATTTTGCATCATGGTCTACTCACTTGGAGAGAAGTGCGCTTAACTCTTCTCGGAACGATTCAACATCTCGGAATGAGCGATAGACCGATGCGAAACGGATGTAGGCGACCGGATCGAGATTTTTGAGCGCCTCCATCACTTTCTCGCCAACCGTCGTCGAGGGAACTTCGTTCTCCCCGCGAGCAAAAAAATCGCGTTCCAAATCGGCCGCGACAGTTTCGAGTTGCGAATCGGAAATCGGGCGTTTCTCACACGCTTTGCGCAGGCCACCCAACATTTTCTCGCGCGAATATTGCTCGCGACGGCCGTCTTTCTTCACGACAAAAAGACGCGGTTGCTCCATACGCTCGTAGGTGGTGAACCGATGCTTACAGACGGGATCGAGACACTCTCGGCGACGGCGAACTACCGATTCGTCGTCGCGGGAATCGACGACCCGGGTCTCACTCGTACGGCACGACGGACAGTTCAGCTGCGATACCTCGGTAGGGCGGCCTACATATCGTAGGCACCCCTAGTATACGCCACAACTGCTAGTGGATGCAAAACGGGACCCTAGGAGGGTCCCGTTGCTAGAGTGGGGTGTCGCCGACGCCTTACTTGGCGGCGCCGATTTTAAACATCTTCGTTCCGCACACCGGGCATTTACCCTCAGTTGCGGGACGGCCATTCTTCATCGTGATCTGCACGGCGTTTTCAATCTCACGCTTAGTCTTGCATTTCACACAGTACGCTTCAGCTGCCACGGTAATCTCCTCTTAGCGGGCCCATCGAGGGGCCGGAACCGAGCCGCCTATTCCCTGGGCCCTGGGCTATTCCCCCTCCTGGGCCCTCACAAATGCCCCTTGTCGGTTCCGGCAGCCGGGGGATAGAGCCGTGCGATGAGTCCCCAACGTCTCCCCCGCGAGCATTTTGTGCAACGACGCGGCAGCCGCGATCTCGCCGCAAACGTGACCGATCTCTGGGCCCTCGGAAGCACGGCAACCCTTGCCCTGCCGTGCGTTGCGGTCGTCGGCACGCGCGCAGCAAGTGCATACGGACGGCGCCACGCACGACAAATTTCCGCAGAATTAGCGGCCTCCGGCTGCTGTATTCTTTCCGGCCTCGCCCTCGGCATCGACACGGAAGCCCACGAAGGAGCACTCGAAGCCGGCGGCGCGACCATCGGCATTCTCGGGGGAGGGCACAATGCGTTTTTCCCGCGCCAAAATCGCCCGCTCGCAGCCCGAATGATCGCCGCCGGCGGAGCCGTGCTCTCGCCGTTCGCACCAGATTGCCCGCCGCGGCCGGGGCAATTTCTGCAACGCAATGGCATCGTCGCTGCGCTTGCGGATGCCGTCCTGGTCATAGAGGCGCCGCTGCGCAGCGGCTCGCTGAACACCGCCGGCTGGGCGGCAGATCGCATTCCCGTTCTTGCTCTGCCCGGCGACGCCGATCGCCGCCAGAGCGAGGGCAGCCATGCCCTGATCCGCGACGGGGCGACCTTGGCCCGCAACGCCGGAGACGTGCTTGAAGCGCTGGGCATCGCCGCGTCCGACGCTCGCCGGGCGGCATCGCCGAGCCAGGCCGCGCTGAGCGATCTCGCCCGCAGCGTCCTCCACGCTCTGCGCGACGGCGAGACAGGCTTCGATGCCCTCGTCTCCGCCACGCGTGCCCAGCCCCATGAACTCCTCGCGACGCTGTGCGAATTGGAGCTTAGCGGCTTCGTCGCGGCGATTCCCGGGCATGCCTGGGTCCGCGTCTAGCATGGCGAAGGAGTAACGATGCGCCTTCGAGTCATCGCCGTCGGGAAGATCCGCGAACGCTATGTCGCTGCCGCCTGCGATGATTTTCGTACGCGCCTCGCACCGATGCTCCCCTATGACGAAGCGGAAGTGCGCGCCGCCGACGGAAGCGATCCGAAGGCCGCGATGCGCGATGAAGCCGCGCGCATTCTCACGCTCCTGCGCCCGCATGAGCCGATGTGGCTGCTTGAGCGAAGCGGCGAGATGATCGATAGTCCGACGCTTGCACGTCGGCTCGATGATATCTCCAACAGCGGAGTCTCGCGCTTGAACCTCGTCATTGCCGGCACATTCGGAGCCGATGCGAGTTTACTCGCACGTGCGACATGGCGCTGGTCGCTCTCGCCACTCACGTTTTTGCACGAGTGGGCGCGCATGCTCGTGCTGGAACAACTCTACCGCGCGGCGAAGATCGCACGGAATGAACCCTACCATCACTAGTTCCTCGCCCATCGATGCGGCGCTCCAATCGTTTGCTGCCGCATTGACGCGTAGCGTCGCAACGCTGTATCACGATGCGGCAATGCCCGCGGTTGCCTTTGAATCGCCGCGTCGCCCCGAATTCGGCGATTTCGCAACCAACGTTGGCTTTGCACTCGCAAAAGTTGTCCGCAAGGCACCGCAACAGGTCGGCAATGAGCTCATCGCTCATCTGCGCGAACACGAAGCGACGGCGCTGCAAGCCTTTTCGGCCATCGATGCCGCGGCCGGGTTCATCAACCTACGCCTTGCCCCCGATGTGTGGCATACCGTGCTCTCCAACATCCTGAACAGTGGTGATGCGTACGGCCAACTTCCGCCGCGCGGCGAGCGTATTTCCCTGGAATTCGGGAGCGCAAATCCCACCGGCCCGCTTGTCGTCGTGCAAGGGCGCGCACTTTCCGTCGGCGATACGCTGGCGCGTGCCATGCGCCTCTGCGGCTATGATGTCTTCGTCGAATGGATCATCAACGATGCAGGTCGCCAAGTCGAAATGCTCGGCCGTTCACTCTATGCTCGCTACCGTCAGTGCTTTGACGCCAGCGCTCCCTTTCCCGAAGACGGGTATCCCGGTTCCTACCTGCTCCCGATCGCCGAAAAAATCGTCGCAAGCGACGGACGCGAATGGTTGGATCGCGAGGAAAGCCAGTGGCTACCGCACTTTACGCGCGTTGGACGCGATGAACTCGTCGCGCAACAACAACGCAGCGTCACGAATTTCGGTGTCACCTACGATCTCTGGCAAAGCGAGAAGGAATTGCATGACGACGGCCGCGTTACGGCAGCCGTACAACGTCTCGTCGATCTCGGTGCAACGTATATTGAAGAAGGTGCAACGTTTTTTCGCGCGACGGAATTCGGCGACGATAAGGACCGGGTCATGGTCCGCGGCGACGGGCGTCCAACCTATTTTGCACCCGATGTGGCGTATCACTACGAGAAACTTAAACGCTCGGATCACGTCATCGATATCCTCGGACCGGATCACCACGGCTATATCGGGCGTCTCGCCGGGTTAGCCGAGGCACTTGGCTACAAAGGCAAACTCGAAGTCCTCATCGCGCAACACGTGACGCTCGTGCGCGACGGTGAAACGGTGAGTTCCAGTAAACGGGCCGGCGAGATTATCACGCTGGACGAAGTTGTCGCCGAAGTCGGTGTCGATGCCGCACGCTTCTTCTTCACCATGCTTTCACCGGAACAACCGCTCAAGTTCGATCTCTCCCTTGCGCTTGAAAAATCCAACGAGAACCCGGTATTTTACGTGCAGTACGGCCATGCGCGTATCGCGTCCGTTTTGCGTAACGCCGCCGCCGATGAAATCGCCGCCGCAGCAACGTCATCACTTGCCGCGTTGGCGTTGCCCGCAGAGCTTGCACTCATCCGACGTTTAGCCGATTTTTCACGCACCGTTATGGCCGCAGTCGAGCATCGCGCACCGCATCGCATCACACATTACGCGCGCGA